>SDZD01000211.1 GCA_004172935.1 bacterium | reverse complement strand
TCCTTAATCAAACATTCCAACTTGGCTTCAGTGCCAACGGCTCCATCCGCGCATGCGAATTCGCCGATTTAAAAGTCACCGTTAAAAACTAACCGCACGCCTCCCCCAGCAAACTCACGTTTGCCAACGGCTCACGAGCAGCGCACGCTATCGACACTATGGTGAAGACGCCGCTGCTCCTCTCAATTCTGATTCCTACACTTCTCTCTAGCCTCATCGGGGCGCAAGCTCTTGCCCAACAAGCCGAGCCCTTCGACGCCGCTCGCTTGCCAAGCAAGCCACTGAGACTCGAACAGCCCGAAGAAAAAAACCAGCCGGCACCCGAAGGCACAAACACCGATCTACCACCTGGCGTGACTGACAGTCACACCAACCGAAAGTTCTACTTCGCACCGAAAGTCATCACGGTCTTCCCGCTTCTCTTAGGCATCGGCGCCGAAGCTTCCTACCGAAACAAACTCGCTCTCGGCGTCAGTTACGGCTTCACACCCAAAGCCTATTCAAAAGCCATCGCGGAAGCCGCCGCCTCTCTCGCGAACGAACCCTCTTACAAAAGCGTGATCGAGGCCGCCTTCCAACACAACAACCTCATCCGCGGCTACCTCGAATACCGCTTCCGCAAAGGCGACAACGGCTTCCAACTCGGCACCGCTTACTCACACCTCACCGCCTCCGGCACCGCTCCCATCGACGACATCCTCGAGCAACCGACGGGCGTCCTCTACACCCTGCTCAAAAGCCTTCTCCTCGCCCAAGGCAAAGACCCCAACGTAAACATGAAATCCGACCTGGGCCTCGCCGAAATCTACGCCGGCTACAGCTTCACAATCATAAAAAACCTCACCTTCGCCTTCGACCTCGGAGTCGCAAAAGTCATCACCAGCGACATCAAACTCTCAACCGAAGCCCCACAGTACGACAACTCCACCCAAGGCAAAGCCCAGCTGCGAGAATCCGAATCTGATCTTGAGAAGATTTTGAAGGACAATGGCTTTACACCAACGGTCGGGTTGCGGTTTGGATACACTTTTTA
>SDZD01000119.1 GCA_004172935.1 bacterium | reverse complement strand
CCGACAAACCTGCACAAAGCTGAGCACTGGGCCGTCACCGGCGGCTGGTGCTGGGGAGTTCGCTGAATCTGCCCCCTCTACCCCCACTCCTTCGCTCATCGTCAGCAATGGCTAACGACGATCGAATTGCAGACTCTTTCTTAGACTTAGCCCGCGCGCGTCACCTGCGATCGGCCGATCTGCGAGTTTAGCTTCACGATATCCAGCTGCTGTCGAAGTTGCGTTTCGGCAAGCCCGCACGGCCGTTTTTCCAAAGGCCACAGCGCCGATCCGGCCGTCTGGGCACCCATGCCCTCATCAACACCCTGCGTCGTCTGGCGACCTCAATCTATCGATCATCCAAAAAGGAAATTTTCATGCCTGTTGTTACAATGGACGCCACGTTCGTCCTCACCGCCACCTGCCCGCCGGACAAGCGGAAAGTGGACTTCTATTCCGACAAGCTGTCCGGCTTCATTCTCGAAGTTCGTTCGAACGGTGGGAAATCGTTCCACCTCCGATACAAGGATAAATACGGGCGCCTGCGTCAAATTCGCATCGGCCCATATCCCGACATCAGTTACGAAAAGGCGAAGCGCGAAGCCTTGAAGCTGCGTTCCCGCGTCGTCGTCGGCGAAAACCCGCTGGAGGATAAGCAGGTCAAGCGACAGGTTCCGACCGTCACCGAACTGTCAGTCCGCTATCTAGATTACGTCCGCACCTACAAGCGCAGCCACGACAATGATGCGCGCGCGCTGCGCCTGCACATCCTTCCTCGGTTCGGCAAGATGCGCCTCGATGAACTGGAGCCCGAAGCCATCGCGAGTTGGTTGAAGTCGAAGGTCAACGAGGGCCTGTCCCCCGCGTCGGTCAACTTTCTGCACGTCGTTCTGGGCTATATGTTCAAGCTAGCGCGGCAATGGAAGGTGGCAGGTGCCGACGTGAATCCCTTGAGTACCATTCCTCACTTCAGGATCGACAATGCGCGCGAGCGATATCTAACGGCGACGGAAACGGAACGGGTGAAGGCGGCGATCGAAGCGAGCCCCAATCGGCAGCTTCGCTTTATCATTCCGTTGCTGCTGCTGACGGGCGCGCGCAAAAGAGAATTGCTCGACGCGCGGTGGGAGCATTTCGACCTTGCTCAGCGGCGTTGGCGCATTCCCACCAGCAAGTCCGGCAGGGCGCGGCATGTGCCCTTGTCGCAGTCGGCGCTGGACGTTCTCGCGCAAGTTCCTCGCTGGGACGACTGTGCTTTCGTAGTGCCAAATCCGCAAACGAAGAAGCCTTACAAGGACATCTTCTATGTGTGGAACAAGGCGCGGATCGAAGCCGGTTTACCCGACGTTCGGGTTCATGATCTCCGGCACACCGCCGCGAGCAACATGGTGTCGAGCGGACAGTCGTTGTATGTCGTCGGGCAAGTCCTCGGTCACGCACGCGTGACGACAAGCCAGCGCTACTCGCATCTCAGTCAGGAAAGCTTGCTCGTCGCTGTGGATGCCGGTGCCGCCGCGACCGGGATCGACTGGGCGAAACCCGCAGTTTGACTCTTTTCCGCTTCGTCCAGGCCACAGTTGATTAGGTGGTTTTGGGCGGAGCGGATGCCGAACGTGAATTGCGTCCACCGATGAGCTTGCCCGGACCAAGACGATCGGAAAAATGTGTTGCGGTAAGCTGATGCTAATGAGCGTCAGGGAGGATCACCCAGCATTTCATAATCTAGCACCTTTTTCGGCTTACCGAGCTCGTTACTTTGCTGTTCAGACAAGGTGCCGCGCCAAGGACCAAGTCCGCTGGGCGACGGGGATAGGGGGGCGATAGCAATCGCAGCGAAGATTTGGTTGCGCGTGGCAGCGCGGACAAGCCTTGCCGATTGCGATATTAATTTAGGTAACCGCCTCGATTCGCATCGAGATTCACCAAATTGCAATTATTCCTTTTCTTTTTTTAATTGAAGTATACTCTGAAGACATCGATTTCTAGAATAATGGTAAGTCGTTATTTAGAGGAGAAGAATCATGAGTGATGCAAATGACGAATCAGACGGTAGGCCGTTAACTGATCTTCTTGCAGGCCACGTTCCTTCGTGTACTATAATAAACGACGTTCCTACCGACTGGGGAGCCGTCATAATCGAAGTTGCATGCAAATTTATGGACGACGACGGTCATAATGATAACAAAGGATCGGCCGTCAACCTGCCAGGCGGTGGATCCTCTTATACAATAGTTTCGTCGTATGAAGGCTGTTGTAGAGCATATATCGGTTTGGTGAAGGTTCGTTACCACGGAAAAGCCGACGTTTATCCTTTCACCGCTACTGTGGAATCCGGGTTTTGCGGCGGTAATCTTAAATGGCATCTCACTCCATCAGCACAGTTTAAACCCGGTGCGGCTGCGGGAGCGAAGCCATTTGAGTTCATCCAGCGATGAGGCGTGTTCCTGTCATCCAGACCCATCGGATCTAGGCCGAAGCGTTGCTTAATAGAGCATCCAACAATGCTTATTTTGCGCATGTGCTGTTTCGATATGACTTGCTTTGCCGAGCAGGCACGCCAGAAAGGAGGCCAAAATGCGCCTAGATGAAGATGGCCATCCATACAGAACCTGCGGGACGATGCAGGTCTTTGAGCGCCTGCTGGAGGAGGATCCGCGCTTCCGCATGAGGGAGGCCGAATTAGAGGACGCGATGCAACGGCTGGTTGGCTCCAGAACCGAGGGGCAAGAATATATCCGGCAAATTCGGTGCGTCGTACACGTCGTATACCATGATGAAGCAGAAAATATTCCTGTTGAGCAAATATACAGCCAGATCGTAGTCTTGAACGACGATTTCGGCTCCACAAATTTTGACGTCGAAAAGACGCCGGAAGTTTGGCGACCTTTAGTAATCGATTCTGGGATTCGGTTTATACTCGCTGACATTGATCCTTACGGGGCGCCCACCGTAGGCATAACGCGCACTGAAACTAGTGTTCCGGAATTTGAAAGCGATGATGCGGTCAAATTTACGAGCAGAGGCGGGCGAGATGCTTGGCCTAGCGACCGATACCTCAACATCTGGGTATGCCCACTTGGCCGAGGCCTATTGGGATATGCGCAGTTTCCTGAAGGCCCAAGTGCGACAGATGGAGTGGTGCTACTGCACTCGGCATTCGGATCCAATGGTACCGCTGCGTCGCCCTACGACTTAGGCCGAACCTCGACGCACGAGGTCGGACATTGGCTAGGTCTGCGGCACATCTGGGGTGATGCCAACAATTGCTCCGGATCCGACTTCGTTGCTGATACCCCTAACCAGCAGCTGCCTAACTTCAGGGCCCCTTCATTTCCCCACATTTCCTGTAGCAACGGGCCCAACGGAGACATGTTCATGAATTATATGGACTATGTCCGCGACGCCGAGATGTATATGTTTACCAGTGGCCAAGTTTTAAGGATGAATGCAGTGCTGGAAGGTGCAAGATCCGAAGTTTTTGATCAGATTATGCCGGACGACGGCGGTTGCTAAAGCAGATACAGTTCCTAAAGAAGCGATGGCTTCATTCTCATGAAGAAGACACTTCCGGAAATCTCGTATTCCGGCCCGAGGGTACTCCTCTCCCACCGTCTCGTGGCCGCGAAATTATCGATATGTCAGGGTGGGATGTCAGCATATCAATTTCTGGTCCTGATGACAGGCCGAGCAATCCGGAAAAAGGCACTTTAACAGACAAAGAGTTGCGCTTTTCTGGAGGGCGCTATACGATTGTGTCGGCCGAGGTCGACAGATTGGTGCTGCGTCGTCTCAGTAATGACGCGCCCGACGGCTCTTAACAAAACGATTTAATTCTGTTTTCGGTTGAAAGAGTGGAGACTGTCTCTTCGATTGTTTGATTGGGCAATCAACCTTGCAACCTCATAAAGTTTCGCGTCGCCTGCGGTGGGTCGAAAATCATCCTTTCCGCCTGCGAGGTTGACCAGACGATCGCCAAGCCATCAGCATGATAACTGTACGCCTATCTCCACCTATGGCCAAAAATAGTCGGTTTCTCGATAAAAAGTTCCACCCGGTGGGCACATAGTCGCGGAACCAAACCGCACATCTTCCTTCGGAACTTTATATGACTGAATGAGAGATCCAGCACAAACATGAGACATGGTCGGTGCTGCCTTAAAATAAAAGAAGTTCAAATCCTCTCTTACTGACCAGTGGTCGGCAAACACCTTGTTCCACCCGCGTAAATGCTTGATATCCGCCATCTTAGTTTCAAAATTAACGCGCTCTTCATCAGTGATCTCGGGAAATTCGTCTGCACGACCATTCTGCTGTCCACACTCGAGTCCCGTATCCTCCCAAGCATCACCCCGACATTTCAATTCGCGGCCATTGACACAAATTAGGCTACCTTCTGAATATTCTTTGCCTGCATAAACACACTTCATAGCAACCCCCTCCGCTCAACTCGCGTTTTTTTTGTCACCGTTCGAATGCCGTAACAAGTAGAATATTGGGAGAACGCGGAACTGTGACGTTCGTCTCTATCCCTGCCCCTGGAGTGAGTGCTCCTACATCACGGTCAATAAGATAGTCACATCGGTCGCGAGCATCCCAGAGGCAGCTTTGCGGTATTTGAGGTACAAAAGCTGCCCGTCCGGACCCCACCCCTTATCGGCCATTAGAGTAACCTTTCGGTCGGTTGGACGCGGAAATTGCGAACTGGGCGGACAGTGGGCGCGATTTTTGAACGGACTTTACCAAGGCGTGATCACGTCGAACCGACCAATCTGGATGTCAGGACAGGGTGGGTAGGCGCTGGGTTCTATCTCGGCCGGACCACAAAAGCAGAGCAACTGCCTTGGATTTCTTCGAAAATCCGCAAAGACTACCTCATCTGGTGCATATAAGCCCGTGGGAGGCGACGCTTGGCTTGTTTGCCGGGGCTGCGAAGCTGCTGACATCCGGCGCGCCGCTTATCCTCTACGGTCCCTATATCGAGCCCGATGTGACGACCTCGGACAGCAATATGGCCTTCGACGAAAGCCTGCGTTCGCGTAACCCGGCGTGGGGGCTTCGCGACATCGGCGCCGTCGAAGCTGCTGCCAC
>SDZD01000210.1 GCA_004172935.1 bacterium | reverse complement strand
CGCTTCGCTTGCGACGGCATGCTTGCGGCGATTTCCGTTTCCGACCCGTTCGGCGCTTTCAGAATGCAAACGCTTCTCGATTACCTCGAGCGCAACGCCAAATCCAAAGGCGAGAGCATCCAAACAAACGGTAAAGGTGGCGCCGGTCGCGGCCTTCACCACATCATCAACAGCTCGGATCTCGTCGTGTTCAACGTTCGCGAGAACGCCAAGACGGAAGTCATCGCGTTTTTCAACTTAGATCCAGGCGCGAAAGATGAGTCTCCACGTCAGTTCCACTTCTTCTCGGAGTAATTCGGGGAGTGAGTCTTGTTTGAATGCGTAGCGCTTCGTCGGCGCTACGCTTTTTTTTTGCTCTTGTTACGGCGCACTTCTCACCAGGTAGATTTCGCACTCTCGGTCGTGGGCATAAGACGATGAGTCATCGATCTTCATCAAGATCCGCCCATCGGCAAGCCGAGTTAAGTGAGCCGACGTTTTGCTAAAGCCTCCGCCATTACTTCCCTCCGACCAGTAAACACCGCCCTCTTTCTCGCTGAAACCAGCACCCGCGGCGCGCCCCTCGCCCAGATCTTCGAAATACTCCCGCATCGACTTCGTGAAAAGAATCTCGTGATCCTTCTCGCGGATGATCTCAATGCGCGCCGCCTTCGGCCCTGCCAGGATCTGCACGCGGTCTCCCACTTGCGCCGGGGCAAGTGCGACCCACTCGTCGTCAACTCGCACCACTGGCGCTGGGAGCGCGACTACGATGCTCTGGATTTTGTACGCGCCGTTGAAGGCTTCGAAGGATGGGTTGGCTTCCGCGGTAGGGTTTTGGAACTCGTTAGATGTAGCTTGGATAGATAATGTCGTGGCCCGAAGCTCACCGAGAGACTGCCCCGCACTCGCCGGCGCGGCTTTCAAATAAAGTGTGGTTGCTGCGAAAGCGGATGAACCAAAAATAAAAGCAATGGCGAGAGTCGCCGAACGACAAATAGATAACATGTAACCTCCGGTATCAAAGTTTGTGTAAAACACAGGCTTCAACCGAGGGTGGCG
>SDZD01000118.1 GCA_004172935.1 bacterium | reverse complement strand
CGCGACTACGAGTTCAATCCCAAATCCAGCGAGGCGTGGATTACTATCGCATTCATTGGCCTCATGCTCAACAGACTCAAGAAATACTTTTGATACACCCTCTGAGCCTGCGAAGGATCCATACCTGCAACTCGGAAACACTTTGAGGAGGCCGAGATCCTTCGCAGGCTCAGGATGACGACGCTGAAAGGCCATTACTTCGACAAAATTGAATGGCACTCAGAATAAAGAGTCGCACATTAGGTGGCTTGCTATGTCCCTACGAGTTTTGTTGGCAATGGCAGGTTGTGCGAAGTTCGGCGGGTTATTGGCCGGTGGCGGAGAGGGTTCTTGTGGTTAGGGTGGTGGAGAAGCGGTTGTTGGAGCCGGTGAAGTCGAAGGAGTGTTGGACGCGCAGGATGCGCCAACTTTCGGGTTGGCCGTTATCGTGGGGGCCGTTGAAGCCGGTGGGCAGGTGCAGAATTTCGCCCCAGCGGGGGGCGCGTGTGTATTCGAGGAGTCCGGTTTCAAATTCGACTTCCATACGAAGAGGGGGGCGACCTTCGTATTCCTGCCAGATGGAGTTGGCGAGGGCATTGGCGAAGGCGGTATCGACGACGCCTTCTTTAACGAAGTCGGGTTTTTCGAGGCGGGTGCGGCGCCACGACTGCACGACCGAGATGGGGTCGGTCGAGTTTGGGTTGCTGTCTCCGGCGCGGCCCATGATGAAGGAAGGAGTGAGTCCTTCGCCGCCTTTGGCAGCGGCGCCCCAGACGCGGATGTCGTTGTAGGCTTGTTCGAGAAGGCCGCTTTGTTGGAGGCGGGACAGCAGGGGCCATTCGGTTGTGGTGTGGGTGGTGATGGGGGGCGCGGTTTCGGGGATGTGCCACGGCACTGCTCCACGCTCGACGAACATTTCGACGATGCGGCCATAGAAAAAGGCGCCTTTGGTGGCGTCGAAGAACCAGACGGCGTAGTCGTATTTGGCGATGGAGTCGAGCCACGATTTGAGGTCGTCGCCGAAGGGAGGCGGGAAGCGCCAGTTGCCCGATGGTGGGGCTTGAATGGCGTCGAAGTAGCCGCCGCTCTGGGTATCGAGCAGAGGGTAGTGGCCTTCGGGCAGGTACTGGAAGGGGTTGCCCGTTTCGTTGAAGTTGTTCGTCCACTGTGGGCCGAGTTCGATATTGAGCAGATATTTGGCGGCTTCGGCGCCCCACAACTGGGATTTCTGGGCGCTCAGTTGCAAGTCGAGCGGGGCGAAGCGCTCGTCGATGAGAGCGGCGGGGTTGCTGAGGCGAACCAGTGGCCCGCGTGCCGTGAGGGGGATGTCTTTGTCGTTCCAGATTTCGCGGCTGCGGTTATCGGGTGTGAGATAGCCGCGAAAGAGGGTTATCCAATCGTTGCTATCGAGGGCGTCGGGGTATTTGGCGCGGATGAGGATGGGGCGATAGGGCAAGATCGCTTTGTCCCAGTCCTTCACCAACTGTTTGAGCAGGGGGTGGGAGAGAGTGAGCGTGGCCTCGGAGTCGGGCAGGTTTTCGGGGTCGCCGGAGTCGATGGAAAGCGACGACACAGCAGGGCGGATTTCGATGGCGTCATGAGGTGAATAGGCGAGGCTGGGCACGAACTCGGCGACCATGCCGGAGAGTAGCGGCGCGGTGGTCGAGGTGCATTGCATCACGGCGCTGTAGATGGCGGTGGTTTGCTGCCATGTGCCGCTGATTTTGACGTTTTCGAGTCCGGCGCCCAGTAGGCGGGTTTTGACTTTGGGGGTATCGGGCGCTTCTTCCTCACCTTCGGAAGAGTCGGGGATGTTGCCCGATGCTTCGCTTCCGGTGGCTTCAAAGGCGAGTTCGCCTTGTTCGGTGGGCGGCGAGCCGGGGGCGGGCACCATGCGGTCGAAGGAAACCTGAAGCGGCAGGGCGGTTCCATCTTCGGCGCGTTCGGTCGAATCGCCGGTTAGGCGGTGGGCGCGCAGCATGACAACGGCGCCCACAACCGAAACACGCAGCGGGGCGCGGGGCCACGATAGTTGGGGCTTATCGGCGGATTGGCCTTCGGGCGAGGGGGCGACGAGGCCGTATTCGATGCCATCTATATTGATGCACATGCGGCCCGCGAGGCGTTGCACGTGAATGGAGTGCGGGGAAGTCCAAAACTTCTGGTCGAGCGGGGGGCAGTCGCGCAGGATTCGGACGCACTGCCATTCGCCGTTGGTGCGGCATTCGAGGGTGGGGTAGGCGTCGTTGCTTAATCCGCGAAAAACAAGCGACCATGTATCGCCCCAACTGAGGCGAATGGCCGGGGCGTTTTTGTATTCGTAGGTGACGCCGTCGTGATCCCACTGCATCAAAAAGCCCCGGTTGGCGTCCCAGGGCTGTGAAGTTTTGATTCTGTAGGCTCGGCCCACGACGATGTCGCACGGTTGCACGCTGCTGGCGAACGGCGACCGCGCGGGCATGACGGTTTCCCAGTTGCCCGCTTCGGCGCCCCACTCCAGAAAGGGTTTATCGGTGGGCAGGGTGGGGGCCTTGGTTGTGCGCGGTTCTTCGCTCATTTTGTTGGTGAGCGATTCGAGGCGCAGGCGCACGGTGAGGCCGCACAGTTCTTTGTTGGGGTTGGCCTGAAGCGCTGCCGGGGTGCCGCGCTCGACACGGCCCTCTGCGGTAAAGCGCACAAAATCGACGGAGCCTTCGAGGTTGGCGAAGGTGGGCTGGTTGGGGAACTGGAGCGACTGGAAGCCGGGGAGACCCGCATCATCGGCGGCGCCGCCATCGCTGCCAGCCTGGAAACAGCCCGCGTAGTTTTCGCTGAGCGTCCACGGAGTGTGTTTGGCGGCTTCGGGGTCGATGGGCCACACCAGCACGGAGACGAGAGGGGCTTGGGCGTTGAGGGACATGGTGGGGAGTTTTTAGTCGTTAGTGATTAGTGGTTAGTTCTGCTTTTGGCTTTGTTGGAGGTTGTTGTGGGGTGGTTTTTAACCGCCAAAGACGCCGATTTTTTGCTGGATGTTGGCGGGGGCTTACCTAATTTAGTGGGGAGGCGATGGTTTTTGGATTTTCACCACAGAGGCACGGAGACACAGAGAGGATTTTTGAGGAGGGAGAGGAGGATGCGGTTTGGGAAATTGGGTGGGGGTTTTACTACTTGGTTGAAATGGGGCTGGGAGGAGATTTAGGTTTGGTTTAATGGGTACTTTGGCATGGGAATAGATAATATGAAATTTTGATGAAAGGCAATGTGAGTTGCACTTCTCCTCTCGGAAAAATGAAAAACTACTCTCTTTCGAAAAATGCTTTTACTTTGATAGAATTGCTGGTTGTTATTGCTATTATCGCGATTCTGGCGGCGATTTTGTTTCCGGCGTTTGCCCGCGCCCGCGATAATGCGCGCCGCGCTTCTTGCCAGTCGAACTTGAAGCAAATTGGGCTGGGCATCATGCAATATACGCAGGATTATGATGAGCGGATGATTTCGGGGCAAAGCGGTGGGGTTTTGTGGAAGGAGCTTTTGCAACCCTATGTGAAATCGAAGCAGATTTTTGCTTGTCCTTCCAATCCGAATAAGGATGCGATGGCGACAAGTTATCCGGTTTCTTATGGGCCGAACTGCGACGCGCATGGTTCTCATGCGGCATTGGGGTACATCAACGATGGGCCTAATCTGAGCGATATTGGCGCTCCGGCGACGGCCATCATGGTTATCGAGATGACGGCTAACACCTGGGATTTCGTGATTACCCTCGATGCGGGGCACAACGATTTCGATGATGCGCTTTATGCGGGCCATTCGACGCTGGGCAACTATCTGTTTGCTGATGGGCATGTTAAATCGCTTAAACCGATGGCTACCATTTCAACGGCGATGGGGGGGAGTGGCGCGGTCAATATGTGGCAGCGCGATGCAGTGGATTATGGCAGCGAATCGGACGATAACCTCGCCAAGTGCAAGACAGTGCTGACACGGGCGGTTCAAAAGTATCAGTAAGCCGGATAGGGGTGCTGCGGTTACCTCCAATAGTTACCAAGTGGTGCATATAGCACTTTTTCGTGCCTTCTTTCTTTTGGTGACTGTGAATCGCACACTTTGACGCATGAAAACAATTCTCATCACCGGAGCTTCTTCGGGCATTGGCAAAGCAGTCGCTCTCACCTTCGCTGAGCGCGGTTGGAATGTGGTCGCGACGATGCGTGATCCGCACGCTGGGGAAGATTTGGCGAAATTGGACAACGTGTTGGTGACTCGTCTCGACGTTCAGGACGCAGCAAGCATTCCGGCAGCGGTGGAAGCGGGCATCGAGCATTTCGGTGGCATCGACATCCTGCTCAACAATGCGGGCATGAACATCTCTGGCGCCTTCGAGGAACTTTCGGCAACGCAGGTGCGGGAAATATTCGATGTGAATGTGTTCGGTGTGATGGAAGTGGCGCGAGCGGTGCTGCCACACTTCCGCGCACGGCGAGCGGGCGTGGTCGCGAACCTGACGTCGGCAGCGGGACTCGTCGCGTTCCCCTTGCAGACTCTTTATGTGGCTTCCAAGCACGCAGTCGAGGGGTTTTCAGAGACGCTCGCTTACGAATTGTTGCCCCTGGGCATCACGGTTAAATTGATCGAGCCTGGACTTGTAAGGACGAGGATGACGGAGTATTTTGAAAATTATGAGAGCGACGCGATGGGTATCGCCGATTATCAGGCGTTCACTGCGCAAACGCTGCAACTCTGGGAAGGGATGATGGGGGCGAGCATGACACCAGCAAACGTAGCTGCCGAGCGGATTTACAACGCTCTCACCGATGGAACCCCTCGTCTGCGTTATGTGGTCACTGACGACGTGGCGCCGCTGGTGGAAATGAAACACTCCACGCCTAACGAAGAGTTCGTTGCGCATCTGCGCTCGATGTTCGTTCCCACTGCCAGCGCGATCTGAGCCAGGCGAAAGGGCGGTTATTCATGAACTAACCACTTGCGACTGTTTCCATTCTTTGGCGTCGCGGGAGAGGAAGACCAGCAGGTTGTTGTCTTTGTCGGTGGCCAACAGGCGGAAAACGCCGCCTTCTCCGGCTTCGAGGGCGCTGACTTTGGTGGTGGGGAGGGGAATGGGAGTGACTGGTGTTGTGGT
>SDZD01000209.1 GCA_004172935.1 bacterium | reverse complement strand
TTGGAGTCACGTACGTAACGTTTATGATTGTATTCTATGAATCTGGACATTCTCTCTCTTCTACTGTAACATATTAATTTTTGTTTAAATGAAAATCAATTTAACCAAAAACCGGGGGGTTTAAAGAGATTCGGAACATTGCCCATTTAAAACACTGGTCCCCATTCATCAGAAACTTCATAGATACTTGGAAACGCTTTCAATAGTTCTGTGAGTCGATCGGGATTCTGCATATCACACATAACAAGATGCCAACCGTAATTGTTTTCAAATTCTGGAAACTCTATACACAGAACTGTATATTCTTCAGTTCCTCTGAATTCAATGAATGCCTGTCCGAGTTCATTCAAATCGAATGTGTTCTGATCATACTCCCAAGAGTGCAGAATGAATGACGTAAAGTAATCACGAAACAGAGATTTGTACGCCATTTTGTGCCTTCTACTGTAACATATTAATTTTTGTTTAAATGAAAATCAATTTAACCAAAAACCGGGGGGTTTAAAGAGGTTCGGACTGTTTCCATTTAAAGCGGAAACGATGTGTAACGTCGAACCTAATTCCGCTTTCACTTCGTGAAGCCGAAGCCATCAGGCATATAATCATTTGGAATCGTGGCTGCAATGTGGTATATGGCTTCTATGTCATACTTTTTGTTCTTGTTCAAACAACCTGAACCGAAATGTGATATGTACACCGTTTCAAGTTCATCCAATGCTGTTTTATTATCACACGGGTATTGAGTGAGTACAACAAGACGCCACGCCGCACCGGGTGCAATGTCTGCCATTATGTTACATGTTTTGCTGGTACGCCTGTCTATGTCTCGTCTATGTACTGCTTCTCTGAATTTGGGTTGAATTGTAGAAGCGCCAATATACACCAGTTCTGATTCATCACATACCAGCTTGTAAATGTATGCCTTCGATAAGTCACTAACGGCGTACTGATCGCGATGTGTGACATAATACTGTCGTCGGGCTTCTTTTGCTTTCTGTTCGGCAATGTATCGTTGCTCTGGTGTTAGTCTGGGACGGGGCATT
>SDZD01000208.1 GCA_004172935.1 bacterium | reverse complement strand
CAGATACCCCGATCCACCACCCTGAACCCAACAAAAAAACGCCAGAACCACAAAGTTCTGGCGTTTTTTATTAGAGGTCTTTCATAAGTCGTAACCTGATAAGGATGCGTTTGGAAGAAGTGTCTCGTCTGCGCGAGTGGGAGTTTGTGCGTTTGGTTGGTGTGAGCCGCATGGTGTACGGCGCGATGGTGGAAGCGGTGCGGGAGCAAACTCGGGATTTTGGTCGTCCTCCCAAGTTGGTGCTTGCAGACCAAGTGTTGTTGTGCCTGATGTACTGGCGCGAGTACCGCACCTTGGCGGCTATTGGCTTTAGCTATGGCGTGAGCGAAAGTACCGCTTGGCGTATTGTGCACAAAGTCGAATCGGCGCTGTTGGCCTCGGGACGCTTCGCTTTACCCGGCAAGAAGGCGTTGCACTCGCCCTCGCTCAAGAACGCTTTGGTGTTGCTCGATGCTACCGAAGTGCCCGTGCAACGCCCCAAACGCAAAAAAAACAAGCGCGCTTCTACTCCGGCAAGAAGAAACGACATACCTTCAAAGCGCAAGTCGTTATCGAAGGTATCACAGGACGGGTGATGGCCACGGCCTTTGCTCCCGGAGCTACACACGACTTTGCCCTCTTCAAAAACTCGCGGTTATGGCTCGATTGTTCCACCAAAATCTTGGCGGATTCGGGCTACCAGGGCATCAAACGGTGGCATTCCAACAGCCAGACACCGTACAAGAAGACCAAGAACAACCCGCTCACCCCAGAGCAAAAGCAACACAACAAACAGCTTGCCAGGCAACGAATCATATGCGAGAACATTTTGGGAGACATCAAGCGATTTGCCATCCTCTGTGGCCCCTACCGAAATGCGACAAAGAGATTCACCTTGCGCTTCAACCTCATCGCCGCTCTACAAAACCGACACTTATGAAAGACCTCTATTGTTCGCTATGCCGA
This sequence comes from bacterium, assembly GCA_004172935.1. Lineage (GTDB taxonomy): Bacteria > Armatimonadota > Abditibacteriia > Abditibacteriales > Abditibacteriaceae > Abditibacterium. The sequence continues at coordinate 122 of SDZD01000208.1, read as the reverse complement.
AGCGTAGAGATCGGCCATGACGCGGCTTTCGCGCGCGGCTTCTTCCACGGTTACCAGTGGCACTTCGTTGCCAGCCAGTTTGTCCCAGAATAACGAGAAGGCGTGAGGGGTGCCTTCGGGCA
>SDZD01000022.1 GCA_004172935.1 bacterium | reverse complement strand
CCCTCGAAATCGAGGCCGCCTTGCTGAACAGCGACATCGATTTCGCCGTCCACTCGCTCAAAGACCTGCCGCCCGACATGCCCGATGGCCTGACGCTCGCGTGTGTCCCGCTGCGCGAATCGCCCGCCGACTGCCTCATCCTCAACCCCACCCTGCCCGAAGATGAAGGCTTCAAAGGCGAACTCAGCTTTTTGCCTCTCGGCGCCAAAGTCGGCACCTCCAGCCTGCGCCGCCGCGCCATGCTGCTAAATTTGCGTCCCGATCTCCAAATCGAGGATGTGCGCGGCAACATCGACACCCGCCTTCGCAAATTGCAAGACGAGAACTTCGCTGCCATCGTGTTGGCGCGCGCAGGACTCACCCGCCTCGAAGTGGAGGGCATCCGCTCCCACAACCTCCCCGAATCGTGGTTCGTACCCGCCCCCGGTCAGGGCGCCCTCGCCATCCAATCACGCACCAACGACCTCGACACCCGCTCCATCCTGCTCGCCCTACAAGACGAAGCCACCCGCAGCGCCGTCGAAGCCGAACGCGCCGTCGTCGCCGAACTTAACGCCGGATGCTCGACCCCCCTCGGCGCCATCGCCCGCGCCTACGGCGACACCCTTTCGCTACACGCCACGGTACTCACTCCCGACGGCAAACAACGCATCGCCGTCTCGGTGCAAGGCTCCGGCGCCCCCAGCCTCATCGGCCAACGCGCCGCCCGCTCTCTCATCGAAAAAGGAGCCAACGAACTCTTAAATAACTAAAAACACGACGGCAACTCCCCCTTTTATCCCTCTGTGGGCCTCACTTTCCTCTGTGCCCTCTGTGTTTAATTCAAACTAAAACAATCTAATGAACGGCACGGTGTATTTGGTGGGCGCTGGCCCCGGCGACCCGAAACTATTGACTCGGCGCGGCTTGGAACTGCTGCAAGAGTGCGACTGCATCGTTTACGATGCCCTCATCGGCCAAGAACTGCTCGATTTGGCGCGCTCTGATGCGGAACTGATTTTCGTCGGCAAACGGTCGGGGCAACACTCGATGACGCAGGACGAAACCAACTCGCTTCTCGTCGCTCTCGCTCAGGATGGCAACAACGTCTGTCGCCTCAAAGGTGGCGACCCCTTCGTCTTCGGGCGCGGTGGCGAAGAAGCGCTTTTTTGCGCCGCCCATGAAGTGCCGTTTCAAATCGTGCCCGGCGTCTCCAGCTCCATCGCAGCCCCAGCTTATGCAGGTATTCCCGTCACCCAACGCGAAGTCGCCACTAGCTTCGCCGTTGTCACCGGACACACGGCGGGCGACGATGCCCCTCCCGAAGCCCTACCAGTCGCCGATACCATCGTCTTCCTGATGGGCATCAAAGCGCTGCCCGTCATCGTGCGCCGCCTGTTGGAGCGCGGCGAATCGCGCGATAAACCCGTCGCCGTCATTCGCTGGGGCACCACAACCAACCAGCAAACCGTCGTCGGCACTCTCGCCACCATCGAATCCGAAGTGAAGCGCGCGGGCCTCAAAACCCCAGCTCTCATCGTCGTGGGCGAAGTCGTGCGCCTGCGCGAAGAGTTGCGCTGGTTCGATGCCCGCCCACTATGGGGGCAAACTGTCGTGGTCACGCGCGCCCGTGAACAAGCCTCGTCGCTGGTATCCGGCCTCGAATCGCTCGGCGCCAACGTGCTGCAATGCCCCACTATCCGCGTTGAACCGTTGCCCGAAACGGTGGTACTGGATGAAGAGCTACCGCGCCTGATGCGCAACGAGTGGGTCGTCTTCACCTCGACCAACGGTGTCGAAGGCTTCTTCCGCCGTCTGCGTGAATTCGGCCTCGACACACGCGCTTTTGGCCCCACGCAGGTTGCCGCCATCGGCCCAGCCACCAAGCGCGCCCTGCAACGCCGAGGCATCGAACCCGACTACGTCCCCACCTCGTCCATCTCCGAAGCTGTCGCTGAAGGTTTGCTCGAACGCGGCGCGGGCGGTAACCGAGTCCTCATTGTGCGCGCCCTCGAAGGTCGCGAAGCCCTCGAAACTCGCCTCATGGAAGGCAGCGCCCGCGTCGTCATCGCCCCGGTCTACCGCACCATGCCCGACCATTCCAACGCCGACGACGTGCGCGAAAAAATGGCCCGCGACGAAATCAACTGGGTTTCCTTCACCTCGTCGTCAACTGTTCTGGGCTTCCTCGACGCCGTGGGACGCGAGTTCGTGTTGCAGCACCGCGACCGCTTTCGTGTCGCCGTAATCGGCCCTATCACCGCCACTACTGCCCGCGAAAACGGCCTCACCCCCGACGTAGAGGCCAAAAACGCCAGCGTCGAAGCTCTGGCCGACGCCATCCGCAGTTTCAAAGAGTAAGAACACCATGCCCCACCGAGGCACGCTTTCCCAGTAGAGACATGCCTCGGTGCGTCCTGCGCACTCACGATACCTCCCCACAGCAGCATCAAAGCGGCATTAGCCGACAAAACCCATAGGATTTATATGGTTCAGTTTCTCGCCTCATCACCAGTCTTCATAAATTCTCACTTCAAATCATATTTATCACTGAATAAAATCAAAAAAGAGGTCATTCTGCGAAGAATACCCTTGACAAAGGCTCCAACTTGCTTCAATCTTAAAAGAGTCTTAGTCAATATCTACCTTTCATATAGGATTACAAGAAGGAAGACGCGCTTCGCGCGGAAATTGTCGGTTTAGCAAGCTAGGTTCATCATGAAACACTGTCGATGTCTTTGAATCGCGGATGCAGCATTTTCATATTCTTTGCGCTAGACATTTGTCAGCTACCCAACGCTCTCTCACTGGCGTCTCTCGGCCTAAAAATTCTCTTTGTCCAATTCATCTAGACCTCTCTTAAACACCCTCAAAGAGCTTTAGCATTTAAAATTGGCTGAAGAACACCTTGATGACCTGTAAAACATTCAGCGATGTGGAAGCGCATTGTTTGCATTGAAAACAGGCCTCCTTGCCCAAGAAACCTAACTCGATCCACCAATATGTGCCCACAGCACACACATTTCATTTCGCCTGCTAATCGCCACACATCATGCATACCTACGAAAATAAAAAATCAAAAGCATTTACCCTGATAGAGCTTCTGGTAGTCATCGCCATCATCGCCATTTTGGCTGCCATCCTGTTCCCAGTCTTTGCCCAGGCGCGCGAACGCGCCCGCCGCGCTTCCTGCCTCAGCAACATGAAGCAGCTGGGTATGGCGCTCCAAATGTATGTCGATGACTACGACAACCTCGTGCCTCCCCGCGAGTACACCATCGCAGGGGACGCTAATTACGATTATCAACTCTTCGTAGGAGGCAAGCGCAAGAAAGGGACTTCGGGCGCAACTGCGGTTTGGTATCCCGAATTTGGTCTGTTGCAACCTTACATCAAAAGCGTCCAAGTCACGACCTGCCCCAGTTCAACCGACCTCAACATCCGCCAGCCCTACGAAATCTCAGCACCGGGCCAGCCACAGGGCTACGGCTACAATCAGAGTTACCTGTTCCCCGGCACTAACCCACCGCCCAACACCGTCGCCATCGAGAAGCCATCCGAAACCGTCTTCCTCACCGATAGCGCCTATGCGCTCAACGCCAGCACTCTACAAACATGGACGGGCAACTGGGCGCCCTCAGTTGGCTACCCGACGGTACATGGACGCCACCAGGGCTTCGCCAATATCGCCTGGGCCGATGGCCACGCCAAAGCACTCCGCGTCACCTACCGCACAACCGCTGATTTCCCGGCAGCCAGCGTCGAGATATGGAGTAAATTCAACGTCGGCGACCTCATCCATTCCGCTTACCCCAAAGGCTCGACCTACCAGAACTACTATTACCTCCTCGACAAACCCGATTGATTTTCGCCGAACTTACGCCTGTAACTATGAAACGTAATTCTCCCCTCTGTTAGTACGCCGTTCGCCCTATTTCGGCGACTCATAACTTTTGTGGGGGCGAACCTTGTGTTCGCCCTCCATCAGTTCCCTACTGCTCACGCATTCACACGCAGCTCAACAGCTTCAATGTCCCATTCCACTTTCCCCCGCGCACTGGTGTTGGGGTTATTAACAGCCTCTCTGTTTCATGGCGCCAAGGCTCAGGCTCCACGCAATCGCAGCGTTCATATCGAGGGCACAGTAACCGATGCTCAAGGCAAACCCGTCGTAGGCGCGCGTATCGCACCGCAATGGTCTTACAATAACGGCAAATTCATCCCGGCCTCCGCAACTTTCACCACCGACGATTCCGGCAAATTTAGCGGCGACTTGCCGCTATTCCGCGATTGGACGGGTCTGCTTGCTGTCGATGCGGCTAACAACATTGCCGACGTTCAACTTCTAGGTGATGAGCAGCTCAAACAGCCGTTGACTTTCAAGTTAGAGCCGCTAGTGCCCGTCGAATTTTCGGTCACCGCCAAAGAGTTGCCCGGCTTCAAAGAAGAAAACGGCCTCGAACTCTTCGTCGCCAAAGACGACAGTACAGGCGACACCGACGAAACACAAGCTTATCTTCTCGATTTGAATATCGGCAAACAACCGCTCCGCGTCCCCGCTGGCGCCTATCGCCTGTTGGTGCGCTCCAATAACATCCGCTATTTCCAGCAGCGCTTTGCCATCCCACCCGCTTCGCCCGCGCTCAATCTGGGCGAACTGGTGGCCCCAGCCTCGAAATTAGGAATGCTCTTTGGCAAACCCGCCCCTAGTTGGACGGCTCAAGCCACTCGCGGCATCACCCCGACAACTACAATAGATAACTACAAAGGCAAATGGCTAGTCGTCGAGTTCTGGGCGCACTGGTGCATCCCCTGTGTCACTGGCGGCATCCCTCGCCTCAAGCGATTCTATGAACTCCACAACAAAGAACGAGATAAATTCGAGGCAATCGCCATCCACGATTCCAGCCTGAAAACCCTCGATGAAGTCGACCTACACACAGCCAAAGTCAAACAAGCCGCATGGGATAACCAGCCACTGCCTTTTCCCATCATCCTGGACAAAGATAAACGTACCTTCTCCGATTGGGGCGTAGGCGCCATCCCCTGCGTCCTACTCGTCTCCCCCGAAGGCACCCTGATAAGAACTGATGAACCGCTAACCTACCTGGAAACCCAGCTCAAAAAAGCCCAATAACACCGCTCATCGCCATGTCTGCGAGAGACTCCGTTGCTCGACTACTTCCCTTCGCGAACTTGATTCCAGGAGGCAAACGCCGTCCGCGTGAGGGGCGCATAAGCGGGCGCCGTCGCGGGGTAGTTGTTTTTGGTGGCAAGCACCTTGAGTTCGCTGCCATCCAACTTACAACTATAGGTACGCTGGTGCTGAACCTCAGCGTTGTCTTTAATGAACCCCGAAAACGTGATTTCGTCGTTGCTCGGCCCAGCCGAAGCATCATGCACACCGGTAATTTGGGCGTTATCTAACTCGATGTCGACCAAATGGGCCAACGAAATTTTCTCAATATGACGTTCCACGACTGAAACAACATAAATTCCCGTGGCGTTTTGCAGCAACATACGCTGCGAATCAGGAAATAAACTCAGGCGATCACCCACCCGGCGATTCACGACATCAAACATTTGCGGATACAACTAACTCAGACATTGATTGACGAAAGTTGTTGCAGTACGTGCGTAAAGATCGTCTCAGGAAACCTCCCCAAAACAATAGAAAATCCTTAGCCCCCACAAATTCTCAAAAAATTTCTCTGTGCCTCCGTGGTGAATCAAAAAGATTGACTAGAGCCGTTTTCAAATGAAATGAGAGTACGTACCGCACCAGGATGTCTGAATTGGGGGTATGGATCCTTCGCAGGCTCAGGATGACGACGCCGGGATACCCCTAACTCAACTATCACAGCATTTGAAAACGGCTCGAATCAATCTTTTCCGCCCCATATTCAATCAGCCTCCAAACAGTTCATCCAAAAATACTTGCAAGGCCACGAATGAGCGACGGTCAGCATCGGCATTGTAAGCCGAACCCTTCGACGGGTCGTTCCCCGCTTCACGCTGCGTAAACGAGTGGACAGCGCCACCATACAACACGACCTGGAAATCGACTCCGGCCTTGGTCATCTCATCCGACAATCCAAGCACAGTTGACATCGGCGCCGCTGGGTCGCTGGCGCCATGTAACACCAGCACTTTCCCCTTGATGTTCTTCGCATCTTCCGGTGTCGGTGTATCAAGCGAACCATGAAAACTCACAATCCCCTTCACGTCGGCCCCACTACGCCCTAATTCCAGCGCCGTGCCGCCGCCCATACAGTAACCAATCGCGACGATTTTGCTCGTATCGACGTTGGGCTGCTGCTGTAATGTCTTCAGCGCGTCGTTGGCCCGTGCTCGCCACAGAGTCCGGTCGGCTTTCATCGCGCTCGACTGCGTTTTGGCCTCATCCATGTTCTTCGGTCGGTTGGCTTTGCCATACAAATCGAGCGCGAAGGTCACGAAGCCACCAGAGGCCAGTTGAACCGCGCGCGTTTTTTCGTAGTCGGTCAGGCCCATCCACTGATGCGCGATCAGGATGGCGGGGCGCTTGCCCTCGAACTTATCGTCGTAGGCCATAAAGCCTTCACACTGCACGTCGCCCGACTGGTACGACACGTTTTTAGTAACAATTTTTGCGGAAGCCATGGAAGCAGAAAGACACAGGGCCAAAGCGCCTATCGTCAGAGAGCGAAATTTCACGCCCCAACTGCGGGCAAACTAAAGTCCCAAACATGCCATCTTTTCGCGGCCATTTGCTTATTCAAACAACTCTCAGGAGGCTCCAATATCCATGAGGCTCGACAACGCCCTCGTCGAACGCGGCTTAGCCATTTCCCGCTCTCAGGCCCAGCGCCTCATCGAAGAAAGCGCCGTTTCCTGCAACGGCCAACTGGCGCGTAAACCCTCCCAGAACGTGCAACCGGGCGACGAACTGCTGCTACTCAAAACCCAGAAATTCGTGTCGCGTGGCGGTGAAAAACTTGACTACGCCCTCACCCACTTTTCCCTTGATGTCACAGGCAAAAACGCCCTGGATGTCGGCTCTTCAACGGGCGGTTTCTGCGACTGCCTGTTGCAACGAGGCGCTGCCAAAGTGTTCTGCGTCGATTCTGGCTCCAACCAACTGCACAACTCATTGCGCACCGATGCTCGCGTCGAGTGCCGCGAAAGTTTCAACGCCCGCCACCTTCAGCCCGAAGACATGCCCTTTGCCATTGAAATCGTCGTGATGGATGTCTCCTTCATTTCCCAAACCTTGCTCTTCCCAGCAGTCGAGCGAGTTCTCCCCGAAGGCGGCCATTTCGTCTCACTGGTCAAACCCCAATTCGAGCTTTCGCCACGCGAGTTGGGCAGTGGCGGCATCGTGCGCGACGAAGCCCTTCAGCACAAAGTCCTCGACAAAGTACAGAGCGCGGCCAAAGAGGCAGGGTTCTCAATTCACGGCCTCACCGAGTCGCCCATTCAAGGCGGCGATGGCAACCACGAATGGCTTCTATGGCTAAGGCGTTAAACCAATAGCCATGAAATCTCAGCGCGCCACGTTAATTCGTGTCCAACTCATCGACATCCACGGCCAAAAATACTACGATCTCACCTTCACCCTCGACTCCAAACCCGAAGCGCCCAAAACCTCACGCATCGGCGCCGAGTCGGTGTATTCCAACCCACAGGAAGGCGACGCCATCGAAGTAGGCTTGATACTCGGCCAACTCACCTCAGTCAAAAAAGCCGAAAACACGAATTAATAGAAGTCGTAGGGCATCTGGAAAGACGCCGCCAAATCACTCACAACGCGAATATCGAACGAGTTGCTAACCAACAACATCGTGGCGACCACAGGGATCGCAGTGACAAAAGCGAACTTCGCAACAGCTGTCAAACGAGGAAAAAAGCGCGCCGCTGATTGCAAGGTTAACTCAACCTGACTTTGCAATTGGAGCGCGAGCCGCACTTCTGGCGCTATCACCAAGTCAAAGTTGCTGATTCTGCGGCAATTCCAGCAGCGTTGCACCGGGCGGTTTTCTTCAAAATGCACCAGCTCAACGCAATGCGGGCAGTAGCGAATTTTCATGACGTTACCTTGTGAACTCGATTATAGCACTCTCATCGGGCAACGAGAATCAAGCCATTAACTGACGGAAATTATCGCCTGGTACGATTTGCCCCAGCACGCGCGCGGCGGGCGCTCCGGTTGCGCCGGGAACGCTCGTCGCCACTCCGCGCAGCGTCTCACTGCCTAAGATGGCAAAGGCCAATGCCTCTTTAGCATCGCTCGATAAGCCCACGTCTTCGTGGCGAAGCACTGCCGAAGGCGCCACTTCTTCGGCCAGCATCCGCATCAAAGTGCTGTTGTGCGTGCCTCCTCCACCGACGATGAGTTCATAGTCGCCGCGCTCAAAGCCCGAAAAGCGATGGATGGACTCCGCGATAGAGCGAACTGTCAAGCGCGTCAGCGTCGCCAACAAATCATGCGCGTTCCAATTCACATCTTCCGGCGAAATGTCACTATTAGCGAGGACATCAGCACGCAGGGCGAATTGCTCCAGGAACTCGCTGCCAAAATCCTCGCGCCCCGCTGTTTTTGGTGGTCGACGCTGCAAATAGGGGTGTTGTAGCACCTCTTCCAGCAGTGAGTCGAGCACTTCTCCGCTGGCAAATTCCCCATCGGCATCGAAACTTAAGCCGAAGTAGCGCCCCATCGCTGCATCAATCAGCATGTTTCCTGGCCCGGTGTCCCACGCACGCACATCGTCTAGCGTGCAATTCGCGGGCAAAATCGACACATTGGCGATTCCTCCGATGTTGAGAACCACACGGTTTTTCGTGGCATGGCGCAGCAAAACCCAATCAGCGTAAGGGACCAGCGGCGCCCCCTGTCCTCCTGCCGCCACATCGCGCGGGCGAAAATTGCACACCACCGTCGCCCCGGTTCGCTCTGCCAATACCGCCCCCTCGCCAATTTGTAAGGTCGCCTTGACATCTGGCAAATGCGCAATCGTCTGTCCATGCGAAGCGATGATCTCAGCGCGCCCATGCAACTCGAACACGTGCAGGGCCGTCGCTGCGAATGCCTCGCCGACCTCAACATTCAGGCGAGCCACTTCGCGCACATCGGCCACATTCGAGCAAGCCTTCAACAAGCGCTCCCGAAGCGTAGGCTCATAGGGCAAACACTCGAAGGCCACGACTCGCGCCTTCAAGTCGGCCCCGCTGCCCTCTATTTCGCAAAGTGCTGCGTCGATACCATCCAACGAAGTGCCCGCCATCATTCCGAGGATTCTCATAAGGCGCCAGTTTGATGGCTTTTGCTGTCCCATTAGTGTTTGCTATGCCTCATTTTTTCGCGGCTCCTGTTCGCCCGCTCAGCGGTCACAACAACCATGTCTTTTCCAGCGTCTCGACCGCGCCGCCTACGGCGCACCCCCACCCTGCGCCAGATGGTGCGCGAAAACCACGTGCTACCCTCCGACCTCATCATGCCGCTTTTCGTGTGTGAAGGCGAGGGAATCGAAATCCCCATCTCTTCTCTCCCCGGCCAATTCCGCTTCAGCGTTGACCGCACCGTCGAAGCCGCCAAGCGACTGTGGGAAGTGGGTGTTCCCAGCGTGATTTTGTTCGGTATCGTGAACGAGAAAGACGAACTCGGCAGCGGCTCCTACAACCCATTGGGGCCAGTGCCGCGCGCCATCGAAGCCATCAAAGAAGCGTTACCTTCGATGGTGGTCATTGCCGACACCTGCGCTTGCGAATACACCTCTCACGGTCATTGCGGCATTTTGCATGGCCTCAGCGTCGATAATGACGCCACGCTCGAACTTCTGGGCCGCGCGGCGGTGTGCTACGCGCAAGCCGGAGCCGATGTTATCGCTCCTTCAGATATGATGGATGGGCGCGTCGCTTCCATCCGCCGCGCGCTCGACGCCGAAGGCTTCGCCGAAATCCCCATCATGAGCTACGCAGCCAAATTCGCGGGCGCCTTCTACGGCCCATTCCGCGAAGCTGCCGATTCGGCGCCCGCGTTCGGCGACCGTCGCAGCTACCAGATGGACATCTCCAATCGCCGCGAGGCATTGCGCGAAATGCAACTCGACATCGAAGAAGGCGCCGATTTCCTGATCATCAAACCCGCACTCTTCTGTTTGGACTTGGTACGCGACGCCAGAGAACGCTTCGATGCCCCCATTTGCGTGTACAACGTTTCGAGTGAGTACGCGATGATAAAAGCGGCGGGCCAGATGGGCTGGGTCGATGAAGAACGCCTGATTGACGAGACGCTGATTTCGTTCAAAAGGGCGGGCGCGGACCTCATCATCACTTATCATGCCCTCGAATGGGCGCAAAGATTCGCGCAGAATTCCTAACAGATGAAACCCCATCTGTGGGTTAACCTCTATTTGTTTGGGAAGGTCTCAGCTATGAACAACACAATGCTTCGTTTGGGTTTGAGCGTCGCGCTATTAGGCGCCGTTGCTGCTTCGGTAGCGACCATTGCACCACAAGCCATCGCTGGCGACAAAGCGGAAGCTGTTGCCTCAATTTCGCAAGCCGATCTGCAAAAAGCAATCACCGCGAAATCGGTAACGGTTATCGACGTGAATGGCGACGAGTCGTATAAAGAAGGCCGCATTCCAACAGCGATCAACTACTACGCCGTTGAAAACAAATTCGCCACCTACTTGCCCAAAGACAAGAGCGCTCTCGTTGTGGCTTATTGCGGCAACGAACATTGCGGAGCTTACAAGAAGGCGGCAGCAGCAGCTCAGAAACTGGGCTACACCAACGTCGCGCACTTTTCGCCCGGTATCGCGGGCTGGCGCGCTTCGGGTGCGGCTCAAGATAAGGGCTAAAACCGAGTTAAATATCTAAAAGAAGGCCGCTTTTCTAACGAAAGGCGGCCTTTCCTGTCAACGCAGCCAAGAAATATTAAGAAACATCCGTCATACTCTCCGCCACTCAATGGGGAATAAAGTGCGGTTTGTGTTTTGGCAGAACGGCTTGACGTTTCACCAAATGCCCCACATCCGCGCTCTCGCGCGGCGAGGGCACGAAACGATCTGGGTAGCCACCGAAGATATGCCAGAGGGTAGGCGCGAACAGGGCTGGCCAGAGGTAGACCCGTCGCCTGCGCAGAGTCTGGTGACCACCGACCCGGTCAAAGCACTGGAGTTGCTTGCGAAGGAGCCGGAAAACAGCGTTCATGTGTTTTCCGGCATTCGTGGTTGTGGCCAATACATCACCGACACTTTTATGGCGTCGTTGCAGTTTCAAACGCGGCGCATCATTCTCATCGAGCAACGCGATGATCGCGGTGTTGTGGGCGCTTTGCGCCGCCTGAACTTCCTTTCCGACTACTGGCGCTACGGTAAATATATCGAAGCCGTGCTGTGCATGGGTTACACAGGGGAGCATGGTGGGCGGCACTGGTACAGGCGCAGCGGTTATCCCAACCATAAGGTGTGGCCATATGGCTACTGGCTCGAAGCAGACCCCAACAAAACCTCTTCGCACCCCACATTCCACGACTCGCCCGAAGTGAAGTTGATGTGCCTTGGTTCGCTAATTAAGCGCAAGGGACAAGACATCTTGTTGCGCGCTCTGGGAGCATTGAAGAAACGGCGCCCCGACTTGAAGTGGAGTTTGCACCTGATGGGTTGGGGAGAAATGCAGGCCGAACTCGAAGCGCTTGTGAAACAAGAAAATCTGGCTCAGGAAGTGACGTTCACACTGTTTCAACCCAACGATGTGGCGATGGCGGCGATAGCACAGAGCGACCTTGTGGTGGTACCGTCGCGGTTCGATGGTTGGGGGGTCGTGACCAACGAGGCGCTTTTGCGTGGTGTGCCCGTTATCTGCTCCGATTATTGCGGCTCGAAGGATTTAGTAGGACAGAAATGGCGCGGCGAGGTATTTCGCACCGGAGATGAGGCGGGTTTGTCGCGGGTGTTGGAAAAGTGGATTGAGCGCGGGCCGAAGACACCCGAAAGCGCGGCGCGCATTCGCAAATGGACGCCGCGTATTTCGGGCGAGGTGGCGGCGGACTACTTCGTGTCACTTTTAGATGCCAGCCCCACCCGCAAATCGCCCCCGTTGCCGCTGTGGTTACTGGATTAGTCGGACTTGTAGTGGCGGCCCAGTTCACGCGCGATTTTATCTTTGATTTCGTCGCCGTCGAGTGGCTTGAAAATGTACTGCGCGAGCGGCACTTCGGGAGCGCCTGAGAAGCGGTGGCGCACGATTTTGTGGCGGTCAGCTACGAATAGCAGGCCCAAGCCTCTGTAACGCGCCGAATATTGCGGCGCGCTGCGTAGAATCGCCGTCAGTTCGTATCCCGGCATATCGGAAAGATAGGTTCCCAGTAGCACGACGTGAGGTTCGAATTCATCGAGGGATGAGAGCGCCGAGATGGCATTGGCCGCCAACTGGACATCGAAACCAAAGCCTTCGAGGATGGCGACCAGACAGTTAGCGGTTTCGGATTCGCTTTCGACAACCAGAACGCGAGTTTGCGAAAGAGAGGTGGAATCAGGCGACATGGATGAAAAGAGAACTGGAAATTATGGAGTGATAGGGTTCAAAGAAAGCGCGATTTCGGCCTCGTCAGTTGACTGACTTTGGATGCAGTTGCGCCCACCTTGTTTGGCCCGGTAAAGGTTGGCATCGGCCATCTCGAAGAGCCTGTCGGCGAGCTGAGCGATGGAAGGCATCACTTTGCCGTCGTGACCTGTGTTATCAGAAGGTCGAAGGATGGTGACACCTCCTGATACGGTAACGGAGATGGTTTTTCCGAGGCCACATGTCGGGCAGTCCACGGGAGTATGTTCAACGGCAGCGCGCACTTTCTCGGCAAAGATTTTGGCGCCGACTTCGTCGGTATTGGGGAGTAGCACCGCGAACTCTTCGCCGCCAAAACGCGCCACTTTATCGACGCGGCGCGACAAATTGAGCAGGGTTTCGGCGAACACCTGCAACACCAAATCGCCCTGAGGGTGACCGTAGGTGTCGTTCACAGTTTTGAAGCGATCCAGGTCAAATATCGCGAGTCCTAATGGCTGACGGAAGCGGCGCGCGCGGTGGAGTTCGTCCTCCATTTGCGTGTCGAAGCCGCGACGATTATAGAGGCCAGTCAGAGCATCGGTGATGGCGAGTTTGGAAAGCTGGTCGTTGGAGGCTTTGAGATCGGCCTGCAACTTTTGCATTCGGAGTGCCGCACGCACACGGGCGACCAATTCGGGGATCGCGAAAGGCTTGGAAATATAGTCAACGGCGATTTCGAGGCCCTGAACACGGTCATCGACATCATGGCGCGCGGTGACGAAGATGATGGGAATATGCTTGGTTCTATCTTCGTCTTTGAGTTTGGCTGCGGTCTGAAACCCGGTAAGGCCGGGCATCATCACATCCATCAAGATCAGAGCAGGAGAACTGGTGAAGGCAATTTCTAGAGCGCGCAAGCCATCGGTTGCCGTCAGCACTTCATACCCCTCCATGCGTAAGGTGAGCGACATGAGGGCGGCAATTTCGGGGCTGTCTTCTACAACTAAGATTCTTTCCATGAGCGACGAGCGGCTGCGACTGGCATTAGCGACTTTAGACAAGTCAAATTGCGTTCCAAGGGCGCGGTATAAGGCAAGTATGGCAGAGAAACCTTGTTATATCTGCACCTTATTGCTTTTACCGCAAAAGCTGGCCGCCTTCTAATGGAATTGTAATCCCTGTCAGGAAATTAGAGCCTGCCAACAAGAATAACGCTGTACGTGCCGCTTCCTCGCTGCCCCCTAATCGGCCAAGCGGAACGCGGGCGATCAGTTCCTCGGCAGAAACCTCATCGTCCTCGCCGGGAAGGATGGCACCGGGGGCTATACAGTTCACTCGAATATGGCGTGGAGCAAGCCCCTTCGCGAAGCCTTTACAGAGCATTTCGACGCCCGCTTTGGAAGTGCAATAAGGAATAAAGTTGAGAAGTGGGCGGGTGGCGTAGATGTCGGAGAAGAGGACGATTGAACCGCGCTCCTGCAAACGGGAGCCGAAAGTTTGGCACCCCAGAAATGGGCCTTTGAGGTTGGCGGCGATGTGCTGGTCGAAATCGGCTTCGCTTAAAGTGGCGAGCGGAGTGCGATTGAAAATGGCGGCGCAAAAAACGAGGCCGAAAAGCGAGCCAAATTCGCCTTCGATGTGTTGGGCGAGAGCCTGCCACTCCGAGGAATCGGTGACGTTGAGAGGGTAAGCGGCAAAACGTCCCGTCGGGGCGATTTCTCGCAATTCGGCGAGGGTACTCTGGGCCTCATCGCTCGACGTATGGAAAGTAAAGGCGACATTGGCCCCGCTACGCGCGCATTCGAGTGCGATTGCGCGCCCAATGCGTTTGGCGCCGCCGATGATGAGGACGGTTTTACCTTCGAGAGAGATGGTCATGGTGATTGGCCCGCAATGGTCGTGAGGGGCAAGAAAATGAGTTAGATCGTCAGTTCGAGGCCATCGTAGGCGATGCGGACTCGTTCAGGCAAAGTGGCCTCGGTTTCGACGTGCCCCAATTCGTGCGTGATATGGGTGAAAAAGGCGCGTTGGGGGTCGATTTTTTCGATGGCTTCGAGCGCCTGTGCGATATTGAAGTGGTTGGGGTGCGCGGTGTGGCGCAGGGCATCGACGACGAAGACATCGCAGCCTTTCATGCATTCGAGGGAAGCATCGGGAATGCCCGCGCAGTCGCTGGCGTAGACGAAGCGGCCCGTTGGCCCGGCGAACTCCCATGCGAAGATTTCGCCCGCGCGCCCGTGCGAGATGGGAAACGGGGTAGCGGCGATGGCATCGAATTGCAGGGTTTCGAAGGGCGCGACGATGTGCGGCGTGATGCGCGGGTAGCCGGGATGTTCGCGGTCTTGCACGAAGCAATAGTCGAAGACGGCTTGCAGACGCTCGTTAGTGCGGGCGTCGCTGTAGCCAGGGACGTAGCCTTGCTTGTCGCTGAGGGGGCGCACATCGTCGAGGCCGATGATGTGGTCGTTGTGCGAGTGCGTCCACAGAATGGCGGTGAGATGGTTGACTTGCGCGCGCAGCATCTGTTGACGAAAGTCGGGGCCGGTATCAACCAGTAAGCGGGTTACGACTTGCTCGGAAGATTCTTCGACTAGCACCGAAGCGCGCAAACGCTTGTCGCGAGGATCGGTTGAACGGCATACGGCGCAATCGCAGCCAACGTAGGGCACACCATAGGAAGTTCCTGTTCCCAAAAACCGGATGGTCATCTTTTAAGTAGTTAGCGCGAAATGAAGGCCAGACGCACGCCCAACAGGGTTAAAAGTGTTCCCGAAGCGATATTAATGACCTTTCCAGTGCGGGGATGCTTGCGCAGGAAGGCTCCTACGGCTCCTGCAAGGGCGCCAACAATGCAAAACCAGGAGAAGGCCAGCACGCAAAGCGAGAGGCCCAACAGCGCGATTTGAAGCGAAGCGGCGGAGCCTTTGACATGGACGAACTGGGGCAAGTAGGCAGCAAAGGTGAGGGCAACTTTGGGGTTGAAGATGTTAGTGAGAACGCCCTGTCGCCAGACCTGACGGGTGGAGAAGGCGGGTTCGATGGACTCGGCATCGAGGGCAAACGGC
Source organism: bacterium (assembly GCA_004172935.1). Classification (GTDB taxonomy): domain Bacteria; phylum Armatimonadota; class Abditibacteriia; order Abditibacteriales; family Abditibacteriaceae; genus Abditibacterium. The sequence continues at coordinate 79,021 of SDZD01000022.1, read as the reverse complement.
GAGCTTTTGGCGCGCAGCGTTTGAATGCCAATCCAGATGAGATAAGCAGCTCCCAGCCATTTGACGATGTTGAAGGCGGTATCAGAAGCGAACAGCACCAGGCTAAGGCCCGAAGCAGCCAACAGGGTGTGGCAGACCAACCCCGATGCGATGCCAAAAGCGGAAGCTCCCCCCGCGCGTGGACCGAGCGACATGCCGCGCCCCAATACATAGAAAAAATCGGGGCCGGGCATTATGATGAGAGCGAGGGCACCGACACAGAACAGCAGATATTGCGAAAGTGGAAGCATGGACGAACAGCGTTGGGTGGAGCGACTCCTCTATGAGATTAACCAACTACCTGTTTAAAGCGGATTGATTCAGGGGGTAAAATCAATCTTTTTCGAATTTTAATTAATTATTAGGGTGATATGGGGACAGTACAAATAAGGGCCTAACAGGGGGGGGGGAGGAGATTCGGGTTTAGTCTTGGGTTTGTAGGCCAGCGATTAAGAGGTTGGCGGTGGCTACGTTGGTGGCTAAAGGGACGTTGTGGATGTCGCAGGCTTTCATCAGGGCCGAGATGTCGGGTTCGTGGGGGTGGGGAGTTAGGGGGTCACGGAAGAAGAAGACGGCTTCGATTTGGTTGGTGGCGATGAGGGCGCCGATTTGGAGGTCGCCACCGAGAGGGCCGGAGAGCATTTTGCGGACGGTGAGGCCGACCTGAGCTTCGAGCAAACCACCTGTGGTGCCAGTGGCGACGATGTCGTACTGGGAGAGGGCGGCGCGGTGGGTAGTTGCCCATTCGAGCATCGCGGGTTTCTTGCCGTCGTGGGCGATGAGTGCCAGAGTTTTCATTGCGGTTGTTTAATTTCCATGTCGAACGCTTCGAGTGCAAGCGCCAGTTGGGGGCCGCGCCATGCCAAACGGGCGCGCGCTTTGATGTGGCCGGGGACGCGCACCCATTCATCGCCTTTTTGCTGGGCGGTCCAAAATGGCAGAGAGAGCGGGAATGTGGGGCCGAAGGGGCGGATGTGGAATCGCTGCGATTGGCGCCGGAAGGTGATGCGGCTGCCGTTACTCACCCATGCGAGGGATTCGAGCGTTTTGGGGAAGCCCCAGATGGTGCGGCCACCGATGCGCGAGGTTTCGAGATTGACACTCATCTGGAAAACGTGTGGGCCTCGCTTTGTGAGGGTGGCGAGGGCATGTTCGTCGTAGGGGCCGACGGGAGACTGGGTGTAGCGAACGAGAAGGCGAAGCGTGAAGGGGGCGGCCAACATCGCGACGGCTTCGCCGCGCAAATGCCACGGGGCATCGGGAATGGGGGGAGGGGAACCAAACGCCGAATCAGGCATAATTGTCGAGGAACTCGCGCAACGCGGCGTCCCAGGAGCGCAGAGGTTCAACGCCGCAGGAGTGTGCTTTTTGGTTGGAGAAGGTCGAGTAGAGCGGGCGCGCGGCGGGAGCGCCGTATAACTGCGACGAGATGCGTTCGACTTTACAAGAGACGCCCTTGATACGAAAAATGGTTTCGGCGTAGTCGGCGAAGGAAACCTCGCCCGCATTACTGAGGTGGAAGAGGCCACCTTCGGAGCCTTCCAGCAATTGCCATGAGGCACGAGCCAGATCGGGGTTATAGGTTGGGGTACCGATTTGGTCGTCTACGACGCGCACGCAGTCGCGTTCGCTGCCCAAACGGAGCATGAGAAAGGGGAAGTTGCCACCGGGTTTGGCGGCGCTACCGGAACCAGTGGTGGTATCGACCATGGGACCGAACAAACGTTGGACGCGGATAGCGAGGTGACGCGGCGAAGCGGCCAGAACCGCGCGTTCGCCCGCCAGTTTCGAGGCGCCGTAGATGGAGAGGGGGTTGGTGGCGTCGTCTTCGAGGTAAGGGGTGGTTTTGCGGCCATCGAAAACGAAGTCGGTGGAGAAATGCACGAGGCGGACATCGTAGTCGCGACAGGCGAGAGCCAGCATGGTGGGGCCGAGCGCGTTGATGTGCATGGCCTCGCGCGCGCCTTCGAGCGATTGGGCGCGGTCGACAGCATTGAATGCGGCGCCGTTCCACACTACGTCGGGGCGGTATTGTTCGAGAATGGAGCGAATGGACGCTTCATCGCAGATGTCCAGTTGAGCGCGCTCAAGCGCGACCACTTCGACGCCTTCGGGCGTCGCACGTCGGAGAGCGCCCGCGAGTTGACCGCGCGCACCCAGAATCAAAGCCTTTTTACAAAGCACATCCTTAGTGTGGGGAAGAACAATGGGAAGAAAAAGCTATCTGGGCGACTCTTAAGTTTTCTCTGTCAGTTAATGACTTTTCCCTAGCGAATAAGGGAAAACCCTCAGCCTAACATCTGTGAGAGATTTGTATTTTGATAAGCACATCGTTAGGAAGCACACAGAATGTGCGGCTTGCATGAGCATGTTATTTGCTCTATACCCTGATATCCGACACCCCACGTCGGATATCAGGGGTTGGATTTATATGTCAATTTGTGAGATTGCGAAAACCAGGAAGTCTGGTTTCACCTTAATCGAGTTACTGGTTGTTATCGCTATCATTGCGATTCTGGCAGCCATGTTGTTTCCCGTATTTGCGCAAGCCCGCGCCAAAGCGCGTCAGGCCAGTTGCCAGAGCAACTTGAAGCAAATCGGATTGGCGCTCACCCAATACGCACAAGATTATGATGAGAGGACGGTGCCACTGTACTATCCCACCACAACAGCCCCCATTGTCTACAAATATTGGTGGGGGTCATTAACGACAGGCGCGACCACTTACGATATGACCGATGGGTTGTTGCAGCCATACATGAAGAACACGCAGATTCTGGACTGCCCCGATGCAGCCTCGATTACGACGGGCACGAACAATCAGGCTTTTGCGTATGGCATGAACTTCCTGATTTTGGGCACCGGGAATATGGGCATTCCTTTGGCCAGCGTTCAGGCGCCCGCCGAAACCATCGGATTCGCAGACTCGGCGCGCTATGTCAGCACTTCTACGCCACAGGTCAGCCGCTTCAACCAGGTGACTCCGCTCGGCCAGGCGAAAAAATCGGGGCAATACCATACCGTTCACGGACGCCACATGGGGTTCTCGAACGTGATGTGGTTGGATGGACACGTCAAAGCGATGAAGGTTCAATATCCCGACACGACATCAGCAAATGGTATCGGTGGACAAACGCAGCAGATCGGTGATTTGATTAATCCTAACTTTCCGGCGGATGCCTGCACCTATAACGCTTCTAACGTTGGAGTTGGCGGAGCCACCTTTGATGGCCGCTGTGCCCACGATTATTACTTCCTGCTGAATAAGCCGGGGATGTAATTGTTGCGAGAATAATTGGGGATGAAGTTTTTTTCAGCGGCGGCTTTGCGGCGCGGGGTTTTGATTGTCCATCTGTGGCTGGGGCTGATCGTTGGAATTTATTTTTCGATTATCGGCGTGACAGGTAGCGTGCTGGTTTTTAGCGAGGAGCTGCAACGCCAGCAGATTATGCCGGAGCGGGGTTACGTCGCTCCGCCGCAAACGGGGGCGCAGTTGATGCCGCTATCGCAGGTCATCGGGAAACTCCGCAGCGAGTTCCCCGATGCGCCCGAAGCCCAACTGGGCTTCCTTCACCCTCCGGCTCATGACGGGGGAGCTTATTTGTTTCGGCTAACCGACGACAAGAAGAAAACGCTGGTAACTAGCGTCAATCCGTATACGGGCGAGGTCATCAAGCGCTATGGAACGGGGCGAACCTGGTTGGATTGGGTGGACGATGTCCATGTCAATCTACTGTTCGCCGACCCCGGCAAACTCGCCAACGGCTACGGCGGATTACTGGCCGGACTGTTGGTGCTATCGGGGTTGTGGCTGTGGTGGCCACGCACAATTCGGCAACTGAAGATTCGCCTGAGCGTGAAACGCAGTGGCGGGGCGGGACGCATCATTTCGGATTTGCACAACGTGTTCGGCATGTATCCGTTTGTACTGCTGCTGGCGGTGACGTTGACAGGCTCGGTTATCGTGTTTTATAAGCCAGTGCAAACGGTAGTGTTTTCGCTGGTGGGCGTGGCTCGTAACCCCAAAACTCCGCGAGTGGTGCCCGTAGCGGGCGCGCAAAGGCTGAGCATCGACAAGTTGATGGGCATCGCGGTGCAGACGGCACCGGACGCGCATTTCGTGTTCGTGCAGTACCCGACGAAACCGAGCCAGGCGTTCTACGCTTATCGGCGCTCGGAGACAGGTATTTTGCCGGATACGCGCATTTACATCGACCCATATACGGGCAAGTTGCTGCAAGTCGGCACCGAAATCAGCGACCCAACCGGACGCCGAATTATGCGTTCGGCGAGTGGCATTCACTTCGGGCGCTGGGGCAGTTGGCCGGTAAAAATCCTGTACTTCTTTCTGGGCTTTATTCCGCTGGGGCTTTTTGTGACTGGTGTGCTGATGTACCTGCGCAAACGAAAGGCGAAATCGGAGAGCCTGAAGCGGCGTAACGCTCGGTTGGGGGGGAACTCTTCGTGAGGGTTAAACACAGAGAGCACAGAGGAGAATAAGGGACACAGAGGGATTTTGAGAGGGGATTTCTCGCGAAGGCGCAAAGACATGAAGGGAACGATTTGGATTCGTTGTGAAAAATAGGGGAAGGCGCCGACATTTTGAAAATGTCGGCGCTTTTCGTGTTTTTGCCAGAGATTTTTAGGAGTGGCTTGTAATATTTAGAGCATGGAAGCGACACGTGTTCCGCGAGTGAAGGTTTGTTGTATCAGCAGTGTGGACGAGGCGCGTTTGGCAATTCGATATGGGGCTTCGGCAGTGGGTTTGGTTTCGGCGATGCCGAGTGGGCCGGGAGTTATCGAAGAGGGATTGATTGCTGAGATTGCGGCTGTAGTACCGCCGGGGGTGGGGTCGTTTTTGCTATCGAGCGCTCAGGATGCGGAGTCGCTAATCAAGCAGCAGCAGCACTGTCGGACCAATACGATACAAATTGTGGATTGGGTGCCGATGGAGGCTTACGCAGTGCTACGCGAGGCATTGCCGGGGATTGGGATAGTACAGGTGATTCATGTGAGCGGCGAGGAGTCGGTGGATGAGGCACTAGAGATTGCTCCTCATATCGATGCGCTGTTGCTTGATTCGGGGAATCCCAATTTATCGGTGAAGGAGTTGGGCGGGACGGGGCGACGCCATGACTGGAACTTGAGTCGGAAGATTCGCGAAGAGAGTAGCGTGCCGATTTATCTGGCCGGGGGATTGCGACCCGATAATGTGCGAGAAGCGATTGAGCAGGTGGGGCCGTTTGGGTTGGATATATGCAGTGGGGTTCGGTCGAATGGGGAGTTAGATGAGGAGAAGTTGGGGCGATTTATGAGGGCGGTGTCGGGGAGTTAAATCAAATTTTTTGTGAGGCGTGGCCTCTTTCTACGAGAGGGCGCCGCCACAACTGGAACCGGCTCCGGCAGTGCAACCGAGGCAATGGGTGCCGACCAAAATGGGTTGGCCCGCCAGGCCATCGGCGCGGACATCCCAGATGTGGGGTGCGTCGGCGCGTTGGAGGTGGAGCATCGCGTTGAAGTCGCAGTCGTACAGCTCGCCGTTCCAACCGACGTTGAGGGTGGTGCGGCACATGAGGCCGCCGATTGTGGCGTGGTTGAAAGAGTGTTCGAGCAGGTCGATGTAGGAGTCGTGTTCGCCGTCACGGCGCAATTGGGCGCCGAAGCGGGCGATGGGGAGGTTGGCGAGGCAGTACAGGTTGTTGAACTGGACGCCAAAGTCTTCGTGGAGGCGCTCTTTGTAATCGGCTTCAAGGGCTTGTTGGGCGGGCGGCAGGGAAGCACCAAGAGGATTGTAAACAAGGTTGAGAGGAAGGTTTGGGGTGCATCCATAACCGAGGGCGTTGAGGTGGCGCAGGGCACGGATAGAGAGGTCGAAGACGCCGTCGCCGCGCTGAGCGTTAACATTTTCGGGGCCATAGCAGGGCAAGGAAGCGACGATCTCGACACCGTGGGCGGCGAGAAATTCGCCTAAGCCTTCCTGACCAGGCTGGAAGAGGATGGAGAGGTTGCACCTATCCATAACGTGGAGGCCGCGCGACCTGAGTTGCTCGACCAGCCAACGAAAATGGGGGTGCAATTCGGGGGCGCCGCCCGTAAGGTCGGCGGTTTCGAGGGGCAGAGGGGAGCTATCGAGCCAATCTAAGATGCGTTCGAGGGTTTCGCGGCTCATCTCCTCGCGGCGTGCGGGACCTGCGTTGACATGACAGTGAACGCAGGTCTGGTTGCATTTGGCTGTGAGGTTGAGTTGCAACGTGCGCGGCATGTCGCGGCGTAGCTCAACGCCATTGTCGGTGAGGAGACGGGCGAAACGGTTCATGGGCTTTTCAAGGGCTATCGCTTTCGGCCATGCAGCAGATGAGTTCGGCCATAGTGAGGACATCAAGGGCGCAGTGGAAGAGGACAGGAGCCATCAGGTAGGCGCCCTGCCCTGCCCGATACATATCGACGAAGTCGTGGTAGCGTTCGGGGATTTGCGAGGAGGGAATGTCGCCTTTACGCCCGCGCTTACAAATGCCCATTTCGAGGGTTTGCAGCTTGCAGTTCGGCAGTTCGGTGCGATAGCGGCGACGAGCGGAAAAGAGCAAGTCGTAGTGGCTATCTGGCTGGGGCATGTTGACCTTGTGGCGACGGGCGCGGCCTTCGATGAAAGGCCAGTCGAAGGATTTGCCGTTGAAGGTGACTAAGGTTTTGCCAGCAACGACTTTGGAGAAGGCTTCGAGGACGGCTTTCTCCTCATCGAAATCGCGGGCGAGATAAAGCTGCAAGCGCGGTTCGTCACCGATGAACTGCATGGTGCCGATGAGGAACAACGGATTGGAAGCAGCCAGCCCGGTGGTTTCGATGTCGCAGAAGAGCAAGTCGGATGGGGTGAGGCCATCGAGCCAGCGTGAGGGTGGGTTTTCGAGGGCTTTGCTGAGGCGCGACGAGAGGTTGGCGGCGAGGTCGTCGTAGGAGGTTACGTCGCGGTCGATGTAGTAGTAATTGCCCGCAGCGGTGGTGGCTTGTTCGCCGCCCCACACAGCGTCGGCGGAGTCGGTGCGTTGGACGGGCGCGGGTTCGAGATAGCGGGCAACGCCAAAAACGCTGCCTAAATTACCGCGTTTGTTGTCTCTGCCACGCCTAGCTCCGGTGGCAAGAGCGCCGGAGTCTTGTCCGTTGGGGGCGATTTCGTTCGCAATGTCTTCCCAGGAGGCCATAGGTCTAAAAACGGACAAACCGCTGGAACAATGCGTTCCAGCGGTTTACCCTGCACCCAAACAAACGAGAATTCAAAAACGAAGATGGAAAGTCAAGAAGTCGAATAACTTACGGACGGTCGTAGCGCCAGAAGTTGTTGGTGGGGCTAACCCAGGTGCGCTCCAACTTGAGCCATTTGGCGTGGCCATCGGAGAAGAGGAAGTTGGTGCCGCCGAGGTGACGGATGGAAGGGCCAGCCTGTCCGGCGCTGTAGGGGACGCCGCCAGCGAAGGGGAACTGACCATCGGATGCGCTGGTGGTGATGTTGCCGCCATCGAAGGGATACAATCCGCCGCGCGAAGGGTTCGCTGCGTTGTTGGGACGAGCTGCATCAGAAGAAACGATGAACTCGGCGGAGTTGGAGATGGAAGCGAGGCTGGTGTTGGAGTTGAAGCCGAAGGTTGGGTTGGCTTTGTACCAGGTGATCTGGTCGCTGGAAGCGCCAGCCGGGAAGTTGCCCTCGTTGTTGTGGAAGCCGTAATCGGTCGGATACCATGCTCCGGCAGCGGCGGCGGGCCAATCGGAAGCGGAAGGGTCTTTGAAGAGCTGAACGCTCTTGGTATAGGGCTGGAGTTTGGCGCGGATGGAGAAGTCAGCGGTTCCGGCGGGGGTATCGGCGGCGCCGTAGTAGCTCACGCCCTGACGCTCGGTGACGGTGTTGGGGAAACGCTCGTCGTAGTCCTGAAGGTACTGTGTCAGGCCAAGCCCGATTTGTTTGAGGTTGGACAGGCCAGAGGTGCGGCGGGCGTTGGCACGGGCACGAGCGAAGACAGGGAACAGAATCGCGGCCAGGATGGCGATAATCGCGATAACTACGAGCAACTCGATAAGAGTAAATGCTTTGAGGCCGGTATTTTTACGGTTGAACACAAGGTTTTTCATGACTGACAAAAAGATTAAGAGCTGTTGGTCGCTGGTAACGAGGTTAGATGGACAGAAGCAGGTGGCGGAAAGGAGCCGAGGAACACAACTGGAAAGAGTCTTATCGGGAAGGTGCTGCCAGAGTTGCCCTATCCGGCAATGACTCGTTGCGTCATCGGCCCCAGACATAGGGGACACAAACGCATCAAGATTTGCGAATCAAAGACGAGGTGCAACATGGAGTAGCGATAAAACACAGCCGCGCGTCGTCGGCTAGATTAAGAATATAGAACGTTCTCGATACGATTTCAAGAGCATTTCGGGAAAAATTCGCATTTACCCTATAAATCAGGTGGGATTAGAATCGTAAAGCAAAACCTACGCGAGTTAGGTGGTGGATTAGTTTTTAGTTGCTAGTGGTCAGTTATTAGTTTTCCGCTATCGCGGCCCTTATCTGGCACCGTCTCACCTTCTTCCACAGGTGGCAGAGGGGCCGAGTTAAGGGAATCACTCGTTTTAGCCCCACCACTGCACCACTCACCGAAGGCGTGACAACCTCTCGCGGACATGGCAGGCCATGTCCCTACCGGACTCACCGAGCGATTAGAATCTTGCGGACATGGTAGAGATCATTGAGTAAAGGGAGGCGCCACGGACAATAGAAACGCCCGCCTCTGGTTAACCAGAGGCGGGCGTAGTGGTGGTATGGGTGCGGGGTTTAGTCGCGGTTGAAGGGGAGTTCGCAGACGGTGACTTTTTGAGGGTGGTCGCCAGCGAGTTCCAGTTCGGTTCCGGTTGCGTTCCAGTCGTTGCGGACGTAGGCGAGGCCGATGGCTCCGTAACGTGGGGACAGGACGCTGGATGTGAGAAGCCCGGCATCTTTGTCATTACCACGGAGCAGGGCGCGTCCGGTGTGTGGTTTTTCGAGGCGGATGCCGACGAGCTTTTGTTTGACCTTCTGGTAGGTGTTGAGGCGGGCGATGATTTCCTGACCGTTGTAACAACCTTTGGCCGCAGAGATGGCGAAATCGAAGTTCGCTTCCCAGGGGTTGAAGTCTTCGGTCAATTCGCTGCCCGCGACGGGCAAGCCGCATTCGACGCGCAGGATGTTGAAGGTGTCGGTGTCGCAGGGCATCGCTTCATCGGTGGCACCGAATGTGAGAAAGCCTCCGCAGGGAAGACGGCGGGTGGGCCATTTGGGACCGGCGACTTCGGCGGCTTGCGGGCCGAATACGCCAAAGAGGGCATCGTCGGCAGCTACGTCGTCAATTTTTACGTCCTGGCGGAACAACACGTAGCGGATGGCGTGTTGTGAGAAAGTCTGTTTGCGGTTGGGCGAGGTGATGACCCAGAAGTCGGACTCGTGGCGCCGCATGATGGTGACCCAGTCGAGGATGCGGGCTTTGTTGTTAACCAAAACAGCTTCGCGGATTTCGCCGGGACGCATGTTTTTTACATCTTGAGTCGTGAGGTGGTGCAAAAGCGCGGCGGCATCTTTGCCCCACACGCGGAAGCGTCCGAAATGGCTCATATCGCGCCGCACAAGGCCGGTTTGGGCCTCGGCGTAAACGCGCGGGTCATAGCGTAGGCGGGGCGATCCATCCAACGAAGGAATGGGAAGCGGGGCCGTATCGGAAAGGGTGCCGTGAGCGGGCGCCAGTGGAGAACCCCCAAGAGGGGAAACCGTATGCGCGGGAAAAGCTGCCGAAGTCGCCAAAGCCATATTCGTGTACTTATCGTCGAAATTCAGGTTCAAGAGTGGCTCGATTCTCGCACTAGTTAGAGGCCCTTTTTAAAAAGGGCGTACCAGTGGTGCGATGGTGGCGGCCATGATGAGCGTTTGAACGCCCTGCAATCCCGCCAGGAGAGTGGCTTCTTTACCGCTTCGCACAACCACAGAGGCCGCGAGAGGCGCCAAAAGAAACAACCACAATCGCTCTACCTCGCCGCGTACCTGCCCCAGAAGGCAGAGCAACACAAGCGTTGAAATCGTCCCCAATGCGAATGCTAAAGCCATAGGAAAAACATTCGCTTCTTTTCTTGTCCCAGTTCTTATTATAAGTTCTTTTCTCATACGTGCGGCTTCTGTCAGGGAAACAACCAATGGTATTCCAGAAAAAACTGCCCAAATGAAGAGATTTAGCACGACCCACGGCCAATAGGAGCGTACCGACAGAGTAGCGAATTTGTGAGCTGCCGTTCCCTGCAACATGACTTGAAGCGGATTGAAGCTGCCCCACAGCGCCGCGATGAGCCAGGCCACCACAAAAGCGCCGCAAGCCAGCGCTGCTGCCCTACCCCACTGAGCGGCCGGAGTTCGGGAAATGAGGGCGGCGAGAAGGATAACCAGGCCTACAGCCAAAGCTCCGAACGAGAGCATGGTGGTGAGCGCCAAAGCCAACCCCGCCAGAACGGCGTCACGTGGTGAGTTTTTGGTGAGGGCGCGCGCCGCGAAAAAGAGCGCCCACGCCGCGCCGCACGCGACGACGGCATCGAGCGAGAAGGCGTACAGGTTGAGAGTGGGAGCCAGCACCCACAGGGCACAGGCGAACAGACCACGCGCTTCGGCATCGTCGCAAGACGATTCATCGCTGCCGACCGTCGCCAAGCCATAAATAGCCGGAAGCGCGGCAACAAGGCTAAGCCCCATGAACAACACGCAGAAGAGTGCGCCACCAATGGCGCCGCGTGGTAGCGGCGGTGGAGCGGGCACAGAGGCACCGAGCGAAGCGGTGGTGCGCACTGTGTTGAGGCTGGAAAACAACTCGTCTTCTTTTTGGCCTGTGAGAATGCCCGCAACGGAGTTCAGGCTATCGTTGAGGCCGGGGACAGCCTCGACGGTGCGACGAAGTCCATAGAACAGCAGCGTGGCGCCGGGAGGATGGGTTGCGAGGTGGGCCAGAGAGCGAGAAGTGGGGTTTTGGCGAGTCGCGGCGTAGGTGCTGGCAAAGGCGCGGGCATCGGTGATGGAATAGGCGGTGCCGAAATATTCGGTGGCGACATCGCTCCACTGCGAGGCAATCAGGTTGAAGCGTCCTTCGAGGGTAATGCGCGATAGTTGCGACGGCTCGTTAACGCGGGCCAGGGCACCGGGGCCAAGCAGCGTCCACGGCCACAGGAAGCCCAGCAAGCCCAGACAGATGAGAGCCGTGACGACGGAGTTCTTTTGCTCTTTGCGCGATTTGGCGCGTTTGAAGCGGTCGTAGACCGACAGGCCCGCCGCGCCGCCGAACAGCAAAATGACGGCAAGGGGCAACCCCAGAGCGCCCAGAGGCCACAACGTGCCGTTGGGAAGAATTTTCCATTCTTCGCCGAACCCTAAATTGCCTCGCCCACCGAAGCCCCAGATGGCGACGGCAATCACGCCCACAGCGGCCAGAAACACGCGCTTCATTCAGGGCGGAGTATGCCTTGTCCGGTTGAGGGGGATGTAAGTGGTGTTTTTGCCGACCTTAACCCTGCGTTCCAGTGGACATATGGTCTGACGAAGCGCATGTATCAGCACATGTCCCTACGTTCTCAATATGCTGACAACGTAGGGACATCGTACTGACGAGTTTGGGTTACTGCCACTCTTTTTCGATGCGGCGGGCGACTTCGCTTTGGCCGCGTTTCCAGGCGGCGTGGCGGGCTTTGTCGCGGGCGCGTTGGGCTTCTTTGCCTTTCAGTTCGGGCTGAGGGGCGACCTTGGATTGGGGTGCGGCTTTGAGAGGCGGCGTGGAGCGAGCGCGGCGTGGGGCTTTGACTTTGGTTTCGACCCGTTTGCGCAGCACTTTGACTTCGCCGGGAAGCAGGATGCGGAAAGAACCCGATTGCAAGCCTTCGAGTTCGACGCCCGCGAATTTGGTGCGGCGCAGGCTGGAAACGGGGTGGCCAATGGAATCGAGCATTCGGCGCACCTGACGGTTGCGGCCTTCACGGATGCGGAGTTGAACCAGCGCGTTTTTCTCGCTCTGGCCGACAAGGCGGGCATAGCAAGGAGCAGTAACGCCATCTTCCAGGCGCACGCCTTTGCGGAGGCGGTCGAGTTCGCCGGGTAGCACTTCGCCGCGTACACGCGCTTCGTATTCCTTCTCGGCGCCATGCGATGGGTGGGTGAGCAGGTGAGTTAGTTCGCCATCGTCGGTGAGCAACAGCACGCCTGATGTGTCGAAGTCGAGTCGGCCAATGGGGTGAAAGGTGCGGAATTTGTGCGGCAACAGGTCGAAGACGGTTTGCCTGTCTTCGCGCTTGTCGCGCGTTGTCATCACGCTCTTTGGTTTATGCAGCAAAATCACCGTCGTTGTTTTTTCGGTGATGATGAGTGGACGACCGGAGACGACAATCTTGTCGCGACGGGGGTCAGCCTTGACGCCCGGTTCGCGGACATAGTGGCCATTGATGGAAACCTCACCTGTGGTGATGAGGTCTTCGGCGCCGCGACGGGAAGCGATTCCGATGCGCGCGATGAGTTTGGAGACGCGCTCCATCTGGCTCTCGTCGCGTGGCTCGTCGTGGGTGGGGATGAAGTCGGTTTCCACGCCGGATTCATCATCGTCATCGTCGGCGTCCTCTTCTACGAAGTCATCGTCTTCGTCGTAATCTTCGAAGTCGACATCGTTGAATTCGAGTTCAGCCGAATCTTGAGGGAGGTCGTCCTCGGCGTCGTCCGTATCGGCTTCGGCGCGCTCAGTGACGATTTCAAGGTCGTCGGCTGAGGTCGCGGGGTTGGACGGGTTCAAAGGAAGGTTTGGATCGGGCATTTCGTTTCAAGCGGCGACGACGTTCAATTCGCGCACGCCTCCATAGTAAAAGTATTGCAAACAAACCCAGAACTATCCCGCCCCAGAGAAATTTTCCGCCTAAAGATGGTGAAAAAAGGCGATTTCCTATGCCGGGGAGCGTTTTTGAGAGTAACGTTTGCGGCACATCGGCACGTGCAACGAGCGGAATTTGCGCCAGTTGTTGGCCGTTGGCGAAATAAATTACGCTTCCGACGGGCTGACCTTTTTTGAGCGGGGCGGCTAATGTCAGCAGATTAACCTTCTTGGAGAGTCCCGTCACTTCGTCAGCGCGCAAGGGCAGTTCTATGGCGCGAGTTGCCACGGCATCGAGCGGGAAAGCGCCGCCTTTGACATCACCTTGCCAGAGGGCTTCGGTGGGTTTGACGACGCTGTGGAGCGAGAAGGAGTTGAAGGCTTTTTGCAGCAGATATTCGGTGTCGAGGTAGGTGAAGTTACCCCTCGATTTGAGAACAACGCTGAGAAGGCGCCAGTATTTTCCGGTGCGCGGGTCGCGCTCGGTGGCAGTAGCGACGAGGCAGTGTCCGGCCTGTTTAGTGGAGCCGGTTTTCAAGCCATCGCACGCGGGCCAGCGAAAGAGCAACTTGTTGCGGTTTTTGAAGACACGCGATTTGACGAGGGCATTGCCGCCGATGTCGGTGCTTTTGAGGCGAATGACCGAGTTGAGGTAGGGGTATTGCGTGAAGGCGCGGCCAATGAGCGCTAAGTCGCGCGCACTGGTGAAGTGGTTCGGGTCGTGCAGACCGTGCGGGTTAACGAAGTTGGTGTTTTTGAGGCCAAGCGACTTCACTCTGGCGTTCATGAGCGCCGCAAAGTTGGGGATGGAACCCGCGACGCCATCGGCAAGGGCGACACAGGCATCATTGGCGGAACGCACCATAGCGGCGCGGATGAGTTCATCGACGGTTCGCTGTTCGCCTTCACGCAAATAGGCCGAGCTTTCTCCGGTATTGGCCGCTTCTTTGGTGACGCGGATGATGGAGTTGGTTTTGGCATTCTCGAAGGCCACCAGCGTCGTCATAGTTTTGGTGGTGGAGGCGGGAAACAAACGCTCGTCGGGATTCTTGGAATAGAGAATGCGCCCTGAATCGAGATCGAGAACCACATACGCCTCTGCGAGCGGCGCATAGTTGGGCGGCAAGACATCTTGGGCGCGCGCGCCGAGGGGCGTCAGGAAAAACAGAAGTGCAAAAAGAAAAAACGGGCGCATGAAAGCTGCATTCCAGTATCAACGAGAAAAAGCCCGTCGGGGCTAATTTCGACGGTTCTGACTCTTTATAGCACTTGCAGGGCGATTTTTTAGGGGGCTGAGAAGGCGATTTCCAGTTTCCAGATGCGTTCAGGCGAAACTGGACATGGCAGTGTCAGTAACAATGAGGGCAGAATTTTGTATTTCCGCTATGGTAGTGCCAACTTTTGGCGGCGTTTTTGCGGTTTCTACGTAGCAATTTACGCGCCTGTGCCAACTTTCAGGTAGAATTGGCATGGCGTCCCATTCTTCTTCTCTGGCAAGTTGGCCCTTCAAGTGTTGCAATCGCCCCAAAGCGACGGCGCGTATGGCGGAGCAAATCGAAGGATTATTTATGTGCTGGGTATGGATTAGGGGCGCCAAATGCCCGTTGCTCGTTAAGGCAAGCGGACTGTTCGAAAGTAACGCTCAAACAGAAGCGAAGTTCTAACTCATGGCTCAAAATCTCGGAATGTCGCAGGGAATGGAGCAGTCGCTCAACCCGAAGATGATCGCGTTCTACGAACTCCTTCAACAACCCAACGTGGAGTTAGAACAGGCAATCGAAGTTGAATTGCAGGACAACCCCGCTCTTGAAGTTTCGGCAGAGCGTATTTGCCCGGCGTGTGGGGCAACGATGCTATCGGCCCAATGCCGCGAATGCGGCTACAAACTCACCAAGGAAGACGAAGACGCCTTCGAAACCGGTGAGATGGCCAAGGAGAAATTGCTCGATTTGGCGGTGGAGGCGGCTCCGATGGAGAAGCCAACCTACAACGGCGATGAAGACGGATTCGACGTGATGGCCCGTCTGACGGCGACCGAAACCCTCAATGAGCATTTACGTTGGCTGTGGCGCATGAGCTGTACCAACGCAGCGATGATGGAAGTTGGCGAGCAGATCATCGGTTGTATCAACGATGACGGCTATTTGGACACCGATTTGGAGACGCTGTCGGAAGGTCTGGATATTCCGATGGAGACGCTGGAAGAGGTTCTGGCCGAAATTCACAACCTCGAACCTGCGGGCGTGGGCGCCCGCACACTGCGCGAATGCTTGCGCCTTCAGTTGGTTCACCGCGAGAAGGGCAAGGACGCCGATACCGCACAGTTGGCATTGAAGTTGTTGGACGACCACTGGCAGCCACTGGCGCGCCATTCCTACGAGGACATCGCCCGCAAACTGAAAACCAGCGTGGAGCGCGTTCAGGAAGGCGCCGACTTCATCCGCACCGAGCTTACGCCCTACCCCGGTCGCCAATTCCGCCCTTCATGGCACACCAACTCGCCACAAGCGGCGGGTCGCGTTCGCCCCGATGTGGAAATCAAGCGTCAGGAAGATGGCAAGGGTTACATCGTCGAAGTGGTGGAGTCGCGTTCGCTGGGACTGCGCGTGAACGCGGTTTATCGCCAGTTGTGGGACGCAATGCGCCGCGACCCGGTCGGCTATTCGAGCAAAGACCGCGAACATGTGCAGGTTTATTTGACCCGTGCACGCGAGTTCATCGACAACTTGAACCAACGTCGCAAGACCCTCAAGCTCATCATCGAGGCGGTTGCACTGGAACAGGGCGAGTTTCTTGAGGCCGGGTTGCACTCGCTGAAGCCGCTGACCCGATTGAGCGTAGCGCACAAGTTAGGGCTGCATGAATCGACAGTGGGACGCGCCGTATCGGGCAAATATGCCATGCTGCCATCGGGCGAAGTGATCGGCTGCGAATTGTTCTTCGATGCCAGCCTTTCGGTGAAAGAGGTCATCAAAGACCTGTTGGCCGAAGAGAACCCACGTAAGCCGTACTCGGACGAGCAGATTTCGGCGGAACTGTCGAAAAAGGGCATCGAAATCGCGCGCCGCACGGTGACAAAATATCGCGAAGCGCTGAAAATCCCCCCCGCCGCTCAGCGCCGCCGCTACGACAGCTAGAAGTATCGATTTCAAAAGGGCACAGGAATTTTCCTGTGTCCTTTTTGGTAGTTGTGGTAACCGTTTTAGAGCGCGGAATAAAGGACACAAAGCCACTTCTGGTGCTGGTGAGGGGCGGCGCATCATTTATGTCTCCTTATTTCTCCCCTCTGTCATCTCTTAAGGCAATTTGACAAGTAAGCGGATAATTGGCCCTTGTCTCGCTCTAGAGGTTCCTCTACTCCTCGCGAGCGACTCCAATGGGACACGACCTTCGACCTCTCGATATTGATGTGCAAGCGCTGATGCGCGGCTTGGTGCATGAACTGCGCAATCCGCTATCAGCGATTTTGACGGCCTCGTCACTTCTGCCGGGCGCACAGGGGTTGGACGAAGAAACCGAGATGTTATTGGATGTCGTATCCAAAGAAGCGCGTCGCATGAACCGCATCTTGACCGAGTTTTCGACCTTCGCCAAACCACCCAAGCAGCACCCCGAACCAACGGATATTACAGTCATTGTGCGCGAATTGGCGCGCGCTGAATCTAAATCGAGCGCACCCATCGCGATTCAAGATGAGATGCCCGCCGAATTGTGGGCTTATGCCGACCCTCACGGCACGACTCAGGCAATTCAGCACATCATTGAAAACGCACGCGAAGTGCTGCCCGAAGGCGGAAATATTCGTTTGACGGGCGGGCAAAAAGAAGAGTCGGTGTGGATCGCGATCAACGATTCGGGGCCGGGTTTGAGCGAAAACTCGCTGGAGCGCGCCTTTCAACCCTTCTTTTCCAACAAACCCGCCTCGACGGGTTTGGGGCTTTCGATTGCTCGCATGGTGCTACGCGCTTCGGGAGGCGATTGCCATATCGAAAACGCCCATGATGGTGGACCCAATGGAGCCATTGTAACTGTGGAGCTACCTTTGGCAAAAGCCCGCGTAGAAGGTCAAACTGAGAGAAACGAGGCATTACAAACGGCCTAACAGCCACCCTTTGATCTCCAAACGCCGATGAAGCTCAGGTTTCGCGGCGTTGTTTGGCGTGCCAAAGGCGCAATTCATAATTTCCATTTCCAATGGCATTCATTCTTCTTGTAGACGACCAGAGTTCGATGCGCCTTACCCTCACAGCGCTATTGAAAAGCGCCGGGCACACACTCGCGCAGGCTAGCACTGGGGCCGACGCTATCGACAAAATCTCGAAAAACGATTTCGACTGCGTTATCACCGATCTTAAACTCGACACTATCTCCGGCATGGACGTACTCAAAGCCGCGAAGACACAAAACCCACAAACCGAAGTCATCATGTTAACGGGTTATGGCTCCATCGAGTCGGCGGTGGCCGCCATGAAAGCGGGCGCCATCGACTACCTGACCAAACCCGTCGATACCGAGGAACTGATGCTCGCTTTGGCGCGCGCTCAGGAGCGCCAGCAGTTGAAGAGCGAAGTCGCGCGCTTGCGCAGCGTCATCGCCAAAGAGCAGAAGTTCGATCCGGGTAACATGGTGGCGACCTCGCCCGCGATGAAAGAGGTGCTGGAAATGGTGGCGCGCGTCGCGCCCACCGATGCGACGGTATTGATTCAAGGCGAAAGCGGAACGGGCAAAGAACTGATCGCCCGCGCCATGCACCAGAACTCGAAGCGCAAAGACGGCGCGTTCATCCCCATCAACTGCGGCGCGTTGCCCGAAAACTTGCTCGAATCGGAGTTGTTCGGTCACGTGAAGGGCGCCTTTACCGGCGCGCATCAGAACAAAAAAGGCCTGTTCGAAGAGGCCGATGGCGGCACGCTGTTTTTGGACGAAATCGGCGAAATGTCGCCCGTAACGCAGGTTAAGTTGTTGCGCGTGTTGCAGGACTCCGAAGTTCGCCGCGTGGGCGCCAACCTGGGTGTCAAGGTGGATGTGCGTGTGGTGGCGGCTACCAACAAGCGTTTGCAAGAGCGCATCAAGAACAACGAGTTCCGCGAGGACTTGTATTACCGCTTGCAGGTCATCCCGATTTATTTACCCGCTCTGCGCGAACGCAAAGAGGAAATTTTGCCGTTGGTGAACCATTATCTGGCTTCGATTGCCTCGAAAATGAATAAGCCCCTCAAAGGCTTATCGAAGGAATCGGAGAAAGCCTTGCTGGACTATTCATGGCCAGGAAACATACGAGAACTCATCAACGCCGTCGAACGCGCGGTCATTTTGTGCCGCGAGGATGAACCCGTGCGCCCTGAAGATTTCGCGCTGACGCTTGGTGGAACGATTTTAGCCGATAGATACAAAGAACAGAGCTAAAATTCCCCACAAGCCAGGCCCCGCGACTTCAGCAAGTCGCGGGGCTTTTTGTTTTTTAAGACGCTACCAACAAAATACGATTTCGAGAAAACAATGCAACAACTACTCACCCCGATATTTTTGAGAGAACATGGCCTAACCAAGCTATGCGAGGATTTCGGCCTGAAGGCCACACGGCATGGAGAATTTCCCAACTTGGTGCTGCTTAAGTACGGCCAGCGCATCTCGCCGATGGCTGAACGGATAGTTCAGGAGTGCCGAAGCCTGATTGTCGATGAGAGCGCTGATTGGGCCGCTGTGTCCGTACCGTTCTTCAAGTTTTTCAACGCGAACGAAGTCAATGCGGCGGCGGTTGATTGGGAGACGGCGCGCGTGTACGAGAAGTTGGACGGCTCGTTGATGTCGATTTACTTCTATGCGGGAGAGTGGCGGGTGGCTTCGTCGGGCACTCCCGATGCATCGGGACCAATGGGCGATCTGGGCATTTCGATGGCGCAGTGCTTCTGGCAAACATGGCAAGAGGCGGGCTATCTGGTGCCGGGAGAGGAATGGAAAGGCGCGACCTTTATGTTCGAGTTCATGAGCCAGTGGAACCGCGTTATAGTGGCGCACGATAAGGCGCGCATTGTTTTCATCGGCGGGCGCGACCACAAGTTTCAGGAGTTTGGGCCAGAAGAGTATTCGGAGAGCGGATGGGAAACGGTGAAGTCGTTCCCGCTCACCTCTTTGACAGAAGCGTTGGCAGCGGCAGAAGAGTTGAAGCCACTGGTAAGTGAGGGCTATGTCGTTCGAGATGCGGCGTTCAACCGTGTCAAGATTAAATCGCCCGCGTATGTGGCACTGCATCTTCTGAGGGACTCGTTTTCTCGGCGCCGTTTGGTCGAGATCGTCCAGAAGAACGAGAGCGAAGAGTTTCTGGCCTACTTCCCGGCCTTCGAGCCGGAATACCGCGAGGTGAAGACGCGATTCGATGCTCTAGTAGAAACGACGGAGAAGGCGTGGCAGGAATTTCCGCATTTCGCCCCCGACCAACAAAAGGAGTTCGCGCTGGCTGTGCAAAATACACCGTATGCGGGTGTGTTTTGCACGCTACGCTCTGGGAAGGTCGATAGCGTAAGAGCATTTTATGAAGCCATGCTTTCGGACCGACTTTTGAAGTTGCTGGACTCGCAGTGATAATGCTTCGGGCGAGGGCATCTTTATTATTTGTGTGCGAACACGAGTTTCGCCCCTACAGAAAGGCATGAGTAAATGAATTAGCTGAGCAAGCAACTAAAGACTCAGGGACCACAACTCGAAAAACAAAACCCCGCGACTTTTGGAGTCGCGGGGTTTTGTGGTTGGGTACTTGGTTTAGAAGTAGAGGTTGAGGCCGCCGGAGATTTGGTTGGAGTTGAAATCGCCGTTGGGAACACGGACGATGCCGCCTCGGAGGTTGAAGTCGAGGTTGTTGCCCAGGTCTTTCTCGATGAAGCCGAACAGGGTGTTGGCAGGACGGTTGATGCCGTTGGCTCCGGTGGAACCGGTGAGCGGCACGGCGCCTGAAATGCCGTAGCGGGTTTTGCCCGTTGTCACGATGTAGTCGGCCAGGATGGCGGCGGCGTTGAAGCTCTGCGGCGTGTAGTACACGAACGGAGCGTTGCGCGCTGAATCGGTGTTGTCGTAGATATAGCCCGCACCGATACGCAACGATGGGTTGGTTGGCTTGAGGCGGAACATCAGCGATGGCGACAGAGTGATGCGCGAGTTGCTGTCCGAATAACGGTAGTAGGTCGCGGTGGCGTCGAAGTCGAGGCGCTTGCCGACAGGGAAAGTGCCCGTCAGGTTGACGATGTTGGCGGTGATGCCACTGCCAACGGCCAAGTCGCTCTCGAAGATGTCGCGACGCAGGAACGACAGGTTGAAGCGCTTGCGTGGGCCATATTCGCGACCGATGTTCAAGTTGTAGAGCGTCTTTTCGGGAGCGCCATCATATTTGAGGCGCGAAACGATAAGTTGCGCGGCGAACGGACCGAACTTACGGGCCAGCAAGATGCCGTAGTTGGTACGGTCGCGCTGGGCCAACTGGTTCTGACGGAAGCGGCCCTGTTCGGCGAGAACGCCGATGGTGAGGGCACGAGTGCGAAGAGTCGCGCTTAGGTTCGCCGAACGCAGAGTGATACCGTTGGAGTCGTCGTAGTAGCTGCCACCGCCGCCGATGGATGGCGAGGTGAGGCGCTTGACGGAGCCAAGGCCAGTGCGGGCGCTGTCCAGAACGGAGGCAGTGGTACCAGTAGCCGAGGTGACCAACTGGTAGTTCTTTTTGGCGTCGAAAGGACGGCCAGCGAAGCGCTGGGTGTCGGCGAGGGCCACACGCGCGTCCAAGTTGTTGGGATTGGCGGTGAGAACCGTGCCCAACAGGGTTTGCGCTTCGGCGTAGTCGCCACGATAGGACAACACGCGGGCCAATCCCAACTGGGCGTTGAGATTGTCGGGGCTGTCTTTGAGAATGGTGCGATATTCGCCGATGGCGTCGCGTTGCAGCGTTGCGTTGCCAGAATTGGCGCCCGCTTCGGCCAAAGCCAAACGAGCGTTCAGGTTGGTTGGGTCGGCTGAGACAATGATGCGTAGCGCAGCGACGGCGTCGCGGGCACGTCCGGCGTAGGACAAAGCGCGGGCACGCGCAATACGCGCGGTGCCGTTGTTCGGGTCGTTAGCCAGAATCTTGTCGTAGGCGTTGATGGCGTCGTTGTAGCGACGCGCATAGAGCAGCGCGTCGGCGCGGCCCACACTGGCCTGTCCATTGGCAGGGTCTTTCACCAACAAGGCATCGTAGATGGTGATGGCCTCGTCGGGGCGGTTGGTGCGTGACAGGATTTCGGCGCGCGCCAGGAGGGCGCGGCCATCTTCCGGTGTTTTGCCCAAAACGGCGTCGAGTTCGGTGAGCGCTTCGGTCGATTGTCCGGCGTAGCCCAGGTTTTGCGCCAGTTCGACACGAGCACGCGAGTTATCGGGGTAACGTGTCAGGAAAGCACGGTAGGCCGCAATGGACTCGGTGTACTGACCGGCGTAGGACTGAACCTGAGCCAGACCCAACTGGGCACCTTCGTTGTCGGGAGACAAGCTGAGCGCTTTGTTGAGGTCGGCGATGCCAGCGGGGTAGTTGCCGCCGCTGCCGCGAACCAAACCACGCTCGACAAGAGCATCGACGTTGTTGGGTTCGGCGTCGAGAGCCTGATTAAGAGCGGCCTCGGCGTCGGCGGGCTGGTTTGCGGCACGCAGCAAACGCGCCAGATTAACGCGGATAGCGACGTTGTTCGGGCTGGCCTGCAAAGCGGCTTGATAGAGACTCGCAGCTTCGGCGTAGTTACCACGACGCCCCACAACATCGGCCAATTCCGATTGGGTCTGTGGATTGTCGCCCTGAACTTGTAACGCCTGACGATAGACGGCTTCAGAGTCAGCGAGACGGTTAGCGTAGTTGAGCGCGCGGGCTTTGCCAATCAAAGCATCCGAATCGCGCGCATCGGTGGCGAGTAGCGCATCATAAGCAGTGATAGCAGCGTCGGTCTGGCCGGACAAGCCCAGAGTCTGAGCGCGCAGCCGTTCGAGCGATGGCTCGTCGGGGAACGCCGTGATGGCGCGGCCAATGATGTCGAGCGACTGGGTGTAGTTGCCAACCGCGTTGAGAGCAAGCGCGACCTGCGTATAAGACTCGACCAGAGCGGGCGAATCGGCGGGCGCAGCAGCTAACTGCGACAGTATGGTGTCGAGTTGTGCGCGGGCTTCGGCGGTTTTGCCGCTATCGGCCAACAGCTGTGCCTGAAGCACGTTAGCAGCCAAGTTGGTGTTATCGACTGCCAACACGCTTTGCACCTGTTGCAAAGCCTCAGAGTACTGGCGCTGGCCACGCAACGACTGAGCGAGGCCAATACGAGCCGACAGGTCGTTCGGGTTGAGGGCCAACGCCTGAGTGAAGTAGTTGGCTGCATCGGCGAACTGGTTCTGACGACGACGAGATTCGCCCAAACCACGCAACGCGGCGCCCTGCTCGTCGCTCACGTTGCGCATCGGAGAGTCAACAGAACCCGTGGTGACAGTGCCCGTAACGGGAGTCGGAGGCGCGACTTCAGTCGTGGTCGGAGGAGCAACTTCGGTTGTGGTTGGAGGAGCAGCTTCGGTAATCGGCGGGTTCTGCAGTGGCGCGGAACCCTCTCCGGTGCCTTCCAGTGGCGTAGAAGGGATGGTTGGGACACCGGGAACGGCGGCACCACCATTGGTTGGAGGCAAGACACCTGCGCCCGGATCGGTTTCGGGACTCTGTGCCAACAGCAACAAAGGCTTCTTGGCGGGTGCGGCCATTGGGTTATCGACGATGGCGCGGCGCTTAGTTTTGGAGGTGCGGGGCACTACCAAAGCGTTGGCACGTACCAGTGGCGAGTCGAGGCGGGCCAGAGGCGACAGGCGACGGAGCGAGTTGGTCGCGATGGCGCGGCGCACCGATGGCAGCAACGAGGCGCTGCGGCGCAAGACGAGGACTTCGTTGTAAAGAGCTTCGGCTTCGGAGTAGCGCGACCGGTCGAGCAGGATTTGCGCGAGTTCGAGGCGTGGCGTGGAATCAGCCGGAGCAAGGCGAATCAGATCGCGGTACTGCGTAATCGAGCCTTCCACGTCGCGCGCATAGTTGAGGTTGCGGGCCAAGCCCAAACGTGCGTCCAGATTGTTGGGGTTGGCGGCGATAGCGGCTTGATACTGCTGAACAGCGTCGGCGAAGCGGGCGCGCGAGGTGAGGGCCTGACCGAGCAGCGTGCGGGCCTGACTGTTGCCGGGGTCGCGCGCAAGGATGGAGTTAGCGAGACGGGCGGCGTTATCGCGCGAGTCGGGCGTGTTGACGCGCATCTGGATTTGAGCGGCCAGAATCTGCGCATCAGTGTCTTCGGGAGCAACGCCCAACAAAGCTGTCGCCTGGGTTTGGGCTTCGGTGAGGTTGTCGGAGTAGAACAGCGTCTTAACCAAGCCCATACGCGCGTCGACGTTGTTGGGCTGCACCTGAATGATGCGTTGGTAGAGGGCCGCCGCTGTCGCGAAATCGCCAGCGTCGCGCGTGGCATCGGCCAAACGCAGCGAGGTGGCGGCGTTGTCGACCTGCGAAGCGGACAGCAACAACAGGCGCTTGGAGGCATCGAGCAGCGTGTTGTTGGCGGGCATGGTGTCGTTACCAAGGCCCGCATCGCGCAGTGCCAATGCGAGAGCCAACGAATCTTCGGCCTTCTCTGGCTTTAGATTTTCGAGTTGGCTCACGAGGCTGGTAGCTGTGGCACTGTCGCCGGTTTTAAGAGCGGCTTGCAGTCGCACGGCCTGAGCCTGTGGATTGGTGGGATCGACAGCGAGAACACGCGCAGCAGCGACGCCCGCTTCAGCCCATTTTCCGCCCTGCGGATCGTAGGACAAAAGCTGGGCGTAGGCGAGGTTATATTTGGGGCTGGTCGGTTCGATTTGAACAGCCTGAGCGTAGAACTGCGTGGCGCCGGGGATGTCGGCGGCTTTGAGGCGCAGATCGCCCAGAGCGGCGAGGGAACGGGCGCGCGACTGCGGCTCATTCTGCATCGTCAACAGGCGCGAATACGACTCGGCAGCGGAGGGCGACTCGGTGGCGGCTTGCGCCAGAGCGAGGGCTTCGAGGGCTTCGGAGTTGTTCGGGTTAGCAGCAACGATGGGGCTGAGGCGACGAACGCCATCGGTGTAGCGTCCGGCATAAACGAGGGCACGGCCCAAACCGAGCGAAGCCTTGGCGTTGCTGGGTTGCAGGGTGAGTGCGCGCGTATAGTAGTTTGTCGCTTCGTTGGGCTGGCCGGAGAAGGACAGAGAATCGCCGAGCGAAACCAGAGCCGCCACATTGCTGGGCTGCGCTTGCAAGACGGCCTTATAACGGGGAATGGCGAGAGCGAACTGGGCCGAATACAGGTAGTAGTTCGCTAGAGCCAGAGTCGCGCGCGGATTACCGGGCTGTGCTTGCAAAGCGCGCGTGAGCACAGTGGCAGCGCGCGCATCGCGGCGGTAAGAAAGCGATTCGCCCCATGATACCAGAGCGGCTGAATCATTTGGCTTGATGGACAACGCGCGCTGGAAAGCCGCGTCGGCGCCGCCATAGGAGCGCAAGAAGGTGTAGACCTGACCGTTCTGGTAGGCCGCTGCGTAATCGCTTGGGTTACGCGACAAAATGAAGGAGTTGACGCCGAGGGCTTCGCGATAGCGCTTGCCGTAGGTGTAGGCATCAGCCAAACCACGCAAGGCTTTGTCGATGGAAGCAGCGGGGGCAACGGCTAAAAATGTGCGGTATGTTGCGGCAGCAGCGTCGAATTGGCCCAGAATGATTTGCGAAGTCGCGACACCGGGCAAAGCATAAGGGTTGGCCGGGTCGAGGTCGGCAGCGCGCTGATATTCCAGCAAAGCACGGTTAGTGCGCTTTTCGTTCAGCAACTTGGCCGCGCCGTTGACGAAGGGATAGGCGTCGGCGCTGGCTTTTTTGGTGACGTTGACGGAGCGATGAGCCGGAAGCGAAAACGGCAATGGCGTCACGCGCGTTGCGGGCGGCAATGGAGCCAAAGCCACACGTGGCACACCATCGGCGACAGGGGACGGAGCCGGGGGCAGAGCAGGAGCAGGAGCAGGAGCAGGAGCAGGAGCAGGAGCAGGAGCGGCGCCTGATGTAGCGGGCAATGGCAAAGGAGCGTCGGGGAGTGGCGCATCGGGAAGCGGGCCAACGCCTTCAGCTTGAGCCAGCAAAATACGGCCTTTGGAGCTGGCAACCTTTGGCAAAGCGATTTTGGCCTGGGTGCTGGCGAGAGCGCGTGTTTGTGTGCGGTTGGTGACGACGGGTGGCAAAGGCGCCACATCAGCGACTCCGGTTGCCGACACGGCGACGACAGGAGTCAGTCGTGCCAGATTGGCCAATTCGCGGGTGGCTTCGGCGTCCTGATTTTTCAACAACAAAACGCGCTTCCACTCGGTGGTGGCTTCTTCGGTGCGCTGTTGGCGGGTGTAGAAACGAGCCAGTTCGCGAGCGATGGAAACATCGGTGGGAGCTTGAGCGAGGGCTTCGCGGTATTGAACGGCGGCCAGACCGACCGAACCAGCGGCCTCCTGAATTTTCGCCTGATTCAAAGCCGCCCGCGCTGCTCTGGAGTTGGGAGCCGCGACTGAAGCGGTTGTGGTGGGGTTGCCAGAAAGCGATTGTGCCCAAATCGGGGCCACGCCTAGAGACAGGGTCATTCCGGTCGCGCCGCTCAGGAGCAATCCGCGTCGCAACCGTCTTGCAAGAGCGATTGCGTCAGGACGCACAGAGGCAGGAGCAATAAAAGATTGATTCATAAAAATTTCTCTAAACAGGCAGGGCCACGCCCTCTATTCATTCTCAATACCGCCTAAATTTGCGGTATAAGAACGTATAAAAACGAAATATATGCCTTCAAGGGTGAACATTCGCTGTTCGTCCGCGCGCTATTTTATCGAAAGTAGGTTCCTTATCACAGTCCACATCGGATAAAACAGTGGTGCTTTTCCTTTATCTCAAAGCAGGAGCGTGTCTTTTAGCGGCTGATTCACCTTAAATCAGCCGCTGTCGTCATTTCAAGAGCTATAGCGCAGACGCGGATTTTCTTCGAAAACGTTGCGCAGAACTGGCTCGTAGTAGCCCCAGAAGAACTGAGTTCCGAAAGTGCCCAGGCGTCCGGCACTCCAACGTTCAGCGGCTCCCAGAGCGGGGAAGCGCTGCACGGTTTCATCAATGGATGGGTAGCCCGAAGCATCGCCAGCGAAGTAGACCGAGCGTAATTCGCCGCGCTCGGTGTTGCCATCGCGAAAAGCGACGAGCGCTGGGAAGCGGACGCGCGAGTCACTGTCGGCCAAAAATTCCTTCGGGAAGCCCGCTTTACGCAAGCGCTCGGCGGTTTGGGGAGTGATGCGCAGTTCATAGTTCGCCAACACCCGCGCTCCGGCTTTGGGGCGCACCAAATCGAACCATAAGCGCGCGGGAACGGCCTCACGCACGCCGCGCAATAAGGGGTCGTTGCGCAATTTCTCGTCGCGGGTGCGCACGATCTGGCACAGTTCAGCGTTAGCAGCGCCGCCCAAATCGGAGCCAAGGATGACGACGGGACGGGCGAAGGGCGATTTCTCGATGGCACCCGTTTGCGGGTTGATGGTTTCGCTGCCTCCATCGGGATAGAAGACAAAGCCGGGGCCGCTTGGCACGCGCGCTTTGTCGCCGAGACGGCGCTTCAGGTCGGCAGCAACGCTGCGATACAGTTCAGGATCGTAACTCGCTTCAGCAGCAAAATCGTCCACGAATCGGCCATACCAACCTGCATAAGATGTGTGCAGCAAGCCTTCGAGTTGCTGGGCAGCACGCGCCTGTTTGGCTTGCACGGCGTTGTAAAGCGAGCGGTTTTGCAGGGCGCGCAAACGGTACTCGGCGGTGACGATTTCGCCGCGCACGTCTTCGAGGCGCCCACGAGCAGCAGAGATGCGGCGGAAATCGTGTGAACTTTGCGCCACGTCGAGCGCTGTCTGGGCGCGGGCGAGTTCGGTGCGTTCGAGTCGAATGCGGTTCTGGCGCGCGGTTTCGATGGCACGTTTCAACTGGTCTTCAGGCAAATAGCCGCCGGGGCGGGTTGGGAAGCCGAGGGCGTTCCATTCGCCCATCACCATGCCACCACGGCGCGCGAAGTCGTCGATGGCCTCGACTTCGGTAGCAGTAAGTCCGCGCTTGCGGGCGCGGTAGGTGACGAGTTTTCCAGCGCGCGCGTCGCGGACACGGAACTCGCCGAAGGTGTCGGCAATGTACAGCAAGCCCGGTGATGGCAAGCGTGGCGGCAATGGGCGACTGACTCCCGTGACCACCAGTTCGCCCGTTTTAGCATCGAGAGCGGGGCGGGCATTGGGGGCATAAAAGGCACCGAAATAATCGCGGTCGAGGTCGTATGTCGGGCGCGCGCCGTTAACCACACCGCCCTTTTGCTGACGGACTTTGAGGTAGTTGAGCGTCCACAGCAATTGGCGATGTTCGCGCCCGTTCTGAGCGCCTGTGCGGTCGAGAACCATCACGTTCACCGGATAGACCGGAGCGCGATTCCACGACGCGACAATACCGATGAAAGTGCCAATGAAGAGCAAGCAAGCCACGGCAAGTGCGGCAGTCACGCGCCCCAGTGATAGCGGATTGCGCGCGCCTTCGAGCGCCGACAGGGTACGAACCTCTTCTTCGCCATCGCGGGCAAAGAGGATTTTCTTGGATTCGCCGACGCGCACCGGACGGTTGAGGCGGAAAACCGAACTCAGCATCCACACGTGATAAAGCGCCCAGAAGCTGTTGACGAGCGCTGCCGTGGTGTTGCGGTCGAGGCCCGCGAAGTAGCGATACATGCCCCAGCCACAGGCCCCGGCGCTGAGAGCCAACATAAGCAGTTGCGGCCACAGCGACCAGTAAGAAACGCGCCCACCGACACCTTTAGGGGTGACACCGAAAGGCCGTTTGCGCCCCGACAAAGCCGAAAGCCCCGCCGCAATGTGGGTGGGAAACGACAGAAAGCCGAGTTGCTGGCCGAGCATCATGTCGCCGACTTTGAGGCCGCGCGCTTCCATGCCCGCATAGAAGGTGTGAAGCGAGAAGGCCAGATAGGGCAGGAACACGGCGAGGTAAGTAAGCGCGTCGAGGCGGAGCGGCTTGATGCCAAAGAAGATGTACAGAATCGGCAACATCAAAAAGATGAAGTTGACGAGGCCAATCCAATAGTAAGTGGTCGAGAGCAGATATTCGAACCACTGTCCGGCTTTAAGGCCGCGCGGATTTTTGAAGAAGCGCGCGAGGAGGGGGCGCAGCAAACCGAGCGAGCCGAAGGCCCAGCGCGACTGCTGGGTGAAGTAAGCCCCAAGGGTTTCGGGGGCCAGAGAATAGACGTAAACGCGGTTCAGATAGAGTGAATCCCAGCCGCGCAGATGTAACTTGAGGCTGGTGGCGAAGTCTTCGGTAACGCTGCTTTCGTCGAAACCACCGACATCTTCCAGAGCGCGGCGCGCGAAGATGACGTTGGTGCCGCAGCAGAACGCGGCGCGCGAATAGGATTTGCCTTCGCAGATGTACTCGTAGAAAACGCTCTGCTGGCGAGCCGCTGCCAATGCCGTGTAGGAAACGTTGGTGTTGGCGTAGAACTGCGGGGTTTGCGCCCAGCCGAGGCGCGGGTTTTCGATGAGATGCGGCACGACCTCGCGCAGAAATTCGGGAGTCGGTAGTGCGTCGGCATCGAACATCGCGATGTAGGGCGAGGTGATTTCGGGAAGGAAATCGTTGATAGCGCCCGCCTTGAAGCCTCGGCGCGTGACGCGCTGCACGCAACGCACATCGTATTTGGCGGCGATTTCGCGGGCGGCGCGGCGCGGGCCTTCGTGCGTCGAGTCGTCCAACAGGATGATTTCTTTGTTGGGATAATCGAGCGCCGAAACAGCAGCGACGGTTTCTTCGAGAACTTCGGGCGGCTCGTTATAGGATGCGATGAGGCAGGTTACACGCGGCGAGTTCGCGGGGGCGAACAGGATTTTCGCGGGGTTGCGCGAAGCGGCGAACGCCTTGAGCATCGAGTTGGCATAACCGAGGCCATGCAACAATACGAATAGTAGCGCCACTCCCAGAAAAGCGGAGGCAACACGATCAATAGGCGAGTAGCCGGGACGAAAGAGCGCGAAGCCCACGCCGAGCGCATAAAGCGCCAGAAACACGAGGCCAAGCGGGATGAGAAACAGCAAACGCCGTACTTCACCGGGGAACGGAATGGATGTGCGCGCACCGCCCGAAGCGAATTGGGCACGCCGCCCACGCGCACGTCGCGCGGCTCCTTCCCAGTCGGGCGTATCGTGACCGGGCCGCACATCGGGGTCGGCGACCTTGAACTTTCGTTTATCTTGAAACAATCAAACCACCTGAAACACTCGAATCCGGGCGACGAAACGGCAGTCGCGCGCCTTTTCAGGATGACAGAAGCGCGCAGCAGGGGCCATTCGCAGTCAGCAATTCCCGACGACGCCAGCACAAAACCTCAAACTAGGCCCTATGGTTTCTCAGGTCACGCCGGGGCTAGATGCTCTCCGTGCGGGCGAGGCTTCCGAATTAGAACGTGAACTGCGCGGGCGAAAATGCGCGCTTTTGTTCAACCCGACAGGCGCGGCCATCGACGGCACCAGCGCGTTGGATGTCTGCCGCGAACGGGGAATCGAACTCGCGGCGCTGTTCTCGCCCGAACATGGGCCACGCGCCGACCAGGAGGGCGACATCGAATCGTCCACTGTGGGGCAGCTTCCAATTCATTCGCTGTATGGCGCGACACGGCGCCCGACAGCCGTCATGTTGGATGGCCTCGAAACCATCGTGTGCGATTTACAGGATGTGGGCGCGCGCTTTTATACCTACTCTTCAACGATATTCCACATCCTCGAAGAAGCCGCGCCGCGTGGCATTCGGGTTGTTGTACTCGACCGCCCCAATCCGCTTGGGGGGCAAGTGGTCGAGGGGCCAATCATTGACGAGGAACTACGCTCCTTCATCGGCTATGCTCCCCTACCCGTCACTCATGGCCTGACGATGGGCGAAGTGGCGCGCTTTTTTGTGCGCTGGCGAGGATGGGATGAGTCGCTGCTATCCGTCGTCCCGGTTCAGAACTGGAAGAGGGAGCAATTATGGCCGCAAACGGGCCTGCAATGGCGCCAACCATCGCCCAACTTGCCCGACTTCCGCAGCACGGCATGGTATCCGGGGTTGGCCCTGCTCGAATTTTCGGGGGTCAGCGTCGGGCGCGGCACTGAGGCACCATTCCAAATTCTGGCTGCGCCGTGGCTCGATTTCGAGGCGATGCGAGAAGCCCTTGAGGCCACCTTGAAGGGCACCAGCTTTTCATTCCAGCGCGTAGATGTGACGCCAACTCGCGCGACATTCGAGGGCGAAGCGTGCGTCGGCGTGCGCTTCGATTGCTCTGAGGGCGAGCCAACTCATCCGGTCGAGTTCGGATTGCGCGTGATGGCAGCGCTTCGACGTGCCCATCCCGACTTCTCGCCCGAATTGTGGCAGAAGGCCGGTCAACTGCTCGGCTCGAAACGGATATTGGACTCGCTATGGAATGGGGAACTGAACGAGGCGCTAGAAATTACACGCGCTGATGGGGAACGGTTCAAGCGCGAACGCGAAGGCGTATTACTCTACGACTAGAAAAAAATAGGCAACAGTGCGCTTCACGGGGCTGGGCGCACTGTCAAACGAGCGCGTTTCATGAAGCCCCTTTTTGCTCTTCCTCTTGCAGTAGCATTGGCAATTCCCGCCTCCGCTCAAATTCCCCCGGCCAATACAACTGTAACTGAACAGGCCAAATTTCCAATCCCTGATGTACGCGGGTTGGAATATCGCACTGCGACACTCGCAGCGCCAATCTCTCGTAATTCGTGGTCACCTCCTACAGAAAACGGAGTGAGTACAGGGAACTTCTGGATATTACCGGGAAAGGCCAACGAAAAACCTCAAGGTATTGGTTGGAATGGCATCACCTATGAACTCAAAAGCGTGGGCGAATTAGCCTCATGGCGTGAAGATGCCCAACAAGCGCTCCAACCGCGCAAAGCAGGTGAAACTTTCAGCGTGGCATGGCAATGGGAATCATTGACCATGCCTGTCACTCGCTTTTATCTCAGACAACTAGGAACCCCAGAACTAGCAGAACAAATTCGGCTTTCAGATGTAGAATCTGGTGGATTTGTGACACCGGGTTCCACCGACTATGTGGTAACAGTCTGGCAGGAAAAACTACGCGATATAGGTGTGCTGGCGTTCTCTCGCCAACAATTCAGCGAGTCGAAACGAGCCTTCGAGACTTTAATCTCTACTAAGCCCCAAAATAAAAACCGCCTGCATGAAGAAGACCGCTTTCAAGGTGAGGCAACTCATTTTCTTGCCGAAATTGCGCGGCGCCAAAACCCAAAAGATACCCCACGCCCAACAGAAGAAATCGCAGGGCTGATGTGGGATCTACAAAATGCGCGTGTCACTCGTCCCGGCGATATGGGGGGAACAGCATGGAGCAGTGCGCCCGAAATACAAAGAGTATTTGCCGTTGGCGAGTTGGCAATGGATGCACTCATCGACACGCTTGAAAAAGACCAGCGACTCACCCTATCGCTTTCAGGCGTTCGTATTGGGCCACCAACTCAAGTTGGTGGGCTGGGAAGCGTCAGTACAGTAGCTCTGTATCTCATCAATGGGATATTAGACAGCGATTATTACGCCGATTATCAAGTTGGCGAAGACGGAGGGCACTCAGCGATGGTCGCCCAAATTCGCGCAGATTGGGCCAAGCTCAAACAAAAAACTCCCGCACAACGCCTGTTTTCCATTCTCGCTCAAAGTGGACAAAAACCAGAACTGCTGGAAGAAACAATTGACAAGTTGCTTCGGCTCAAATTCCCAAAGAAGTCCTCTGTACTCATTGTTACTCCAGGCACATTGGAGGAGTTACTCGCTATGCGCAACCCCAGCGTAAGCGATGTATTGGTTGCACGTATAAACGAACTCAGCGAACGAGCAGAGAAAGGGGAAATACCGCAAGCGTTACTAAAACACACTACCACAGCCACCGGCCTCTTCAGCTTAGCCAATGAGTTGTTGATGGCTCTTTGGCAATGGGACGCACCACGGGCCTTACCATTAATGGCCCCCCAGTTAAAACGCACTCAAAAATTTGTAAAGCAGCTGACCGAAGAACGGAAACGGCAGGGCCAATTTACGGAATCAGAAGCACGCCTCAATTTCTTACGTGCTCAAAAAGATACCGCCTATAACGCACAGGCGATGGAGGATTATGGGCAATGGTTATCTAGTGTCCCGCTGGGTTGGATTCAAGATTGGTGTTATGGCCCCTTGTGGCGCTATCCCGATGAACCAGCGTTGCAGAAAGCAACAGCGAAAGTGTTCGCTGAGAAGTCACCCTTTCAAATAGCGGCACAATACCCCGATGATGCCGTCAGAACAGAAAACGCCTTTAAATTACTCTCTAGACAATTGGTGAGACTTCCTATCGCCCGTGAAGCGGTTGAACGCGAATTACGTAACCAAACCATTGTGGCGACTCTAGAGGGCACAACCAATGAACAAGGTCTGGAGCAAGGAAAAATCAAGGTTACAGCGTGGAAACGCACTCAGATGATCGGCATAGTTTTGAATCACCCCCTCGAAAACGGCGATTCCCAACCGCTGCGGGTGGCCGATTTAGTTGGCTACTATTTGCAGCAAAAAAGCCCCGTTGGCTCCGCAACTCACTCTTTACCGCTTCTGGATGTGTCTCTTCCTCAAAAAGAGCGCGACATCCAAATTCAGAAAATCATTGAATTGGTGCGCAAAGGCGAAACCTATGTGCAGTAGGACTCGCCAATTCTACGCCTGCAATCCCATACGGAGCAGCAGGTAAGGTTTGATTGTACCGTCGAGTTCGGTGCAGGTTCCCCGTTCGGTTCACCATGCGATGGGTTGGGCTTGAGCTTGGGTCTTCCACTCCATGAACTCGGCGCGCGGGATTTCGCGGGCGCCCATGCGCTCGAAGTGGGGGGTCATGGTTTCGATGTCGAGCCATTTGGCGCCGCCCGCTTGCAGACGTTCTACGAGGCCGATGACGCAGGCTTTGCTGGAATTGGGGACGAGGTGAAACATCGACTCGCCACAAAAATGAG
Source organism: bacterium (assembly GCA_004172935.1). Classification (GTDB taxonomy): domain Bacteria; phylum Armatimonadota; class Abditibacteriia; order Abditibacteriales; family Abditibacteriaceae; genus Abditibacterium. Next base: position 45,947 of record SDZD01000022.1, on the reverse strand, counting down.
CGCCGAGTAGAACGCCGTACAGTCCACCGACGAGCTTATCATCCTGCCATGCCTCGACTGAATGAACCCAGCCGTAGCGATGCAACTCGGTGTAGCAAGAGACGATTTCGTCGGTGATCCAAGTGCCCTCTTCCCACTCGCCCTCATAAAAACGCGGGGCGCTACAGGCGGCTATTACTTCGGAAAAGGCTTGGTCGAAGGTGATGCGAAAGTTCTGTTTGCGCAGGTCGCGCTTGGTGCGGGTGTTGATGTAGAACTCATCGAAGCACAGAACGGCGCGTTCGGGCGGCGCGAACCACAGCAGCGGGTAATCCTCGTGCGGCCACGGGAAGATGCCGTTGCGATAGGCTTCCAGCACAACGCCGGGGGAAAGATGGCCGCCCCAGCATAACACCCCATTCTCATCGGCCTCTTCGACAGGGGGGAACAGCGACTCGTCGCTCATCCCGAAGAAACTAGCTGTGCCCCCGGACGCGGGCGGCGCAACATGAATCCATAAATCGCGCCGACAACCACCAAACCAACAATCGAGGCGAACTGCGCCTGAGTGAGCCAGGACAATCCGAACGCCAACGGTGCCGTCGCGCCGTTACGGAATATTTCCATGATGAAGCGCTCCAGCGCGTAGAAGCCGAAGAAGAGCAATGTCAGTTGGCCGGGGAAACGGTTGAAACGCGGCATGAGGCGCATCCGCCAGATCACGGCAAACAGGATGATGCCCATGAAGGTCGAATACAGTTGCGCCGGGTGCGAGGGCGGCGTCATATGCAGAAAGTGGCCCGCCCCATCGACAGCGCGGTTATTTTCGTCGGGGAACGAAACAGCCCACGGCAAATCGCAGGCGTGGCCGTAGCAGCAGCCGTTCATGAAGCAGCCAATACGCCCGATGGCGTAGCCCAGAAAAGCGCCCGGCGCGATGAGGTCGCCCAGAGTGCCGAAGGGAATTTTGCGGCTCCACGAATAGTAGGCGATGACGGCGGGAGCGCCGATGAGTGCGCCATGAAACGACAGGCCACCATTCCAGATTTGCAGCGCCTCACGGATGCCCTGCCACTGGTTTGGATAAATGATGAAATAAAGGATTCGGCAGCACACCACCGAAACCAACAATAGTGGCATCGCCAAATCGAGTAACACGTTCGGGTCGTAGCCGCGCCGTTTGGCTTCGAGACAGGCAAGAGTCGTGGACAGGAAAAATCCTAGCACGAGGAACAAGCCGTAGGAATGCAACGTGATGGGGCCGCGCGTCCACAGAAACGCGAGTACGGCGATTCCAGCGCCCAGTGCGATGGGCACCGAGTTGCGGGTTTTAAATGCGATTGCGCCGCCCAGCAAAAGCGACAAAATGACCGCTGGCAGCAGGAAGGAGGATGGAAGCGCCGGAATAACAGCAAGAATGGGACGCATGGAAAAAAGAAGTATTGAGTTATTTGCGTGTGCCCGCGTGAGAAAGTGACGAGAATCTGGTTTGGTCGTTGCTTGGTGTCGGGCCAGAAAGGCAAGTTTGTGCAGGAGGTAAGACGCCCAAATCGGTCATAACAGTTGCGACAATTTGGGCAAGTCGCCTATAAAATGGCATTTCATTCAAATTAGGCACTGGTATACTATGTTATTTCAGGCGGGTTTCGTCACTGCGTTAACTCCAACGTGTACCCTTTTGTTGGTGTGTGTTTTTTTGCCTCCATTCGCTTTCGATGGACTCTATGTTAGAGGGCAACTTGTTCACATCACATTTATCGGATGACTAATTCGCTTTCTGCCACACCCGATCTTGAAAAATCCCCTTCCAGTACCAAGTCTGCTACGGCGGTGCGCGGGGTTACTCTTCGGGTCGTTGTGTTGAGTTTGTTTCTGGCGGCGGTGTTCGGCTATTTGCTGCCCGTCATCGACTTCAAGCTGTACAACACCTTTTTGGGCGCGACCCACCTGCCGCCCGGTGCCATCGGCGTGTTGCTTTTGCTGCTGGCCGTCGTCAACCCATTGCTACGGTTGGTGTCGAAAAAATGGGCCTTCACGAAAGAGGAATCGCTGACGGTTTACATCTCCTGTCTGTTTTCCAGTCTGGTTCCCGGTCATGGCAGCGAAAACCTGATCGTGCCCGCCATCATGACGCCGTTCTATTATGCGACGCGCGCCAACAAATGGATGGACTGGCTGCAACCGTACATCAAACCGTGGCTGACTCCGGCGCTCAACAAAGATAGCACCGTCAATAACGACGTGCTTCAAAACTGGTATCAGGGCTTGCCACAGGGCGCTTCCATTCCGTGGGGCGCGTGGCTGGTGCCGCTGGCCGTGTGGATGAGCATGGTGCTGGTTTCGTACTACATGATGGCGTGCTTGAGCATCATTTTGCGCCGCCAGTGGGCGCAAAACGAAGCCCTCGCCTTCCCGCTGCTTCGCTTGCCGCTCGAAATGGTCGATGCTTCGGCAACGGCAAAGCGCGACGAAAACGCGGTTTCGTTTTGGCGTAACGGCTTGATGTGGGCAGGTTTCAGCGTGTCGTTCGGCATTCAACTCATCAGGGGCTTGCACCTGTATTACTCCGATTTGGTGCCCGATTTCCCGCTATCGCTTAACTTTGGGCCGTACCTGTCCGATCCGCCCTGGAACCAGATGGACGGCGTCACGCTGGAAATCTATCCCATCGCCATCGGCATCACGTACCTGTTGTCGTCCGAAGTGGCGCTGTCGTTGTGGACGGGCTACTGGTTCATCAAGCTTCAGTACATCATCGGCTATTACTGCGGCTATCGCACCTCAGCGCTACCCGGCTCCGACTTCTCGTATGGAAAAACCTTCGCGTTTTTCCAGGTACAGGGCGCCTACTGGATGTACCTGTTGCTGCTGATGTGGACGGCGCGCGAACACCTGAAGCATGTCTTCATGCGTGGCATTGGGCGCGTCAAAGCGGGCGAAGAAGAAGGCGACGAGATGATGTCCTATCCGCGCGCATTCTGGGGCTTCGTGGCCTGTTTTGCCATTTTGACGACCTTCGCTGTGATGGCGGGCGTTCGACTCGACATCGCATTGACGCTGTGGGTGTGCTACCTCGTCTTCGCCATCGTACTGACCCGTGTCGCAGTTGAAGGCGGCTTGTTGTTCTTGCTGCACGACTCGCAGCCTCTAGGCGCCATCGCTCGTATGCTTCCCGGTGGCGGCGCGAGTTGGCTCTCGCTACAAAATGGCGTTGTGCCCGCCGCGCTCATTCAGGGCGGCTTCATCGTCCACATGCGCGGCTTCATCTTGCCGTCGTTCCTGCACAGCTTCAAGTTGGCGCACGATCAAAAGATTTCGGCACGCCCTCTCGGTTGGTTGCTTGCGGGCGTAATCATGATCACGGTTTTGGTGTCGTGGATCACCTGCGTCCATTTAGGCTACGATAATGGCGCGCTGTCGTTGACGAACAGCGGCTGGGTATCGGGACTCTCTACGCGCTCGATTTCCTTCTTACGGGCCATCACCGCCGAACCCAAAACCTCGACCGCATTCAACGTGTTCTGGTTCGGCTTTGGTGGACTGATTACCTTCCTGACCATGTTCGCCCGCGCCCGCCTGAGTTGGTTCCCCTTCCACCCTGCTGGCTACCTGATGAGCCTGACATGGCCCGGTGAGGCGCTGTGGAGTTCCATCTGCATCGGCTGGATTGCCAAGAGCCTCATCATGCGCTTTGGCGGCCCAGACACCTACCGCAAAGCCACGCCTATATTCCTTGGCCTTGCGCTCGGCGACGTGATGAGCATCTTCCTATGGCTTATCGTCGATGGCAAAGACGGTCGCACCCTGCACCTACTGATGCCCAACTAAAGGGCCTATAAGAATTAACGCAAAAGGAGCGCGCCAATTGGCGCGCTCCTTTTGCGTTGTGCGGTTCGGTCTTAGCGGGCTAAAACATCGGCATCGGTTTTTGGGGGCGATGTATCATTGGGCAGAGGGCGGAACTGCTTAAGCAGGGCGGCTACGATGATGAGCACAACGCCCACGGTGAGGGCGCTGTCAGCAACGTTGAAGACCGGAAAGGTTTGCAACCATACGACGGGAGTATCGAGATCAAAGTAATCGGTGACGTAGCCCTGCATGGCTCGGTCGATGAAGTTGCCAAGCGCACCGCCTAAGATGAGGCCAAACGCCGCCGCCGATAGCGGCCCCTGCCGCGCGATTTCGCGGGCCGAAAACGCCAACGCCGCGATGACGAGTAGCGTGAATATGATGAGGAAGGTGGTGTGACCAGCAAGAACACTCCACGCCGCGCCATGATTCTGCACATGCTGAAGGTGAATCCAGCCCGGAATCAGTTCTGCTCGGTCCCCCACCGTTGGTAAGTTGGCGCGCACCCACACCTTGCTCGCTATATCGAGCACTAAAGCCAAACCCGCCGCTCCCAGAAGAAATCGCATGAAAGATTAGAGTGTGAGATGTTCGGAGGAGACGCGAACAGAGAATGACCTCAGCACGCGCCTCACTGTTAATTCGCCTTGACTCACTTCGTCCATTTGGTGTCGGCGAGAGCGGCGAAAATTTGGCCCTGACGTTCACGGGCGGCGTCGCCGTCGGGGGCAAAATTGGTGAGAACCGACACAGCGAGGCGCACGTTATCGCGCGTAGTAACGTAGCCAGACAGACAGTTAACGATGGAGAAGGTGCCGGTTTTGGCACGGGCGTTAGCCTGTGCGGGCGTGTTCTTCATGCGGTTTTTCAGGGTGCCATCGATGCCCGCGATGGGGAGCGCGGTGTAGAAGGCGGGGCCATCTTTTTGTCCGGCTTCGAGGGCGAGCAGGCGTGTAACAGCAACGGGAGTCACGATGTCGTAGCGCGACAGGCCGCTACCATCGGACATTTTCAATGCACCAACGGGCACTTTTTTCTCGCTAAGCCAATCGAGCATGGCGCCGTGGCTTCGCGCAGCAATGCCCGTCGAGGCGACTTGCGGCCATTTCTTTTTCGGGTCGCGAGTCGAGGCCGCGCGCAGCAACATCTCGCCGTAAAGATTATCGCTCGACTTCAGGAAACGCTGAAGAATGGTTCCAAGCGGTGCCGAGGTGTGGCTGGCAACCAGTTGGCCCTGCCCCATCGCGAAAGCGACGTTCGGATTGACGACCTGAATGCCTCGTTGCTGCAACAGGGTGATGAAGCGCACGCGAAGCCACTCGTTCGGGTCAGGAACGGCGACGCCCTCTGTATCGGTCGCGCCGGGAGCAAGGGTGCCACCAATGGCAAGGGCCGCTCCCAATGGCGAATTACGGTCGCCCCGGTCGAAGTGCAGGCCAGTTGCCGAGGCAGCATCGGTGGCGGTCAGCGCGCCATTGAATATGGAGAACGGCATCTCACCGACAACTTTCATCTCGGTGGGCATTCCGGGCTTAGTTCCGGTGATGGTAACGTCGATCTGGTTGCGGTCGAGTGCCCAGCCAGTGACTGGGGCACCATAGTACCAGATGGTGTCGTCGATAGTCCAGCCATCGGGATAGCGGCGCCCGTTTTCTTCGGCTCCAAAGCGTGAAGGCGCGACTCGAACGATGATGCTCTTATCCTTCACCAGGGGAGAGGCGGCGACACGGTCGGCGAGTGCTTTCAAATTATCGCCCGTCAGCGAGGGGTCGCCATCGCCATCAAGGGTGAGCGCGACGGGAGCCGCCATGCCAGTGGGCAATACCACGCTGCTACCGAACTCGACGGGCGCCATTGTCGCGCGCGTTTGGAAGGTGTAGGACGCGCCCAGCGATTCGAGCGCCCATGCTGCCGTGAACAGCTTAAAGTTGGAGGCGGGGATGAATCGCTTATCGCCATCGCTGGAAAAAAGCAGCGGTTGGGCACCCTGCGCGAAGGGCTGCACCCGAATGGAGGAGATGTTGGTGGAGCGGCCCAGTGCAACAACCGCGACGCCGACATGGCCGCTTTGCAAGTTGGGGTCGCGCAAAATGGCTTCGATTTTAGCCTGAGCCGAGGCGGGCAATTTGATGGGAGCCGCCGATTGAGCCGAGGCGGGCAAAACGAACAAACCTAAAGCGAGCGTAGGAAAAACGCGGGAAAGCACGCACTCAGTTTGTCTGGCTACGCCCACTACGCGGCGCCCCTTTCCGCTTATATGGGAGAAGAGCGCCAGAACTCGTCGTGAAGGGCACGCACAAAGGGCAAGCGGTCTGGCCCCAGACGCGAAGGATGAACACGATTGGACAGCACAACTGCCACCTCGCCAGCACGTGGATTGAGAACCAGAGAGGTGCCTGTGAAGCCGAGATGCCCGATGAGAAACGAGCGCCGACCGCTTTCGCGGGTGGGCAAAGTACCCATGTAGTAGGCGGCATCGCGTTGCCAACCCCAACCGCGCGTGGCGTTGCCATCGGTTAGCAAATGCATCATGGAGCGGGCGCGCCACACCGAAGGGAGCGGCGAATTTTGGCCGTCGAGAAGCCAGATCGAGGCGAAACGCGCGACATCGTAAGCAGTGGCGAAGAGGCCCGCATTACCTGCACTGGTTCCTGTTTGTTCGCGCCATACGCGCGCGGCTTCGTCGTGTGGGACGCCATGCCAGTAGCCCTTGTCGCCACGCTTCGATTCCGTTGGAGCCACGAAGGTTAGGTCGCAGGGGGCGAAAGTTGTGTTCTCTAATCGCAGCGGGCGCAATAGGTAGCGCGCGATGAGTTCATCGAGTGTTTGGCTGGTCAGCTTTTCGAGGGCGCGAGCGAGCAAGAAGTAATTCGAGCAGTTGTACAGCACGACACGCCCCGGTTCGGTTTGCAGGGTTTCTTTCGCTAGAGTCTCGACCCACTCCGAAGCCGGAACTGTTTCGAGGGTTTGCAGGTGGCGCGAAATGCCGCTCGAATGGTTGAAGAGGTGTTCGAAGGTGATGCGCGTGTCGAAGCCGGGCAAAAAGGCGCGCAGTGGTGTCGTTTCGGGGGCAAGATTGGCTTCGGAGAAAGCGCACAGAGCCGTTGCGAGGGTATAAATCTTCGACAGCGAAGCGATGTCATACAGCGTAGCTGGCGAAACCGATTCATGGAAAGCGGGTTCGTAACCGAGCCTCCCCACAGCGCTCGACCACACAACATCACGACCTCGCCCCAGATAGATGGCCGCGCCGGGAAAGGCGCCGCCTTCGATGGCTCGTTCCATGATGGTGCGAAATTGGGGCATAAAATTGGGAGACGCCCGCTAGTGAAGCTTTTAGCCATTGGCTGTTAGCTTTTAGCTGCTTACCGAACTTATATACCCAGTTAGGCGCTTTTAGTTCCATGAGCAGCTAAAAGCCAACGGCTAATAGCTAAGAGCTTCTAAAAGAACGAATCGGCGGGTTCTTCGCCCCAGGCGCGGAATGTTCCATCGTCGATGCAGGAGTGGGAACTCAGCATTTTGAGGAAGTTATCCGAGAAGCGGGAGGCGTCGGTGGCTTCCAACCAGGGGGTGCGCTCTTTTTCGGGCACCTTCTGAACGAAGGCGCTCAAGGGCACATGAATCGTTTTTTCGTCGGGAGCAATGCCAAAATCAAGCGACCATGTCGCTGTTTTGACGCGCCCAACCGTGTCGGTGCGCTTCACTTCGCCGCGCGCGATGTATGGGCTAAGTACCGCGACATCGAACACAACCAAAGCTAAGTCGGGTTGCGCGACGACTTTTTGCAAAAACCGGGATGCAGTTGACATTTCAAGCATTGAGTTTGAGTCACGAGCGATGAGTTCAGAGAAAACTCATCGCTCGTACTCTTAACTCAAGACTATTTCTCGATGGGCACGCCGACCATCGAACCGTATTCGGTCCACGAACCGTCGTAGTTCTTGGCGCCCTGCTGACCGAGCAAGTAGGTCAGAACGAACCATGTGTGGCTGGAACGCTCGCCGATGCGGCAGTAAGCCACGATGGGTTTCTCGAAGGAGATGCCACGGCTCGAATACAATTCGCGCAGTTTGTCAGCGGACTTGAAGGTGCCATCTTCTTCGACGGTGAGTGCCCAGGGAATGGACTTGGCGCCGGGAACGTGGCCCGCACGCTGAGCGGTTTCGGTCATGCCTGGAGGAGCGATGACTTCGCCCGAAAATTCGGCTGGGGAGCGAACGTCGACCAATTCATAGTTGCCGCTGTCCACGATGTCGAGGATTTCGCGCACGTTGGAGCGCAGGCTGGTGTCGGCGTCCTTCGCGGTGTAGGTGGTGGCTGTTGGGTTCTCTTCGGCTGTGGTGAGTTCACGAGCATCGGCGACCCACTTTTTGCGGCCTCCGTCCATGAGGACGACTTTCTCGTGGCCGTAGATTTTCAAAATCCACAAAGCGAAGGCGGCGAACCAGTTGTTGTTATCGCCGTATAGAACGATGGTGTCATCGCTGGTGATGCCCGATTTGCCGAGCAGTTCTTCGAGCGCCTCTTTGGAGAGGATGTCGCGACGCACATTATCGGACAGTTGGCTCGTCCAGTTCCATGACACAGCGCCGGGGATATGACCTTCGGAGTAGGCGTTGGTATCCACGTCCACTTCGACTAATTTAATGCTGCCGTCTTTACGGTGTTCTTCTACCCACTCGACATCCACGAGCGCGTCGGGATGAGCGTAGCCTTTGTTTTCAATGGTTGACATGATCTTCAGGGCGTTTCTGAGTTGAAACGCAACAAAAGGGCATTTTAAACCGCTGAGCGCCACACTTCAACCTCAAATTCCACCTCGCAGGTAGCATATGGGCAAATCAAACGCCTTGAAAGGCTCGAATTGAACTCTGGCACCTAATTCGCGTCATAACAAAGACCAAACTGAATCATGAAAACACTTCGACTTTTTGCATTAGGCATGGGGGTCTGCGCCCTCGCCACGACAGCGACTATTCGCCCGGCACACGCAATCTCGGACGAAGAGGAAATCCAGGCCGGACGCCAAATGGCGCAACAGGCTATCAAGCAATACGGTCAGCCCCTCTCGCCCAGCGACCCGCGCCAACAGAAGGTGTCGCGCATCGGCGCCATGTTCGCGCGTCAATCCAAGCGCACCAACATTCCTTACTCCTATACGGTGCTGCAAAACGATAAAGTCCTCAACGCCTTCGCCGGACCGGGTGGGCCAATTTTCGTCACCACCAAACTACTCGAAACCGCGCAAAGCGATGCCGAACTGGCTTATGTACTCGGTCACGAAACCGGACACATCGAGGAGCGCCACATCGTCAAAAGCGCCCAGAAATCGCAAACGGTCGGCATCGGCGCTGCCATTCTCGGCACCATTTTGGGCGGCAGTCGTGGCGGTAGCCTCATCGGGGGCTTAGTCAATGTGGGCGCGGGGCTATGGCAAAAGGGCTACTCGCGCACCCAGGAATCGGAAGCCGACAACTATGGCACGCGCGCGATGGCACGCCTGGGATTCGACCCTCGCGCTGCGGTTTCGATGCTGGGACGACTGGGCGATGGCCCCGATGGCCTGTCCAAATATCTGAGCGACCACCCGACCTCGAAGGCTCGCCAGCAAAAGGTCGAAACCGAAATCAACGATGAAGGTCTGGTGGCAGTTGCCCGCGCCAATGGTGGCCTCATCACCAATTTGTCCGGCTACAGTTCGGGCAATGCTCCCTCATACGGAGCGGGTTACTCTCCTGTTGCCGAGGCAAATAACACCTCGATTCAAGCGCGCGTAGTCACAGAGAACGGTGGCCGTGTTGTGCTGGTGCCTGTCATCGATATGGCGAAATTGGCCCGCGTTCAGTGGAGTGAACGCGATGGTGGTGTCGCGGTTCGCACCGATAACAGCGGCCAGACCAGCGGCATTTTCACCCCCAACTCCGATCAAGCCACCATCAATGGGCGCAGTGCCACACTTTCGGGCCGCGCTCGCCGCATCAATGGAAAGCTGTATGCGCCAGCCGGAGCCGTTGCCACTGCTGTAGGCGGGCGCGCCTCGCTACAAGACGGCAACACCGTCCTTGTTACATTCTCAGGAAACCGTTCGTATTTAATTCGCTTTTAAATTGCGGGCGCTATAAATCGCCATACGGGGGTTTTTCCCTCGTCTCATTTTCGTATGAGACGCGCATCCAAAACCCGGCACTACTAGCAAACGAGCGTCCTTGCGAGGGCGCTCGTTCTACATTTAACATTTCCCTCAAGAATTCTTAAAGTAACACGGGGAAAATATCTGGGAATTATCCCACATAGGAATTAATCCAGAAATGAATATCCCTGTCACTTCTTTCAAACAACGCTCAGCTTTTACCCTTATCGAGCTATTGGTAGTTATTGCTATCATCGCCATCCTGGCCGCCATCTTGTTCCCCGTTTTTGCTCGTGCTCGTGAAAATGCCCGCAAGACTTCATGTTTGTCGAACATCAAGCAGATGTCGCTCGGCGTTATGCAGTACGTTCAGGACTATGACGAGAAGTACCCAATGGCCTACAACTACCCGAACAACGCTGGTAGCAGCGGCGGTTACTCGCACTGGTCGGGCATGATCCAGCCTTACACCAAGAGCGAACAGATGTTCGTGTGCCCCTCCGATGCTGGCGGCGGCTTGGCTCCAACCAACTTCATCAACAACAACGACGGTCAGGGCGTCCCCGCCGGCCAGACACCTCAGGCCGCTATTCGCGACAACCAGGTTCACCGTTTGTCCTACACCGCCAACGAACTCATCATGCCCCGCAAGCGCATGACCGCCGACCCATTGAACGTTGTTGCTCTGGCTGCCGTTGACAATGCATCCACCACCATCATGATCACCGAGTTGACATCGCTCGCTTCGTGCATCAACGATGCTTCGACCGCTTCGGGCGTCGCTTTCAAGAGCCACCGTCCAACCAACGGTATCAAAAACGTTGGTGGCGGCGTGTATGACGGCGAAGCCGCAGCAACCGCAACTGCCGCTGCCTTCGAAGCCCTTAGCCCAGCCGAAGCTATCAGTGCTCAGACTGCTTGCCAGACAGGCGGCGCTGCAGGTCAGCACCACATCGCTTATATGGCCAAAGCCAGCGACCGTCACTTGGACGGCGGCAACTATGCCTTCGCCGATGGCCACGCCAAATGGTATCGCCTTGAGCAGACCTTGCGTTCGCCCGGCTTCTTGTGGGGCACCCGCCACTACCCAACCGGCGCTCCCGTTTACGCGGCAGGCACCACGATTCAGGTTCAGTAAGCTCGATTTTCTAAACGCATACGACCGATTCACGAAAGAGCGGGATGAGAAATCATCCCGCTCTTTTCGTATTTTCTGGCGCGTATTTATCAAAGCGCGCGGGCTTTTGCTCTGAGACTGTTCCCACCTGTATCTCACAAGTTCTTAAAACAGGACGCTGAAAATCTCCTCGGACATTCCCTGTCGTTCCCATGAAATCCATTTCTTCCAAAAAGCTGCAAGCTTTTACTCTGATAGAACTCTTAGTAGTTATTGCTATCATCGCCATCTTGGCAGCCATCCTGTTCCCGGTTTTCGCTCGTGCCCGCGAGAATGCCCGCAAAGCCTCTTGCATGAGCAACCTGAAACAAATCGGTTTGGCCTCGATGCAATACTGCCAGGACTACGACGAGACGCTGTACCCGCATCGCACCAAAGAGGCTAACCCTCTTATCGCCGTCGCTAACCCCCCGCTGACGCAGGACTCGTTGATTCGCAACTTCTGGCCCAACTTGTTGCAGCCTTACGCCAAATCGTGGCAGTTGTTCGCTTGCCCGTCCAACCCCAACTCCTGGACGATTGTGAACCCCGATGGCGCTGAAGCCAACGCCCCCGGGGCCAAAGGTCGCGGCTATGGCGCGCAGAACTCCTACGCCCACAACGACTTCCTCTCGCCCGCCGAAGCCTTTGGTGGTGGCGTCAACCTGTTGCCACTTAAATTGGCTCAGTTGCAAGACACCGCGAAAACCGTCGCCATCACCGATGGCACTTACTATGGCGGTATGCCCGACTACGCCAACCACGGCGGCTACGGCGACTTCACCAAGGTTGCGGTCAACGGCAGCACAGCCTCTTCGGCCCTCACCGGCTTCGGCAACGCGGGCGGAACCCAGTACGAGTGGTACTATGCGAACGTCGGCAACAACAAATGGAGCTGGAACCAGGGTGTTCCGATTGAGAACGAGAAGGCCGGCGCACAGCGCCACATGGGCTTTATTAACACGCTGTTCGCCGATGGTCACGTCAAATCCATGAAGTACGAGCGCCTCGTGGGCGACATGTGCGCATGGTTCGTTCCCGGCTCCTACAGCGCATCTGGCACGACTTATAACGTCGATACCAGCGCTTGCGGCTAATTTTCTTGATTAAAAAACGACTCGCCCCTGAAAAGGGCGGGTCGTTTTGCTTTTTCGGTGGTCAAACTTTCCCGTTATGCCCCAGGACTTGCGCGCCGCGTTGCGCGACATGCTTTTGATTCGCCGCTTTGAAGAGAAACTCGACGACCTATTCGCTTCGGGCGTCATCAAGGGCACCTCACACCTGTATGCCGGACAGGAAGCCGTTGCGGTGGGCGTGTGCGCCGTGCTGCGCCCCGACGATATGATGACCTCGACCCATCGCGGGCACGGTCACTTTCTCGCCAAGGGCGGCAATTCGAGCGCGTTGATGGCCGAACTGTGGGGCAAATCGACAGGCCCATCCAAAGGGCGCGGCGGTTCTCAGCATGTCGCCGACTACTCTATCGGCTTCCTCGGCTCGAATGGTATCACGGCGGGCGGACTGCCCATCGCGACCGGCGCTGCACTGGCTGCGAAAATGAAGCAGACAGGCCAAGTCGTCGTCGCCTTCTTCGGCGAAGGCGGCGCCAACCAGGGCACCTTCCACGAAGCCATCAACATGGCGGCTGTGTGGAAATTGCCAGTGCTATTCGTGTGCGAAAACAACCACTACGCCATGAGTACGCGCTATGACGAGATTTTCGCGACCCCGACCATTGCGGGTCGTGCCCAAGGCTACGGAATTGTGGGTGAAGTGGTGGATGGCACCGATTTCTTCGATGTGTGCGCCGCCATCGAACGCGGCGCTACCCGCGCCCGCAACGGCGAAGGGCCATCGCTCATCGAAATGCGCGTCTACCGCTACTACGGCCACTCGAAAAGCGACAAATGCGAATACCGCACCCGCGAAGAGGAAGCCGAGTGGCGCGCCAAAGATTGCATCGGCAAGTTGCAAACCCACATGGGCCTCGATAACGAAGAGTACCGCACCATTCTGGAAGATGTCGATGCCGAAGTAGAAGCCTCCGTCGAGTTCGCCCGCACATCAAGCGACCCCGAAATCGAAGACCTCGAAAGCGCGCTGTATGCGTAAATGAAGCAGCAATGAACTCCCCGCAGCGTGAACAAATCGAGGGGCGTCAGTAAGGCTCCCCTCCCCCTTTATGAGCACATCTATTCACCCAATTCCAGAACTTGTTGACAGGATTCGCCAAGAATATGCCAACGGCAAACCCATTAGCGAGCTTCTCGAAATCATCTGCCAAACCTTGAATTCCAAATCTAAAATCATCTGCGTCTTTTACATCAGCTCGGCTTTTGGCATTGGCCCAGGAAGGGCAGGTCATGTTGCGATGTCGGAAATTTTTCAAGAGGGAGGACGGACCTCAGCACAACTTCAGGAGAGCATGGTGGCCTATATCGAAGAGAGAAAGCAGCAACTCGCCGAAAGGTATCAATAAAATTAGATGGAAGAACTTGAAGCTAGAAGACCTCGCCCACTCATCCTGGCGAGCATTGGGGGGCCGGTATGCGTATATACACTGCTACCAATCATATTGTTGATGCTTCTGCTTATTGTGTCAGTGCAGTGGAATTCTTATCGGGGCAACTTTCTCATCGAAAAGCAGCAGTGGCGAACGGTGCCGGGGCGCATCACTCACTCAGATATTATCCATAAGCGTAGTTACCGCCCCGATGTTCGCTACGTTTACTCGGCAGATGGCAACTCATTCAGCGGAAGCACTATCTCATTCGGCTATCAGGGCTTTGCCGATGAAAATGAGGCGCTGCGAATCATCAGCAAATACCAAGTGGGGCAAAATGTGCTTGTCTACTGCCTGAAACAAGAGCCTACCTTCAGCGCTCTGGCGCCCTTTTCGACTGAACCGGGAAGTCTTGCGACGGCAAAGGGCGTTTTAATTTCGATTCCCGTTTTGTTGACGGCGCTCATTTTCACGATTGGCTTCGATATTCGCAGTCGTAGGCAAGCTAGAATTTGAATTTCGGGTGAAGACAAAGCCGAAACTTAAGCGAAATCTATAAAACTCTGATTCTGCCTGTGCTTTTACCAACTCATTTCTTTGAATCGAATCAGTGCGTCATGCTGTACGGCACCACTCCGCCCCGTGTCGGAGCGACGCCCGAAGAAGTTCATCTGGCCGCAGAAAAACTTGTCGACCGCACCAAAAACCTCAATCTCGACGGCCTGATCGTCTACGATGTGCAGGACGAAAGCGAGCGTACCGGAGAACCGCGCCCCTTCCCGTTTTTGCCGACTCTCGATTCGCGGGTCTATTCGCAGCTCCTCTATCAACTGTCCCAAAAGGCTGTCATCACCTACAAATCGGCGACGCACATGAACGAGGCCGATTGGCAGCAATGGCTCGACCAATCACAGCGCGATTTCGGTATCGCGACCCTGTCTTTAGTGGGTAGTCCGACTCGCAGACAAAAAGGCGACACCATTTCCCTGCCGCGTGCAACCGAAATGGCGCGCGTCCACCCCGCCAACTTCATGCTCGGCGGCGTGGCTATCGCCGAGCGCAACAGCGAAACGCGCAGCGAGAGCCAGCGCATGATTCAAAAGACACAGGCTGGATGCGAATTCTTCGTTTCGCAAAGCGTTTACAACTCGCAGAAGACCATTACCCTGCTGAACAACTATGCGCGCGAATGCCGCGAAGCGGGCCTGAAACCAAAGCGCTTCATTCTCACCTTCGCCCCCTGCGGACGTGCCAAAACCCTCGAATTTATCAAGTGGCTCGGCGTTTCGGTGCCCAGCGAAATCGAGCGTGGCATTCTGGAAGCTGCCGACCCACTGAGCGAATCCATCGGAATTTGCCGCTCGATTCTGAGCGAAATTCTCGGCTCACTTGAAGATAGAAGTGTCCCGCTGGGACTCAACATAGAGAGTGTTTCCAACAAGAAAGAGGAAATCGAAGCCTCCGTCGAATTGTTTAAGGTACTGGAAAAAGAGCTAAAGGCTTAAAGAGGTTGGTCTACCTCTTCTGGCGAAGGCGTTCGGCCTGAGAGTTCATGTGAGCCGAGGGGGCGACTTCTTTGAGCAGGTTGAGCAAAAAAATGCGCTCCTTGGCTCCGATAAGCTTGAAATTCATCTTCAACGGCGTTTTGCCGCCGGAGCGATGATGCAAATGAAGCGCGAGGGTTTCGATTCCGCCAGCGTTGCTGCTTGCTGGCAAGGCGATGACATCGACCTCGCTAATTTCCCTGTACATCACGCGGGTCTTTCTACCGAACGAATTGAACACCAGATGCTCGTCGAAGACAGTCAGGCTTTGCCAGTTGGCGAGCGCGCCGATTGCAAAGCCTGACCATAGCGAGCCGCCAATCAGTGCGGTCAACAGCAAAATACCATTCGCACCCGACACAAGCGCCGTGATAGCCGAACCGACTAGAGCCAGAGCGAAAATGGAAGTGAGAATAAAGAAGAAGGTGAAGTACGGCCTCTTCAATTTTCGTGGCAAGGCGTGTTGGGAGCGGATAGACATTGGCGTCACGGACTTGTACTCTTTGCGCCCATTTTAACACCTTCCCCTTCGCTCCGTTCATGCCCCAAATTCCACGTGATTGGTCTTGTTTCAAGTTCAGAATGCAAATATGAATAGGGGGCATGGGGGCGCTCTTCACCGAACATCGGTTACAATTTTCCGTTCATGTCGCGCCGCTCGTTGCTTTTTTGGTTGGTTCTCGTTTGCATCGGCGCGGCTGTGTTTTCGCTCGTGTGGGGCGCCCCGGTATCGCCGCTCGATTTGGGCAGTGAATCGCCCGAAAAGCGCGAAGTGGCGCGCGCCATATTCCTGTCACTACGCCCGACTCGCGTTATCTGCGCTCTCCTCGTGGGCGCCAGCCTGAGTGTGGCGGGAGCCGGATTGCAAACGCTGTTTCGCAACCCACTCGCCGAACCCTATCTGCTCGGCATTTCGGCGGGTGGCGCGCTGGGGGCGACATTGGCCTCGGCGCTCAAGTTACCGCTGCTCGTGGGCATTTATGCGACTATTCCGCTGGCATGGATAGGCTCTGTGGCTTCGGGATTCCTCGTTTTCACTATCGGGCAAGGCAATGTGTCTAGCTTCGATTCCGGCTCTCGGCGCGCACGGCTGTTGCTTATCGGTGTGGCGTTATCGGCGTTTTTGTCCGCCCTGCAGTCGCTCGTCGTCGCCCTCTCAGGAAGCCTTGAGCTAACACAGGAGACCACCTTCTGGCTGTTGGGCGGCTTGTCGCGCGCAGGAACGGCGCAAAACATCATTCTGGCGGTTTCGCTTGTGTTCGGTTTTTTGCTGCTGCGCCTCAATGCGCGCGATCTCGATGCATTGGCGGCGGGAGACGAAGACGCCCTCGCGCTTGGAGTCGATTACTCGGCGCTGCAAAAGCGCGTCTTGATTGCGGCGGGCGTGTTGGCGGCTTCGAGCGTAGCTATCGCGGGCCTCATCGGGTTCGTCGGCTTGCTGGCTCCCCATTTGGTTCGACTCGCTGGCGGGCGCGATGCCAAAACCCTACTCCCTGGTGCCGCTCTAGGCGGCGCGGCCCTGCTGTGTGGTTGCGATACGCTCGCCCACACCGCCTTCGCCCCCATCGAAGTTCCGGTCGGCATCTTTACCGCCCTGCTTGGCGTGCCGCTGTTTCTGGCCCTCGCGCGCAAGATGTGATTTATGCTCGAACTTCGCTCTCTCTCGGTCCAACTCGGCGCGCGTCGCGTATTAAACGACGTGTCATTTTCGGTTGCGCCCGGCCAACTGTGCGCCGTGCTGGGGCCAAACGGTTCGGGTAAATCGACGCTGCTACGCTCTCTTGTCGGCCTCATTAAACCATCGGGCGGTGAGGTGCTGTGGAACTCTTCTCCCTTACCCGCCGATAAGCGTGCCAGAGCGCGCCTCGTGTCGTTCCTGCCGCAAGGCTTCGGCGGAGGTAGTGATATGACTGTCGAGGAGATGGCGATGCTGGGTCGCACACCGCACCTACCGCCTTATGGCACTCCGACAGCCACCGACAGGGCGGCTGTCGAGAGCGCGATTAATCGCGTCGCTCCCGATTTGCGCGGGCGCAAACTGGGCCAGCTTTCGGGCGGCCAGCGCCAGCGCGCCCTGCTTCCGCGCGTGCTGGCGACGGGTACCCCGGTGTTGCTACTGGATGAACCCGTTTCAGCGCTCGATGTGCGCTATCAGCACGAGATTTTGGGGTTGGCTCGCCAATTCACCCGCGAAGAGAAGTTAGTCACGCTGGTTTCGCTACATGGCCTGAATTTGGCAGCACTCGTCGCCGACTCCATGTTGCTGCTCGACTCCAATGGCACAGTAGCGGCCAGTGGCAGCGTCGCGGATGTGATGCAAGCCGAGATTCTGGAGCGCGTTTACGAAATGCCGATGAAGATTTCTCCCCATCCAGAGTCAGGAATTCCCCAGGCACAGTCGCTATGGAAATTCGAGGAGTGAGGCATTAGAAACGAGTTCGCCAAATCGGTCAATAGCAGAGCGATATAATCAACAATTTAACATTACAGTCATTCGCAGCAGCAATTTCGACATGATTGACCTGCTGACTGTTTTCTCAGCAGGGTGCTTAGCCTCTTGTGGTTTTCTATGCACCGCTTGAAGTCAACAGGCATCGCACCGCACAATAACGTTAAGTGATGGTTGTTTCCGCGATTAAGACAATTTTTTGAGACAACTCACACCTTCTCGCAAAGCCGTTATAAACACGTGTAGGGCAACGTCCTCTTTGGTAAAAGAGATAGTCAGTAAGCGAACAACAGATGTTTTGGTTTCTAATACATTTCGGAGCAACCATAACAATTCGCCAAAAGTCCGTTGTTTGCGTTCGATCTCGATGAAAAGATTTTTCCTTGCGCTTGCGCTGCCAGTAGTAATGGCGCACGCGGCCTTTGCTCAGGTGCCACCCGCACCTACCCCAACACCTGCCCCGGCTCCCACGAACACACCTGTACCCAACACACCACCGGCCCCGACTCCGGCCCCCGGTGCAACGCCAGTACCCGGTGCAACACCTGTTCAGGATCCACGTAAAGACGACACCCCCGGCGATGCCCCCAAAGGGCCACCAAAGCCACAGGGCACGCCCACAGCAACCCCCGACCCGAACGCCACTCCCAAACCCAAAACCATCGCGGAATTGACCAAGGGCTTCGATAAGATCGACGGCCTGTTCACCCTGTACCGCAAAACCGCTGACAACAAACAGCGCTTGATGGCCGAAGTCAAGGAATCGCAAATCGGCCAGCTGTTCATGCTGCAAACCACCTTCGCCAGCGGCAACGGTGCCGCTGCCGTCGCAGGTAGCCCCGTCGATGACATCGTGTGGCGCTGGGTCAAAACTCCCGATAACCGTTTGGCCGTCGTTGTGCCGAACATGTGGTATCGCACCAAAGACCCCAATCTGAAACTGGCTGTCGAACGCGATTTCCCAGAGGCTTATCTTTCGGTAACGCCAATTCTCGCGACCAACACCGAGACGAAAACGCTGCTGATCGACTTCGCCAGCTTTTTCGACGGTTCGCTTCCGCAACTCACCGCAGCCGTGACTGGCTACACGCCCGACCCAACGCTTTCGTTCATCGAGAAGTTGCGTAACTTCCCCACGAACATGGTGGTTGATTCCTTCTTCAACTTCCGCAAAGCGGGAGCAGCTGGCGGCGGAGCCACCTCGCAAGCCGATAGTCGTTCATTGCCGATTCGCGTCGCTTTCAACCTTTATGGCTTGCCAACCGATAACGGTTACAAGACTCGTTTGGCCGACCCACGCATCGGTTTCTTCATCAACGGCCAGCTTTCGGCCAACCGTTCGGGCTTTGAAAACTTCGATGACGAAGCCTCTACCGACCCGGTCGTTCACTTCATCAACCGTTGGGATTTGCGCAAAGCCGATCCCAAAGCCGCCATGTCGGCTCCGGTTAAACCGATTGTATTCATCGTCGATAACTCGGTTCCAGTGCGCTATCGTCAGGCAGTGCGCGAGGCCATTCTGAGCTGGAACGCCGTTTTCGAACGCATCGGCTACAAAGGCGCCGTCGTAGTCAAAGACGCTCCCAAACCCAACTCACCAGAAGACACCAACTACGACCACGCGGACATGCGTTTCAACACCATCCGCTGGGTCGCCACCGCCCCCACCAGTGGCGGCGCTTACGCTGTCGCTCAATTGCGCGAGAACCCGATGACCGGCGAAATCATCAACGCTGCCATCACGGTTAACGCCAACTGGACTCGCGTTGGTTTCCGCGAAAAAACTCAGGTCATCAACCCTCTGGCCGCTCAGCAGTTGGAGCAGAATCTTCGCAACGAAGCCTGTTCGATGGGCGACGAGATGATGAACAATGCGGCTCGCGGACTCGAAATCGCGCAGCAAATCGACCCACGCTTTAGCAACGAAAAATACGTTAACGCCTTGCTCAAGGGCGTTATCATGCACGAGTTCGGGCACATCCTCGGCTTGCGTCACAACTTCCTCGGCTCGATGTTCTACACGCCAGAACAGCTGTCCAAACCCACCACATCCAACGTCGATAACGTGTCGGCCAGCATTATGGATTACGTGGCCTTCAACCTCTACGGTCTTCGCACCGGAGCGCCTCTATTCGCGCGCGGCCCCGGCAAATACGACTACTGGGCCATCTCCTATGGCTACACCACCGACGACAAGAGCCTGAAGGCCATCGCCAACCGTAACGGCGAACCCGGCTTGTTGTACTACGGCGATGAACTCGCCGATGGTTACGACCCAACAAACGTACGTTACGACCTCTCCAGCGACCCGCTCGCCTATGCCGAGAAATCGTTTGGCGTGAGCCGCTACCTGTTGCAAACCCTGGGCAAGCGCGACCCGAAGAACGGCGACACCTACGCCTACTTCACCCGCCGTATGCTGGGCTTGCTCAGCGCGCTTTCGGGCGATGCCAACAACACGATGCGTTTCATCGGCGGCTTCAAAGCGCGCCGTGTCGTCAAAGGCGAAAAGGCCAAGATCGAACCCTTCACGCCAGTACCGCTCGCTCAGCAACAGCGCGCTCTGAGCCTGCTTAGCCGTTTCATCTTCGACGAGAACTCGTGGAAAATTCCGCAGCAGTATCTGACCAAAACGACGCCCGACTTGCTGAACCTGAACGGCGATGCAGGAGCGCGTTCGGCCTATCCGATTCGCGACCAGATCGCTTCGCTGCGCAGCAGCCTGTTGGACGGCTTGCTGAATAACCGCCGCTTGAACCAGTTGGTCAACGGAAGCTACAAATTCCCCGGCCAAACTCTGCCATTGACCGCCGTGTTCCAGACCGCCCGCGTCGGCGTCTGGGGCCAACCAGGCGCAGCAACCGTCTACAGCGCTTTGCAGCGCGATCTGGCGACCCAGCACCTCGGCACGCTCATCGACATGGCGAACGGCACCAACAGCGGCGTTCCCGACGACGGCAAGTTGCTGGCTCAAGGCGACATCAAAACACTGCGCGCTGGTTTGTTCCAGACCGCGAAATCGTCGCCCGACCAACTCACCCGCTTGTTCGCTCAGGATTGTGTGCGCCGCATCGACGACGCCTACAAACCAAAGGGCGGCGGCGCAGCCCCAACCTTGAGTTTGGCCGACCTGCTACGCGGTTAAATACTCTCTTCTTTGGAGAAATAACTGTCAAAAAAGCGACGCGCACTAAACTGCGCGTCGCTTTTTCCATGCGTGCCACGCTTGTATCCCTTTCGCCAACCGCTGCTGCGACCGACGCCGGACGCCCCGCCCTCACACCCGAATTGCTCGCCGCCACTGGCGCCCGCTACTCGCGCTCGAACGAGGGGCTAGAGGCCATCCTCGCGAAAATCGACCCTGCCAACCCCGATAAATCGGTCGATTCGATTTTCAAGATGGTCGATTACGGTCACGCCTCCATCGCCGATATGGCCCCGGTCGCCATCTTCCTCGATGGCGTTACCATGTGGCTCGCCTACTACTTGTGGAGCATCTGCCCCACCGCTGGCGGTCAGGAGTCCTCGACACGCTACATCCGCCTCAAACCCGACAATCTAGCCGACCCCGACGACCTCGGCATTCCAGCCAAATTACACGACGAGTGGAAACAGGCCATGAACGACTCGTTGGAGGCTTATGAAAAAGCCATCGAGTTCTGGGAGGGCGTCGCCGACAAAGACCCCAAAGTCATGCGAATCCCAGCGGCCCTGCTCGCCGACCCCAGCGAACGAGTGCAAAAAGCCGTCGCGCGCATGAAGCGTAATTACGCCTTCGACCGCGCCCGCTACTTCCTGCCCGCCGCACTGAAAACCAACGTCATGCTCGTGCAGTCGGCGCGCGCGTGGGTGACATTGTGCCAGCAACTGCTGTCCCATCCCCTGCCCGAACCGCAGAAATTGGGCGAACTCATCCGCGAAGAATTGGCACTCGTCGCCCCTCGCTTGCTCAAGCACGCCGAGGCCAAGGAAACCTTTCAGGACAGCATCGACCGCTCCTTCGACAACATGTTCCAGAAGGCGCTCGAAGTCGGCAACGACTGGGGCTGGCTCGTTGGCGAAGACGAAGATAAAGCCACGCTCGAAGTGTTCGGTGGCGACGGCGACGCATTCGCCGCCGACCTCGCCTTCCACTCCAACCGCTATGCCTTCATCGGCGAGACTCTGCAAATGACCCCGGTTCGCTTTGGCTGGCACGCCATCGCCTTCGGCGACATCCGCGACCTCAACCGCCACCGCACCGGCAACAAATTCTGCGATTTGGTTCCCAGCGGCTTCTACTGCGCCGAAGACCAATCGAAACTCAACCCGCCCCCGTCCATCGTCGAAACAGGACAGGCAACCACCTCCAAAGCCCTCGAAATCCTCGCCAAGAACAAACAGGGTTACGGCCTCTACTGGTTCCTGCTCGGCAGCCAATTCGAGTTCACCCACACCACCACCGCCGACAAACTCATCTACGAAATCGAACTGCGCACCGGAGTCGGCGCCCACTACCGCTACGCCAAACACCTCCACGACGTGTTGTATCAGTGGCACAAAAAGTTCCCAGCCACCAAGGGCCTCATCCTCGAAGGCAGCGCCGAACCAGAATAAGCAAAACAAACAACAAAAGGGGCCGAATCGCGTGTGCGATTCGGCCCCTTTTGTCTTTCCTAGTAACACAAGGAGGCACGAACTTATTCACGTCGCCAAATACCAACGAAGTACATACCAAGCGCCAATGCCGCCATAGACAACCCAAACATTGGATAAGCGAGAATAGCTCCAGCCAAAATGCAGATTGGCAAACTCCAGTCGCTGAATGTTCTGACAATACCAGTCGCGAACACACCAGAAACAGTGAGCGCGATAATCAACTCACCCAGAGAAAGGAGATCAATTCTAGTGATTTTGAAAAGAAGGAAAATGGCCTGCCCCGATGCCACCGCTCCCCCAAACCAATACAGAAGATTTAACCACTTGTTCATTTTGCCAACCTCAGCGAAATCGCTATCGGAGATTATCGAAGCGCCGTTACTTCAGAAGTCGCCTAATAACTTGCCCGCTCTTGGTTCCAGCCACGAGATAGCGACTGTCGGGAGAAATAGAAGCAGCGGTGATCTTATCGGCGGGTAAGGACATCAATTGTTGGAAGCCACCAGACAAATTCGAGCTATTGCTCAACAAGACTTGGTTATCAATCCCAAACCTCAATACCCGCCCATCATTTTGCACCTCAAAGGAGGGCAATATAAATCTGGTATTTATGTCGTAAGGTTCCTCGCCACAAGGGACAGTGAGTGAGGAAAGCAATTTGGCGTCGCTTACACGCCACAAGTTCAAATAGGCATCAGGGATTCTAGCACTGAAGAAACAAGTGATGGAAAGCAGAAAGCGACCATTCCGACTCCATTCCATCGCTTGTATCCCATGCCTTGGAAAATCAGTGATTCTACGCTTGAGCTTCCACGTATTCACATCATAAAAGTCCAATCGACTCCCTCGACGTTGAGAGCCCGCCACAACTAAATTTTGACTATCAGGGGAGAAGGAGAAACTGTTGGGCACGCTCTGCTCTTGCAGAATTTTTCTGCTAACCCCTTCTTGTGCTCCAAGGGGTGATTCAAGACAGAGTTCCTGTTGTGAGATAGTTTGAGGAGGAAGACAACCCATATTAGAAGGGTCTTGGCCTCTGTAGGCAAGCCACTTCCCATCTGGAGAAATCGCGGCTTTGCGCAAAGTGCCCCCATTTCGAAGTAATTTGCCTGTGGCAGCATCGAACGTTCGGAGAAATCCTCTATCAACCAAAATACGCGAATCAGAGCTGAAAAATTGTGGCTTGCCCAATTGGTCACCGTCTTCATAGCTCCACTTGGTCGTAAAATCCGGCGCGAAGTTCAGTGCTGTTAGCTTAGTAGCTAGAAGTGATCGGGGCTTCTCCACCTGAGAAACAAGCAGAGTCCTACCATCATTGGAAAATACCAGATGGCGAATTTCTCCGCTCCCATAGAACACCGACTTGGGGCGCGAGATAATCCACAAGCCGATACAAAGTACGCCAACCGCAACGGGAATAGCCAATTGGAGGAGAGTTCGTTTCATGGCGATTTAGTTCATTATGTTTTTCTAACAACAAAAAGCGTGTTGTTATTCAACGGCTTCCAAGTGCAGTTCCAGTTCCCGCCCAACATCCTCTAAATCCTCCACGACAGCAATAGAAATGTTGTTCGTTTGCTTGCGCCAACCATCCTCTTTTCGTTCGAGGCTCAAAAACCAGCCGTCAATTTTGCGTGGTGTACGCACATAAACCATCAAACTGCCGCGTCCCGATTCGAGCGTATCACTGGAGAACCACACAAGCGCTACCGAACTACCAACGCGCCCAACGTAGCGCCTCAAGTTGTCGCTACTTGGTTGATAGCGATGCAATCGTGCCCATCCCGTCGAACGCATATAGTCGTTATCTTCAGGACTATAAACATAAAAACGTTGCGACAGAATGCGATTCGGATTGAATGGGGGCAAGGTCAATGTCTTTTTCCAGACACCGAGTTGCCCGCCAACTTTACCCGAAAATCCCAGCCATTTATGGTCGAACCACCCTCGAACGCGCACGAGATAAATGCCAGCCGGGTCATATTCCAGCAAGCACCCATTGACGATACGCTCGATGGCCAGAATGGAACCGGGGTCGTCTGTCTCATCAGCGAATATTTCTACCATGCAGCCTATTGTCGCACAAAATCATCGCGATTGCATTACTCTTATAAGACCAGTCGCGACAAATCCCATTTTAAACCTGCGTGGCCACACTCGCCCCCTTGTAATGCCGCCCGAACGAGTCTGTGCCGAACACAATCAACCGTCCTCCCAGAGAGAACGCCTTCTATAAACAGCAAGGGCCTTTGGAAGTTAATTGCGCGGAGCTTATAGGCCTTGAATCCACGCCAGCTTTTCAGGGCAGAGGCGAAGGTAATGCCCGTTTTATTGGCGAGGGCCATATGATGAAAGGCTTCCTCTCAGTCGAATCTTACCCCTCTCCACGGTATTCGACTGCAAAAACGAAACATCTAACACGTTGCTTGGTGTTGAAGGCCATAGGTCATGATAATTTTGAGAAATCACACAGCCAAATGACACAAAAACTTAGAATATCACAAGGGAAGCCAAAATCTCCCCTAATGTTATGAATTTAACACCGCAAATGTAGATGGCAGACGTTAAAATATTGAGCGTTTTCCTATATTTTATAGTTTTTAATTTGTAATGATTCAGTCCAGTTTTTTAAATCTATTCAAACTGCTAATTGCAGTTACGGGGTTCTTCATTCTGGGCAAATCTGACACAAACGAAAAGAATTCATCCCAATGAAACGTATAACTCCGCTCATCAAACTGATCCCCTGTATGGCCCTGGGCTTGACTGCACTTGCAGGAATGGCCGCCCCCTCATGGGCTGGAAACTCTGTATATCTGCGTTCAACTGCTGGTGCCCCCTGGGGAGTGAACACCAACGAGACAGCGATGGACAGAGTCTTTGGTGCTGGTCAATGGTCGGATGCCCGTTACGAGACCACCAATGTCGCCTCCTTACTATCTCCCAACACCTCCTTCATTTATATGGAAGGTAGTGACAAAAATGCAGATGAACTCGAAACTTTTTTAACTGCGAACAAAGCCGCAATCGAACTCTGGGTCAGCAGTGGTGGCTCTCTCTTATTGAATGCGGCACCCAACGAAGGCGATGGAATGGATTTGGGGTTTGGTGGCGTGTCGCTAACATACGCACTCTATACGGACAGGGCATCTGCAGTAAATGCCTCACACCCCATATTCGTAGGGCCTTTTACTCCCACAGGTACATCATGGACGGGGACTTCCTTTGGTCATGCCACTGTTAGTGGCGGCGGCATCCTCCCCATCATCAAAAACAGCGATAATAACGACACAGTGCTGGCGGAGAAAACTGTCGGTTCCGGTCACGTCCTCTTCGGCGGCATGACGACAAATAATTTTCACTCCCCCACAACAGAGGCCGCAAACCTGCGCGCCAACATCATCTCTTACGCATCCAAGTTTGCTGCCCCAACGGTTGTTGTGAACTCGGTGGTCATCAACCCTGCCAAACCACAGACCAACAGCAGTGTGACAGCAGTTGTTTCAGCCACCGGGCCAGCGGGCGTCAAGTTGACCTATAGCTACCAGTGGAAGAAAAACGGCGTCGACCTCCCCGGCGAGACAGGACGCACCTTGGACTTGGGCAAACCCGGCGCAGGCGACCGCGACGACTCGATTTCGGTCGAAGTGCGCGCCATTGCGGGACTCGCCACCAGCGCACCCGTCACCTCGGCCAGCGTGACTGTAGTCAACGCGTCTCCAGTAGCGAATAGCCTCAGCATTAGCCCAACCCGTCCCAACACCAATAGCATTCTCACCGCCACCGCGACGGCCACTGACCCCGATGGCGATGCCATCCGCTTCGTGTACGTGTGGATGAAGAACGGCGTCAAGATCAACGGCGAAGATGGCTCTACGCTCGACCTGTCCAAGCCAGGCAACGGCGACAACGGCGATTCGATTTCGGTTCTGATCAAGGCCCGCGATTACAGCGCTGCCAGCGCGCCGCTCACCTCGGACAGCGTGGCAATTGGCAACAACGGCCCATCCATCACCAGCCTGAGCGTGACCCCAACGGCTCCCGGCACTAACGACCTTCTCACCGCCACCGCAACAGCCGTCGACCCCGATGGCGATGCCATCCACTTCGTGTATGTATGGTACAAGAACGGCGTCAAGATCAACGGCGAAGAAAACGCGACTCTGGACTTGTCCAAGCCAGGCAACGGCGACTCTGGCGACCAGATTACCGTATTGGTCAAAGCCCGCGACTACAGTGCCGCCAGCACGCCCTGGACTTCGTCCCCCGTCACGGTGTCGGGCGTGTTCGCTCCGGCAATCAACGCTCGTCGCAGCCCCTCCCCATCGGGCGGCGTCTCCTAACCACAACTACCTATCAAACAACAAATGCGCGCTTCAATCGAAGCGCGCATTTGTTGTTGATAAAGGGGCCAATAGCTAAACCCTCTGGTCACGAGTGCTGCTTTTGAGGCCCCCTCTCTTAACGGTGCGCGGCTACACTCGCCCACATGACCCGCCGCGAAGTGATAAAGATGTCTGCCTCTGCCACTGTAGCTTCCGTTTTATGGCCTAGCGTTCTGTCCGCTCAGGAGAACGTACAGGGCGATGGCAGTTGGCATTTCATTTCCGTCAACGATTTGCACTACAGCGCCCCTGCTTGCCGCCCGTGGTTCGACCAACTCGTGGTGGCGATGAAAGCCAGCGCCCCCGACGCCGCGTTCTGCCTGTTGGGCGGCGACCTGACCGACAGCGGGACAGCGGTGCAGATGGAGAATATCCATGCATCACTTCAAGGTCTGGGGATGCCGCTGTACGCCACTCCCGGCAACCACGATTATCTCACCGATACCGACCGCACCGCCTACGACAAGCATTTCCCCGGACACCTCAACCAAGTCTTCGAGCATCGCGGCTGGCAAATCATCGGTCTGGATAGCAGCGACGGCACCCTCTGGTCGGACACCAAAATCCACCCCGAAACCTTCGCGTGGATGGACGAGAACCTTCCCAAACTCGACCGCACCAAACCCACCATCGTCTGGACTCACTTCCCGATGGGCGAAGGCGTCAAATATCGCCCCCTCAACGCCGACGAGCTGTTCGTTCGCCTCTCTGGTTTCAACGTGCAAGCCGTCCTCAGCGGCCACTGGCACGCCTACACCGAAAAAACATGGCACGACAGCACTCTAACCACCGACCGCTGCTGCTCGCGCGTCCGCGACAACCACGACGGCACCAAAGAAAAAGGCTGGTTCGTCTGCACTGTCCGCGACGGCAAAGTCACCCGCCAATTCGTAGAAATCCCCAAAGAACTGGCGACTAAACCAGCGGATTAGAAGGCAACCATGTTTATTTCGTGTGCGAAGGTCGATTCCCTTCACGCAAATGCCTTAATTCAAAAGCTCAGGCAAGTGGGTATTGCCGTATCTCATTCGCCACGCAATCCAGCCGATGACGAAGATGAGCGATGGATGAATTGGTACAGCGGGGGAGGCCAAGCGCAGATAATGAATGAGGAAATCTTCGTGGTAATCGTCACCGAAGGTTGGGACTGCTCAACATGGATGGCATTTGAAGCAAGCGAAGCACTGAAAGGTTTGCGACAGGGTATGGTCAAGCGTATGCTGCAATATAATCCGACAAACATCAAAGTGGACTATCCAGAAGACAAAATGCACTGGCTGGGCGAAAAACTACCGGATAATTTAGAAGAAGCAGTAGCCCTTTTAAAAACGTTATAAACATGAAAAACAGGCGCATTCCTTTTCAAAGAGGAATGCGCCTGTTGCATTGCGATTGTTAGTTGCCCGATATATCCGACTTATTCGAGAACCACGACGGGCTTACCCGTCGCAACTGTCTTGGGCAGCGGCAGGAAATGTCCGATAGCGAAACGTCCTGGCCCCGCAATCAAGATGGGAGCAACGAGGCCAATCAGTGCCAGCGGATATTCGAAGCCTGCCGGAGCGAAGAAGCCGCCCTTGCCGTGAACCATACCGATGGCGCCCAGCATAATGACAACTAGAGCGGCAGACGAAAATCGCGTCAAAAAGCCTACAACTAGCCCAAGTCCGCCGAAGAACTCGCCAATGGCTACCAGATAACCGATTGGCCCCATCATCGCGACAACCCCAGAAAGGCCGGGGCCTCCAAAAGCCCCAAAAACCTTTTGCGAGCCATGCGCCATAAAAATCACTCCAACGATAAGTCGGATTACAAGCAGTGCTATATCAACCGCACTACGGTCTTGTTGTCTCTCAAAAGTGTGTTGCATTTTTCTCCTCTTTCACTCGTGGCGTGGCATCCTCAATCATAATTTCGAGCCATCACGAATTTATTTTCACTTGCAAATAATACGCACACCCATGAGATTAGTTGCATGTGAAAATAAATTTCATGAGTTTTTTCGATGAGAAAATACAAAGGCGAGCCTGATAATAGAAAAGGCGCATTTCCTTCAGTGGAAATGCGCCCTCTGCCAACAAGGCCGAATTAAAAATATCGTTCGCTGGCTCGTCGTGAGGCTAAATCCATCGCCTCGCAATCGACTATCTCCCAGCGATTGCCTTCGATGTCGGCGAAGTAGATGTGCGGGTAGCGTGCGGTTTGAATGTCTTCGGCTCCGGCCAGGCGGAATGTCATGTCTTTGCCCGAAGAGACTCCCTTCTCTTCGTCTTCGGTGGACTCGACAACGACCTGCCAGGTGATCTGTCCGCCGATTGGTTCACGCTCGACATCGAGAACGCGCAAAATCGTGGTGATACGATAGGCCTCAGCCAGCGCCGCGCGTAGCGTGTCGCGCGACACCGAATCGAGTTCCGACAGGCGCCGGACACTGCCCAACTCCTCGCCTTCGAGCGAGTTGAGCAAAATCCACTCTTCGGGCGATGACAGCGGCAGAGCGCGGCGCGGCGGCGCCAATTCGCTCAATTTGCCATCGTACTCCAACATCAAGCCATCATTTTCCGGCCATACCTTCAGCAATTGCGGTTCGAAAACAACGCTTTGTCCGCCTTTAACTGCCATTGTTTGCCTCCGAAAACGCATTCTGCGATCCGAGTTGGGTTTGCATCTGCACCAGTCGGCGATACAGACCGTCAGGGTCTTGCATCAGCGCGTCGTGCGTGCCTTCTTCCACGATATGCCCATCTTCCAGAACCACCAGTTTGTCGGCGTTCTTCACCGTGCTAAGGCGGTGTGCGATGGCGAGCGTGGTGCGGCCCGCCAACAGGTTTTCGAGCGCGCCCTGAATCAGCACTTCGCTTTCGGTATCAACCGCACTGGTCGCTTCGTCCAGAATCAGAATCTTCGGATCGTCCAAAATGGCGCGCGCAATCGCGATGCGCTGACGCTGTCCGCCCGATAACTTGGTGCCGCGTTCGCCGACGTGGGTATCGTAGGCGTCGGGCATCTTCATGATGAACTCGTGCGCGTTCGCGGCGCGCGCAGCGGCCAAAACTTCCTCGAACGAGGCTTCGGGGCGCCCATACGAGATGTTGTCGCGCACCGTGCCGTGGAACAGATACGGGTCTTGCGGCACCACCGAAATGTGGCTGCGCAAATCCTTCAAATCCAGTTCGCGGATGTCGTGCCCGTCAATTTTCACAACGCCATCCTTGGCGTCGTAGAAGCGCGAGATAAGCTGCACCAGGGTCGATTTGCCGCTGCCCGAAGGCCCAACTAAACCGATCATTTGCCCCGGCTCGACGGTGAGGTTGATGTGTTCGAGCGCGGGTTCACCCGAATCGTAACCGAAACTCACGTCCTGTAACTCGATTTTGCCGTCCATTTCGGGCAACGGCGTCGCTTCCTCGACGGAGCGAATATCGGGTTCGGTATCGAGAACTTCGTAAATGCGCTCGGCACTGGCGGCGGTATTGGCATACAGGTTGGCCGTGTTCGCCAGCGACTGAACAGGCGCGTAGAACTGCATCACGTAGCCGGAAAACATCACCAGTTCTCCCGGCGTCAGACGGTTAGCCAGCACTTCGCGGCCACCGACCAACCACACCACCACTTGCCCTACCCCAAAGGCGAAAGCCACACCGGGAAAAAACAACGCTTGCAGTTTTTGGGTGTTGACGCCCGCGAAAGCGAACTCGCGGCTCTTAGCGCGGAACTTCGAGGCTTCGGTTTCCTCTTGATTAAAAATTTGAACAACGCGAATACCGCCGATGGTGTCGCTCAATATCGAGTTCATATCGGCGAGGCGACGGCGCATGGTGCGGTAACTGGCGCCAATGCGTTTTTGGAAGGCTCGCGTGCCCCAGATAAGCGGAATGGTCGGCAGGAATACCCAGAACGCGAGGTAGGGGTTGGTTACAGCCAGAATGCCCGCGATGATGACCACGCGCAGCAAGTTGATGAGCGAATCGCGGATGCCTTCCACGATGAACTGCTCGAACACGGCGACATCGTTGGTCACGCGCGACATGATCTGTCCGGTGCGTTTGTTGCCGTAAAAGGCCAGCGAAAGTTTTTGCAGATGCTCGTACAGGCCGGTTCGCACCTGGAACAGCACTTTATGGGCTAATTTCCCGGTGTAAATCATGCGCGTGTAGTGGCAGTAGGTACGGCACACCAGCGTCGCGAATAAAATCGCGGACAGGATTTGCAGCAAGTGACCATCCCGTCCATAAATAGCTTTGTCGATGAGGGGCTTGGTCAGGGCAGCGGGAATCATTTCCATCACTGCCATGATGACCGAGAAGCCAAGGCTTCCCGTCAACAGCTTCCAATGCGGCTTCAATTCTCCGAGCAATCGGGCGTAGATGTTGGTTGTTTCCATAATCGGTAATTTCCCGCACCACAAAACGCAAAAGCCACCGACTTCGCGGAGAAACGCGCCGTGCGTTTCATGTGCGAAGTCGGTGGCCTTCAAAAAATTGCGATTTGTGAGGTGCGGTGGCGGACTTTGTTAATTCAAAACCCTGTTAACCCACGTTTAGCCCTATTTACGCGCCAGTACAACCCATTTTGTAAAAATACTTTTACGTTTTCCTAATTTCTCAATTTTTCGCTCAGCCTTTGCCGTTAACCTTCATCAGTTCGACATCGAACTTAAGCGTCGCGTTGGGCGGAATATCCGCTCCGGCGCCTTTATCTCCATAGCCCAAACTCGCGGGAATAGTTAGCTTGCGCTTGCCGCCAACACGCATTCCAGCCACGCCCTCATCCCAGCCCTTGATGACCTTTCCAGCTCCCAAAGGGAAAATGAAAGGCGCTTTGCCGTACGACTGGTCGAACATTTTGCCGTTCAACAATGTGCCGCGATAATTCACGGCGACCATATCGCCTTTTTTAGCAATGGTGCCTGTTCCTTTGCGTTCGTCAACAACTTGTAACTTGGTGATGCCGCCTACAACATCAAAATCGGGTGTACTCTGCGCAGCAGGTTCATCCGAATGCTCTCCTTCGGGTGTCGGAGGCTTCTCTTTGAAAAGGGCAATGCAACCAATACCAATAACGAGAACTGCGATGGCAATCAACTTGGACTTATCCATACATTAGATTTTAAATGCCTAAGAAACATCTGGTATTATGGGACGGCGAATGTGGCTTCTGCCGACGCTGTATTGTGTGGTTGCGTAAACATTCGCGCTACGATTCATTAGAATTCTGCCCCTATCAGGAAGCCGATTTAAGCCCCGAACTGCGCGAAGCCTGCTCGCGAGCCATCCACGTCATCAAGGCGAATGGGGAAATTCTCAAAAGTGGACGCGCGGCCCTTTTTCTGGGACGATTCACACGCTGGAACCGACTGGCCCGCATGGGCGAGTGGCCTATATTCTTTCCCTTCGTAGAATTGGGTTATTACATCGTCGCCAACAACCGCCCCTTCTTCTCGAAATTGGCGGCGAAATTTGACCCATGAGCCGCGTCTCCCGCTTTCGCCCTGAAGGTACGGTTGTCATGCGTCCCCAGTGGAGCAACCTGTTGTTCCTCCATTGGGAGTTCGCCCCCGAAGCCGTGCAAAAGCTCCTGCCCGCTGGCCTCGAACTCGACCTCTATGAAGGGCGCGCTTATGTCGGGTTAGTGCCATTTCAAATGGCCGAAGTGCGCCCCCACTTCATTCCCGACCTAAAACAGTACGGCCATTTCCATTCGCGCTTCCCCGAACTAAACGTGCGTACCTATGTCGTGCGCGATGGCGTCCCCGGCGTGTGGTTCTTCTCACTCGATGCCGCCTCCAGCCTCGCCGTTATCACCGCGAGACTATGGTTTAACCTGCCTTATTTCAAGGCCCGAATGCGCGTACATGAAACAGCCGCCGGTTTCGATTACTGGTCGAAGCGCCTGTGGCCGGCCCCCTTCGAGGCCACCTGTCGCGTTCGCTACCAACCCACTGGCCCCCAGCAAGCCTGCGAACCCAATAGCCTCGAAGAATTTTTAGTCGAGCGCTATGTGCTTTATTCAAAGCGCGGCAACCAACTGTTTCGCGGGCGCGTTTTCCACGAACCCTACAAAGTGGGCACAGCTCAGGTCGGTTCGTTGCGTGAAAGCTGTTTGCAAGCGGCGGGCTTCGAGCGTCCGGCCCAGCAACCGCATGTGTTGTTCTCTCCCGGCGTCGATGTCGAGATATGGGGCATAGAAAAATGCTGAAGCGCGCTACCTGGCCCTTCGATTTCGTCATTCTGATTTGCTGCGCCTTCGTCTTTTTGACGCTCGGCGCAATGGCTCTCTATCCCGGCGGCACCACGCTCGATCCCCATGCCACCAGCTACCACTTCTTCGAGAACTTCTTCTCCGATTTAGGGCGCCCCATCGCGCGTGGCAGCAACAAACCCAACGATTTTGGCGCAGCACTATTTTTCGTCGCGCTTTCGAGTGCGGGCCTCGCACTGGTTGTTTTCACCATCACTTTCGCCCGCTTCTTCTGGGGAGGCTTAGCTCAGCGTGTCGCAACCACAACAGCAGTGTTGTTTGGCCTCCTCACCGCCTATAACTTCATTGGCATCGCCTTCTATCGCGCCAACTATTACCCCAAAGAGCATGTTGCCCACGTTTTCGGAGCCTTCAAATGCTTCCCTATTTCGGTACTTGCTTTCATCATTGCCATGCTACTGGGCCGCATCTATCCCAAACGAGGTGCATGGGTCTTCGCGGCCTTTCTCGCTGTTCTCCTCGCGTACTTAGCCCTACTCACCAAAGGCCCCTACCCCAACTCAACTCAGGGTCTCATGATTCAAGCTGTCGGCCAAAAAATCGTGGTCTATGCCTCGTTGCTTTGCGTCGGAGTACAATCGCTGTTGGCGAGGCGTTACCTCACTGCGACGATTATGTCAAAGTTGTCACCATGAAACTCTTCCTCATAGCGGGCGCGCTGGCCCTCATCTCGGCGGCTCACGCCCAAACCATACGCCTCGAAGCCGAAAACGGCCAAATCGAAAAAGGCGAAGTCCAAACCGAAACCGGCGGCTTTTCGGGCCGCGGCTACGTCGGTGACTTCGCCGATGACGCTGCGCGCGTCACGTTTAAAATCCCTCCAGTCAAAGCGGGCATTTATCGTTTGCGTATTCGCTATAGTTCGCCTTATGGCGAAAAAGGCTTCGATTTCAAAGTCAATGGCGTCGGTAGCAGTGGGCAGTTCGAACCATCCAAGCCGTTTACGTGGCACAACGCAGGCAAAATCGAGCTTAAAGCCACCACCAACACCATCTCCATCGAGCGCGGCTGGGGCTACTTTATGCTCGACGCTATCGAACTATCTCCCGCCGTCAACGCGCCTCTTAAGCCGGTCCCCACCACTCTGGTCGATTCCAGTGCAACACCCGCGACACGCGCACTCTATGCCCGTTTGCTACGCAACTACGGCAGCAAAACCCTGTCGGGGCAATTCGACACACCAGATACCAACTACATCCGTCAACAAGTCGGTGTATTGCCCTCCGTCTATGGCACCGATCTGGTCGAATATTCGCCTTCGCGCCGTGAACACGGTGCCAACCCCAACGGCCAAACCGAAGCCGCCATCGCTCGCATCAAAAAGACCGGACAAATTCTCACCCTGACATGGCACTGGAACGCCCCTTCAGGCCTCATCGACGGCACCTACACAAACGATGAGGGCAAAGCCGTCGAAGCCCCGTGGTGGCGCGGTTTCGACGCAGATGCCACTCGATTCGACCTGCAAAAGACCCTCGCCAACCCCAACGGCCTCGACGCCCGATTACTGCGACGCGACATCGACGCCATCGCCGTCGAACTGAAGAAATATCAGGACGCAGGTATCCCCGTGCTGTGGCGTCCACTACACGAAGCTCCTGGCGCCTGGTTCTGGTGGGGCGCCAAAGGCCCCGAAAGTTTCAAGAGCCTGTGGCGCATGATGTATGAGCGCCTCACCATAAGGCACCGCTTACACAACCTCATCTGGACATGGGCGGGCGATGCCAAAGCCTCATGGTATCCCGGCGATTCCTATGTGGATATAGTCGGCACCGACATCTACCCCGAAGATAGTCGCGACTCACTCGCGGGCCAGTTCGACGCTCTCAAAGCCCAATACGACGGCAAGAAACCCATCGCCCTCTGCGAAGTTGGCGGCGTCCCCGACATCGCCCGCATGAAACGCTTCGGCGTCTCGTGGCTGTACTTCGCCTCGTGGACCGACGACTTAGGCCCGAAAAAAGTCCCCGTCGCCGAACTCAAACGCCGCTATACCGCCCCCGAAGTTATCAACATCAAACCCCAATAAACACCGGAGGGCCGCGCTATTGGCAAATAGCGCGGCCCTCGAAGTTATCTCACGATAGGCTTTATTTGCCCGCAGGATTAGTCGTCTTGTTGAGATAGGGCTGCACGCTTTGCTGCTTCTCGATCTGGCTCAAGTTCGGTTTGCTGTTGAGCCAGATGTAGGGGATGTAAAAATTCCCTTTGTTATTATTGGGTGTCTCCGTCAAAAATTTGAATGACTCGTAGCTAAAGTTTGTCTTGTGCGAATGCGCGTCATATTCGGTTTTGAATGAAGATAGGTCATCTTTCACTTTGCCTATCGCCTTATCCATCGCGGGAATCAACAACTTGACGGGCACCATGTCTTTCGAGTTTTGAGCCGTGTCTTTCGAGGTTCTATCCAGTTGGGTCTGTATAGACGCGATTTGCTTCTTCAAATCGGCGTTTTGCGTTTCCAACGCTTCAACCTTATCGCTCAACTTTTGCAGGTTAGTCATCAAATCTGTCGAGACGGGGCCACCAGTGGTGGTATTTTTGACATCTAACTTCGGGGAGCTGGGGGTAACCACAATGTCCTTCGGCACACGCAAATTGCCCGGTTTGACGGATGGAACCGTAGCTTGTGCGTAGGAGGGAAGTCCCGATGCAAGGAGACCAACAAAAATAAGAGTGGGTATCTTCATGGTGATTCAGAGGTACTGCCAAAGAATTTCGGCGAAGAACTGGTAGCCAACGGACTATTTTTAATACTCCGCAACTACTGTAACGGTTGAATTATACCCCTCGAAAAGCTGTTCTCAAACCCACCTAGCAACATTCCCAAGCTCATTTCGGCTTCGATAAATAAAATGGAGCGCAAGCTAACGAGCAGAGTTTTATATCAATATTGCGACATCTGTTTCAATAGATATTTTCTTGAACAGGCCATGAGTAAAATCGAAGCGCCCCAACAACCAAGCATTTGGCACACCGACCTCCACGCCAACAAACTCACCAGAAATCTTTTGTGTTGGTTGGTCTACATACCTGCCCTGGTGGTACAGTTCGTTTGTGTAGCGATCATCTTTGGCGCCGCCAGGACCACTCTCTTCTTCATCTGCATTTTTGCGGGTATCTGGCTGCACGATGCATGGCAAGCTCGCAAAGTTCAAGCACTCACCACGGAAGAACAGCAACTCAAAGCGGAATCAGAAGAATTAATGCTGCGTTTTGCCTTCGATGACTACTGGTACTTACGCGGCTACTTCATCAGCTTGATGCTCGACATCAAAGATCCAATCGAAGGCCCGTGGTATGACCGCAACACAGTGCGCCAATTCATTACGCTGTGGGAATACCAATGGCTCGTTGATTCAATCAGCCCTCGCTTAAATCAAGTGGGCCGAAAAGCCAAAGCCGACTCCAAGCGCATTGCCCACCTACACGCCATAGCCCCCAATGTCGGAAAGACCTTCGATAAAGGCGCTTACTTCGATAGTCGCCCCCACTCGGCCAAGCAGGCCCAAATAATCGACTCATTCTTCGAAGAAGTCACGACAACGCTTATTTCCATCGACCGATGGTTCGCCAAAGAACACTGGCCCGATAATTTCCAAGTCGATGAATTATGGGGAGAACTCAATGACATCTCCCTGCAAACAGCAACAGAAAATGCCCCTTTCAAGCGAGGCTAGTCAGACAACAGATTCCGCCATTGATTTCTTCCCCTGCAACAGAAAATGGCCGCATACACATGCGGCCATTTTCTGTATTTGCCTCTTGGTTACTGTGTAGCGCCTAGTGGCATGGCGCCAGTGATATGCACAGTCAGAGGGATTTGCTTCTGGGTACGTGTAATCTGGATTTGAACGTCCTGCCCAACTTTTAGGCCGGGAAGTATGCGCTTCAAATCGGCGGTGCCATCGGTTTTTCGGCCATTGATCGCCACAATCACGTCGTTTTTCCGTACATCCGTGACGCCGAGATGCGGGCCGACTTCCAGCAGGAGAACGCCGGTTTCGCCCGCAGTGCCTAAAGCCGACATTTCCCCCTGCCCCATCACATCGCGCACTTTAGCGCCCAGAAAATTGTAGATGGTGGAGTCGCGCTTCGGGCCTGTATCGGCAACTTGCTCCCCCGATGTAAACGGCGTTTTCGCGATAGCTTTGAGCGCCGGGTCTTGCACCCCAAATTTATCCATCGCAAAGTTCTTGAAGCCCAAAGCCAATGCAGGTGAGCCTTCTTTGACGCGAAAATCGCCTTTGCCTGGATCAACGAACATCACATCTGCAACAATCGAATGCTCATCGCGCCCACTTTGCTTCTGCAAATCGGTGGCGGGAATGGAGGTGGTCGTTCCGACACGTTGCAGCAGATTCGAGTCGATCTCTTTACCCCACGGCGGGCTATGCATCAGAGCTGGGCCATAGGCACGGCTGACGATGTTATGGCGAAAGGTGTCCTGGCTGTTGGCGTACCAGACATGAGGGTCGTAGCCCTGCCCCACAATAATATTGTTTTCGACAACTCGGTTGAAGCCTTCACGGTTTTTCAGCCCGCCCTTCAAACATAGGTTGTTGTAGATGTGGTAGTTCGAGGAACCATCATCGAGGTCGATGTCCCAACCATGATCACAACGCCAGCGGTTATCATGGAGTATGTTTGGCTTAGTCACATCCAGTAGTGGAAGCGAAGGAACCTGCTTCACCCACTCATCGGTTTCTTTGGTGTTCGGGCGCCAAAATCGGTCGCGCCCCCACGAGTTGAAGCTACCGTGGTCGCCAGTCTCCTTGACGGTATCGAACACATCGCACCCTTCGATAACATGCCCTCCCCACGCCCCCGAACCGATATTGATACCAGCGCGCGGCACATCATAAATCGAGCAATGCCTTATCATGACACTCTGCGACATCTCGATGGAAACAGGCGCGGTTTGCTTCTCGACGCTGCCAGTGCGCGTAATCAGGCAATCGTCCACAATGCAATCGGCGGGATAATTGTCGGTTTTCGGGCCAGGTGTGAGGTCGATTTTCTCCAAAGTCTGGACTTGGTTGTATTCGAACAATGGGCTGCGGACGGCTTTAGGATCGCCCACAAAAACGACACCTCCCGCACCGCCGCCTTCGATACGACAAGTCCGAACCACGATACGACGATTGTAGTTGTTAACGAACACCGAGTTACCGCCCAACTGGTCGAGGAAACAACCTTCGAGAGCGCAATCTTCCGCGCCATTGAAAAAGATGGCGCCGCCTCGATAGGTCGTCCAGTCGGAGCGCAATAGCGGCTCCTTGTTATCCATGAAGGTGCGCGCCGCATGGCGAAACGTCAGCCCACGAAAAGAAACGAAGCGCACCGGATTTTGCTTATCACCGCGCAATTCGATGAGATGGCGCAAGCGGACTGATTCAACGGTTGCTTTGGACAGGTCGAGACCCGCTGGGGGATAAAAATAGAGCGTGTTGGTGTTGGAATTTAAAAACCATTCGCCGGGGGCATCTAATTCCTCGAATATGTTCTCTACAAAGCGATAGTCCCTGTGCATTCCCATCTGGCGGTTGTTCTGCCAGCCACCGATGTAAGTGACTTCGCCCGATTCCTTCTTGCCCGTAATTTCGTAATGGTAGTCGCCCCACATGTGCGAGTGCATCGCGTGGATGAAGCCGCCTTTGGGGTCGGCCCAACGCGCGGCGCGTTCGGGGCTAAAAGCGTCGGGCGCCCAGCCGTTGAAAATGCGTTCGTTGGGATTATAGTTCGGATAGCGAGCCATCATCTGGCGTTCGCCATTCACGAATAGCTGGTCACTCGTGGTTCCTGCGGGCACAGCCGCCTTCAAAATACCGTTCTGGTAAGGCTCCCATTTCAAGTTCAGGCGAGACCCACCACTAATCACTGGTTTCTCATCGCGGTAGGCGCGATAAACCACGGGGTTCTTCGCCGTTCCTGAATCCTGCGCCGTGAGAACAAGCGTATCCGACAGATAGTAGGTACCACTACGAACAGAAACGGTAACGGGCTTACGTCCCGCGATTTTCCGAACCGCTTGTTGCGCGCGTTGCAGGGTGGCAAACGGCTTTTTCAACGTGCCGGGGTTACTATCCGAACCAGTCGGTTGGACAAAGAATTCATCCGCCATAAGGCGGGGCGCGAATAGAGCAAAATTAAGAGCAACAAGGCACAAACTGGTCGCTCTGGAGACTGTCATGGTCATGGAAGGGATTTTCTGTCGCTTTGTTAACTCCCACCAAAAGCAGGATAAAGCCAGTTGTTCAGCGTCGGCCCGTAAAACTTATCAGTCCGCATCGCCTTCACATGCCCATCGGCAAAACCGACGGTGCAAGTTTCCAAGTGGCGTGGAGTGGGACCAGCCCAATCGACATTAGTTCCATTGACCAGCGAGTAACCGCAGGTATCAAGTAGAGTGGCCATCGTTTTCGCGGGCCATGTCTGCGGATTGGTTGCAGCGTTGGCGTCGGGCCGACTACCAGCATCGGTAAAAAATACCGTCGTCGCGGGTTGCGCCACCGCCGCCAGGTGGAGTTGCTCAGCGTTATCGCGCCCCAGTCGAACGTTAGCGGCATAACTGGTATGAAATGGAGCGACGCCATTGTAGGCACTCCATGTCGGGGAAATGGCCGAATCGGGCGCCGCATCACTGGGGCAACGAAAGACCTGAGTGCTTTTGACATAGGGCTGCAACAGCTGATTAAAAGCGGCATATGGCCCGGAATGATAGGCAGCGCAGTAAATCTCGTCGTAGTCCTGCGCATACTGCAAATTGGCTAAGCCAATCTGTCTCATGTTGCTTTGGCAGGAGGCGCGGCGGGCGTTTTCGCGTGCCCTGGCGAAGACAGGAAACAAAATGGCGGCCAGAATCGCGATGATAGCGATAACTACCAATAACTCTATCAATGTGAATCCATTATTTACCAACTTGGATCGGTTTGCTATGATTTGGGTTGACATTTCTCGTTTTTAAATATCTTTATTAGGGGTTGAGTTCTTCTGAACACAGATTCACTGCACCAAAGTCAACACTCATGGGCCACAGTGAATTTCTCCGACATCTCCCCTGTTGCGGGTACTTATTAACTTACCGTTGATTTGTCATGAAATCAGTAGACAATTGAGTAAAATAAGTGGACATATTCCACATTTGTCACCACGATTTTAAAGAGGATACATCCAATGTTCCAAGAATCTCTGGTCGTCCACCCTGTCTTTAGTGAAGACAGAATGGGCAGTAACTCGGTCAAAATATCCCATTTCAATCTCAAGTTCCACGGCCTCAAAGGCCAAACCGTTGGCCCAACATGGGGCACGATGGGACGCCGGGAAGGCGATTACGCCCACCATATTCACTTTGCCTGTGAAGGCTCGGCGACCTTGATTCACGGCGACACACCTTTAGAATTGGAAGCAGGAAACGCTTATTGGATTCCCGGCAACACTCCCGTTATCCGAAAATGCGACCACTATTATCGCCACTATTCCCTCACCTTTGGGTGCGAGCTGGCGAGTGGCGTCGATTTGTTTTCCACTTGGCCACTGCGGCGCCCGTTGCACTTCGGCCCGTGGGATGAAGGCGATTGGATAACAGACTGGAAGGAGCGCCCATTTTCTCTCAACACCCAGATGCGCCTTCAAGGCCAGATATACAAATGGATCGCCGAATATTTCGATGACCTCGACGCAATCATTGCCCTCCAAAGTCAGAAATACGGGCGCTACGCGCGCGTTTTCAACCTGATGGAAAATCGTCTGGGCGGCGATTTACAGGTCAAGGAACTGGCGCAGGTCTATGGCACCTCACTACGGGCTTTTTCACTGGCATTCACCCGCGACCTCGGCATAAGCCCCAAAGCTTATTTGAACAATCGCCTCAACCAGTACGCCTGCCGATTGTTGGTTACTCAAGATTGGCCCATCAAACAAATCGCCCACCATCTCCACTTCGCCGACGACCATTATTTCAACCGCTTCTTCTCCAAAATGAACGGCCTCCCCCCTCACAAATACCGCCAACTATTCCTCTCTCACGAACACTCCTCAGAAATGCCGAAGTAAAAGCATCCCCCTCTTCCCCAATTTCCCTCATTGACAGAAACAGGCCAAGAGACACATTTTTTCTCCCATAGCATTAGCGAACGCTGATTTTCGCGCTTTAATAATGTTCTTAGCTTGCGATGCCCAAATAGGCTGTATATTCAAACTGAAAAGCATGAATTCCCCAGGCGAACCGAGGATGGTAAAGGTCGAATTAAGCGACGCAGATGGAAATACGGAATCGCACCGGGCAACTCCAATAGGAGAGAATTTGTATCGGTTAGAGAACAGTCCATTCTTCGCCTACAACGTTTCGTGGCAGGACATCATTGAAGCCAAACCTGACGAAGAAGGTATTCCAATCTTTGTTCGAGTCGTGGAGAAATCGGGAAATCGAACTATCAGAGTCATTTTAGAATCGGCAGAATCGCAAAGAATACTCGATGCGCTTATTCAACTGGGCTGCAGTTATGGAGGAGCCAATCCATCATATTTATCGGTCAATATACCTATTGAAGCCAACTTTCAAGCTGTGTGCGGCTATTTAATTCAGAGTGGTGTTCAATGGGAATACGCAGACCCATCTTACGACAAGTTACATCCGAATACCTAGCCAAAAAATCGTGACAAGCGTTATCTTTTAAGCACAATTTCCGTGCTGTTGGCAGCTCCAAAAACCTCTCCATTTCAGGAGAGTTCACTCCCCCACCTTCAACAGAACCTTGCCAAATTTCGCGTTGGTTTCAATATAGCCTCAGCGGTTTGCCCACAAAGAACATGCTAAATATCCCGCCGCCCCCATTGAAACTAAAAACTAATTACTAACAACTAGAAACTCAATAAACACGAACGGCCCACGAACGGGTGTTCGCGGGCCGTGAGGTATTGACTGCGTGAAAATTACGATTGATCGCAGTTGTTAGGAGTGCAGATCGGGCAAGGGTAGCGACGACCGTGTTTGCAGCGAAATGTTTGGGTCATTTCGGCGATGGTGCCGAAAGTTTTCAACTCAGGGTTGGCCCAAGCCTTTTTGGACTCGTTGGAAACCTCTTCGCGCTCGATTTGATTTTCGTTGTTCATTAATTCACCTCCCTGTGTTGGACGTTGTATATCAACGAATTATCCAATTGAGACAATTTTAAAAAAAATCTGTGAATCAGTCAAAGTTAATTTTCTAACTTTGTAGCTTTAGCTATAAAACATCTACTTTTGTAACTTTAACTATAAAACGTCTACATCCTTACTTTTATCATTATCGTTACTATCACTATTATTAAAAGGTTTTTCGGGAATTAAGAGGGAAACTACTATTGCAAGCACGATTCCCAGTGATGTTTCCACAAAACGGTCGCGCGCGTAGTTCCAAGGGGCGTCGGAATGGTCAAGAACCACTAATCCGGCCACATAACCGGCCAGCTTTGCTGCATCAATATAGCCAACCACGTAGCAGACGAAAATAAGTAGCGCGATGGCCACTCCCATCACAACCAGCGAATCGCCGAACCGCATCACCAATAGCGGTCCGCTCACTGCCCCCAGCGCCGTTCCCAGCAAACGCTGCACGCCCGACTGTTGCGTTTTCTCGCTCGAAACGTCGGTCACGATCACTGCCGCCACCACGGCATAAAGCGGATAAGTCAGATTCAGGCTCTGCGCGATAGCGACGGCAGCACACGAAGCCAGAGCCGCACGAATGCCAAGAATCAATGCTTCGGCGGCGCGTTGGCGAATTTTCAACAACTGAGGCGACATGTTCGGGGGCGCAGTTTGATGCAAGCGGGTACGATTTTAATTTTTCGCGCCATTCAAATCTAAAATGAGTGTTTATCCCTTGCGGAACTTGTAATAGCTCATAAGCCTAATTTCCTTTTCACCGGTGCGACACAGCCTCCCATTCAATGGTCCAATATCTACCTTGAAACTCGCCGCTATCGCCCTGTCGTCGCTGATTTTTTCCTCTCTTCCCGCTCTGTCGCAAACCAAACCAGCGACCAGAACTCATATCGTGTGGGATAAATCATCGCTGCGCCTGGTGGCGCGCGGCGGCAACTATGGG
The DNA here is from genome assembly GCA_004172935.1 of bacterium. Classification (GTDB taxonomy): domain Bacteria; phylum Armatimonadota; class Abditibacteriia; order Abditibacteriales; family Abditibacteriaceae; genus Abditibacterium. The sequence continues at coordinate 2,960 of SDZD01000022.1, read as the reverse complement.
CGCATCATTCGCCTCAAGAATGGCCGCCTCCTCAGCATCTACGAACGAGGCCGCGCCGCTCAAACGCGCCAGAGCAGCGATGAGGGCAAAACATGGAGCGAAGAAATCGAAGTGGCGCGCTCGCCTCTGGGCAGCCTCGCCAATCCCGAAGCCCTACAAACCAAAGACGGCAGCATTTTGGTCTTCACCAACCTTCGACCATCCCGAAACCAGAATCCAGCCCCCAACTACGCTATCTGCGTTTCACGCTCCGTTGATGGTGGAAATACCTTCGCGCCACTTCAAACCCTTTTCAAAGCCGGAACCGAAGGAGATAACGGCTGCTGGGAACCCGTAGCCCTGCAACTGCCCTCCGGCGAAATCCAACTCTTTTTCGCCGACGAAAGCCCTTACATCCAAACATCCGAGCAGCAAATCACCCTGCTCCGCTCCCACGATAACGGCTTGCACTGGAGCGCCCCCGAAGCCGTCAGTTTCCGCGCAAGACACCGCGACGGGATGCCCGTCCCAGTTCGGCTTCCAAATGGTGATCTCGCTTTCGCCATCGAAGACAACGGCCTGAGCGGCGCCTTCAAACCGACCATCATCCACACCACCAAAAACGACCTGTGGAAAAGCGGCACCATCACCGCCACCAGCCCCCACCGCTGGGGCGCCCTCCTAACGCCACTAGCCGCCTCCGTTTACGCGGGCGCTCCCTACCTGCGCGTGCTGCGCAACGGCGAAACCGCCCTCTCCTTCCAACAAGCCGACGACGGCAACATGGACCACTCCAAAATGACGGTTTGCATAGGCGACAAAGAGGCGCGCAACTTCACTAACCCGGCTTACCCCTTCGATGGCTTCAACACCAGCGCCCAGCTCTGGAACGCCCTATTCGTGAAGGACAAAAACACCCTGACCGCCATCACCTCCACTCGCGTCAACAACGTAGCTGGCCTGTGGACAATCGAAGGCCGTATAGTCCGCAACTAACTGAGACATGCTTTGGCGAACCTTTTTCCTTATTCGCTGAATTTCACGAACTCATTCATCAAAGGTAACAACGCTTTTTGCAGCAGAGGCCAAAACAAAATCCCCACTCCGATCAAAAACGACATAACCGATAGAATGGTCAGACTTGGCCCGACATACGCATACGCGGCTTCAAACAACTCCCGACTCGCCGAGGCAAAACCGGCACATATCATGGCCGCGCACACATAGCGAGTCGCGTAAAAGAAGGCCGCGACTCCAAGAAAGAATAGACCGAATGACGAGGGCATGATTGAGGGAAAACGAAAAAGGCGGGGCGCGAAATTTCGCGCCCCGCCTTCAATTTTTACAACTTTTAGACTTCCAGCAACATACGAGTCGGATTTTCGAGGCAGTCTTTGATGCGCTTCAAGAAGCTGACCGCTTCGCGTCCGTCCACGATGCGATGGTCGTAGGTCAACGCGATGTACATCATCGGCGCGATAACGACCTGACCGTTTTTGGCGATGGGACGCTCTTGGATGGTGTGCATTCCCAAAATGCCCGACTGTGGTGGGTTCACAATCGGCGTCGAAAGCAACGAGCCGTACACGCCGCCGTTGGTGATGGTGAAGGTGCCACCAATCAATTCGTCGGGCGTGATTTTGCCGTCTTTGACGCGAGTTGCATATTCGGTGATGGCCTGTTCGACCTGAGCGAAGCTCATGCGGTCGGCGTTGCGCAAAACAGGCACAACGAGCGCCTTACCGCCGCCAATAGCCACACCGATGTCGTAGTGATTCTTGTAGACGATATTGTCGCCGCGAATCTCCGAGTTGACAGCGGGGAACATCTTCAGCGCGTCGATAACGGCTTTCACGAAGAACGACATGAAGCCGAGCTTAATGCCATATTTCTTCGAGAAGACATCCTGATTGTCCTTGCGAAGCGCCATGACGGCAGTCATGTCGATTTCGTTGAACGTGGTCAGTAGCGCTGCCGATTGCTGCGCTTCCAAAAGGCGGCGGGCAATGGTGCGACGCAATGGCGTCATGCGCTGCACTTCTTCGAATTCAGAAGTGACAATAGGTTTGGCGGGAGCCGCAGCAGGTGCCGGGGTCGCGGCGGGCGTCGGCGCTGGGGCCGCAGCCTTCGCATCGGCGGCGCGCTGGGCGTCCTCTTTCAGCACTCGTCCACCGGGGCCGGTGCCTTCAATCGAAGCGGCATCGAGGCCGTTTTGTGCCACGACTCGCTCGGCGGCGGGCATCACGAATTTTTGAGCAGGTGCTTCCGATGTGGGCGCCGCCGCTGCAGTCGCCGTTCCATTGGCGCCCGCGTCGGGGGTCGTTTTCACATCATCTGCCGGGGGTGCAGCCGGAGCAGCAGACGCGCTACCAGCGCTCTCAAGAATGGCGATGGTTTCGCCGATCACGGCGGAATCGCCCTGTTTCTTGATGATTTTACCCAACACGCCCGATGCGGGCGCGGGCAGTTCAACGGTGGCTTTGTCGCTTTCCAGCAACACGAGGGTTTCGTCCTGCGAAACGGAGTCGCCCTCTTTTTTCAGCCACTCACCTAACTCGACTTCGGATACCGACTCACCAACGGATGGTATTTGAATTTCAACGGCCATGGTTCTCTAGTTGCGAACACGCAATTTTCCGAGCTATAGGTTTACCCCTTCTGGCAAAAACCGGAGCCGATTCCCCACACCAACATCGCGTTTCTACACTGGGAAGGTGCCAAAAACAATAACTCCCCCAACCATTTTCTGTGCTAGCACTCTCACACAGGCCCGTTTAGCGGCATGGCAACACCTCCAAAACAATGGAACAAGCACCGTTCTCGACCCGCCACTGGTGTTAGCCAGCCCACTTTCTTTCGTCGCGTGGCGCTCATTTGCCAGCAAAAATGCCACTGGCGCCCTGCTATTCCCTCGCCTCGTCGCGCCCGAATTGTTCTTCGCGCGCTCCCATTCGGCCAACACCCGCACTCACTGGCTGGGC
>SDZD01000207.1 GCA_004172935.1 bacterium | reverse complement strand
GTTCTGGCAGGGGCAAGAACGGTTCATGCAAAAACATTTCGGCGCGCGCGGCTGGTTGCTTTTGCGTGGCGCTTTGTTCGTTGGTGCCCTGGCGCGCTTTCTCGCCCTCGTGACACTGGCGCTTCATCCGCGTAAGCGCAAAGCGGCGCGCGCGCGACTGCGATTTTTCGGTTGGCAAATGGGACGCTTGCTTTCAACAAGCGCCCCACCCCACTCCGCGAAACCAGGGGCGACGCTGGCCGTTGAGTCAAAACGGCACGCCTTGAAAGTTGACTAATTTTTGAGTTGTGGCTTGGGTTTGAATTATGGATATCGCCTTCCTCATCATCGCGCTGATTTACGCCACCGGTTTCTGGGCTATCTCCTGGAAATACCCGCCGCTCGCGCTCGCGCTGGTTTTTGCGACGGCTCCATTTCAAAACGACCTGTCGGCGGGCATGGGCGCCGTCAAATTCTCCTTCGCCGAAATCAATCTCGTTCTGGCATTGCCGCTCTTTGCCTATATGCTCGTAGTTGGCAAACGCCGGGCGCAAACATGGCAGCTCTTTTGGCCCTCGGTGATTTACACCTTTGCCTGTGTAGCTTCGGCTCTTGTGCGCTGGCACGGCTCGGTAGCTTTGTCTTCGTTCATACAGATGCTGCTGTTTTTGTTCGTCGTCGTGCCAGTGTTCGCCCTGTTGGGGCGGCGCCCCGACGATCTCAAACTTGCACTCTGGGGCTTGCTGGGTACAGCCGCATTTTTGGCGATTGCTATTCTGGCAACACGTTCTCAGAGCGTCTTCGACATCAACAAAAACGGTCTTGGTGGCTCCTTCGCATGCGCCCTTATTGTCGGGGTTGAACTCTGGTTCCACTACCGCGAAAAACCCACTCGCCATCAAACAGCTGTACTCGCGTTGATGGGTATTATCGCGATTGGGCTGCTTCTCACCCTGTCACGCGGCGGATGGATTGCGGCGATGGGAGGCATCTTTGTGGTCGCGTTACTGCGCCGCCAGTTCACGCTTTTGGGCCGAGCAGCGATTGTTCTAATTCCTCTGCTGGCATTGGCCTGGACTTTAGTGCCGCCCGAATCGCAGAAG
>SDZD01000206.1 GCA_004172935.1 bacterium | reverse complement strand
GTCGAGGACTGCGCGGAACATGCGGCGCAGATGATCGCCGCTCCAACCGACCTGGGCGGCGACGGCTTCGATGGTGGGCGGGGATTCGAGTTCGCGTTCGAGTTGTTCGCGGGCGCGTTGGACACGGCGAACGGCATCGGCTCCGACGCGCTGGTGGCGAGCGACTTCTCCCATGAGGGTCAATTCTCTTTCGATTTGACCAAATATCGCCAGTAGTTGGGCACCAGCGATGAAGCGCGATTGCTGGTCGTGGCGACCGTATTCGGCGACGAGTTCTTCGAGTTGGCGGCGCACGCGCGGGTGTCCCGTCAGGTCGAGGAAAGGGCGCTCGGCGAGGTGCCAGCCCTCGATTTCGCGGCGGGGGCGGAGTCGGGAGCGGTTAAGGACATCGGGGGCGGATTCAAATTCGGTGAATGTGAGAGTGTCGTCGTGTGGCTCGAAATCGAAATGGATGCCGAGCAAGCGCTGGCTTTCGTCGGGTGAGAGGAAGGAGTGATAGATGCCGGGTTGGACGAGGAAAAGGTGGTCGGGGTTGGCGGGGTGGGTTTGGCCGTCAAGGATGATGTTGCCTTGGCCTTCGAGGACATAGACCAGTTCGTGGTCGTAGAGGCGGCGGTTGAGAGCGCCATGTCCACCGCGAGGGATTCGCACTGTGTTCGCCCAGCGGATGAAGGGGACGAAGGGACGAGAGGTGGGCATAGGAGATTAAGATGGGGCGTTGCGCGGGTTTATTGGGCACCAGGCTTTTGAATTTTGCCCCCTCTTTTCGTGAGTGGCCGAGAACTGTTTGAGGGCGAACACGAGGTTCGCCCCTACAAGGGACAATCAGAACTCAAATTATGCGAGTTAGCAGTAGTGAATTAGAGTGTCAGCAAGGAAAAGCCGTCGCTTCTTGGTGTTCGCGCCCCTTAATTATTGTCGAGTGCTTGGCCTTTGTGGGCACAACTAAGGTGCTAGATAGGTAATTAGAAGCGTATAGCAAAAAACCTCTCTGCGACGAATCGCGGAGAGGTTTTTTGTTTTTTGGATGGTTAGGTGGGGCTGGCGGCGAAGGGGGGGCTGGCGATGGGAGTGTCGGAGGG
>SDZD01000081.1 GCA_004172935.1 bacterium | reverse complement strand
CTACGGAACCCCACCCCGCTCCTCGAACCGCGATTCCCATCCCGAACCCATCCGTGAAGGTGGCTCTTCAAGTGGCGACCTAGCGACCGAAGCCCAACACCGCGCCATTATGGCGATTGCGGGCCGCGTCTTCGGACGCCACTCACGCGACGAAGATGTTCTCCGCATGGCGAAGAAACCAATCGAAGCGCTTTCCAAAGCCGAAGCCAGCAGCCTCATCGACAAACTCCGCTCCATGCTCGGCGAATCCGAGCAACCAAGCCCCACCAGCGAACCCACCTTCGCCCGTGCCAGCCGCAACGGCGACTCCCGCTAACCCCGTTATGTAACTCTCCCCTCCACCTCTCAACAGTCGTAAAAACGTACCTCTTCCTCCCCTCACCCCCCTAATTCCCCGATGCGCCATCGGAAAAGAAGCTGCTGAACTTCTTTTTAATGCAATCACTCGATGCGCCAACCGAACCCCCTAAAAAAGAGGCACGCAACCACGATCCCCAGTTCGTCTTGCAAATCGTCCAACCCGCCCTCCTCGGCTTAATGGATGGTTCCGTCTCCACCCTAGCCCCCCTCTTCGCGACCGCTGGCATAACGGGCAAACCCCACGAGGCATTCTTCGTTGGATTCGCCGCCTCAGTTGGTGCCGGAATCAGCATGGGCCTCGCCGAAGCTCTCTCCGACGACGGCGAAGTCTCCGGGCGCGGCAAACCCCTCATGCGGGGCGCCATCACGGGCCTCGCCACCACCTTCGGTGGAATGCTACATACCCTTCCCTTCCTCATTCCCCACCTCCACACTGCCCTCGTTCTCGCTTATATTGTAGTCGTCGTCGAGCTACTGGCCATAGCTTTCATTCGCTTCTACTACATGAAGAGTCCGTTGGGCCGCACCATCGTTCAGGTCATTCTGGGCGGCGCCCTCGTGTTCGCGATTGGTGTATGGCTGGGCCGCTACGGCGGCGGAGGTTAAAAAATGGGACTGGAAATTGTCGAACTTATCATGCGCGCGGAGGAAGAATTTGACATCGAAATAGCTGATTCCGACGTGGAATGGATTTCAACACCGGGAGCGCTCTGCGACCTCATAGAACGCAAACTCGGTCACACCCCTTCAACATCCCCCTCGATCTGCCCCACCAGCCGCTCTTTTTACGCCATTCGCCGCGAGTTGATGCAACTCGGCATTGAGCGTAAGCAAATCACCCCCAGCGCCCCTCTAGCGACTTTGTGGCCCCGCTCACAGCGCCGCCACAACTGGAACGCCCTCAGCGAAGCCCTCCAATACGAACTCCCCCCACTCCGTCGCTCCCCCGAATGGGCCTTCATCGGCCTACTCCCCCTCGGCCTACTCCCGATATTAATAGCCACCTCTCCCCAATCAGCGACTCTTTACTTCACCCTCTACGCCCTCTCATGGTGGTTAGGCACCTGCGTCACAACTCCCTTCGCCACCCATGCGCCCACCGAAATGCAATCCGTCGCCGACCTCTCCCGGCACCTAATGCCCCGTTACTACGCCCCCAACCCCAATTACGCCCCCGGCATCTGGCACCAAGTCCGCGCCATCATCGCCGCCGAACTCAATCTCTCTCTCGAACAAGTCAAACGCGACTCCGATTTCTACCGCGATCTGGGAATCGGATAGCACAAAAAGAGGGGATGTAACTGCGGTTACATCCCCTCTTTTCATCGCTTACAGAGCCTGACTCATCAAGCTTCTTGCTCTAAAAACGCCATAACTTCCTCGCGCGTCGGCAAAGCGGGGATAGCGCCCGATTTCTGTGTCGTCAACGCGCCACAACCATTGGCAAAACGCAGCATCGCGTTCAGCTCTTCCGCCTTAAGCACCGATTCCAGCGACCCGCCACGCGCGATTTCGGCCAAAAAGCCCGCGACGAAAGCATCGCCCGCGCCCAGCGTATCAATCGCTTTCACGACGAGGCCGGAAACTTCACCCTGACCACCTTCAAACTCCCACGCCGCCCCGTTCGAGCCGCGTGTCTGCAATACCAAACGAGGACCAACTTCGCGGATTTTGCGGGCACCATCTTCAAAGCTGTCGGTGCCCGTCACAAATTTCCATTCTTCGTCGGCGACTTTCACCACGTCCGCCAACTCCATCATTTCCCAGATGAGCTTATGGGCTAAATCGAAATCATCCCACAGCGACGGACGCCAGTTCGGGTCGAACGATACGATACCACCATTCGTTTTTACCCGACGAGCGGCTTCCAACTGCGCCGAGCGGCAAGGCTCTAAGCTGAGGCTCACGCTACCGCAGTGGAAAATCGAAGTCGAGTGCAAATCCGGCAAATCGCCGATAGCGAAATCAGCATCCGCACCCGGATTCCGATAAAAGGAGATGTCTTTGCTGCCATCCGCTTTGGTCGCAACAAAAGCAATCGTCGTCCGGTTCTTCGATAACTTCACGCCCGAAACATCGACGCCCTCGTTTCCCACCATATCGCGCAAAAAATGCCCGAACGGGTCATCTCCAACGCTACCAACAAAAGCCGATTGGATACCCAACCGATTCACACCCACAGCAACATTAGCAGGCGCCCCACCGGGAGCCTTCACAAACTGAGTCGCCTCACCCAACGCCGCATCGGGGGTTGGGGACACCATATCAATGAGCAATTCGCCAAAACTCGTAACACGCATAAAAGAAAGCCAAGAGTAGCGAATTTTACCACCCCAAGCACCTGTTGAACTCTAGTTGACCATTTCGAAGCAATACGATTTCTGCGGTTACGGCTTCCCTGTAGGGGCGAACCTCGTGTTAGCCCTCCATAAGTCCCTTGTCATTAGAGCTAGGAAAATCAAGCCTCTGCCCCGATAACACTCCCGACCAGCTTCTCTATGCCCAGAGTCGCATCCAACCAAACGGCTTCGGTTTGACCGCGAAACCACGTCATTTGCCGCTTGGAATATTGTCGGGTCGCGATTTTCCAAGCCTCAACCGCCTCCGCCCAATTCAACTCACCTCTCATATGAGCGCACAGTTGCTTATACCCCACGCTCCCCAGCGCGGGCACCTCGTCGCCGAACTGCCCCACCAAAGTTCGCGTCTCGTCGAGTGCCCCTGCGTCAATCATCGCTTCCACACGCTCATCAATGCGCCCAACCAACAACTCGCGCGTCCAACTCAAGCCCCATACCTTCGCATTTCGAGTCGGCAAATCGAACGGTACAGCAACACTCGGCGAAAGAGCGACTTCCAGCGCCCGTAATACGCGGTGTGTGTCATTGGGATGCAAACGAGCGGCAGCAGCCGCATCCACCTCCGCCAACTTGGCGTGCATAACCTCCTTGCCCTCACGCTCCCACTGCGCTTGTAGTTCCGCCCGTAACTGCTCATTGGGCGGCGCTACAGCCAGCGTATGCGGCGCCAACAGCGCCCGTAAATAAAATCCAGTGCCGCCACACACGATAGGCATCTTGCCGCGCGCTTCTATCTCTTCAATCACCTCATTCGCCATCCGCGCCCAACTCGCCGCCGAAAAGCTCTCGTTCGGCTCCACGATGTCCAGCAAATGATGCGGCACCAACTCCCGCTCGGCGTGCGTGGCTTTGGCAGTCACAATATCGCAATCGCGATAAATCTGCATCGAATCGCACGAAATAATCTCCCCACCCAATTGCAGCGCCAACTCAACGGCCAGCGCCGACTTGCCACTCGCCGTCGGCCCAACGATGCACATCAAGGGCTGATTATTCGGATTGCTTTCGGTTTTCATGTCGAAAATCTTAAGTCAACCCGCTTCTGGAAGCGCTTTTTCGAGTCGTACAGCAAGGCACTCAGTGTGTGAGCACCACGCTTATGAGCACGCGGGTCTAAATCCAGATACGTTGCGCCTCCTGAGCGCGCTTTGGTCCATCCCTGCCCATCTATTCCCAGAAACACAGTGCCGTCAGCCCCAAAGTTTTTCGCCCACACCCCGATCTGAGTCGGAGAGGCAATTTTCTGATTCCCAAACGGGCGATACACCGGCGGAATGGTTGAACCCAAATGCAGGAAAGACTGCATGAAATGCCGATTATTGGTGACCTCCTGCCAAGCCCGCAACACCTGTGGGTGATCGGTCAACAGAAAGTTATTCGGCGTTTTATCTTTGGTCATGTACCGCAACGTGTTCATATCGAACCAATCGACAAGTTTCACTCGTGGATACAACAGCGGCAGCGCCCCATAAACCAATCGCAATTTCGAGATAGCGAAATTCGGGATAGGCTTCGGGTCAACACGCGCCTGATGCGAAGCCGCGAACTCACAGATCGCAATCGGCTTGCGCGCCGCGAAGCGCTTATAAACCGGGTCAAGCAACGCTAAAGGGTTCTCATCGAACGCGGGCTTGTTGATTTTGTCCTCGTGGTAAGGAACAGCGTAAAAGTTCACTCCGACCCAGTCGCAGCCATCATCACCGGGATAATAGTCGAAAGCGTTACCCAGTGGCGGGTTGTTAACGCACCAGATGGTCGCGACACGGGGCGCGACCTCATGCAAAACGCGGTTCACAAGGCGGAACTTCTCGCGATATAGTTTGGCATCGCCATTCCAACCGTACTGCGGGCGCGTCCAAAAGCCGTTCATCTCCGAAGCGAAGCGAATGAAAACCGGAAAGTCGAACTCGCGAATCTGGCGAGCGAACTCACGCAAATAAGCATCATCGCGAATTTGCGGCAACGAACGGGCATTGGCGCTAAATTTACTGGAAGTCGTTGGCTCCCACGCAATGTGCGGAATAGTGCCACGCGCCTTCAAACGATAGGCCCATGCACGCGGAAACGGCTGCCCATAACTAAGATAGGTGAACAACGAACCGGGATGGCGCCCAGTCGCGTTCATCAGCTGTTCGGGCGCGCGATGCCACTGCGAGCGATCTTCTGACCAAAACGGCGCTCCCAACGAATCATCGCGGTCGATGAATGCCCCCAGATAACAGCCCGTAACGGGTTCGTTCGACGCGCTGGTAGTTCGATCAGCCGCCGCAACAGCACCAGGGCGCGTTTCAAGAAACACACGCAACTGCGATTCTAACGCCCCCGCCTCGTTATCGGCGATTATCGCAGCATCTTTAAGCCCCTTAACTCGATATTGGGCAGCCTGAGCACGAGCCAGCCGCGCCGCCTCGTCATATAATCCGGCATTTTTATTGAGGGTTATGAGTTCGCGATAAGCCGCGAACAACTGATAGCGCGCGATTTGGGTTTGAAGCTGCGCCACGCGAGGATTCTGCAACGGCTTTAAAGCTGGCACAGCCGGCAACGTGCGAGCCAGTGGCGGCCCCTTAAAAGGCCGGGGAGGCACCAGAAAAGTCGGTTGCGGAGCCACACTGGGAGCCAACGTAGGCTCAATAGCAGACGAACTTTGAGGGGCAGCAACTGTCGAAACCACTGCAGGTTGAACAGTCCCCTCAGAAGGATTTTGCGTTTGGCTGCACCCAGCAAGGAAGAGAAAAAACGGCCACATCAGAGAAAAGCGAGAGGGATAACGCACTTCCCCAGTTTGCGAAGCTTTGGCCGTTTCCCTGAAGCAAAATTCAGTGGTGTTTTTACTACACAAACACTCCTAAAGTTCAACTAATTTTCGCACATCCCAGCGCCCCAATGTGAACCACGCGAACCCCCATTCCAATTCTAGGAGTGGTCTCTTTTCTAACGAAGCAGGAGACTCCAAGTGAGCGTCAGGGAAATAACCACAAAATTCCCCACCAAATCTCACCCCATAAGAATTCCATGAGTGGTCCCTCTCCATGCAATGGGGAGGTCGGGTGCCCTTAGGGCGTGGGGCAAAAAACGCCAGACACTATCAGTTCGGCCCTTCTACCTTTGCGGGTACCCGACGTCGTCAGGGTGTAGGTGTCGCGGTGCCGGATGAGGGCTGTGCAGCAGAAACAACCCTACCCAATTCCCTGAACAACAGTGCTTTTTGCCTGCTACAGCCACCTCATAACTCCTATTCAAATTTGTCGGGGTAAATCCTTACAATCAATAGCCCGCAACCGGGCAAAACAATCATCTCCCCTTGATGTCATTAATTACAGGAAATGGAGGAGAGCGTGAAAAAACAAGCTGAGAGTTTTAAAAGAAATAAAAGTCAGCTACAAAAACGGACAACCGGGATGCTTTCGCACCCCGGTTGCCTCTCCCCCCTCAACAATACGTAGATGTCTGTCGAAATCCTGCGATGGTGTCGGGACAAGCCCGCGATAAGATTTCTTGATTGTTAAGGTCGCGTTCATCGCTTAGTGTAAGTGTTCCGGGTTTGGAGCGCAACTTCGCGATTCTGTTAGTTTTTTTAACAACTTCTATTTAGCTGCGCTGCTTTGCGTTTCTGCAACCAGAAACATGTGCGGGCGCCGCTAAACTTCCTTTGTCATTGAAAAGCATAACTGTTGGCCTACTGGCTTTGCAAGGTGATTTTGCCGCCCACATCAAGATTTTCCAAGATTTGGGGGCGAAAACACATTTAGTAAGGGCGCCACGCGACCTCGAAGAAATTGATGCCATCGCCATTCCTGGCGGTGAAAGCACCGTAATGAGCCGCTTAAGCGAGCGTTACGGCCTATTTGAACCGCTTCGCGCACGTATAGATGAGGGCTTTCCCGCATTCGGCACCTGCGCGGGTCTTATATTTCTGGCAAAACACATTGAGGGCGCCTCACAAACTTTCCAGCAAACAACTTTGGGCGTTCTCGATTGTACAGTTGCCCGCAACGCCTACGGCGCGCAGCGCGAATCGTTTCAAACAACTCTGGAAGTGAAGGAACTGGGCGACTCCATTCCGGCCACGTTTATACGCGCTCCTAAAATCACGGCTATCGGCGAAAATGTCGAGGTGCTGGCCTCATGGAACGGGGCGCCCGTCGTGGTGCGTCAACAAAATATCGTGGCGTGTTCGTTTCACCCGGAAATCGAAGGAGAACATCGGCTCCATCAACTGTGGCTAAAAAATATTCAAGGGCGCCCTGAATGAATCGCTCTCCCTTCCTCACGCTGTTTCTGGGAGTAGGTTTGCTGGCAACGGGCTTTTTGGTGGGTTACGGCTTTCAAAGCCGCGCCAGCCAAAGCGCGCGTTTGCAAGGACAGCCCACCCCAACTCCTGCCTCGACACCTTCGCCACCGCTGGTGAAGGGCCTTCATTCGTCAACAGACGGCAATTTACTGGCATGGACAGGCATCTGGGACAGGTCATCGCGCGCTGGCATTTGGGTATTCGACGTGAAGCGCAAACGCGCCCGCCTCACCCCATCGCCGTTGGGTTGGCAGGATTACGTTTGGCAGTGGCGGGCCGATGGGCGCGCATTGCTCGTAACACGCGAGAAAATCCCCAGAGCCACCGCCGATGCCAAGGCCGGACTCTATCAAACACCAGTTGATCGCGCCTCATTGGCATCGGGCGACGTGCAAAGCATGACCCCTTCCCTGCCAACAGGAGAGAAGCTTATATCGGGCACTTATGCACCCGATGGAACACTGCTGATAAAAACCCGCCGCGAGCCGAAGAACTTGTTTCTGGCGCAGGACGGCCAGGCGACTTTACTCGATAGCGCCGCGCAATCTTACGGGCAAAACCGAGCTGTCAAACAAAACGGCAAGACCATCATCTATGCTGTGCGCGATGTGCTAACCAGCCAGACCGGAGCAGTCGCCCTGTACCGTATCGAAAATTCGCGTGCAGTCCAACTGACTCCCGACTTGCAGGACGTGGCATGGAGCTACGTCTCTCCATCGGCGCGCTATCTGGTGGTAGCACGCGAGGATTCGGAAAGCGGCGACTATGTTTGGACGCTGTATGAAATTGGCGCCCAAAAGGCGCGTGAACTCAAAAGCCAAACCGTCCCCGCCGACGCCATTTCGGTCTACTGGTCGCCAGACGAAAAACAGATTCTGGGCGCAGCGGGCGAAAAGCTGTGGACGATCTCCATTCCATCGCTCACTGTCAAACAAATAGGGAAACGCGGCGACTGGAACGCGGACGACGCCACTTGGATTGGCAACGAGAACAGCATAGCCGTCGTCGCCGGAGGCATTCTCTGGGAAGTCAATGCCACATCAGGGCAGGCAACCAAATTGTGGGAATTCCCCAAACAATTCTGGGATTAGAAATCGCATGGCGACTCCACCTAATTTGAGTTCTGATTGTCCCCTGTAGGGGCGAACCTTGTGTTCGCCCTCAAACAAATCTCCATCACTCAAGGTTTTCTCAAACCATGCCATTCCTACCACCCAATGAGGGACGGGGCGTTTTCGATAAAAATCTTTGGTTAATCAATCTCGCCCCACTTTCACGCTCAAATATTGAAATCTCCCACTGATCAATCAATCTTTTCAGGTCAAAAAACACTGATTTCTCCTCATAACTCAACCAGACCAAAAATACCCTCTCCCGCGATGCGGGAGAGGGTATTTCGACGGTCGTTTTTTAAATAATGCCTTGTTCTTTGGCCCAGTTTTCGTAGATGAAAGGTGAGACTTCGCTGGGTTTAATTTCGCTACGTCCGCCCCAGAACACGTTGGTATAATCAACGTGAATACCGATGTTTTCGAGGTGGGTATCAATGGCAGCCTTGTGCGCGAGGACCAAATTCTTATCGGTGCCGTGCGCCACTCCCATGATGTTGACGTTGTTGAATTCAGGGCCACCTTCGCGCCAGTAAGCGTGCGTCATGATGTGGAAGCGTCCCACTTCGCGGCCTGCATCAATCTCGCGTCCTTCGGGCACTCGCCAGTGGAACAGTGCATTGAAACGAGTAACACGCTCGCCACCTTGCAACTGTTTGGCATGTTCGAGGAAGGTCGAGAAGCGCCCGATAATGCCACGCGCATTGAGGTCGCGGGCGATGGAAAGGAAATCATCCAATGAGACTTCAGCTTCGTCGGCGCGCCCCTGCCACAAATTCTCGCCAAGTTCTTCGGGCGCCAATTCACGCTTGAGAGAGGTCAGGACGCGCCACTCAAGCGGCGAGAGCGTGGCGATGATGGTGTTGACGACAGCACCCGGTTCATCCGACTTGGCACCGGGTTCGAGAAGACGGCGACGCACATGCCCCACCCCAAGAGCAAACAGACGCTTGGCGGGCATCAACTTGTAGGCAGTCGCGCCCGTTTGGCTCATAAGGAACTCACAGTGCGCGTCCATAGAGAAGCCCTGAGGAACTTTGAGCGTCGTCCACAAACGATAACGCGCCCCCGCGATAGGGGCATCGGTGGTGCGGATAACGACGTGCCCAGAAAAGGGGTCATTCTGGAACATCCAGTCGAAGGCGCTTTGCAGCTTTTCTTCGGGCACTTGCCACGCAACAAGCGATCCGGGGGCCAGGTTAGTCGCCATCAGCGTCTGACGAACGCGGCGAATGGTGCCCGCCTGCAACATCGCGCGGATGCGCTCGATAACCACATCCTCGTGAACTCCCGACACACGCGCGATTTCGCCAAGTGGGTCAGCATGGAATCCTTGAATCTTGTCTTCGGACACGCTGAGAATCGCGGCATTCACCGGATCGGTGGTTTGAACGGGTACAGACTGAACTTCGAGCATGGGTTGCTAAAGTTTGAACCATTTCTCCGCCTTTCCTAGCGCAATTCCCGAATTATTGAGTTACGATGGGGTCCAGGTGAAAATACCGCAAACAAAAAAAGGCGAGTCATCGTTTGATGACTCGCCCTTTTTTACTGCGACTGACTATTTGATGGCGTAGAAGAAGCCATTTCCATCGCCGATGTAGATTGTGCCGTCATCGGCGATGGCAGGCGATGAGTAAATGGAAGATTTGGTGTCGAAGCTCCATTTCTCGTTGCCGGTTTCGGGGTCGAGGGCGTGCAAGGTGCGTCCGGCTGCCACATAAACGGTGCCATCGCCGTCAATAGCGGGCGATGAAGCCTGTGGAATAGCCAGTTCGACCTTCCACTTTTGTTTGCCAGTGGCCGGGTCAAGGGCATAAAAGTTTCCGCTTTCTCCCTGAGTGAAAATGGTGCCATCTTTACCAATGGCAACCGATGAACTTTGGGTGCAGCTCTCAACCTTCCACTTCATCTTGCCGGTTTTGCCATCAAGGGCATACAAGTAAGGAGGGCCAACCGTCATGCTACCTGTACAAGCGACATAAACCGTCCCATCTTCGCCAATGGCGGGCGAACTCTGCACATAGGGGCCAGAGGTGGTAAACACCCATTTCTGCTTGCCAGTAGTGCCATCGAGGGCGTAGATGTTGGGATTATGAGAGCCGATATACACCGTGCCATCTTTGCCAACAGCAGGAGAAGAACGGACTTGACCGCCAGTATCAAACTTCCATTTGCCCTGCCCTGCCTGGGTAACGGCATACAGGAAACCATCCTGCGAACCGAAATAGATGAGGCCGTTATCGCCAATGGCTGGCGAAGAGTAAACCGCCGCCTTGGCTTTATAGGCCCATTTCTGCGTGCCCGTTTTGCCATCATAGGCAACGAGACGACCCCGGTTGTTATCATCGTAACCGCCAGCATCAGGGACGTAGATGGTGCCATCGGCACCAACGGCCACCGCCTGTCCAGGGCCGGAAGAGGAGCCGTTCAAAGTCTCGGTTTCTACAGTCCAGCCTTTGCCGGTTTTATCGAGACCGAAAAGTTTGTGGGTATTGGATGCGAAATAAATCGTGCCATCGGGAGCAGTGGTCGCCGAGAACACCACGTTGAGGCCAGCCTCAACCGACCAAGCCAATTCGCCTTTAGCGCCCTTACCTTCGCTGCGTCCGGTGTTTTGCAGATCGCCGCGAAACTTAGGGTATGAGCTTTTAGCCAAACCATCAGCCAGAGCGGAGATGCTGAGGCTGCATAGCGTCAGCCCTAACGACAGGAGAGCAATCGTATTTTTCCGATTCATATTTTTCCTACTTGAGTGATAAAATATCGAGACGAATTATACGATATAAGAAATTCCTTAGATATTAAATTCTTTCAGATAAATCGATATAAAATCGTAATTCCGCTACTGATAGGCACAGAAAAAAGGGCGCCCCTACGAGGCGCCCTTTGAGTTGCATTCTTTACCCCAACAGGTTTTTAGTGGCCTCTACCATAGCCCGCACTCCCAACAGGACAGCGCTTTCGTCGATGTTGAATTTGGGGTGGTGGTGCGGATAAACAGCGTCTATCTCTTCGTTGCGGGCGCCGACGAAGAAGTAGCAGCCGGGAATGTGTTGCAGGACAACCGACATGTCTTCGGCTCCCAGAGTAGGCTCGAACTCGATAACGTTACCTTCACCCGCGACTTCTTCGAAAGTGGGGATTAGGCGTTCGACCACATCAGCGTCGTTGACAACAGCCGGAAAGCCAGTAATCCAGGTCAACTCACTCTCTCCTCCGAAAACCTTGGGCTGAACCTCGACAATTTCACGCACCCGCTTTTCGAGCAAAGCGCGCACATCGTCGGAGAAGGCGCGCGTTGTGCCCGAAAGAATGGCCTCGCCGGGAATGACGTTGAAAGCGGTGCCAGATTCGATTTTGCCGACGGTAACAACACCCGCTTCCAGCGGTTTGACGTTGCGCGACACGATGGTTTGCAGAGCGACAACGGTATGAGCAGCCATGAGGACGGCATCAACAGTTTGTTCGGGCATTGCCCCATGTCCGCCTTTGCCGATGATGCGAGCACGGAACTCATCCGTACAGGCCATGACAGGGCCAGCAGCGACACCAATCAAACCCTTTTCGAGAGGACTCCAAACATGGAGGGCCAAAGCAAAATCGGGTTTGGGGTCGAGCAACAGGCCATCCTCGATCATTTTTCCCGCGCCGCCCAAACCTTCTTCGGCAGGTTGGAACATGAACTTGACCGAGCCGCGCAGAGTGGCTTTTTGCTCGGCAAGAAGGCGTGCAACGCTAAGGCCAATCGCCATATGCGCGTCGTGACCGCAGGCGTGCATCGCTCCCTTGTTCTCCGATTTCCATTCCCAATCGTTAGCTTCTTCGATGGGGAGGGCATCCATGTCGGCGCGCACGAGGACGCATGGCCCGTCGCCTGCCTCACCGCGCAACAAAGCGATAACTCCGGTTCTCCCAACACCTTCGCGCACTTCCATACCGAGCGCCCGCAAGCGCTCGGCGACAATCGCCGCCGACCGGGTTTCCTCGAAACCTAATTCGGGATGAGCGTGGAAATCTCGTCGGAGAGCGATGGCATCTTCCTCCCAGGTCAAATCGAGTGAGGGGGCGACTGTTTTGGCAAGCAATTCGGGAGCGAAGGTCATAGCATAGAGTTTACGGCGGCGAGGGTTTAGCCCTGACCGAATTCCGGTTAAAAATGGCGAGGTTCTTTCCCCTAATTCAAGCCAAGGGAGCCAATCATATTTTCAACAATCCCAATCTCCTAAACCAACTCTTCATGGTTGAGGGTCAGAAAGGCTTCGACTACGCATGGGTCGAATTGGTGCCCGCTCTGGCGAGCGATTTCGGCGACGGCGTCGGGTACAGACCATGCCGCTTTATAAGGGCGTTCATGGGTTAAAGCATCGAAAACATCGGCGACAGCCAGAATACGACCCTCCAATGGGATTTGTTCCCCCGATAATTGCAGTGGGTAACCTGTCCCATTCCAGCGTTCGTGATGGCTTCCAGCCATGCGCTCGGCCATCTGAACGGCTTCGGATTGTCCTTCACACAGCAGAGCCGCCCCGATAACCGCGTGCTTTTTCATTATGGCGAATTCTTTCTCGGTCAACTTACCCGGCTTGAGAAGCACGAGATCGGAAATGGCGATTTTCCCCACGTCATGGAGCGGAGCAGCTTGCCTGATGAGAGCGACATGTTCTGCTGTTAAGCCCATTGCTTCGGCGATCAGAGCCGCCATATGAGCGACACGGTGAGTATGTTGGCCGGTATCATCGTCGCGAAACTCGGAGGCACGCACCAGACGTTCGAGTATTTCGACCTGCGACTGGGAGAGTTCCAGCGTGCGCTCACGCACACGTTCTTCAAGTAATTGCTTGGCCTGTTCGCGCTCGGTGACATCGTTTTGAACGGCCACAAAACTCAGCAAGTGCCCGGCGACATCGAAAACTGGATTGATGATGAGTTCGTTGAGGAAAGGGGTGCCATCCTTGCGGTAGTTACAAACCACACCCGAAAAAGTACGGCGCTCGTTCATCGCCACGCGAATTTGCTCTATCGTCCCGGAGTCGGTTCCAGCGCCCTTTAAGAAGTTCCAGTTACGCCCGATAACCTCTTTAGGGTCATAGCCCGTCATGTTGTAGAAGCCCGAATTGGCGAAGACGATGGGATGGTTGGGAAGATGCGGGTCGGAGATGGTGACACCACTGGTTAGATTGGTGATGGCGACGGTGAGTTGGCTATTTTTGCGGAGGCTTTCGCGCAGAGCGGCCTCGCTTTCGCGAAGGTCGCGGGCGACTCGGCGTAGTTCCAACTCGTCAATGACCATGCCCGCCATATCGCTGAGTAGAGCCAATTGATCGGGCTTGAACTGGCGGGACTTCGTATCAATAATGCAGAGAGTGCCCAAGTTCTGCCCATGAGGTGTTTTGAGCGGGGCACCAGCATAGGAACGAACGTAGGGGTACCCAGTAACAGAGGGATGACCTACGAAGCGCGAGTCGAGAGTGGCATCCTCGACGACCATCACCTCATCGGACAGGATGGCGTAAGCACAGAAGGACAGCTTGCGGTCGGTTTGGTATTCGTCAAGTCCGAAGCAAGCTTTGAACCACTGGCGGTCGGCATCAACAAGCGAGACAAGAGCAATGGGAACGTCGAAAAGCCGGGCCGCGAGACTCGTAATGCGTTCGAAAGCGACTTCGGGAGGGGTGTCCAGAATGTGGTAACTCCGAAGAGTCTGCAGACGCTCAGCCTCATTGATTGGCAAAGGGGCGGTCATAAGCTGTGTGTCCTCTACAAGCGCTTGGAGAAACGCACGCAGTCATTACAACCGTGTTGCCACTCTGAGAGGACACACAGCTTTTTTATACGAATTTAACAGCTTAAAATTGATCTCTATTGCTTTTTTGAACGCGAATCGGGAACTTTCATTTCGATTTTGAGAAGTCCCGTACCCTCGATTTGATGTCAAACAAAATACAATGAATTTGCCCCAACCCGATAAATCGAGCGCCTCTGTGCGCGCCATGTTCGATGAAATTGCGCCGACGTATGATTTGCTCAATGGGCTACTGTCGGCGAACCAAGATGAGTTCTGGCGCTATAGGGCAGCAAAACGACTGTGCGTTCGCAAGGGCGAACGAGTGCTTGACCTGTGCTGTGGAACCGGCGATCTGACGCGCGAAATCGCGCGTCAAGCGCCGGAAAGCGAGGTTGTTGGGGCCGATTTTTCTTCGCAGATGCTGGAAATCGCGCGGCGCAAGGACGAAGGGCGGCAGTATGTGGAGGCAGACGCGCTGAACCTGCCGTTCGCCGATGGAGAGTTCGACGCCATCTCGGTAGCTTTCGGAGTGCGCAACTTCGAGGATACGCGCAAAGGTATCAGCGAAATCGCGCGTGTACTCCGACCAGGGGGCCGTCTATTGGTACTAGAGTTCATGCGCCCAACCAACCCGGCGGTTAGCCGATTTTTTGGAGTGTTCAATGCAGCGTTTGCGCCGTTGGGTCGCGTTGTCTCGCACCACTCGACGGCCTACAACTATTTGCCGCAATCGGTGGGCGGGTTCTACTCGAAACCGGAATTTGCACGACTGTTGGAACAAGAAGGATTTCGCGACGTGCGAGGGTTCGACCATAGTTTCGGCATCGCTTCGTCGTTTTTATCGCGTAAATCGGAGCGTTAAACGCCTTAAGCCGGGGTAGCGGCTGTAATGGCAGCGGCCAAAAGTGGAATGATGCGCGACGAATCAGCATCGCCACGAATAATGAAATCGGCGTGGATGCGCGATGGTTCAACGAAAAGTTCGTGTCCAACTCTGGCGCTTTCGAGATAGTAGGTGGCAATCCAGTTAGGGTCAACATTACCGCGCCCGCCTTTCATGTCACGCAGCACTCGGCGCAGAGCGCGCACATCAGCTTCGAGTTCGACGAAGACTCTCACATCAGCCAACTCCCGAACCTGAGGGAGATGCAGTACCATCAAGCCTTCTACAAGCAGGATTTGAGGGGCGTCTTCTGCCGTCGAGCGAGAGTTGATAGAGGCGAGTAACTTCTGCTGGTCAAGGGCATCGGGATGGTTGAAATTGAAATGCTGTTCGCCTAACGTCGGGGAAACGAAATGCGGGCCGAGAGTTCTATCGGCGTGGTAGAAGGCATCGACATTAAGCATTTCTACGCGCAGGACATTTGGGCCTTGTTCAAGGAATTGCTTTAACGTGCGCGTGAGGGTCGTCTTGCCCGATGCCGAGCCTCCGGCAATTGCCACAACGCAACTTTTGGACTGCATTAAACGGCAGTTTAGTTGGCTTGCTGCGCCCATCTGGCATGATTGCAAACTCACAGAAAAAGACCTTCAACAAGGCTTATTCTTTAAACTAGAACTTGCATGATTTCTCGAATTTCCGGCACGTTTGCCGGTCATGTGGACGGCGCTTTACTGGTCGAAACGAATGGTCTGACATATGAATTGTCGGTGCCCCAGATCGTGGCCAAAGCGCTCGAAGCCACCCCCATCGGTGAGAAGATTACCCTCGACACCATTTATTATTTGCAGGTGGAGCAAAACCGCTCGACGCCGATTTTGCTCGGCTTTCAGAACTCGATTCAGCGCGAATTCTTCGAGAAGTTGCTACTGGTGCCACGCATGGGACCAAAGAGCGCACTACAAACCTTCGCCCGCCCGGTCTCGACGCTGGCGACGGCTATCGAAGGCGCCAATTACTCGATGTTACAGACCCTGCCGGGAGTCGGAAAGCAGAAGGCACGCGATTTAGTGGCGACGCTGCAAGGCAAACTCGCCAAATTCGCACTGATGCAAGATTCGGGGCTGGACGAACAGGCGAAACGCGCGGCTTTGGCGATGCATTCCGATGTCACGGGCGATGCTGTACAGTTGCTGCGCTTGATGGGCTACAAACAGGCCGAAGCCGAAAAGCTGGTCGATGAAGCGATGGCACTTGAGAATGCGCCCGATGCGGAGACACTGGTCCGCACTATCTACCGTATACAGCGCGAGAAAAAGTAGGCCGTTAAGTTAGATGCGGGGCTTGGGTGAATCGCCGATTTCCATGCCCTGCGCTAACAACATTTTGTGGAAGAACCCCCTACTCTGCCACAATTTGGCGAAGTTGCCCTGTTCAGTGATGCGGCCATGAGAAAGCACGACAACACGGTCGGCGCCACGAATGGTGCTGAGGCGGTGTGCGATGGTGAGAACTGTTCGGCCATTGGCGAGCGTATCGAGGGCATCTTGGATGAGACGTTCGCTTTCATAGTCGAGAGCGCTTGTAGGCTCATCTAAAATCAATATCGCAGGATCACGCAGCAGGGCACGGGCGATGGAGATACGTTGACGCTGCCCGCCGGACAGCATGACACCACGCTCACCAACGATGCTTTCGAGGCCATCGGGCATTTTTTCGATGAACTCGCGGGCGTGAGCGAGATGGGTGGCTTCGAGTACCTGCTCGTCGGTGGCATCAACACGGGCAAAGCGAATGTTATCTTCGAGAGTGCCAGACAAAAGCACGCTTTCTTGCATAACCAGAGCGGTTTGCTGGCGGAGCCAACGCATATCAAGTTGTGACTGGGGCACGCCATCAATGCGAATTTCTCCCGATGTGGGCGTATACAGTCCTAATAATAGGCTGGTGAGGGTGCTTTTGCCAGCCCCCGATGAGCCGACTAAGGCGACTTTTTCGCCGGGTTCGATGGTAAGGGAGAAGTCATGCAGGGCATCTTTTTCGGCTCCGGCATAGCGGAAGGAGACGTGGTCGAACTCGATGCGGCCCTGAAGATGGGGAATTGTGGCAGTGCCTTTCCAAGGCTCGGTATCGTCTTCATCAAGAAGTTCTTTGATGCTGTTGTAGGCTTCTTGGCCGAGAAAATATTGGTCGCTGAGTTGAGTAAAGAGTTGGATGGGCTGCACCAGCGAGGGCAGGCCAGCCACGAAAGCGATAACGGTTCCCACTGTGACCTGCCCCATAACCGAAAGGGCGCCACCGCCCGCGACCACGACGAGAGTAAGGAATTTGGTGGCACCAAATGACATGGCACCGAATCCCGAAGAGGTTTCGATTAAGTCGACACGAGCGCGGGCAACTTCGCGCCCCATCCCGCGCAATTGCAATTTGGCCTGATTCTCTTCGCCGTAGGAGCGTACAAGGCGCAGGGCGCCGAACAGCTCGGCGGCTGAACCCGTCATTTTTTCTTGGGCGCGCCGGTTGGCTTCGTGTTTACGACGCAACTCACCGAAATAGCGCACGCGCATAAAACCGATGAAGGGCAATATCAACAGAACCACCATCGACAACTGCCAGTTCATGACGACCAAAATAGCGATGGTAATGACACAATAGAAGGCGTCGGGAATGAAGCTGTTGAGGACTGGCATCATTACGCCTTCGACTTTTTGAGTGTCGAAGGCGTATTTGGAAAGCAACTGACCAGTCTTTTGTTGATCGAGGTAGCCGAAACTGAGGTACTGGGTTTTAGTGAAAATTTGCGCGCGCAGTTTCAGAATGAGGGTGGTGATGGCTTTGCCAAGGCGGGTCGCGCCTTGAACGATGAGATATTGATGGATGCCCAACAGGGCGATCATCAAGGCCGACAGATAGAGGATGCCAGTGAGGTTTTTCTGTGGCATGTAACGGTCGAGGATGAGCTTGAAGATGATAGGGAAGGCGGCGACAGAAATGATACGGGCCAAAGCGAAGCTCATACCGATTCGAAAGTGGCGACGGTTGGCCCAAATGTAGCCGAGCAAAGTTGGCGATGTTAGTTCACTTTTACGCATATTGAAAAAACGGGAATGAATCGTCCAGCGAATGCAGTGGCTCAGATACGAGGAGTCACTCAACGGGGAACGATGCAGAGACGATTTCGGCAGTCTTCGTCACTTTCCGCGTGCAATGCCTGTTCCTAAAGAAACCGGTTTTCTTACATTCTCGCAACTGCAATTCTAAAGTTTTCTGCGTTTCCCTTGCACAATATGAGGCAAATCAACTCGCCAGTCGATGAAAAATTTGGCCCCAAAACCGTTAACTGGTCCTGGGGCCTGAGGTTCAGGTATCACCCGCCTCATCTGCCATCATGACTATACGCGGTGAGAACTTGGCCAAGACATCGACCAGATCGTGCTGGGCGGCGATTACCTCTTCGATGTCTTTGTAGGCTTGCGGGGCTTCGTCGAGTCCACCACCAAGGACTTTCACGCCGCGCTCTTGCACATAGCGGTCGCGCATGAGTTTGGTGATAGAGCCGATGGCAGCCTTACGGCCCAACTTACGGCCCGCGCCATGCGACGCCGACTTCAAGCTGGACTTCAAACCTTTACCACGCACCACATAACCCGCGTCGGCCATTGAGCCGGGAATGACTCCCAAAACTCCATGACCTGCGGGAGTTGCTCCCTTGCGGTGGACGATGGCCTCTTCGCCATCGGCGAGGATTTCCTTCCACGCGAAGTTGTGGTGGTTTTCGACCGAAGCGATTTCCTTGAGTCCAACCGATTTGGCGACTTCTCGGTGAATAACAAGGTGGTTGGCAGCGGCGAATTTACCCGCCAACTCCATTCCGAGCCAGTATTCCTGGCCCGCTTCGGAATCCATATCCAACCACGCGAGATGGCGGACTTTATCGGCGAGTTGCGGGTGCAACGAGTTCGCATGACGCGAGTAGACGTTGGCGATTTGAAAGCCGACGCCACGCGAGCCTGAGTGCGACAGCAACGCCAGGTAGGTGCCCTCTTCCAAGCCCAGTTCGTGGCTGGGTTTGGAGAGTTCGAGCATTCCCCATTCGACGAAGTGGTTGCCGCTGCCCGAAGTGCCCAGTTGCTCTTCGGCTTTGTAGCGCAATTTGCGCAACAAGCCGTAGGCATTCCAATCGGGGTCGTCCAGTACGTCGTGTTGACGGCGTTCGTTGCGTCCCCATGCCTTACCAGCGCCGAATTTGGTTTGATCGCGCAGAGCGTTCTCAAATTTGTTCTTCTGCTGGCCGAGGATATGAGGCGATATTTCATAGACCGACAAACGCATACGACAGGCAATATCGACACCTACCGCATAAGGGATAACTGCGCCGCGTGTGGCGAGAACTCCACCGATAGGGAGGCCGTATCCCACATGGGCATCAGGCATGAGTGCTCCAGCGACAGCGATGGGCAAGCGAGCGGCGTTATCCATCTGGTCGATGGCGCCCTGGTCGATGCCTTCGCGTCCCCAGATTTGATATTCGACGGGCGTGTCACGAAGGGCATCATCGAATTTGGATTTGTCGTTACGGTCGCGGCGAATGAGTTCGTCGGCGAGGGCGGTGAAAATGGTATCGCCCAGGAAGGTTTGTGGCGTGGCCAGGACTTCGTCGAGGCGTGCCAGAATCTGTGACTCGTCAAGGCCGCGTGCTTCGAGTTCGTGCGCGGCGATTTTGGCGAGTCCAACGGTGCGGCCTTCTTTCCAGCCGCGATTTTTGAGGGTCTTTCCAGTAATCATTAGTGGATTATTCCAAACACTGATGCGATGTTTTGCCTTGAATTTGCGCTTCTTGAATTCAAGATGACGCGGGCAAAACGGATGGGGAAAAATAAAAAGGCGCGAAGGCTTTTAGCCTTCGCGCCTGACAATAAAAGGACTCGCCCTAGCGAGCGCACCGAAGGATATGCGCACGCAAACACCGATCATTGGTAATAAACCAATTGGTGGGGGCGAGTGTGAAGCGTGGCGCAGACATGATATTCCTCCGGCGAATCTATTCGCGGACGGGGAACAATTATAAGCTGTACTTCGCTAAACGTCAAATGCAGCCGCTTTTTCGAAAGCAGTCACAGCCATGAAAGTTTTATATTCACCCCTCGGTTTGAGCTACGGCACGCTCTATTCGGCCATTTTGCTCACTCGCCCCGACCGCATCGTGATCGTGACTTCTGTCGAAGCGATCAACGCGCTGGGAACAACTTTAGACGCGGCGCGCTTTTACCACTCGGCATTCGAGTTTGAAACCCACGTATTGAATGACCCGCTCGCCGGTTTTTCAGAAGGGCGGATTTTAGCACGCTTTATGGCCGCGTCCAGTGAGAGGGAGAATCTCGTCAACCTGTGCGGCGGCACGGCAGCGATGCAGGACTGCGTCGCATCACTTGCAAGTATTTTGCGGCGCGATGGCAAGCATGTGCGCGAAGTGGCGGCCATTGATCGGCGCGACTTGTTGGAACAACGACGGGCGCCGCTAGTGGTTGGGGAATTGGTAGAGATTAGCCCGGCAGTTTGATTCCAGATAGCTAACTTAAAATCAGCCTTTCCGAGCGGAAACTTGAGCAACGACTACTTACCTTTCTGTTGCCGGAAAGTGCGGGGCGAGGGGCCGAATTTGGTGGCGAAAGAGCGAGAGAAATGAGCAGCATCGTTCCATCCGGTACGGTGGGCGACTTCGGCGATAGGAAAGTTGGTTTCGAGGAGGAGGGCGCGGGCGCGCTCAAGGCGAACTTGCCGCAGGTAAGCGGCAGGAGGTTGTCCGGTACGACGAGTGAAGAGTTCGCTGAAGTGGCGGGGCGACAAAAATGCGCGAGCGGCCAATGTCTCCACCGTCCAATCGACAGCGAACTCTTCGTCGCACAAGCGCACGGCTTCACCCATAGCGGCGTCGAGGTCGAGAATTTTCTGGTTTGCGTCGGACTGAGGGGATTGGTCGAGGGCGTTCGCCAGTTCCCACACCCAGGCGAAGAAGGCGCCACGTAGAACCAGATCGGCGCCCTCAGTAGGGTCGCACCACAGAGAGCGCAAGCGCTCAATGCCTGCTTCGGCATGACGCCATGCTTCGGGGTGAAGATGGAAACGAGGTTCTGTACGGCGCCAGAATCCTTTGGTATCGCGTTCGGCGCGGGGAAGTTCGATTTCCTGAAAGCCGCGTTTACTGTCGAGGATACGGCGCTCTTCGTCGCTCCACAGGGTAGGCGAAAAATAGAAGGCGTCGACTTCGAGGTTTTGGAAATCGAGGTAGGCGTGCTTAGCCCCTACTGAGAGCAAATAAACGTCGCCGCGCGTGATGGCGAATGGTTGCCCGTCGATGAGGTGGACGCCGCGCCCACGCCGCACGACATAGAGCGAACCGAAGTCGGTGTGGTGGTGTACGCCCGTGGTCTGGCCATGCGCGTAGAACTCGCGCCGAATCACAAATGGGAAGCGCGGATGGGCAGGCATCCCGTGCCAGTAACTTGTGACTTCGGTGGTGATCCTGATCTCGTAATGTATGTCGGGCAAGCAGGGCGGATTAGCGCGCATCTTCTCCGAAATTTTCGGTTTTCGCGCCTAAAAATGCAAGTTTTGACTTTGCAAATCGGTTCAACTGCCCTCGTGCTTTCAACAGAACAACTTGAGAAATTTCGGCGCAACGGCTTTGTGCTGGGTTCGCGCGTAGTAAATACAGATGAGTTAGAAACTTTGTGTTCGGAAGTTCTGCGCGTGGTGGA
>SDZD01000080.1 GCA_004172935.1 bacterium | reverse complement strand
CTCGTGCTTTCAACAGAACAACTTGAGAAATTTCGGCGCAACGGCTTTGTGCTGGGTTCGCGCGTAGTAAATACAGATGAGTTAGAAACTTTGTGTTCGGAAGTTCTGCGCGTGGTGGATGATGCGCAGAACAAAATTGAGCGCGAACGCAAACCAGTTGGCGTTTCCAACATGGGCAAACCAGAGGCTCCGGTGTGGCAAATCGTCAATATCTGGGAAGGCTCGGAGGCGTTCGAGCGCGTGGTTAACAACTCGATATTGGCCGAAGAAGTCGCGCAGTTGTTGCCTGGCAAAGAGGTGCGGTTGTTCCATGACCAGATTCAATTCAAGCCCGCCACCACGGGCGGCGTGAACATGTGGCATCAGGACAGCCCGTACTGGCCAGTTCTCTGGCCCAAAGATGTTCAACTGACGGCGTGGGTGGCATTAGACGATGCCGATGTAGACAATGGCTGCATGAGCATGGTGAAGGGGTCGCATTTGTGGGGCGACCAAATCGACGAGTTGCACAAGATCAAGTCGTGGGATGGAATGCCTTCGCAGTGGAAAGGTAATAATGTTGAGATAGCGCCCTGCCCCGTTCCCGCCGGACACGTTCACTTTCACCATCCGCTGACATGGCATGGCTCGCCCGCCAACACATCGGGGCGCCCACGTCGCGCACTAGCGCTGCATTTCATGAGCGAAGAGGCGAAGTTCGTGGGAGCGAAGCGCGCTTTGCACCCGATGGGAAAATTTGTGGAGACACAGGACGGCGAAACCGTGCGTGGCGCTCATTTCCCGATGGTTTGGCCTCGGCCCCAGAATATTTGATTGAGCGAGAAAACAAGAGAAAAGCTAAAACAAAAAATCCCGCGAACTGTAGCAGTTCGCGGGATTTTTCAACGCTGGGGAACAAGGACTCGAACCTTGAATCGCCTGATCCAGAGACAGGTGCCTTACCATTTGGCCATTCCCCAATTCGGCTATAAATTATAACAAAGGCAATAAGCCTTAGCAAGGCTCCGACCAGATTCGAACTGGTGTAAACGGTTTTGCAGACCGGTACCTAACCACTCGGTTACGGAGCCATCGCAAATGTGCGGTTGAAGAGGATAACTCACTCTACCCTTTGAGGTCAAGTTACATTTTGAATTGCAGCATCTGGATGGCCTCAACCAAAACAAGGGCGCAGTTTTGTGTGCAACAGGATTGCAGGCCACATTCCGTGCTGAAAGCCAAAGGACTTACGGACTATGTGGTTGGGGCTGCTAGTTTGCGGGCTTGTTCCAGGCGTTCTTTTTGGGGGCTTTTGTTGTAGGCCGCGTCTAATCTCGTTTTTTTCAAGTAGGATGCCACCCAACGCAGGTCGGCGGGCGAGAGTTCGAGGCGGTCGGCAAGAATCGGCGTTTGGGAAAGCGAAACAACCAGAAGAACCAAGGGGAAAAATGGAGTGAGGCGCATGGGACTAAGAGGTGGGAGTTTGACCCCAATTTATAACATTAGGTTCGATTTTATATCGGCTATCGCGGTATATTTTGTTATTTTCGAGCGGATAAATAGCCTCTTAACCTACATCCGAAACCTGTTACAATGCTTAGACCCAAACTGTAGCGGGGCTAATATTATGACTGACAGACAGTTCATTGAAGTTCGTGGTGCGCGCGAAAATAACTTGAAAGACGTGTCGTTGGATATTCCTAAAGGCAAGATAACGGTCTTTACGGGTGTTTCCGGGTCGGGCAAATCTTCGCTGGTTTTCGATACCATCGCCGCCGAAGCGCAGCGGCAGTTAAACGAGACTTTCACGGCCTTCGTGCAGGGATTTTTGCCCAGCTACGGGCAACCCGATGTGGAGCATATCGAGCACCTGAATGCGCCCATTATTATCGACCAGAAACGGGTGGGCGGTGGGTCGCGCTCAACGGCTGGTACTTACACCGATATTTTTGTGCTGTTGCGGCTGCTGTTTTCGCGGGTGGGACAGCCCAGCGCGGGAGCAGCCTATTGCTACTCGTTCAATACGCCGCAGGGGATGTGTCCAGAGTGCGAGGGCATCGGCAAAACGGTACAGGCCGATGTCGACAAGCTTATCGACTGGAATAAATCGCTGAATGATGGCGCGCTGTTGCATCCAGAATTCAAGGTCGGCAAATGGATGTGGAAGGTGTATCCGCGCTCAGGATTGTTCGATAACGACAAGCCAATCAAGGATTACAACGAGAAAGAGTTGGATGCCCTGCTGCACGGCGCCGAACTGCGGGTGTCGTTTGGCGGCGAGTTCGAGTCGAATTATGAGGGCGTGCTTGAGCGCTTTACGCGGATGTATATCAAGAAGGACGCGGCGGCGATGTCGGACCGCAATCGCGCCATCTTCGAGAGCTTCGTTACCACGCAAACCTGCCCACTATGTCATGGCGCCCGTTTGAGCCAAGCGGCATTGGCCTCTCAAATCGGGGGGAGCAATATCGCGGAGCTATCGGATTTGGAAGCCACCGACCTCATCAAATTCTTGCAGGGCTTTACTGACCCAGTTGCGACGAAGGTAGCCAACAAATTGATTGAGCGGCTGAGGCATCTGGTCGATATTGGGCTGGGCTACTTGAGTCTCAACCGCGAAACGGCCACGCTTTCGGGGGGCGAATCGCAGCGGTTGAAGATGATTCGGCATTTAGGTAACAGCTTGACCGACATGCTGTATATCCTCGATGAGCCGAGTGTCGGACTACATGCACGCGATGTGGCGAGGCTGAATGGTTTGCTCGGCAAGTTGCGCGACAAGGGTAATACAGTGCTAGTGGTGGAGCATGACCCCGATGTTATCGCCATCGCCGATCATATCGTGGATATGGGGCCGAAGGCGGGCATTCATGGCGGTGAACTGGTTTTCGAGGGCAGTTACGAAGAGCTGAAAAAGGCCGACACGCTGACCGGACAATTTTTGAAGCAGCATTTGCCTATCAAACAGAAGGTGCGCCAACCGACCGGGCAAATGACGATTCAAAACGCCACGATACATAACCTACATGACGTTACGGTGAACATTCCGACTGGGGTTCTTACTGTAGTGACGGGAGTGGCGGGGTCGGGTAAAAGCACGCTGATTAACGACGTGTTTTTGGAGCAGCATCCCGAAGCGCTGGTTATCGACCAGTCGCGCGTGACAGCGAATAGCCGCTCGGCTCCGGCGACTTACACCGGCATCATGGACGATATTCGCAAAGCGTTCGCGACTGCCAATGGCGTTAGCGCCTCGCTTTTCAGTTTCAACTCGACGGGTAGCTGTCCGAACTGCAATGGCCTGGGCGTCACATATGTCGACCTAGCGTTTATGGCGGGTATCGCCAGCACATGCGAAATTTGCGAGGGCAAGCGCTTCAAGCCGGAA
This sequence comes from bacterium, assembly GCA_004172935.1. GTDB lineage: Bacteria > Armatimonadota > Abditibacteriia > Abditibacteriales > Abditibacteriaceae > Abditibacterium. Next base: position 18,315 of record SDZD01000080.1, on the reverse strand, counting down.
GTGTTGGCCTACAACCTACGCGGCAAAACCATTAGTGATGTGCTGGATATGACCGCTGAAGAAGCACTCGACTTTTTTAGCGAAAAGAAAATCGCGGCGGTACTGAAGGCGATGAATGACGTTGGCCTGAGCTATCTGAAATTAGGACAGCCGCTGAGCACGGTATCGGGCGGCGAGGGACAGCGTCTGAAACTAGCCACGGAGTTGCACAAGAAGGGAAGCGTGTACGTGATGGATGAGCCGACAACGGGGCTACACCTTTCGGACATCGGGTTGCTGATGGGCATCATCGACCGGCTGGTGGACGCTAAGAATACGGTCATTTTGATTGAGCATCACCTAGATGTAATTCGGCAGGCAGATTGGATTATCGACCTGGGGCCGGAAGGCGGTAAGGGCGGCGGGCAAATACTATTCGAGGGACCACTTGCCGAATTAAAGAACAGCACGCGAAGCATAACAGCGCGCTTTATTTGATAAGCGCCTAGATGGGACACAGGATTTTTGATGCCCCACCCGTTAGCCAGTAGAAAACAGATGAGGGGCGAACGCTGTGTTCGCCCCGACACGGGACAAGTCGAATGGGAATTTATGCGGTTGGGTGTTATGTCAAAAATTAATAGGGGCCTCTTCGCGACGTCCTGATGATGTCGGAGATAGCAAGCGCAGGCTGAAAACTGAAATCGACAGCGGGCTTTTCACTAACAGATGAAATTATCAAATCTGGTCCATCTTTTTGCGAGGCCTTGAAGAGAGAGGGTATTCAGGATTAATGTTGCCATGCCAACAGCTGTTGGGCATTTTTTTCAGTAGGCAGTGTTAAGGGAGGCGTTGACAGTGCTGAAGGGTTTTGATGGGTCAATCTGGTAAAACTCTTAATGTCAAAGGGTGAGGGCAGCCTTGCACTAGCGTTAGTGCTGCAATGAATTAACGCGACAACAACCTTAAAGCGGCGTTAACAGACGACCGCCTACAATTGTCACGCCCTTTTACAGAACCATGTTTTTACGTCCGTCGCTCGTTTCCAAGTCCTCTTCCAATTGCATAACAAAGCACACTGCTTTTACTTTAATAGAACTATTAGTAGTTATTGCTATCATTGCTATTCTGGCTGCTATCTTATTCCCAGTCTTCGCTAGGGCACGTGAGAACGCCCGTCGTTCTTCCTGCCAGTCGAACCTGAAACAGATGGGAATCGGCATCCTTCAGTACGTGCAGGATTGCGATGAGATTTATCCTAACGCACGCGGTGGAAGCAATGCCGCTATCGTAGGTTTGTGGTTCACCGACGTTCAACCCTACATCAAGAGCACGCAACTGTTTCAGTGCCCCAGCGACTCTGGCACCATCGTCAGTAGCCCTGTGACTCGCTACCCGGTTGGAATCCCAACATTCCACGTCAGCTACGGTTATAACGACCCGTTCCACCGCCGCGCGATGGCCTCGGTGCAAAGCCCAGCTACGACTGTAATGGTAACCGATATTGGTTCTATCCCCGTTGCGGGCGTCGATGCAAGCAAGTGGGTTGCAGAACCAGGTAGCGCGACTGTGCCCTCGCCGTTCTTGCTGGACAACACTACTCGCGCTGCCGTTGCCGCCACTGGTGCGGGCGACAACGCCGATTTCAGCGGCCCCGCTGCCCGCCACCTCGAAACGACCAACGTGTTGTGGGCCGATGGACACGTGAAGTCGATGAAGGTTGAGCGCTTCTACGTTCCTGGCATCGCAAACTCCTGCCTGGACGTTACTACAGGCTGCCTATAATTCTTCAGCAACAGCCCACGACCTCAAAGTCGTGGGCTGTTGCTTTGAAGTGTATTTGCGCTTTATGGCGGCACTGCGAGAGCGCGGCGCGTTCTAAAACCACTCGTAATCTTTATTTATGCTGAATTTTTTGTTAGCGGCTGCGGCGATTTCGGTTCCGCAAGCGGGGCCAGTTTCTCGTTATGTTGACCCCGTCATTGGTACATCGGCGACCGGGCACACATTTCCCGGTCCTGTAAGGCCACATGGCATGGTGCAGTTAAGCCCCGATACCGGCTTTAGCGGTTGGGATCACGCATCGGGCTATCGTCACGACGATAATGCCATCATGGGCTTTAGCCACATGCACCTTTCGGGCACGGGCGGCTCGGATTTCGGCGACATTCTCGTGGCTCCGTCGGTGGGCGATGTCAAATTGGTTCCCGGCGACGCGACCAAACCCAACGATGGCTATGCCTCATTGGTCGACCACAAAGACGAAGTGGCCCGTGCGGGCTACTACTCGGTGTTCTTGCAGAACCCCAAGGTCGAGGCGCAACTGACGGTTACGCCGCGCGTGGGCATTCACCGCTACATCTTCCCCGCCACCGACAAAGCCAACCTAACGTTTGAGATCACCAACCAGATTGGCGGACAGGAGCGCACCTTCGCATCGGGCAAATGGATTAGCCCGACTGAACTGGAAGGCACAATCTTCACCAAGGGCTGGGCAAAAGAGCAGCATACCTACTTCGTGGCGCGCTTCTCGGCCCCCGCAACTAGCTATGGTATCGCCGTAGACAACAAAATCGAAGCGGGCAAAATTGAGGCTTCGGGTGCCCTACCCCGCCTTGATGCTTATGCCACCTTCGACACACGCAAAAACCAGGCGGTTATGGTCAAAGTGGCGCTATCGAACGTGGACATTCCCGGCGCTCGTAAGAACCTCGATGCCGAAGCCAAGCACTGGGACTTCAACCGCTATGTGCGCGAGGCCGATGGAGACTGGAACACCAAACTGGGCGCAACCAAGATTAAGGGCGGCACCGACGCTCAGAAACGCGATTACTACACCTCGCTGTATCACGCCTATATTCACCCCAGCTTGTACCAGGATGTCGATGGCCGCTATTTGGGCATGGACATGAAAATCCATCAGGCGCAGAATGGCTTCGAATACTACCACATCTACTCGACGTGGGACACTTATCGCGCCGCTCATCCATTCTTCGAGTTGACCGAACCCTCGATGAACACCCAGTTCATCAACGGCATGTTGGAGCGCTACAAGATTCGCGGCGAGTTGCCTGTTTGGGAATTGGCCTCGAACGAAGCCTACACCATGATCGGCGCTTCGAGCGTACCCATCGTAGCGAACGCGGTTATCAACGACCCCAAGGGCATTGACACCGATTTGGCTCTCAAAGCTGTCAACGATTCGCTGCTGTTCAAGCAGGGATTTCAGGATATTTTCCTTCAGTACAAATATGTGCCCAGCGACAAGGCCAGCAGCCGCTCGGTTTCGAGAACGCTGGAATTCGCTTACGACAACGGTGCGGCAGCTCAGATGGCGCGCAAACTCGGCAAAACCAGCGAGGCCAATCTGTTCTGGGAGCGTTCGCAGTGGTATCACAACGCTTTCAACAAGGAAAAGGACTTGATCTGGCCGAAGAACTCGGAGGGCCAATGGTTGAGCGATGCCGTGTTTGACCCGTTGTTGGTGGATGGCCCTTACATCGCGCAGGCCAACTCGTGGGAATATGGCTGGAACATGATGCATGACGTTCCCGGCATGATCGCCCTGTATGGTGGCAACGAAGCCTTCGTACAAAAACTGTTGAAAGCTTTCGACCCAGAGTTCAAACCCAAGGGCGACTATCACGGCATGACCGGATTGATTGGCCAGTACAACCACGGCAACGAGCCGGGTATGCACTGCCCATACCTGTTCGCGATGGCGGGGCGCCCTGACCTGACTCAGAAGTACGTGCAGATGGTACGCAGCGAGTTGTATCACAACGGCGCAGACGGCTTGCCCGGCAACGACGACTGCGGACAGACGAGCGCCTGGTACGCTTTCTCGGCTCTGGGCTTCTATCCTGTTGACCCAGCATCGGGCGAGTACATCGTCGGTGTACCGTTGTTCCCCGAAACCAGCCTGAAGCTGGAGAATGGCAAAACCATCCGCGTTGTTGCCAAGGGATTCGACCCAACCAAGGGAACCGCCAAAACAGTGAAGTGGAATGGCAAAGTCCTATCCAATTGGCGCATCAAACACGCCGACATCGTTCAGGGCGGCACATTGGAATTTAGCGCGTAATTAGCGTTTACCAATCCCTTCAAAGCAAGAGAGCCGGACTGCATAGTGCAGTCCGGCTCTCTTGCTTTGAAGGCTTGCCTGGCCTATGAATAGAACTATGCGCGTATTGGAATCTCACGACCATTAATCGAGCGTTTGGAGCTGAAGACGCAAATCGGGTTCATTAAGTGAGTCGAAAAGAGGCTCAGTAATTTCTTTGACGTAGAGGCTAGTCGCTAACTCGCGACTCCCCTTATTTTTGATCGAGAGAATCCAGCGGGGGAATTCGGACGAGGTTTGAAAACGAATCGCCGCTTCGCTCACACGATAAGGCCAGTCGTCGGCAATTAGGGCAGGGGCATTGGCGCTGTCCTGCGAGTATTTACCATATAGTGCAACAGCTTCTTCGATAAATCCATACGTTTCTAACTGGGACTGAATAATCGATAAAGTATCTTTATCGGCCTCAAGAGACGCGATGTAGGGAGTCAACAGCTTTTTGACACGTGCCTCTTCGCCTAAGCGGCGCCAACCCGAAGCGACTTGCAAGAGCGGGAATTGGTCGGTTTCTTCTTCAGGTATTGAGGGATACGCCTTTTCCAGCAATTCAAGCGAGTTTTTGGCAGCGGCTCGTTCGCCTGCGGCCAACTGCGAAGCGCACACAGTCATAAGCGCGTTAAAGCGTTCAAGGTTTTTGAGACGAGGCCAGAGCCGCAGCGCAGCATCTGCGGCATGTTGGCGTTGGGTGTGAGAGATGAGCTGACGAGCTTTTTCCTTGTATAGGAGCGAGAATCCTCCCTGTTGCGTAGTACGCCCTTCAATCAGAAGAAGAGGAGCCAACTCAAACCCTAAAGTCATTCGCAGTTTCTTATCGGGCCGACTGTCTTTGCTGAACGCAGCGAACCAACGATTGGCTTTGGTCGCGTTTCCCAGGGCGCTGTAAGCATTCGCCAAAAAACTAATAGAGCTGGCTATCACGAAGCGGTCGTCATCGGTTTTTGCCTGTTTTTGTGCAGCAGGGAGTTGCTCCTCGATTTTGAGCAACATCGCACTCGCTCGTTCTTTTTGACCATTGGCTAAAAAGTGCTGAGCGAGCAATTGCCAACTGAGAAGCTGATTACCGTATTTCAACTTTACAGAGGCAAGTTGTATGGCAAAATCGACTTTGCCTTCGCCAAGATAAACACCTATCAATTGAGTAGCCGACCATGAATTGGATTGGGGACTTTGCGAAAAATTTCGCAGCATGGATTGCAGTGACGCAGGAGCCTTGGGGTTCAGTTGCCCCTTTAGCATTTCGGCGTGCCGGGGAGGGTAATAGAAACCATCGGTCTGCAAATTTTTTTCTTTAATTTTCCTGGCCTGTTCAATGAGCTTCATGGCCTGAGTAATCCAACTAAGCGCGGCTTGAGAGTTGTTGGCGCGTATGTTGGAGCGCGCTAGAGCCAAACAAACATCGGCACGCACGAAGGGGTGAGTAATACGCGGAAGCAATGCAGCAGCCTGAGGGCGCTCGTCCAATACGGCGTAACGCCGGGCAACAATACCCAATAAATTCTGCTGCCAGGCTCTCTGATGACGTGCTGGCAGGTATACCGCCCCAGCTCGTAAGACTCTGAGAGCGCTATCTAACCGGCCCAGACGCGCTAAAGGCTCCGCTAAAGCCAGATTTGAGGAAGTTGCGGCCTCTTTTTCGATGACGGGGATCGCCTTCGTTTGAGCCTCTAACCAAAGGGGTTGTAACGTGGAATTGGCTCGCCCCCCATGTAGCGTGGTGACAAGCAATGAAGCGCCTACGAGCAGCGCGCAGTTCTTTTTCATTTTGTTTGAATGAGGGGAGAAGGGGGCGAAAATACGATTTTCGCCCCCCTGGATGGCAGCTAGATTTTGCCCATTTTCTTGAGGTTTTCTAGCGAGAGTTTTATTGAGTCGAAGGGGTCGCCCACACACTTGTCTTGTTCGACGACATACACAGAGACTTCGGCCATTTCAGCGGCGGCGAAGATGGCGGGCCAATTCAGGGTCCCCTGTCCGATTTCGGCGAAATCGCCTTCTTCGGTGATGTCTTTGATGTGCAGGAGGGGCAAGCGAGCGGAGTAACGCTCGATGTACTGCACTGGGTCGGCGCCGCCTTTTTTCACCCAGTAGGTGTCGAGTTCAGCGCCGAGATTCTCGGCGGGCACGTTTTCGTACAGGACATCAAGACCGTATTTGCCGTCGAACGATTCGAACTCAAAATCGTGGTTGTGATAAAGCAAACGCAAGCCTTGTTCGCGCAGTTTGGCGCCGATTTCCGATAGCAAATCAGCGGTTTTGTTCCACGCACCGAGGTCGCCGCGATGCTCATCGGAAATCCACGACAGAATGACGAATTGATTGTCGACTTTTTTAGCGAAGGCCACGACGCCATCCAAATCATTTTGCAGGGCATCAAGGCCGACATGGATTCCGGTGATTTTCAGTCCCAGTTCGTCGCACTTGTTCAAAAAGGCATCGGACGAGCCGTAGCCAATTTCGACACCTTCATAGCCGATGGAGGAAATGGTTTCGAGAGTTCCCAGTTCATCCTTAGCGAGATGGTCGCGCACGGTATAGAGTTGCAGTGAGATAAGCGGTCGCATGATGGTTTTCAGGTGTGGTATTCGGCGTTAATTTTGACGTACTCGTAAGAGAAATCGCATGTCCATGCCGTCCAGTTAGCGGTGCCTTCGCCGAGTTGGAGGCGAATGAAAACATTCTCATCGGCCAATTGGCGTTCGGCGGTGGCGAGGTCGAAGGGCAACGGCTCGCCATTTTGGAACAGCTCGACTTCGCCGAGCGAGAACGATAACTTCGAGGAATCGAATGGGACGCCCGCTTTGCCTGCTGCCATAGCAATGCGGCCCCAGTTAGGGTCGCGGCCAAAGATGGCAGTCTTGACGAGGGGCGAGTTGGCGATGGAAAGCGCGATGGTCTGAGCGTCTTTCTCGGTGCTTGCGCCGGAAACTTCGACTTGAATGAGGCGGGTAGCACCTTCACCATCGCGGGCGATTTTCTTTGCTAACTCAATGCAGACTTCACCCAGAAGCTGACTGAACTGCTCCTCGTTGTTGTCGGAGATTTCGAGTTGCGAGGCGCCAGAAGCCAACAGAATTGCGGTGTCATTGGTGCTCATGTCGCCATCGACGGTGACCGAGTTGAAGCTTTTGGCAACAGCACGTTCCAGAAGGGCTTGCAAACGCGGCGCTTCGATTTGAGCATCGGTAGTGAGGAACGACAGCATGGTCGCGTGCGGCACGGTGAGCGGCGCCATATTGGGGCCAATCATGCCAACACCTTTGCACTGACCGCCAACGGTGACGGTTTTACCGTCGATCTGGGCGCTGGCAGCGACGAATTTAGGAACTAAATCGGTCGTCATGAAGGCACGAGCGGCGTCTTCATCACTGGCGTTTAATTCCATTGACGCGAGAGCGCTCTCGATTTTCTCCATAGGGAGCGCATGGCCAATGATACCCGTTGAGCAAACGAGAACTTGTTGGGGAGCAAGTCCGGTTTTCTGAGCGGCCAGTTCGCACATACGGCGCGCGTTTTGGATTCCGGCTTCACCAGTGCAACAGTTGGCGTTGCCAGCGTTTACAACGACGGCGCGCGGACTGTTAGCCAACAAGTGCTGCGCCGAAACCAAAACCGGCGCAGCTTTAACCTGACTGGTCGTGAAAACTGCCGCGCAGGTCGCACCTTCGTCGGCGAGCAGAAGGGCGACATCCAAGCCCTGTGTTTTAATTCCGGCTCGCGCGGCTCCCACGCGAAAACCCAAAGGAGCCGCGACACCGCGTTGCGATAGCCATTCAATCTCAATTGCCACGCGGGAAATTTACTCAATTTCGCGCCCTATTTGAGCGAAACCCGTATATCAACGCCCTTGGTCTTCACATCGCTGCTATCCATCACCGAAAAAACGAGGTCTTTTATCTGGGCCGATTTGGGGACGCTGAAGAGCAGAGCGAACTCGTTTTGCGAACCGGGGAGCATCGAAGTGCCCGAATAATCGCCGTACAAACGCGAGTCGAAAACAATTGGGGGGTAGGATACGCCCGCATAATCGGCGAGCGCTGTATTGCCCGGATAGGTATTTGAAAGCATCGGCCCCTGTGCTTTGGGGAGCGTGTTCTTGAGGCGGCAATGAACGATGACGAGCGTTTCGGTGGGCGCCTGAGGCTGAAAGGTGCGCGGGTTTTTCAAGAACTGGCTGGCATATTGGCTGGCTGTTGTCACACCAGACACAGTGAAGGAGAATTTGGGAGTTTGGAAAACATCACCGATTTTTCCGGTCCGCTTGCCCGCCTGATAGGTGCCACTCGCAGTTTTGATTTCCCATCCGTCAGCCGTGGTGGTGAGCGATTGGCCCAAAGCACGAGCAACATCGGCCAGAGGAACCATAGGCACGCCCCCAACCGTTTTTACACGGGTGGACGCGACTTTCCCGTTCATCTTGAGTTTGTTTTTGGGCGTGGGCGCTGCCTGAACCAACACAGCGCTTGAGGAGAGAAGCCCGCAAACAGCGAGAGAAGCAAAACGTGAGGTCATATCAAATGCCCAGTTTCACAAATTCACTGTGGGTCACCGGGCATATTACAACTGCTCGTTCCAATATTTGGTTGTGGCGCCCTTGACGATGGAAAAGATAGCTGTCTGAGCGGCGATGTCGGCGGGGTGGATTTTGGATAGATCCTCGATCACTTCAAAGAGGCGTCCTACAAAAGAGAAGTGATTGGCGCCAGGAATGACACGGACTTCGATGAGGTTTTGCGGGGCGCATTTTACTTCGCGCACTTTGGCACGGAAGTCTTCGCCCCACACGGTTTTATCGCGTTCGCCAGTCACCAACAGCATCGGCACTTCGAGGCCTTTCCACACGCCTTTGGGCTGCAACAACACGCCGCCTTCGCTGGACATGTTGAGGATGGCCTTAATGCGCTTATCGCGAGAACCAAACGATTCGCCGCGCGCGCGGAAACGCACTCCACCGAGTAGACACGCAACGTGTCCCCCAAAGGAGTAGCCGCCGACTCCAATGCGTTTTACATCAAGGCGCCCATCGAAGTCGCCGACTTCGTCGAGCAAGCCAGTCATATCCTCGCAACGCGCACGCCAGGGGCGCGGCTCGCAAAGGGCCAGCCCCCAAACATCCCAGGTGGTACGACGCTGCGCCGGAATGAAATGTCCGGTGTTATCGAAGTGGCGTGTGTAAGCATCGGCGTGCTTGGGTTGAAGCACAACGAATCCATGCGAGGCCCAGTGGCGCGCGAGCAAGAAGTAACCAGTGCCGTCGTCGCCACCACCACCAGAAAAGAGGATGGCAGGGCGATTCTTGAGCGAGTGTCCTTCTAAGTCGACCGGAAACGTGGCGCGGAAATGGGCATGGTTTTCCTCACCATAATCAAAGTCGCCCTCAGAGGCGAACGGGCACACATCAGGCGGGATATTTTGAAGCGGCGCCTCGAATCGGTTCATCTCGCGCGAGAAGCGATATAAATTCCAAAGAATGCGAACGGTCTGCGACCATTCATACGGACCAAGCATGAAGGTCAAAGTTTGAGAAATTTCCCGAACTTCTCGCGTGATTTTTCACTAAAGGTTCTTTTTACCTTTTAAGTTGAAAGCACGTAGGCGCCCGTTAAAAGTAGTGTTTTACCCTTGCAAGGCAACAAATTTCGTCGTTGGCACCGTGCTTGCGTTTAACAGAGGAATGACGCAGCGTGGTCGAATTTTTTGCGCCGCGCCTATAAAGGAAAACACATCATGAGCGATATTCGAAACGACGATAATGTGCAGCATGGCATCGACGACAATCCCAATGACGATGCCAAAAAGGGCCTCGAACTCGGTGCTTTCGGCGGAGGCGCGGTTGGCGCCATCGCAGGTGCAGCAGCAGGACCAGTTGGAGCCATTGTCGGCGCCTTGATTGGCGGCTCTGTCGGAGCGGTGGCTTCGGGCGCAGCAGTTGAAGCCATTGACCAAATCGACAACGATAACACCGTCACGGGCTTGGGCGATGGAGTCACAACGAAAGATGAGTTGACAGTCGCAAACGACGACACCAACTATGTGGCCCCCGCAACTGCTCCTGGTGCTTATACAGATACAGCGGATATAGTCACCACAGGCGATTATGAACGCGGTGTCCGTGTGGGCGGCACAGATGTTAGCGACACCAGCGCTGGCACGGGTGTTGGCGGCCACAACGTCGTGACAGGCGGCCCATCAACTTCGGATGCGGGCACAACGGGCCTTGGCGTCGGAGCTGTAGCTGGCGGACTTGTTGGTGCGGCAGCGGGTGGCCCCGTTGGAGCCGCTATTGGCGGTACGCTCGGCTCATTAGCGGGCGGAGTTGCAGGGGACGCAGCAGAAGCGGCAGACGACACCAACCCGGCCTACAATGCATCGGGCGCGACCTACGACGACATCGGCAACGATACTCCCGGCATTCAAACAGGTGGCATAACAACGGCAGGGCCAGACACTCGCGGCATCAGCGAGAAAGCAGCGGACGCCCTAACCGGCGACAGGGTGGACGATAAAACTGGCGGCATCACCCGCTAAATTTGAGAAGCGAATAACAAAACGTCCTGCCCACGCGGGACGTTTTGTTGTTTGTGGGACGGTTCTTGGAGAAATAGTACATTTCAGTGGAAGATTAAGGGGCAACACGCTATAAACTGGGCTGTTCGCTGTCCCCCAACTGCTCGTTATGCCGCGTCTGTTCCTTGTCAATGTCGAATCGCCCGAAATTCGCGTCGCTGAAGTGCGCGATGGGCATCTGTTCGACTTGGATATTGAACGCGACACCCGCTTACTCGGCTCAATTTATAAAGGACGTGTCGAAAACATCGTGCCCGGCATGGACGCAGCGTTCGTGGACATCGGCCTAAAACGCAACGCCTTGTTGTATGTTGGCGACATCATCGGGGGCGAACGCGGCGCCTCCATTAGTACGCTACTTAAACCACGGCAAGAGCTTTTGGTTCAAATCGCACGGCCTCCGGTAGGCACCAAAGGAGCGCGCGTTACAACGCGCCTCTCGCTTCCGGGGCGTACTTCGATTTTAGTGGTGGGTAGCGAAACGGTAGGCGTCTCGAAACGCATCGCCTCGGAAGAAGAGCGAACGAGGCTACGACGCATCGCAGATCGCGTGCGTCCACTCGATCACGGCCTTATCATTCGCACCGAAGCGGAAGGCGCCTCGGAAAGCACCGTTGGCGCCGACCTGGCAAATCTGGGGCGCCAACTGGCGGCTCTGATTTCTAAAGGGCGCGATATGAATGCCCCCACGCTCATTCACGAAGACCTAGGACTACTGGGGCGGGTAGCGCGCGACCGATTGAGCGATGACGTAACCTCAATTCTTATCGACTCACGCTCGGTGTATGAGGCTTTCACCGCTCAGGTACGAGCGTTTTCTCCGGCGCTGGCGCGCCCAATTCAGTTGTATTCGGAACCCACGCCGCTATTCGAGCGGTTCGGCATCATGGAAGAGGTGCGCGTGGCAGGAGAGCGCGTAGTTCCACTACGCGGTGGCGGTTCACTCGCCATCGACGAAGCGGAGGCATTGACGGCGATTGATGTCAACTCTGGTTCGCACGTTTCCAAGAAAGGGCTTAACGACACAGCGGTTCAGGTCAATCTGGTGGCAGTCGAGGAAATTACGCGGCAGTTGCGCGTGCGCGATTTGGGTGGAGTTATCGTGGTGGACTTCATTGATATGGAGAAAACCCGCGACCGTGTGCGAATTTTGAATGCGCTCGAACAGGCGCTCAAGGAAGATCGGGGGCGAACACGCATCGTGCAAATTTCGCCGTCGGGACTAGTCGAGATGACACGGCGGCGCGAAGGGCAATCTCTGCAAAAGGTGTTGGGCGAGGCGTGCCCACGCTGTCAGGGAACTGGCTTCGTGCCGCGCGGCGAGACACTGGGAGTGGAGGCACGCCGCCGTGCTCGCCAGATGGCATTGGAGAGCGTGGGAACAGGCGTTCTCATCATCGCGCACCCCGAAACGGCGTGCCATATTCTGGGGGAAGAAGGCGAATGGCTGGCCGATTTAGAACGCGAAACGGGAGCGCGCATTCGGTTGCGCGTAGACGAGACACAGGCAGAGAACCATATCGACTTCGAGCGCATTATGCCTTCGGTTCCGCTTGCGCGCGATTTGACAGTGGGAGCCATGATGATTTTAAATCTAAAATGGCCCTTTTATCCACGTGAATCACCACGCTATGCCGTGCTGGGTGAAACACTAGTGGCACTCGATACAGTTCCCGAAAACCAAAGCGGAACTTTGCTTGTCGAAATTACAGAAGTTGGGCGACATGCCGCGCGAGGACATGTCGTTGTTGAGGGCAAATAAGCCTTAAAACGCCCAAGCGGCGAAAACATCGCATATAGAGGGACGAATTTTGGCAATGAACGATTTTTCGCTGTCGCTGTTGGGCGACTCGCAGTTCGCGCGATGGGGTGAGTGCCTTGAACTTCGGGTCGAGCTTTCGCGCCTGTATACGCACTCGACCTTTGATATCGTCAACTACGGACTGGAAGGAGCGCGGGTTGGTAATGCGCTCCATCGCATCTGCGCGCCTTCTGAGCGCGATGGAAAAACGTTCCCGCCGCTGTCATTCCAGAACCCCCGCATCGTGGTCGTGGAATCGTGTGCCCATTCGCAGTTCTGGGATGGCCCCGAAGGACTGAGCGAATACCGCGACTTACTGCGTCGCGTGTGGGACGAAATCGAGCGCACGACGACCGCAAAGAGGTTGTTTTGCTTGAGCGCTTCGCCGCCACGCGACCGCTTTCTCGAAGGCAGCCCGCTGTTTCTGGGCACCTCAAAAGCAACACGCGCCCGCCATGCGGATGGCGTGAAAATGTATCTGGATGAAGCGCGGGCAATCGCAGAAGACGAAGGGTGGCCGATGGCAGATATTGGACAGGAAATCGACAAGCGCGTCAAAAGCGGCGAATCGGTGCGACGCTTCTGGGAACAGAACGAAGGCACCAGCCTTTCGCTGTATGGCTTTGAAGCTGCCGCACGCGCCATTGTGCGCGAACTGGACAACAGCCGCATGGTCGAAGAGCGCATTCAAAAATAAGCTGAGAGCAGGGGCGCTATAATGCGCCAGAGGCCCACTCGACTCCTGCTCAATTTTTCAACGGACGTTTGGACACCTCGCTGACAAACTACGGGCTATGCCCATTGAACTGCGTTACGGAAGAAGCGGATTAGACCTCGAATTGCCGCCCGATTTGGACGCGCGAACTCTTCACCTCAATCCTCTACCGCCACTTGAAGATGCGGATGAGGCGATTCGCGATTCGTTTGAGAATCCAATTGACTGCCTGCCGCTGCGCGAGTTGGCGCGCGGCAAACGGAGCGCTTGCATCGTGATTTGCGATGTGACGCGGCCCGTTCCCAATGAGGCGATTTTACGCCCGATGGTGCAGATTCTCGAAGAGGAGGGCATTGGGCGCGAGAGCATCATCTTTTTGATTGCGACAGGCTTGCATCGGCCCAATGTGGGCGAAGAGCTGCGGGAGATGGTGGGCAGTTACCTGTTCGAGAATTACCGATTCGAAAACCATGATGCTCGCAACGATGAAGAGATGGCCGAGTTAGGCGAAGTGGGGTTTGGTGAGGGGCAAAGTGCGCGCGTTGCGCTCAATTCGCATTATATCGACGCAGAGTTGAAAATCACGACGGGGCTATTAGAGCCGCATTTTATGGCGGGCTATTCGGGAGGGCGCAAGGTAATTTGTCCGGGCATCGCGTCGGCGAAGACGATTTTACAGTTCCACTCGCCGCCGATGATTGGCAATCCGAACGCACGGGCGGGTAACCTGGTGGCGAACCCCATTCACGCCATGAGCCTTGCTGTGGCAAAGCAGGTGGGGTGCGACTTCATTTGCAACGTGACTCTGGATGAAGAGCGACGCATTACAGGTGTGTTTTCGGGGGACATGGTGGGCGCTCATCGAAAGGGCATCGAGTGGATAGACCAGAGCAACAAAGTGCAGGTTGAGCCTGCCCCGATTGTGGTGACAACGAGCGCCGGGTATCCATTGGACACGACTTTTTACCAGATCGCCAAGGGGATGGTGTGTGCCCTGCCCGCTTTGGAAAAGGGGGGGACGCTAATTATCGCGGCATCGCTGAGCGAGGGTATTGGTGGGCCAGAGTTCACAGAGATGTGCCAGTCTCTGACGACGGTCGATGAGTTTCTGGAACGCATCTTTTCGTCGCCGACCAAGATAGATCAATGGCAGTTGCAAGAGATGATGTTGGCGCTTCAGCACGCCTCGCAAATTTTAATTGTGTCCGATGGTTTGAGTCCAGAAACTTTGGATTCGCTACTGCTTTCACCAGTACCCAGCGTCGAGGTTGCCCTCGAAATCGCACGCCAAAAGCATGGCGCCGATGCGCGTGCTATCATCATTCCTGAAGGGCCATATGTAACACCAGTTGCTCATACCGCTTAAGTTATTTGCTCTCCCATGTCGACATCCAGAAAATCTCTTTCCAAAGCCGAAAAATCGCTATTTTTCGTGTGCGTCTTCCTGATTGTGCCACTGGCAGCAGTCGTTTATGTTGCCGGGGGACGCGACGCCGACCCGAAGTGGAACATCCCCCCAGCGGCCCCTCGCCCCACTCCCAACGGCTATGATTTCTATGTGGCAGCGGCAAAAGCAACGATACGCTTCAAACCCGAAGTAGACCCCGCTTCTGATGTCAACATAAATGCCCCCGGCTCGCCTTATGCATTAAAAAATTACTCGGTGGCGCGACGGACACAATGGCTTAAAGCGAATGCGAAGACATTCGCTCTTGTAAATCAGGGATTGACTACTCCCTCGATGGCCCCCGATTACGCTAACAAACCGATGGGGGATTGGGCGACATTACGCCAATTGGCGCGCGATATGGGGGCGCGTACTCGCACATTCCAGATGCAGAAACAGCCGATGCAAGCGACTATGAGCGCACTCGATAACATGCAGATGGGCAGAGACTCTACTCATGGCGGGGGGCTAATATCGCGGCTGGTTGGGATTGCCATAGAGGCGATTGCGCGGGCGCCACTGGAAGATTTGGATAAAACCATCAATGAGCTTTCGGGGAGCGAAGCCCGCACAGCAGCGCGCCGCCTTGAAGCGCTGCTGGCGAAAGAGGCAACGGCAACACAAACAGCGACCGTCGAAAAACGAGACACGCTGCTCGAATTGAAACGCATATTTATGACACCAAGTTGGCGGCGCGATCTGTTGGCTGCCAGCAAACCGAGTGTGTCTCAGATAATACAGGCACAGACGATTTCCAAGCAGACGATTTACGATAACGTGAACCGGGCGCTCGATGCCAAAATCGCCCAAACCAAACTGCCCTATTCGAAAGCACAGAAAGCGACTTTGCCACCGAATCTCGATATTTTCAGCGAGTACATAGTTGGCCCAGAAACTCGTGTGCTGATGAACGAAGCCCGCCACACCACCAGCAGTACAATGCTGCTTTTACGATTGGCGCTACGAGCCTACATTGCAGAACATGGGGCAGCACCGCAGACATTATCGGCGCTTGTTCCGAGCTACCTCAAGAGCATTCCAACGGATATGTATAACGATGGGAAGCCGTTGTTTTATAAGCCGCAGGGCAAAACATACAAGCTGTGGAGCGTGGGGCCGGATATGATCAACAATGGCGGAGTGCCGTTTACTCCACGACCTGGAGCGAAAGTGAAATATCCGGTGACAAACACCCTCGATAACAAAGGTGATTTCGTCGCGGGACTTTGCCGCTAATCGCGGTTTCCTTTGCATCCATTTAGGGTTTTGACTTCACGTGTGCGGATGTGATTGCTAACCTTTGCCCCGCACCATCTCCGCATACGGAAAGCAATTATGGCAAAGAAAAAAGTCGGTATCGGCCTTATTGGCTACGCCTTCATGGGCAAAACGCACTCGAACGCTTATCGTCAGGTCGATAAGTTCTTCCCTGATCTGGAAGTCGAACCCGAAATGACGGCGATTTGTGGACGCAATCCCGAAAACGTCGAGCGCGCCGCGCAGCAGTTCGGTTGGAAAGGTTATGAAACCGACTGGCGCAAACTCATCGACCGCCCTGACATCGACATCGTCGACATCTCGACTCCTGGCAACCAGCATCGCGAAATGGCGATTTATGCAGCACAAGCGGGCAAAACCGTGTTCTGCGAGAAGCCACTGGGCAACACATTCGAGGACGCCAAAGCGATGCTCGACGCTGTTGAAGCCGCCAAAGTCGTCAACATGGTGTGCTTCAACTATCGCCGCGTTCCGGCCATTGCTTTGGCAAAGCGCATCATCGAGAGCGGCGATTTGGGTCGCATTTACCATTTCCGCGCTCGTTACTTGCAGGACTGGATCGCAGATCCGAACTTCCCGCTGGTTTGGCGCTTGCAGAAAGAAATCGCGGGCAGCGGCACGCTGGGCGACATCGGCGCGCACATCCTCGACATCTCGAACTACCTGATCGGCGATTTGTCTTCGCTGTGCGGCATGACCGAAACCTTCGTCAAAGAGCGCCCGCTTCAGGCCGCGACGACTGGCGACGAGGGCTTGACGGCCAAAGCGACAACGGAAATGGGCCAAGTGACTGTGGACGACGCGACCGCATGGCTGGGCCGCTTCGACAACGGCGCGATGGGCGTTTTCGAAGCGAGCCGTTTTGCACCGGGGCACCGCAACTTCAACACCTTTGAAATCAACGGCGAGAAGGGCACCCTGTCGTTCAACTTCGAGCGCATGAACGAGTTGGAATTTTTCTCGACTGATGACAAGAGCGACCGTCAGGGCTTCCGCACCATCAACGTCAACGAGAACGACCAGCCTTATTCGGGCGTTTACTGGCCAGCGGGTCATATCATCGGCTATGAACACACGTTCATCAACACCGTTGCCGACCTATTGAATGGTCATGCTCAGGGCAAGAGTCCACACCCCGACTTCCGCGTCGGCGCGTACAACAACCTTGTGCTGGACACCGTCGAGAAATCGCAGAACTCCGGCAAGTGGGAAGAAATCGCGAAGTTTTAAGTTGATTTAGCGCTTGGTAACGCCCTCTCACTGGTTGGATGAGGGGGTGTTACTGAGGTTAGTTTTGAACCACAGACTGGGAGTATTGAGCGTGAAATTATGTTTTTGAGAGGGAGCGCACCCTTTCCAGCGCGGGATTGAATTTTGGGAATAATCAATCAAAAATGATTGATTAAATGAGCCTTTTGGATAGGTTTAAGTCCCTAAAAATAGACAAGATTGATTAATCGAATTTTATTCAATCTTTGAGTTCTTATTGAGAAAATGGCTGGCGAGCCAAACCTCTTTCGTTTCAGTGAGACGAGGTCGCATGTGGTGGAGTTCAGTTTTATTTTCCGCTTGAGAAGAGAGGGGAAGATATTGGTTTTGTTTGGTGTCAGAATGAAGAGTAGGATTTTTGTGATTGTTATGAAGGGGCATCGCAAGGCGTGGATTTTGGCAGCTGGTCTCGTAGTGGCTATGCTTTTTGGAGCGCTGTGGAGGGTGTCTGCACCAACAAGGCAGAAGCGCCAATTGGAGGCTCAGGCAACTGAACAGTTGCAGGGAAAAACCACCTCATCTGGCAGTACGTTTAGGCGAATTCATATAAGGACTCTTCGGTATGAGGCAGAGTACAATTGGTACGATGTTCGTTATGCCCTGGAATGGAGTTCGGCAGATGGGAAGTCCTCTTACTTCACGGATTCCAGTTGTGGGCTGACTCGCTCTGGGCGAGGCAAAGAGTTCTCTGGTCAATGCTGGATGCCAAGTGACATGGTATCTCAGGGGAAGCGCACTTTCACGCTATCTATTTCCAGAGATAGTTGATTTTTGTTAGATAACACTGCGGTTTTTATGAATGGGCGTCGAAAGGTTTGGATTTTGGCCGCGAGTGTTGGAGCGGTTGTACTTTTTGGAGCGCTGTGGAAGGCGGCGGCTCCATTTCGGGCGAGGCGGCAGTTTGAGGCGCAAGCAGTGGCTCAACTTGCGAATACAAAATCGGCGCAGGGGAATAAATTTCACTCGTTGCGGGTGATGAGTTTCCGCTATGATGCCCGCGCGGATGCTTACGATGTTCAATAGACATCTTTCATAAGTGCTGATTGTGTATAGCGGCGATGAGGTTGAATCGGAGAGTGAATCGTTTTGTGCGGTTGCGGTAAGGACCTCGCAGGATGGCAAAGCGCTTGAGGTCGCCT
>SDZD01000205.1 GCA_004172935.1 bacterium | reverse complement strand
GTTACTTTCACTGTATTTGAACTACAGTTTGTCGGGTTCAGTTTCTCACAGATTGTATATGTCAATTCATAGTTTCCTGCCGGAGCGTTGGATCCTAAAACTGTATTTCCGTTGGTGTCTACTGTTAAATATCCTGTTGGGTCTGCAATTGTAACTGTCAGGTTTACATCTGATGGTACAAGGGCTGTTCCGTTTTTAGTATCGTTATCAAATACATTTACCAAAGTTTGGGATGCATTTGTAGCTGTTACAGATGGAACCGTATCGGCATTGGCAACAAGTGTTCCTGCGCTAACAACAACTATAGAAGTTACCGTATCGCAGTTTGTTGGATTAGTAATCTCACAGATTGAATATTCCACATTATAGTTTCCAGCCGGTGTATTGGCTGCAACACTTACTGTTCCGTTGGTATTTAAGGTAAGTCCTGTTGGAACCGTGATTCCAGTCAGTTTTATTTGACCCGGATTTGTTCCGATTACAACCGGTGTTCCATTCAACGTATCGTTTGCAGTTAATGAAGCTGTTGTACCTCCAACATTTCCGTTGATGGCAGTTGTTGTTTCCGTAACTGCATCGATTGTCGCTGCATTTACAACAACTACAGAAGTTACCGTATCGCAATTTGTTGGATTGGTAATCTCACAGATTGAATACTCCACATTGTAGTTTCCAGCCGGTGTGTTTGCTGCAACGCTTACTGTTCGGTTGGCATTCAAAGTAAGACCTGTTGGAACCGTGATTCCAGTCAGTTTCACTTCTCCTGGATTTGTTCCGATTACAACCGGTGTTCCGTTCAACGTATCGTTTGCTGTTAATGCTGCTGTTGTTCCACCTGTGTTTCCATTGATTGCAGTTGTTGTTTCCGTAACTGCATCGATTGTTGCTGCATTTACAACAACTACAGAAGTTACCGTATCACAATTTGTTGGATTGGTGATCTCACAGATTGAATATTCTACATTGTAGTTTCCAGCCGGTGTATTGGCTGCAACACTTACCGTTCCGTTGGCATTTAAAGTAAGTCCTGCTGGAACCGTAATTCCAGTCAATTTTATTTGGCCTGGGTTTGTTCCGATTACAACCGGTGTTCCATTCAACGTATCGTTTGCT
>SDZD01000021.1 GCA_004172935.1 bacterium | reverse complement strand
CCCGTCTTGGCCTCCACCAGAGGTCGCACACACTCCCACTGCTCATCCGTCAAATCACTCACATACCCCTGTCTCATCACACGAAGTCTCACTTATTACTCTCTTTGAGTACAGACTCTTAGAACATCAGGCCGGATGGCGCGCGTCATCCCAACTAAATTTCCCATCCAATCTATTCCTCGGGCAACCATGAAAATGTCAAATAAAGCCTTCACCCTAATAGAATTGCTTGTAGTCATCGCTATCATCGCGATTTTGGCAGCGATCCTGTTTCCTGTCTTTGCTAGGGCTCGTGAGAATGCTCGCAAGGCCTCTTGTCAATCGAATCTTAAACAAATTGGCTTAGGGCTTATGCAATACACCCAGGATTACGATGAAAAGATGCCCATGATCTGGATGCTCAGTTCCACGGATCCGACCTCACCGAACTGGATTAATGCCATCCAGCCTTACGTCAAGAGCTACCAGCTTTTTGTTTGTCCGAGCGATTCGCGCTCTATCAAACCTGAAACCGATAACCGCACCATCTCCTACGGAGCTAATATGGGCGGCTATGCAGAAGGTTCAGGGTTTCCCAAAGGCCCCCCCATGAGTCAACCCGGCACGAACGTGGGGTGGGCTTCTATTGCTGCCCCCGCAACAACCGTGTTTGCGCTCGATGCAAGTCGATATGAGCATTCAACGGCATGGAATGACTTGAACAACAGTGGGGGAAGTTTTTACATCAATCCTGGCACTTCACCACGCACCACGAGCGGTAACGATGTCGAGCGCCATATGGACAAACTCAACGTCCTGTGGTGCGATGGCCATATCAAGACGATGGGATTGGATGCCCTCATGAAATCATCCGGCAACTTCTATAGTGATGGCACACCGCGCGCCACTTATTTCACTGTAGGCGCCGACCCCGATTGAATAACTTCTACTTAGGAGTTGTAGATAGTGCGACAATGGGCATCCGCATTAATGCGGATGCCCATTGTTATGTTGGTTGAGCCACCAATGAAAGCAACGCTAAGCGAGGTGCTGGAGACACCTTTCATTTAAAAGTGACCCAATCGATGTCCACGCTGGCGTCTCCAAGTGATTTGACAAATAAATCGTGAACACCAGTTGGAATGTTATTCAGCTTAGTGTTGAGAGTTTTCCATTCGGCTCCTTTAGCAACTTCCACTTGGCCTAAAACAGTGCCGTCCGCTGTATCTAAACGGAGTTCCACATTAGCGCCTAGAGCAGATATGGCTTTTATGCTCAGTGAGTTCAAATTCTCGGCACCGAAATCGACGTTGTTGAATCGCACCCAACTGTTGGTTTCCGGGAGTGAGATTTTCCACCCCAGCGCTTTGTTAGCGGAATCCAAGAAAGAGGCGCTCACTCTGTCGCCACTGACTTCGCTATAGCGGTCGATTTGAATTTGACTTTTCGCATCGACAAGCCCTACACCGCGTAGCGTGGGAACGACTTTCTTGATCGTTCCATCCTCATTAAAAGCCAGATAATCGGCTCGGATGGAGCGATTCTTATCAAAGTCAGGGGAAAGATCCCTGTCGTGGTAGAACAAATGCCAACGGTCTTTGTATTGGACGATGGAATGGTGAACCGTCCAACAACCACTCGCCGACTCATCAAGAATGACTCCGGTGGGCTTGAAGGGTCCCAACGGATTATCGCCTATGCTGTACTCCAAACGCTCGATTTTTTTCTGAACGTGCGGATAAGTGAGATAGTAGATACCGTTGCGCTCGAACACGAACGGCCCTTCTAAAAGCCCGGTGGCAGGCAGATTGTTGATGGCTCTGGGAAGCGAGTCCAACTCCATCATGTTGTCCTTCAATTTAGCGACAAAAATTTTCCCCTGCGAATAATAGATGTAGGCCTGTCCGTCTTTGTCGATGAATACGCATGGATCGATACCTTGGATACCTTCAATGGGAGTAGTTTCCGGTTTGAATGGGCCATAGGGCTTATCTGAAGTGGCAACGCCGATTCGGAAGCCACCGTTCTTGGCCGTGGCAGGAAAGTAAAAGTAGTATTTCCCGTTCTTGAATACACAATCTGGCGCCCACATGCTGTAGGACTTGGCATCAACCCAGTCCACTTTATCCTGACTGACTATAACGCCGTGATCTTTCCAATCGTTTAAGTCGTCGGACGAAAACACATGGTAATCCTCCATGCAAAACCACCCTACCCGACCTTTTCCTAGAGACGCAAGAATATCGTGCGACGGGTAGACATACATCTTGCCATCAAAGACTCTAGCCGTTGGGTCGGCAGTAAATTGATTGGTGATGAGAGGATTTGTCGCAAAAGTCTTGCGCCCCAAAAGGGCACCTGCGAGACCAAGCACAATGAGATGGACTTTATAGGAATTCATGTGAAGGTTTGAACCTTTTTATTTCTGGAACAGCAAGGGAGCGAAGTGATAGAGACTGCGACGCCACGACTGCCATTCGTGAGCAGTAAGCGGCGATTCGTAGTAGTAGCTGTTGATGCCCGCTTGTTTCAGAGCGTCCGCGTTGGCTTTAGCTGAGGCAGCGCCACCTTCTCGGCTTCCAAAGCTAAAGAACACAGCCTTCACTTTCTTCTTGAAAATGTTCATGTCGGCGATGTCTGTTGGAGCGATGCTCCCGCCACTAAAAACACCGATATGGGAGAACTTATCGAGATTGGCGAGGGTAATTCCTCGGGTCTGCATACCTCCCATAGAAAGTCCAGCCATTGCACGATGGGGTTGGTTGGCAACGGTGCGATAGTTGGTATCGACGAAAGGAATCAAATCATCAATGAGAACTCGCTCGAATGCGCTAAAGTTGAAAACTCGTCCTCTTGGCCCCATGACGCCACGAGGAGCATTATTTCCGGGAGCAGCAGTGGGAGCATTTGTGGGTCTGGGACCTGGTGGGCCGCCAATACCACCCCCATTCTCCATTACGATGATGAATGGTTTGGCTCGCCCTTCGGCAATCAGGTTGTCCATGATCAAATTGGCGTGCCCCTGATTTCCCCATCCAGTTTCATTTTCGCCCGCGCCATGCTGTAGATAGAGTACGGGGAAGCGCTTTTTGGGTTCTTTATCGTATTGTGGCGGGGTATAAATGAAGCAGCGGCGAACTGAGTTGCTGTTCTTCGAGAAGTAATGCACCTCGCGTAGCTGTCCATGAGACACATTTTTGAGGGCGTAAAAATCTTGATCTTTAGCGGGTATTTCCACTCCGCTTCCCCAGCGACTGGCTCCATAGAAATAGAGGCTATTTGGGTCAGGAACTTGAGCACCATCAACCACAATTTGATAGTAGTGGAATCCCTCATCCTGCGGCTGTGACTCGCCTATCCAAGCCCCATCGTCGCCCTTCGTCAAGGGATATTTGACACCTCCCAGATCGAGCCAGATCGAGTTGGACGCTTTGTGCCTGGGGCGCAACGACACGCGCTCGAACGCGCCCCAGTGAATCGACCTGGGGGTACTGCTTTCCCTCTTGATTGGACGCAGCAGGTTTCCAGTCATCGGCTAATGTATTGGTCTGGGCGATACAAAGATGTCCCGATAAAAGTGCTCCGACGGCAAGCAGTGGAATGTGGGTTTTCATGGGCAGTTTGAAGTTGTGAGGCCCGTAGCCTTCACTGTTACCAATCACCAAAAACACAATTCAACAAGGCAAGCACTTCTCATTGCTCAAATCGCCTGATGAATCGAGTCATCATTATACCCAAGGACTACATATTTCAAACTTTTTCATCTCTAAATTCTTGATAACGCCTGCTATCACTCTCTAACTCGCTTTCAGGATTCAATAAAAATTAATTCGCCTGAGGTTTAAAATCAGAGCAACTTGGGTAGAATGATGACGCGATTCATCTAAATTAATGCCCGATGGCATGGAATCTTGAATGGTCTGCCCGTGCCCCAGTGATAATTCACGCGAAGGCGCCACCTGAACCACCGTTTTGCCCAGAACTTCCCACTTTGCGGCCCACTTTTTATGAACCTTTACACGCACTACCTGAAATTTGGGATTTCCGCTTCATTGGGTTTGTTGGCGGCGGGCGTTCTGCTCTTCGGGCCGCGTCCAGAGGCCAACAGACCCAAGAACCGAGTTGTCGTCACCTACTGGGAAAAGTGGACTAACAAAGAAGCGGCTCAGATGAAGCAAATTGTCAACGACTTCAATAACAGCGTTGGCGCGCGTAAAGGTATCTATGTCGAGTACCTTTCGATGAGTAACATCAACCAGAAAACTCTGGTTTCAACAGCGGGAGGTGTTCCACCTGATATTGCGGGCGTATGGGACACCCAGGTACCTCAGTTCGCAGCGATTGATGCATTAGAACCGCTGGAGGACATGGCGAAAGCTCATGGCATCACCTCTGATTATTACAAATCGGTGTACTGGCGAGGCTGTTCATACAACGGCCATCTGTGGGGGTTAGTCAGCACCCCCGGTGTGGTCGCCTTGCACTACAATAAGCGGATTTTCAAAGAAAATGCCGCCTTATTGCGGGCCGCAGGGCTAGACCCCAATCGCCCACCTCGTACTTTGGACGAACTCGACCGTTACGCCAAGGTTCTGGATAAGTTCGACGCTGATAAGCATCTGGTTCGCACCGGATATTTGCCGATGGAACCAGGGTGGTATTTAGCTTTAACGACCTACTGGTTTGGAGGCGATCTCTTCGATCAGAAGACGCAGAAATTTACTCTGCTGTCGCCTCCAGTGATAAAAGCCTACGAATGGGTACGCTCTTATTCACTCAAGCTAGGCAAAGCATCGATGTCCGAATTCCGCAGCGGACTGGGAGGCATGGATTCGCCACAAAACCCATTCATGGTTGGCCAACTGGCGATGGAGCAACAGGGGCCGTGGCTTGCCAATTACATCGAAAACAACAGGCCAAGCCTGAATCGCTGGATAACAGACGATAAAAAAGCCGAGATGAGTTGGCCTATCGAAAAGCGTCGCACTAACTACGAATGGGGAGCGGCGCCATTTCCCTCTGCCGTCGAAGGAGTTCAGAATGTCGCCCATTGTCCCTTCGACGTGATGATCATTCCGCGTGGCGCTCGCCACGTCAAGGAAGCATTCGAGTTCATCGCATATGTCAACGAGCAAGGCCCGATGGAGAAGTTGTGCATGATGCATTGCAAAAACTCGCCACTACGCAAAGTAAGCGATAATTTCCGGCTTCACCATCCCAACCCCTATATTGATGTCTTCGAAAAATTGGCATCTAGCCCTCATGCCCAAACCGTGCCTCGACTGGCGCTGTGGCCGGAAGTGGCCGACGAACTGAACAACGTCGCCCAGAGGGTTTATCTGCTCGAAGCTAAACCCGAAGACGCCCTGCGCGAAGCGCAAACCCGTTTGCAACAAAAGTACGACAGCTTCCGCGCTTTACAACAAGGACGCGCGAAAAGCGAGTAATCCCTATCTCCCACATCTTTATTAACCCGTTAGACCATCCGATGAAAACGAACAAGGAACGCACACAACTGGGCACAGGCCTCGCATTTCTCTCGCCCTGGTTGATTGGATTTTGCCTCTTCACCTTGCTCCCAGTGGGCCTTTCTTTTTACTATAGCCTCTGCGACTACTCGTTGTTGCAAAAGCCGTATTACACCGGGTTGAGCAATTACCGGGAATTGGGCACCGACCCCGTGTTTTGGAAAGCGCTCACTAACACTGGCTACTATGCCTTGTTGTCCTTGCCAGCAAGCATGATGATTTCGCTTGGCATAGCTTTGCTTTTGAACGCCGATATCAAAGGCCAAGCGTTCTACCGCACCATCATTTTCCTTCCTTCGCTCGTTCCCACAGTCGCCTCGGCGATGCTGTGGTTGTGGCTCTTCAACGCGCGGTTGGGACTTATCAACATCTTGCTGTCAAAAATCGGTATCCCCGGCCCGCCCTGGCTGGCTTCGGAAACTTGGGCACTTCCAGCGTTAGCCCTGATGAGCGTGTGGGGAGTGGGGCAAACCGTCGTTATTTATCTGGCGGGTCTTCAGGATGTACCCCGCGAACTGATAGAAGCCGCTGAACTCGATGGAGCCAGTGCATGGCAGCGCCTACGTCATGTCACGCTTCCCACCATCTCTCCCGTTATTTTTTTCAACCTCATTATGGCCATTATTGGGACGATGCAAGTGTTTGCAGTGCCTTACATCATGACTTCGGGAGGCCCGGCACGCGCGACTTACTTTTTCACCATGTACCTGTACGATAACGCCTTCAATTATCTGCGCATGGGGTACGCTAGCGCGATGGCGTGGGTACAGCTTCTCCTGATCATGGCCTTGACTGGCATCGCATTTTGGTCGAGTCGCCGATGGGTCTATTATCAAGGCAAATAAAGCCGCATCCCCACCATTTTATTCAGTCAATTCTCGAATTCATCATGCCAATTTCCA
Source organism: bacterium (assembly GCA_004172935.1). Taxonomy (GTDB): domain Bacteria; phylum Armatimonadota; class Abditibacteriia; order Abditibacteriales; family Abditibacteriaceae; genus Abditibacterium. The sequence continues at coordinate 126,462 of SDZD01000021.1, read as the reverse complement.
GCCCTGACGATACCGACATCCAAAACCTTGCCACGGAGAGTGCCGCCATCGCGTTCTCAGCACGTGAAAACGGGGCCTTCACAAATAACCCAAAAACGCGCAAAAAGACATTAGCCGCTCGGCGCAAGGGCAACGAACGCTTCATGGTTCACGTGGCGCTACTGCTTATCTCGGCGGGCTTTTTGTTGCCGTTCATTTGGATGCTGTCCACCAGTTTGAAATCGCTCGATCAAACGATGGCCTTCCCCCCACAATTCATCCCCAAACCCATTTTGCCGGGCAACTATTGGCAGGCGCTCACTTCCCCTCAAATGGATTTCCCGCTGTTCACACGCAACACACTCATTGTCGCTCTGGGCGCAGTGCTGGGAACGGTGGTTTCAAGTTCAATCGTGGCCTACGGATTTGCCAAAGTGGATTTCAAAGGGCGGGGCGTATTGTTCGCGCTCATGCTGGCGACCATGATGATTCCCTTCCCTGTCATGATGGTTTCGCTGTTTTCCATCTTTCGTTGGATGACCGACAACACGCCGATTCAGTGGATGGGCACCTTGAAACCTCTCTGGGTTCCCGCCTGGTTTGGCTCGGCCTTCAACATTTTTCTGTTGCGGCAGTTTTTTCTCACCATCCCTGAAGAACTTTCCGAATCGGCTCGGCTCGATGGCTGCTCGGAGTGGATGATTTTCGTGCGCATCATTGTGCCACTGGCTCGTCCAGCGCTCGCGGTTGTTTCGCTGTTCACTTTTATGAGCGTATGGAATGATTTTCTCGGTCCGTTGGTTTATTTGCAGTACCCCCAACAGTACACGCTGGCTCTTGGTCTACAAAGCTTTCAATCGCAGCAAGGGGGCACCGAATGGAACATTCTAATGGCCGCCTCGATTCTGGTGCTTTCGCCCATTGTCCTCCTCTTTTTCCTGGCCCAGCGCACATTCATCCAAGGTATCGCCACTACGGGGCTGAAATAGACATCCGATTCACCTCAGTTACTGACAGCCTCTCAAAGAGAGCAAAACGACTATTATGAAAACAAGAGCAACTATGTTAGCGGCCTTGCTGCTATTGAGTACGAAAGCCTTTGCTCAGGACAAAAACTTCTACGTCTTCCTGTGTCTGGGACAATCGAATATGGAAGGGTATCCGGGCATCGAAGAACAGGACCAAGGCCCCGTTGATGAACGGTTTCAGGTTTTAGCTGCCGTCGATTTTCCGAAAATGAAGAGGGAACAGGGGCATTGGTACACAGCAACGACGTCTCTGTGCAGGGAATCAACGGGGCTATCCCCTGCCGACTACTTTGGCCGCACCCTGGTCGCGAATCTTCCGCCCAACATCAAAGTGGGAGTGATTAACGTTTCTGTCGCTGGGAGCAAGATCGAGGTCTTCGAGAAAGACAGCTACAAAACATATGCGGAGACGGCTCCAGGTTGGATGAAGAACACCATTGCCGCCTATGGTGGCAACCCGTATCAGCACCTTATCGATATGGGGAAGTTGGCTCAAAAAGACGGTGTGATTAAAGGAATTCTTTTGCACCAAGGCGAGTCCAACACAGGCGACAGAGAGTGGCCGAACAAGGTCAAAGGCATTTACGGCAACCTCATCAACGACTTGAACCTGAAGTCGGAAGAAGTCCCCTTGCTCGCGGGCGAACTGGTGGGAGCCGATCAAAAAGGCGCTTGTGCCAGCATGAACACCATTATCGACACTCTGCCCCAAACTATCCCTAACTCGCACGTCATTTCTTCGCAGGGGTGCCTCGGACGCCCCGATAATTTGCATTTCACTCCTGCTGGATATAGAGAGTTAGGAAAGCGGTACGGTGAAAAAATGCTTTCTCTCCTGGGTTATCAGCCGATTGCTCGTAATTGATATGGAGAGTCAAACCATTCATCTCTTCCGCTTATTGTTTGTTTCCACTCATGCTCACCAAAAAGATAGTTCTCTTCAGTCTCATGGCTTGTTCTGTGACTTGTCCACAGGGACGAGCCGCAGAGCTGAACATAGGAGGAACCCCCGATAAGATGGCGATGCCCCCAAGTTCGCTTCCCATTCTTCCAGCGCTACCAGCCGCCGAAGACACTTCGTTTTTCGCCAATACGGATGTTCCTCATGGCAAAGTCGAACAGTTGACCTATAGGACGTTAGACGGCAAGCAAAAGCGGATGCACGTCTATCTGCCTCCCGGTTATGACACCAGCCCTGAACGTCGCTATCCCGTTCTCTATCTGAATCATGGTGGGGGAGAAGATGATGCCCATTGGACGGCAAACAATATCCGTTCCGGTGGCTTTGCGAACCTCATTCTCGATAATCTGATCGCCACGGGCAAAGCCAAACCGATGATTATCGTCATGCCCAACTCCCGCGATCTGGCTTCAGGCGACTCACCGAAGCCAGGCATTGAGGATGCTTGTTCCAGCGAATATCTCAAGGTCATCATCCCGTTCGTCGATGGGCGCTACCGCACTAAATCCACTCGCGACAATCGAGCGTTAGCAGGCTTATCGATGGGAGGATTTGTCGTGTTGAACACAGGTGTGAATCACCTGGATACCTTCGGTGAGCTATTTGTGTTCAGCTCCGGCTACTGGCCGGATCGCCTGAGATCGTTTCAAGAAAATATGAAGGGGATTTTGAGTGACCCAAAAATCAACGACAAATTCCGTATGCCCATTTATTTTGCAGCGGGAGAAACGGACATTGCTTTCACCAACAGCCAGAAAACTCTCGCCGTCTTCAACGGTTACGGTATTCGGACTTTCTCGACCTTGAGTTCGGGCGGGCATGAGTGGATGAACTGGCGGCGCTACTTGTACCAAACCGCCCAGATAATGTTTCCAGATTCCTAACCAGTGCTATATCACTCCCTTGCTGGCTGTTCCTTAGAGCAGCCAGCAAGGATGTTCAACCTATTCAGCGAACAACCAGAATAGTCGATTTAACGCGGGCATCATCCGAGGCAGCACCGATACCAAGTTCGTATTGGCCGGGCACAACACGGTAATTACTATTCTTCTCATCCCAGATACGCAAACGTTCGGCGGGAATTGAGATAGTAACCGAGGCGGTTTGTCCCGCCGGAATAGAAACCCGCGAAAAGCCAACGAGTCGGTGTAGTGGCTGGCGATTATCGACATCGACAAAGAGGGGACGCGCATAAACCTGCACCACTTCCTCTCCAGAACGACCGCCCACATTCTTGACGGGCACCTTCACTGTCACCATTCCATTTGTCTTCACCTGGCCGATTTTGGCGGGAGTCCCGTAGGCGAACCGGGTGTACGACAGGCCATGACCAAAACTCCATAATGGTTTGCCAGCATAGTAACGGTAAGTACGCCCCTTCATGCTGTAGTCGGTGAAAGCGGGCAAGTCATTCGTAGAACGATAAAACGTGATCGGCAAGCGGCCCGATGGATTCACATCGCCAAACAAAACCTCCGCGACAGCAGTGCCTCCATTCTGGCCTGGATACCACGCTTGCAAAATTGCGGGGATGTTGTCGGCTTCCCAGGGCATCGCGATGGCGCTGCCCGAACAATTGACGAACACAAGTGGTTTGCCCGTCGCCTGGAGCGCCTGTAACATCGCGTGTTGCACAGCCGGTAATTCAATGTTGGTTCTATCACCGCCGTTAAAGCCTTGATAAGACACCGTCATCTCCTCTCCTTCAAGAGAAGGACTGAGGCCTCCGACATAAACAATGGCATCGGCATCGCGGGCAACCGCGACTGCATTGCGAAATTCTTCGCTGTTCTGGTCAACCGTTTCCCCCGCTTTCATGGCCAAAGCACAGCCTCGCGCGTAAACAACGTTCTCCGCCCCAAGTTTGGCTTTGAGCCCCTGCAAAATCGTGATGGGATGGGAAGGGTCGCCATTGTAATTGCCATTTTGCATGGCAACGCTGTTGGCGTTATCGCCAATAACAGCGAGCTTTTTAATGCGCGTTTTGTTGAAGGGCAAAACTCCGTTGCTTTTGAGTAAGACCAGCGAAGCGCGCGCTGTTTCCAACGCCAACTGCGAGTTCTGAGGCGTGTCGTAATCGTTGGCCCCGATGCCAGTCCATCTCACGTTGGCAGCCGGATCGAACATACCCAACTGAAAACGGGCATCAAGAACACGGGCGAGTGCCACATCAATTTCCTTTTCCGACACTAACCCCTGCGATACAGCGGCAACCAAGTTGCGATAATCGTTGCCGCACTCCAAATCGGTGCCCGCCTTGATGGAGGCAGCACCAGCAGCTGGTGCCGAGGTCACATATTTATGACCAGCCCACACATCGGTGATAGCACCGCAATCCGAAACCACGTGGCCTTTAAATCCCCATTTGCCACGCAGAATTTGCTTAATGAGCAAATTGTCGGCGGGCGCAGGAATTCCGTTGATAGCGTTGTAGGCACTCATCACCGACATGACTTTGCCCTCTTTCACAGCGGCTTCAAAAGCGGGTAAGTAGGTGTCGTACAAGTCCTGCGATGAGGCTTTGGCATCGAACGAGTGGCGCAGTGGTTCTGGCCCACTATGTACCGCAAAGTGTTTGGCACACGCCATCGTCTTGAGATAAGTGGGGTCACTCCCCTGCAAACCGCGAATGAACGCCACACCAACGCGCGAGGTCAGAAATGGGTCTTCACCGTAGGTTTCCTGTCCACGCCCCCAGCGCGGGTCACGGAAGATGTTGATATTCGGCGTCCAAAATGTGAGCCCCTTGTAGCCTCCATGCTCGTTGTGACTCTGCGCTTCGGCGTACTTGGCGCGCCCCTCAGTCGAAATGGCGTCCGCGACTCGGCCAATCAATGGAATATCCCACGTTGCGGCAATGCCGATGGCCTGGGGAAATACGGTTGCGCGCCCGTTACGCGCAACTCCGTGCAATGCTTCATTCCAGTAATCGTAACTGGGAACTCGCAAACGTTCTATGGCTGGTGCGCGGTTTTGTAGCTGGGCAACTTTTTCGTTCAGCGACATCCGCGAGATGAGGTCAGCAATACGAGCCGAGCGAGATTTGGACGTATCGAAGGCAATCGAAGCAGTAGTGACGACTGGAACTTTGCTGCCCAATTGAATTTGGTCCTGGTGCAACTGCGAAGCATACGCCGAAGAAACCACAACTCCTTTTTCATCGATCACTCGAATGAAGTTGAATTTGGCGTTCTCCTTTACTCCTTGAAAGCTAATGGTGAGTGGGCCGCCAATGGCATCGGCAAGGTGACTAACACTTCCCTTGATATTCGCCGCCTTGCCGAACCCGCCCGACACAGCGAAGAGGTCGAGGTTCTCAGCGATTTTCTGGTCGCCAACCGAAATATTCATCAGGCGCAGGTTGCGGTCTTTGACGTAAGACTCGGCAGCCTGAATTTCGATGGTATATTTCCCTTCTGGCAAACCAGGAATCGCAACAGCGAACTCCTTTCCATACACCTCCTCGCGAAATAAAGTCGAGTCCTCCACATCAGGCACTTGCAGATTTTCCGGTTCGAAAAAGTTGAAATTGCCCTGCAAAATCATGGGCTTGCCTGTGCCACAGCAGTCGCGCACGGGGACTTTAATAGGTTTTTGGGCTACAGCGGAAGGTATTTTCGTGGCAGAAGCAACAACGAGTAGTCCTCCGAAACCAACCAAAATGGGTTTCAATTTCATGTTCTATTTTTAGATTATTAACTGGTTTTTCGAGCCAAAGATACCCTGCCCTATTCTTTGAACTAGGTGCGAGGATCGGGCTTTGTCGCGCTGGGATCGCCCGTAGGAGACGGAGCGTGATCGGTTATTGCTGGAGGCCCCAGCAACTGGGTTAGCAGAGGTCGCAGCCCATCGGCCCATACCTGATACCCCTTAACAGTGGGATGTAACTTGTCCCCCATCATTCCCTCGAAAAGAGTCCCATCGGGGCCAGCAAGCTTGTCGTTGACGTTTAGGAAGAAGATTGTTTTCCCGTCATCTAGCTTTTCTATGCCCTCGTTGATCTTCTGAATTTCTGGCAGCACCGCCATATTGTCATTGCGGGGGAATATCGCGGTCAGGACGATCTTGGCGTTCGGTGCCTTTTGCTGGCTGGTTGTGACCAAGGCTTCTATTCCCTTCACGATGTCGGCAATTTTTGCGGCGCCTCCCGGATTGGTGCCCACATTGTTTGTGCCAGCGAGAATAACGATGACTTTGGGATTTACGCCTTCGAGTTCACCGTTCTGGATACGCCATAAAATGTTCTGGATCGAATCAGCCCCCCACCCGAAGTTGCCAGCATTCCATCCGAAAAAGTTCTGCTTCCAATTCTCTAGCATCGGAGCGTACTGGGCATCTTTAGTCCCCCAACGGCGGGTGATGGAGTCTCCCAGAAAATAGAGATCGATTCCCCCCACCTTGGCTTTGGCCACCAGTTGCTCATGGGCTAACAAAGAATTGGCATCTCCTCGCGGCACTGGAATCGAAGCATTCCCCCGATAAGGCTGGCCTTGTCCTCCTTGTGGCGCCCCTCCTTGAAACTGTCTTCTCGATGGTGCGCCGTTATTTACAGGAGCGTCCACAAACTTCAGATCAGGGTTAGCACCGACTTTGTTGATTGTGACAACAGTCCCCGCTCCCTGACTGCGGTAACTTTCGGGCGGGCCGAGGTAGCTCGGCTTGGCACCGCCCATGTTAACAACGAGTTTTTGAAGCACCACACCGGGGTCAACCATCCAGACCTTCAACGTGTGATAACCCGCCGTATTCAATGTATGGGTAGAACGCAGTCTGTACGCGCCGTCACGCACAGCGGCATCCCACAAGCGTCCATTATTTTGTTTGGGCAACTCAATAATCTGAGGTGTTTGGTCATCGAAAGAAATGGCGAAGCGTTGCGCACGCCCCGGCACAAAATCGAGCGTCGGGGCAAGAACAGTCTCAACTTCAGCCCTTCCCGAATTAAACAGGTACATGCTATATTCCAGTCGGGGTGAATTCTGGCTGGATAGCACACTGGGGGCTGTTACGGGAAATACAGTCATCGAAGAGAGGGTATGCCCAAGACCTTCGATTTTGTCCCACTTCACGGCGTCCGCATCCACTTTGCGGGTGTAGTGTTCGGCTTCCATCGAAACGTACCCATTCGATTCGACAAATCCTTCTAATGGAGTTTTCAAGAGCGATGCTGCGCTACGAGCCTGAACTGCCACCGTCACTTCACCCACTCCTTCTACATTTGATGAAGTGATTTTCAAAGTTCCTTGTTGAGTGCCTACAGGCACTTTGTCCCAATCGATGCTGACAAAAAGGCGTTGCTCTTTTTCTACTGTGCCTTGTGATGGACTCACTACAATCCACGGAGCACTTGGAGCAACCGAGAAATTAAACGGTTTCTGCCCACGATTGAAGACCTCAACAAAGTGATTTTGACGGTTAAAAGAGTCGAAAGCGGGAAGTGATGCCCCAGAAGGAGAATTGGAAGAGTACGCGTTTGTGGAACCTTCAACGACGACTCCCAACGCCGCGTTCACAGGAACTTGGATTTCCCTTGTTTCGGGCATGATGTTGGTTTTGGGATCGCTCCATGTGGTGTAACCGATGTGCGTTTGATCCATCATGTGGTTCCATCGCCCGCCGCCCAACTGGTTGTACTGCTTAGCTAAATCGGCATCAGCCTGGAACAGAGCACGAGCTTTTGCCGCCAACTCATTTGTGCTGGCGCGCCCTTGAGCCGCGTGCAGCCGATTTCTGCCGACTGTGATGTAAAGCTCGTTGACGATGGCACTGGCTTTGGTGGGATACAGAACGAGTTGGAAGAATGCATCGCGTGCTTCTGGTGGCAACTTGGCATAGATGCTTTCTGCTTTACCCGCAATCTGCTTCCAATCAGCGAGCACTCTATCCGCTTCTTGATAATCGACCAAACTAAACGTGTCTGGATTCAGCAGTTCGGGTTTACATCGCCCATTGTATTTCGTGTACTTGTCCACGATGTCGGCAATATCGGCGGCGTAAGTTGGTCCAAATTCGCGCTGTGCCCAGAGTCGTGTGTAATCTTCCAATTTGTCCTGGGGCCATGCTTTGGGGTCGCGCGCAAAATCGAGAAAGAACTCGATGGGAAACTCCATTGGCTTGAGGTCGCCCACATTCACGATCCAGATTCGATTGGCGTCGTATTGATGGGCGAGGTTCATCTGTTCCCAAACTTTCGCAATGGGGACGGTATTGATCCATTTATAAGAGCGAGGGCCTCCCACATAATCAAAGTGGTAATAAATCCCTGCCCCACCCTTACGGGCGCGCTCCTCTGCCGTTGGCAGCCGTCGCAAGTTGCCCCAGTTGTCGTCGCACCAAAGTAAAGTCACGTCATCGGGAACGCGCATTCCTTTGGCGTAGTAATCCTGCACTTCCTTGTACAGCGCCCAAAGTTGCGGGACTTTTTCGACGTTGGGATTGACCTCTTCCGCAATAATCTTGCGCTGATCGGCGACGATGGTTTCCATCAACTTGGCAGCAGCATCGGCATCGTCCATCATCGGCATATCACCATCACCGCGCATTCCGATTGTGGTCAGCGTCTCATAATCTTTGTTGCGGCGCACACCTTCGCGCCAGAAATCGCGCAGCTTTTCTTCATTGGTTTGATAGTTCCACTCGCCGCCTCTGGCTTTGCCCCAGTCACGTTGCGCGCGCATCATGGGTTCGTGGTGGCTGGTGCCAATCACAATGCCATATTCATCCGCCAATCGCGCACTTTCGGGATCGGCTTCATACAGCGATTTGCCCCACATCGCGGGCCATAAATAATTGGCCTTAAGACGCAGCAGCAACTCGTAAACGCGGGTGTAGAATTTCGAGTTGAAGTCGCCGAACTTTTCGCGAGTCCAATTCCCAAGCGCGGGTTCTTCATCGTTCAGAAAGATGCCGCGATACTTTACTGCTGGCTCATCCGCTACATACCTTCCAGCGTTGACAAAGAGAGCATTTTGCTGTTTGACAGGCACATCGGCCCACCAATTCCAAGGGGAAACACCGATTTGTTCAGAGACGTCGTACAGGCCGTAAATCGTGCCTCGCTTATCGCTTCCCACGATGACTAGAGCACTGCTCACACCGGGCATTGGATTGGTTACAACTTGAACAAGGGACGCTTCCCACTTACCAACAAGCGCAGACACATCAATTTTCTTAGCCTGCACCAATTGGTCGATGAGACGGCTTTTGCCAAGTGTTCCCACCAAAATCACGCTCTTCCCCGTCACGGTAGCCTTCGTTTCGAGTGCAGGTGCCACGCCTGTCACTCGCTCAATATCGACGCACAAGTCGTTGGCAGCGCGCAGAACTCCCGCGTGGTCCGAAGAATCGACATACATCGGCGAGACAACCTTATTTTGTGCAATGGCGAAGCTGTCTTTGTGAGCTGTAGCCTCGACGTATCGAACCTGTTCTACAGCGTGTCCGACCTCAAAGAGAGAAAGACAGCAAAAAACGGAATAAAGAATGGTTGAGACAGCCCGAAGGCGCGCGTGTTTAGCTCTTGGAAAAGCCGGCATGACAAGTGAATTAGGATGCAAGATGCAAAGGTGATGACGCCCGCGCCGAATCTCAATTGTTCAGCGCGGGCGCAATAAAAAATACTTAGACCGCGTTAATCGGTGCCATCAAGTGTCCACGGGCCGCAAGGAGCGGCGGCGTTGCAAAGGCCACCGCCGTTTTCGGCGGTGTTGTTACCCGTGCCATTCACACCAGCACCAATCGTTCTTTCAGACCGGAGCCACTTGGCATGTCCATCGACATACAAATAGTTCCATCCGTCCAGGTGAGGCGCAAGCACAGCCTTTGTGCAGTTGCCATCAGCGCAATCCTGACAGGCATATCCCGAGTTAAGGAGAGATCCTCCTGAAGCTGGACGTTTGACTTGGCTACCATTTTGTCCCAGGATGGCGTAGTCGTTCCTTATTTCGGCCAGCATGAAAGTGCCCGAAGCATCGGGAAAGGCCGCGATGCTGCGCCCAATGCCGTCTCCTGGCCACGGAGCGCGGTTCGCCGCGTTGGTAGATGTCCAAAAGAGCACACCATAAGATTGCTTCGGGATATCCCCAGCGGGAGGATTACCAGCCACTAGAGCGGGATTGCGATTTAGCGTGTCGCTGGGGCAAGTCCAAATGTTGGTGCCATTACCAGTGGTACTGGCGTAAGTACCAGCCACTTTCTGAATGTATGGTCCCAGCACAATCGGTATACCACGACCATTTTCGCCGCTCAGGTTGGGGAGTTTCTCGTCGTAATCCTGCGAATACTGTAAAAAGCCGAGGCCAAGCTGTTTCAGGTTGGATAAGCAGGAGGTTTTGCGCGCGTTTTCGCGAGCGCGTGCAAAAACGGGAAAAAGGATAGCGGCCAAGATAGCGATAATCGCGATTACTACTAACAATTCAATAAGCGTAAAAGCTTGTTTTTTAGAAGGAAAGGATGTGTTGATGAACATGGCGTTGTTTTCTCAGTTGGAGTGATGAACAGGCCCGCTCGAATGGCGGGCAATAAAAGTTGTTGGCACTAAATGCGTGGTAGGGGTAGGGTCGAAATCTTGCCCCAACCGGTGAAGTAGCTGTGTCACAGCCAAACGCCCCATCTCTTCCCAGGGTGTTTGCACAGTTGACAGAGAAGGGTTGAAGAAACGGGCTGCGCTGATGTTAGAAAATCCCACCACAGAAATATCTTCAGGGACACGCAAGCCACGCTCTTGGCACACACGTATCGCGATCATGGCGGTTTCATCGCGCCAGCAAAAGATTGCGGTCGGACGCCCAGAAGGGTGATTCAATAGGGAATCGGTCGCTTCATACACGGTATTTGTGTCGAAGCCGTCTGTAACTTGAAGGCCATAGACCATCATGGAATCGCGAGTCACGTACCCCTCAGGAACATCCAGTTTCTGCTGGGCCATTTCTCGCCGGAACAACTGCTCGCGTGCCGAACCGATGTCATTGAACTGAGAGTTCAAGCGAGGGAATCCGCTAGAAATGAAGGCAATTCTTCGATGCCCCAAATGAATCAGATGCTTTATCGCCTCTCGACAACCTGATGCGTCATCCGCCGCGACCAACGAACCAAAAGCAGGAGCATTCCCCTCATCCACGGTGATGACGGGAATTTTAGCCCGATTCGCCTCTTCAAAAATCGCGCTCTTATCGAAGTTGAAGCGAACGATTAAACCACTGAGCCTCAATCCAATGGCCTGTCGCAACCGCTCCTCCAGAGTGCTTTTTTTCACGGATAGTACCTTGAGCGTGAAGCCCAACTCTTCGGCTTCGGACAAGGCGCCGATTATCGTTGCCCAGTAGGGTTCATAACGCGGCTCTTCGACAAAATAGCCGATCATGCGCGTTTTGCCCAAAGCCACCGATTGAGCTAACTGATTGGGACGATAACCAAGTTCCGCTGTCGCGTCTAGAATCCGCTGTCGCGTCGCTTCGGGAATACGCACATTCTCGGTTTGCCGGCCATTGAGAACGAACGAAACCGTAGCGCGGGAAACCCCGACTTTAGCTGCGATATCGGACATAGTGACCATAGTTCAGCGCAGGCTTGATGACCCGCGTTATCAATATACCCATTTGTTTCTGCTTTTAAACAGGACGGATAATTTTTTCTCAACTCTTTTTTCTGTTATTCGAGAACAGGCAGTGGATATACTTCGAAAAACCTTTGATGACTGGGGTCATCAAAGGTTTTTCTTCTCTGGCTTCATCAAATGATCGCGCACTTTTTCTCTGAACCGTATGAGTACCATGCCCAAGGAAAATTTCCGCAGAGGAGCCATTCCCAATTCAATTTTTAAGACAATGAGCAACTATCAAACAACTCCTGCCGACCGCTTCACATTCGGTTTATGGACTGTGGGCAATGTGGGCCGCGACCCCTTTGGCGATGCCGTGCGCGAAGCCATCGATCCCAACGAAAGCGTGCGTAAGCTGGCAGAACTCGGCGCCTATGGTATCAACTTCCATGACAACGATTTAGTGCCCTTCGGCTCGACCGCAGCCGAACAGGATGCCATCGTCTCCCAGTTCAAGAAGACCCTCGATGAAACCGGCATGAAGGTGCCTATGGCGACGACCAACCTGTTCGCCCACCCCGTCTTCAAAGACGGCGCCTTCACTTCGTCCGACTCCAAAGTGCGCAACTACGCCATCCAGAAGACCATGAAAGCGATGGACTTGGGCGCCGAGTTCGGAGCCGAAACCTACGTTTTCTGGGGAGGACGCGAAGGTAGCGAGGTTGATGGCGCCAAGAACCCGCTCGACGCCCTGAAATGGATGCGTGAAGCGCTCAACTTCCTCAACGCCTATCAGCAGGATCAGGGCTACAACTACAAGTTGGCGATTGAGCCTAAGCCCAACGAGCCACGCGGCGACATCTATCTCGCCACCACCGGGCACGCTCTGGCCTTTATCGAAACCCTTGACCATCCAGAGAACGTCGGTGTCAACCCCGAATTTGCCCACGACACCATCGCTGGCCTCAACTTCACCCACAACATCGCTCAGGCTCTGGATGCCAAAAAGCTGTTCCACATCGACCTCAACGGCCAGAAGCCGGGACGCTTCGACCAGGATTTGCGTTTCGGTGCCGAAGACCTCAAGGGCAACTTCTATCTCGTCAAGCTTCTCGAAGATAACGCCTACTCCGGCCCCAAGCATTTCGATGCTCACGCCCTGCGCACCTCCGACCGCGAGGATGTTTGGGTCTTCGCTCGTGGTTGCATGAGGACTTACCTCATCCTCAAAGAGAAAGCTCAGCAATGGAACGCCGACGTCGAGATTCAAGGTTTATTCCGCGAACTCAACGGCACAGGCGATTCTCTCGCCGCCGCTGGCTATTCCAGGGAAGTCGGCCAGCAACTCAAGGAGCAAGCGCTCGACGCCGATGTGCTCGCCCAGCGCTCGTTGCCCTACGAGCGACTCGAACAACTCACTCTCGAAGTCATCATGGGAACGCGATAACTCTCAAAATTCTACGAGCAATCAATTTCCTTGCTGATTGTTAATCAGCATAGAATTACCAGAAACAGAAATACGGGACGCCTAACAGAAACAGCATTACCCCTTGGGACTTTTCCCAAGGGGTAATGCTGTTTCTGGTGTTTCTACAAGAGAGCGGAACGGTGCGCCCAGACCTTACTTACCCGTGAAAAAGCGCGAGTTCAATCGAGTAGTTCCTTTCTTTGCTTTCATCACCACGATTTTGTCTTTGAACCGAATCGTGGTTCCATTACCGAGTAGATTACGGACTACAGCCGTGGTGGGCAGCCCATCATGCCAGGCAATATCGACCTCAAATCCACCCCGCGCCCGTAGTCCTTTCACCTCACCATTAGGCCAAACGGAAGGCAATGCTGGTAGCAATTGGATCTCATTATTTTGGCTTTGTAGCAGCATTTCGGTCACGCCAGAGGTGCCACCGAAGTTACCGTCAATTTGAAATGGCGGATGGGCATCGAACAAGTTGGGATAGGTGTTGCCAGTTAAAGCTTCGGATAGCATTTTGTAAGCGTGGTCACCATCCAGAAAGCGCGCCCAGAAATTGATTTTCCACGCCTTGCTCCAACCTGTCCCCCCATCACCTCGTTGCAGCAACGATTGCTTGGCGGCCTCGAATAACTGGGGACTATGAGCAGGACTAATCTGATTAGAAGGAAACACAGCATAGAGATGCGAAACGTGCCGATGTTCGTCTTTGGGATCATCCTTATCCTCCAACCACTCCTGTAGCTGCCCGAACTTACCCACTTGGAAGGGAGCCAATTGGGAACGCTTGTCCAAGATGACTTGACGAAAGTCGTCATCGATCTTTAAGATTTCGCTGGCTTTGGCTGTCTGTTCGAATAAATCGCGCAGAATGGCCATGTCCATGGTCGGCCCCGCAACGAGTCCCCCATGCTCTGGTGAAACCGATGGGCTAGTCACCAACCAACCATATTTGGGATGCGGTACCAACGTATCAACAAAGAACAGGCTGGCTCCTTTCATTAAAGGGTAAGCCTGACGCAGAAAATCCTTGTCGCCTGTGAATTGATAGTGTTCCCAGAGGTGAGTGCAGAGCCAGGCCCCACCCGTAGGCCACATACCGGACTCAGGAATATCAATGGGGCCAGTGGCACGCCATATATCCGTGTTATGGTGGCAAACCCACCCACGAGCCCCCCACATAACTCGAGCGGTTCTCTCGCCAGTCTCGGCAACCTCACGTATCATCTGTAGCAGTGGTTCGTGGCATTCGGACAAATTCGTTGTTTCTGCGGGCCAGTAGTTCATCTCTGCGTTGATGTTAACCGTCCACTTCGATTCCCACGGTGGCCGAGTGCTTTGATTCCAAATTCCTTGCAAATTCGCGGGTTGGCTTCCAGGGCGGGAAGAGGCAATCAATAGATAACGTCCGTACTGGTAATAAAGTGCAGCTAATTGGGGGTCGGAGACTTTGGCAAAATTTTTCAATCGCTCGTCCGTTGGATTTTGAGCGGAAATCGTGGTTCCCAAGTCCAATGAAACCCGACGAAAGAGCTTTTGATAATCAGCGACATGATTCTTGCGCAGTCTCTCGTAAGGTTGTCTCACGGCAGCAGCCATACGACGGGACGTAAGGGTTTCGGGGTCGCCAGTGACGTCATGGTAATTTTTGTAGTTCGTGGCTGCATCCAGCAAGATGAGGGCAGAGTTGGCTCCTTTAACAGTCACCGCGTCGGATATTGCCGTTAATTGACCACCGCTCTGGGCGACTTGGGCTCGACAGGTGAATCGCAGGGCTCCTGGCACACCGCGATTTTCCGGCCCAGAGCCACGTGTAGCCAATGTATTCCCGTTCTCGACACTGCGTGTTCCTTTTTGAGGAGTGGTTAACGAAGCCGTGAACGCGATCTGGCCCGGTTTATCGGCGCTTAGATGGACGACAAGAACCCCACTGGCAGCGCTGGAAAATACTTCGCGCGTGAAATGAACTCCGCCGCGCTGATATGTTGTCGTCACAACAGCAGTCTCCAGGTTCAAATCGCGCCGATACCCCGTGACCTCGCCTTCCCCTGGAACTTCCAACAACAAATCTCCAATGGGTTGGTAGCTCATCTGACCAACAGGCTTGGAAAGCATCGTTTTTGCAAGTTCATAGGCCTCTCTCGACTTACCATCCCAAATGAGCTGCCGGATTTTGGGCAACTGCACCAGATGTTCGGGATTGTTTGGGTCGTAAGGCCCAGCTGCCCAAAAGGTGTCTTCATTGAGCTGGAGACGTTCGCGTTGAATGTCGCCGAAGATCATGGCACCCAACCGTCCATTGCCTACAGGTAACGCCTCTTCCCATTTTTGAGCGGGTTGGCGATACCACAGGCTAAGCGGTTCTTTTGGAGGCTGTACTGTTTGAGCGTATGAAGTCACTGTGCTTATGAATGAAGCCGTTGTGCATAGAGATAATATGCACGGCAGCAATATTTTGTGTCGCATTGTTTAGAGAGCGGCAAAACGCGGAGGAAAGGACTCCGCAGCCACTGGTGGCTATCGTTTTTTGCGAATTTTGAGACGGGGGGCGCGCTATAAAGAACTAGATAAGATGCTTGACAAATAACCGCTGCCGTTAGGTAATGAGACAACGATTAGCGAAATCATTCAATGTTTGAACTGATACATGTCCTCACTCATTGAGGTATCAAGTAGAAGCCGGGCCAGTCGATTCGCGAATGATAAAACCAGAAGGCACCACATGAGTGCTAGGTTCGGGCGTGAACCCTTCGCTGATGCGCTGCACCACCTGACGCATGGCCATACGTCCCAACTCGTTCCAAGGAGATTTGACCGTGGTCAACGGAGGATCGAAGAAACGGGCACTGCTCAGGTCGGAAAAGCCAACCACCGAAATATCCTGAGGAATTCGTAGTCCGTATTCTCGGCAAGCACGGACAGCAATCATCGCGGTTTCATCACGCCAGCAGAAAATCGCCGTTGGACGCCCCTGCGGATGATTGAGGAGTGCCCGAGTCGCATCAATTGCACTCTGGACTGTCTCATTCCGTTCAATATGCTGTCCAAAAACGAACATCGTTTCATAGGTCACATAACCGTCGGGAACAGTTAGTCCATGCGCCTTCATCGCCTCACGAAATAGTTCTTCGCGTGAAGAGCCAATATCCTTCATACCATTGTGGATTTGCGGAAAACCACTCGAAATGAAAGCGATACGGGTATGACCTAACTCAGTCAGATGTTCGATAGCAGCTGTGCAACCTGGGCCATCATCGGCAACAACAGTAGCTCCAAAGGGTTGCGTCACGCCTTCGTCCACCACGACAACTGGCATCTGAGCGCGCTCAGCTTCCTCAAAGATCAGGCTTTTGTTGTTGTTAACACGCACAATAAGCCCTCCCAAGCGGAATCCGATGCACTGCTGTATGCGCTCGGCAAGCGTTTCATCTCTCACCGAAAGCACCTTTAATGCGTAGCCCAACGATTCAGCTTCCGCCAACGAACCAATGATAGTATTCCAGTAAGGCTCGTAATCCGGCTCATCCACCAGGTAGCCAATCATACGGATTTTGCCCGAAGCGACCGACCTCGCCAATTGGTTAGGGCGATACCCCATTTCGGCTGCCGTTTCCAGAATGCGCTGGCGTGTGCTCTCCGAAATACGCACGTTCTTGCCCTTATAATCGGTTAGCACATGCGAAACAGTCGCACGCGAAACCCCAACTCTGATGGCGATATCGGTCATGGTAATCATGGTGGGCAGAATGCGCGCTTTAAGTGCGCCAGTACAAACACTCTAACAAATGGTGACATAGCTCGTCATAAAAGTAATGGTCTGAAGACTTTTTTATCGTCTCAACGCCCCTGTTAGAGACGGAAACCAGCATAAGCAACAGCACGAGATGTGAAGCCCGCATCTTATGTGCCCCTATTAATGACCCCCGTCATCAAACATAATCCTACTATACCCCATAGCCACCATGTTTAAACATCAATTGGATATTTTTAAGTGAGGATCACGAGGTCGAAGGGACCACGGAGAAGGCGTTTGACCCAACTTCGTATTGCCCCCATCGACACAACTTGCAAAAAATTTCGCTCTTGGTTTAAAAAAGCTGGCTGTTGGGTAGAATGATGACGCGATTCATCACGAATCATCAGCTTAGTCCGTTTGCCAAGTCTTGATATGTCTTTTTTATCCCAGCCACCTTCTCTCCACTATCTTCGGGACGCTTACCAGAGCAAATTCCTCATTGGAACAGCACTGAGTGTCAGAAGCCTGCGCGGTGAAGATGAAGGAAGCACCACTGTCGCTCAAAACCACTTCAACGCTTTTACTGCGGAGAACAGCATGAAACCTGCTCTCCTACAGCCATCTCCCGGCGAATTTCACTGGGAGGAAGCAGATCGTCTCCTCGACCTTGCCGAAAGCTGTGGCGCAGTCACCGTGGGGCATACGCTGGTCTGGCACGAGCAAACGCCGCGCTGGTTCTTTGAAACTCCAAACGGAGCGCCACTCAACCGCGAAGCAGCCCTCAACAATATGCAGACCCATATAGCGGCAGTGGTGGGGCGCTACAGAGGTCGCGTCAAACAATGGGATGTGGTGAACGAAGCAATCAGCGATGAACAAGGAGAAGAGTTACGCCCCAGCCCCTGGCTTCAGGCGGTGGGCGAAGAGTTCATCGCTGAGGCATTTCGCGCCGCGCACAAAGCCGATCCAGAAGCCGTGCTTATCTACAACGATTACAACATCGAACTCAGCGGCAAGCGCGATAAAACTTTGCGCCTAATGAAGCGCCTATTAGACCAAGAAGTTCCAGTCCATGCAGTGGGCATTCAGGGGCACTGGCATCTCGATTACCCTGCTCTGGAAGAAATCGAATGTGCCATCGAACTCTTTGCCTCTCTGGGATTACGGGTCATGATCACCGAACTCGACATCGGTGTTTTACCGGCCCAGTATCAGGGGGCCAACATCCAGTCCCGACAAACACTGACACCGGAAATGAACCCCTATACAGAAGTTCTTCCAGAAGCGGTCGCCCAGCAGCAAGCGGAGCGCTATGAGCAAATTTTCCAGCTCTTTTTGCGCTACCAAACGGTAATTGACCGGGTATCGTTCTGGGGAGTTCACGATGGCATCTCGTGGCTAAACCACTTTCCCATCTGGGGTCGAACCGACTATCCCTTGTTATTTGACCGCGCCTACCAACCCAAACCGGCTTTTCACGCCCTGATGGGACTAGAGGATTCGTTTTCTCACTCCTCTACGCCTCTCACAACTATGGCTCCAACAGTGCTTGCCACGTGAGCCAATCTGCTGATCGAAATGGAACAACACAACTATAATGCCCATCATTCTCCTGTGGGAGCATTCGCTTCATTCACACTTGGCTTTCGCGGTGCTCAGGGAGGTTTGGGTCTGGAACTAGGCGGACCAGCGAACCAAGACATTTACATCGGAGTTGAAGACGGCGAACAAACGTTCCATCTGCTGCCCTTCTTCGATGGGGCCGCAGGTGCTGAGGAAGCGTTGCGATACGATGTCGAAGGCAATCAAAATGCCCACCCCGATGCAGGCAACTATGTGGGGAAGGCAGAAGATGGGCCTGTTCACCCACCCATCACTTTACGCCCACTGGAAAATAGCGCGATTTCGCGGGAATTTCAACTGACTACGGATACCTGGAGTGCTCCCGAATTCTCTTTTACCGTTTATTCCCCAGTTCATGGCGTACCCAACCCTCAAGAGGCCGACGCAAGCGCACTCAAAGCTGCCCTACTCCCCGCAGTGCTTTGTGAACTAAGCATCGATAATACGGAGAACACATCGTCAAGACGCGCAGTTTTTGGTTTCACCGGAAAAGATGCCTATAGTGGTATGCGACGATTGGATGATGTCAGCGAAGGAGCCTTCGTCGGCATTGGGGAAGGCCGTAATCTGGCGATTGCCTCAAATGACGTGGGGGTCACTTCGGCAGTTGGATTTAGTCTCAGCGACATCTTGACCGAAACCTTGCCCGCCAATTACGCCTTTGGTCTGGGCCAGTGTGCCGCCTTGATCTGCGAAGTCCCAGCTGGAGAAAAGCGCACGTTCCAGTTCGCGGTCTGCTTTCACCGCGAAGGCAATGTCACAGCGGGGGTAGATATGAGCTATGCCTACGCACGCTACTTCCCCAATGTGGAGAGCGTCGCCAGTTATGCGCTCGCTCACTTTCCTACATTGAAGCAGTCCTTCGTCGAAGCCAACGATCTTGTGTCCAAGACGAAGCTTTCCACCGAACAGAAATGGATGCTGTGCCATGCCGTGCGCTCCTACTACGGCTCGACGCAAATCTTGGAGCACCAGGGGGAACTTGTTTGGGTAGTTAACGAAGGTGAGTACCGCATGATGAACACCTTCGACTTGACAGTTGACCATCTCTTCTGGGAACTGCGACAAAACCCGTGGGCAGTCAAAAATCAGCTCGAATGGTTCGTACAGCGCTACTCCTATGAGGATAAAGTTCGCTTGCCGGGTGACAAAACCGAATATTCAGGGGGCCTTTCGTTTACCCACGACATGGGAGTAACGAATGTATGGTCGCGCCACGGCTATTCATCCTACGAAAAGGCGGGCTTGAAGGGCGTCTTTTCCTACATGACACACGAGCAGATGGTGAACTGGCTTTGCTGTGCCACAGTTTATGTAGAGCACACAGAAGATCGGGAATGGCTTGAAAAACGCTGGCCCGTCTTCGAGCAGTGTTTCCAAAGTCTGTTGAACCGCGACCATCCCGATCCACTCCAGCGGCGCGGTCTCATGCAACTCGATTCGACGCGCTGCCAGGGCGGGGCTGAAATCACCACCTACGACAGCTTGGATGTTTCGCTCGGTCAGGCCCGCAATAACATCTACCTCGCCAGCAAAATCTGGGCAAGTTACCTGGGCCTCGAAAAACTGTTTCGACAGCGCGGCGATGAAGAACGCGCCCGTCTCGCTCAGCAGCAGGCAGTTCTTACATCTAAAACCTTGCTCGCTCATGTTGGCGACGATGGCACCATTGCGGCGGTGCTCGAAGGCGGTAACCAATCGAAGATCATTCCTGCTATCGAAGGACTCATCTTTCCTTATTTCAATGGTCGCCGCGATGCTCTGGAGCCAGAAGGCGAATTCGGCCCGTTAGTGACCGCACTGAGGACTCACCTGAAGGCTGTACTCAAACCGGGAGTGTGCTTGTTTGAAAACGGCGCCTGGAAATTGAGTTCTACCAGTGATAATTCATGGCTGAGCAAGATCTACTTGTGCCAGTTCGTGGCTCGTCAAATTTTGGGATTGGAGTGGGATGAAAATGGTCGCCAAGCCGACTCTGCTCACGTCGAGTGGTTACTCGATAAGCGCAACGCCTACTTCTGTTGGAGCGACCAAATGTTGGCAGGTGTTGCGGTGGGCTCCAAATACTACCCTCGTGGGGTCACTAGCACCTTATGGCTAGATGAAAACTGATAGATAAAATAAAAGGAAGGCGTTAATTAGCGCCTTCCTTTTTTATTAGACCTCTTTCATACGTCCGTCAGTGGTAAAGAGATCGGAACTGTCACCAACCCGCACCATCGCGATATCGGGCACATCAGCATGGATGATGGTATTTTGAGCGATATCCGCCCGAACTGGTAAAACAGCGCAAAGACTGCATAGCCGAAAAGCGATCTGTTCATATCTAATTCAAAATTGGTATGACAGTACCAGAGGACTTACCGGGACACCGTGAACTTGGTCAGCACCACACCATGCGCGGGGATTGTAATAGGCAGGAATTCATCCTTCGTGTTGAGCGTGACTAAATCCTTTTGACGCCACAAATCGCGCACCCGTTGTTTTCCAGTAATCCCCAACGCGCTGAAATCCTTGTACATCAACGCTGTCTCCGTTCGCCCGAAATTACAAAAGCCCACGGCCCGTCCTCCATCCTCTAATTCCTTGACGTACACACGAACATCCCCCACTGTTTGAAGACATTTGGCTTGTTTACCGAGGGCATCCTGATTGAGGGCGATAACTTCATCATTGGTCAACAGATTGAGGGTAAAAGCATCGAGTTTCTCCATGTCACAGCCAATAAGAAGGGGGGCAGAAAAGAGACTCCACAAACTCATGTGCAGGTATTGTTCGTCGGGGGTGAGCCGCGTTGGATGGGGGTTACCCCACCCCACTTGACCAACTATGAGCATATCTGGGTCATTCCAGTTGCCGGGCTTGGCGCCATCGGCGGCCTTATCCTGGGCTAATGCAATCTCCCTCATGCTCCTCCAAGAATCGGTGATATCGTTAGTTGTGCGCCAAGCCTGACCATCCACCGAATCGCCCCACTTCCAGACATCGGACATCCCGTACTGACAGAGGCTAAAAACGATGTCACGCGGTTGTTCACGCAGCAACTTGCCCATAACGCGATAAGGTTTGGTGGCAGTTTCGAGATCATTACCGCCCGCCCAACTGACATTGGGAATTGTCGGGTCATTCGCCTTTTTTCCTTGAGTGAGACCGCCATAGCTACACCAATCGTATTTCAGGTAGTCGAAGCCCCATTTGGCATAATTTTGCGCATCTTGCTTCTCGAAACCATAGCTCCCAGTGCAACCGCCACACGTCCACGGGCCGGGTGAAGAATACAGCCCAGCTTTGAGTCCCTGATTGTGAATGTAGTCCGCCAACTCCTTCATGCTGGGGAAGCGCTTGTTGGACACGATGTTCCCACTTTCATCTCGGCTATTGCCACGCAAGGTGGGATCGGGCGAATCACGGTGATTTTGCCAGAAGTCATCTACATTGATGTAACTCCAGCCATGATTGATGAGTCCGCTTTTCACCATAGCATCGGTAGCACGTTTGACTTTATCGGCGGAGACGGCATTGGCGAAGCAGTTCCAACTATTCCAGCCCATAGGCGGAGTCAGTGCTATACGCTCGCCGCAGACGATGCGAAACTTTTTCTGTCCCTGCCCCTTGCTATTTTTGGCTCGCAACGTAACGTTGTAGGTGCCTGCTTTTGCAAGCTTGCCCATGATACGGCCCGTTTGTGAATTAATCGTCAACCCTGAGGGCAACCCTCTGGCCGAGAAATTCATTGGCCTGTCACCTGTAGCGGGTACGGTAAAGAGAAAAGGTGAGCCGGGTCGGACTCCAAAAACATTGGCCCCATTGATACGGGGAGTCGCCGGGGCAGAAGGCGTGAGAATGTAGGGTTCGACAGCCGCCACACTGCTGGTCACAAACTTTTTACCGCCTGTGGCTTCAATTTTTGCATCGGCCCAATCCGCATGATCGAAATCGTTACCGTTGCCTCCATCATTGACAATAAGATCCAAAATTTTAACGCCAGAAACGTCAACCGAGCACTCTTTCGCAGCATCATTGGCACGCATGACACCGCTCTTCCACAATTCCTTGTTATCTCCTACAACGACAAACTCAACAGCGGCAGCGCGCCCTTTCACTTCGTCGTCAACCCCAACCCAGGCAACGAACCTACGCGCCTCACCATCAAGTTGGATGCGGATATAACTGTCGGCGTGGGTTCCAAAGCCACGCTCAAATGCTCTTCCTCCAATTGATAATGCCCTACCATCCACCGACTTGTTCTTCATCGGTGTTCCCCATCCCTGGGAAGCTACACCGAGATTAAGTTGGTCAAGCCAAATGGCTGTGTCCTGAGTCTGCTCCTGCTGCACCGCGACTGCTTTTGTATGACTAATGGCGACACAGCCGCCAACAACAGCAACGACTGATAAAGGAATAGCAAGTTTGTGCTTCAAAATCTGGTTCATATCAATAAGGCATCCTCTTCTATAGCCTTGGCAACTAACCTCATCTCCACCTGTAACTGCTCTCTTTCATAGCTCTCCACAAGCGCCGATAGGTCTGCCACGCGGACATAGCAACGGTACGCGCAACAGTTCGCAAACATAGATAAACCATGAATCAGCGGCGAAGAGACGGCAAAGCCTTAATTTGATGAAGGGCGTCATCATTATACCCTCAAGCCAGCCTCTTCAAACATTTGAACCAAATTTTTCTGAGTAACTTATGCGAATCGTAGCATTCCAATGCCAGTACAATTGATGGGACTGTATGACCGATGAAAAGGCTTACCCTGCTTCTCGCCCTAATAATCTCTGTGCATGTGGCTTTCGCTCAAACCGTTAATGATGAGCAGAATGTCGATCCCCAAATTGTGGTAGATCAGGCCTCCTCCGATATATTCCCTTCCAGTTGGTTGACACCAGAAGTCGATGCCAAAGCGGGAGCACTTGACATTGAAAAACAACAAAGGGGGCGAGAAATCGCGAGCAAGATGTTGGCAAAGTACCCGGTGGCTGTGCTCAAAGCCAATTTAAAGTGCATCTATACCATCGAGTGGATATCGTACAGTGGTGTCAAGGCGGGCGGAACCAATTCCAGAGATACCGTATATGCCATCATCAAAGACCAAGTCCCAGATGCCAAATTGGAAGAAATTATGCATGCCGAGTTTTCCAGCATCCTACTACGAAATTTCCCCACTTATTTCGGCACAGAGAGTTGGCAGCATATCAACTCGCCCGACTTTCACTATCGCGGCAATGGTGTCGAAGCCATCAAAAAGCAACAGGCTTCGGAGAATTTGAGCGAGGCTCTGTTGGAAGAAGGCTTTCTCAACGAATACGCTAAAGCCAGCACCGAGGAAGACTTCAATTCATTTGTAGGACGTCTTTTCGTTGGCGATTCAGGACTCTGGGAGGCGGTTGAAAAATATCCCCGAATCAAAGCCAAAGCGGATTTGGTCATCAACTTTTACGGGAAATTAGCTCCAAGCCTCACGGAAAAATTCTTCAATTCCTTGCGTCAAGCCGCGACTGAGGCCGAATCTGCCACGAAAACCACAATTACCAAAGGCTAAAAACTTTGAGGTTTGTAAGAACCTGCCATCGGGGTTGAGCGTGTAAAATCCAGATGAAGCTGGCCCGTATCCATCCAAAATTCGAACCATCTCTTTACCGACTAGTTCGTCCCCTTTCTGTTGTCGATAGAGACGAACAAAGCGCAATCGGTTTCTAAAGTCGCGTTGAGCGCCGAGTCCATGTAAATGACGTTATGAGTGGCTCATACAGTTCTAAGTTAGAGAGAGGTATCCGCTTTTAGAACCGCATAAAGAAATCCCAGCTCTCTTTCGCAATCCAGGTTTCTTCCTCTCCAGGGTCTCGCGCATTATCCATATGCCCCCCCACGAAGGAACCAAATACCACCGGGTATTCCGGCACAAGACCCTTGAATTCAGTGGTGATATGGGTCTGAGTCGTGGCGATGGGTATTTCGGGCATCTCCTTAAGTCCGTTGTCTTGAAGGTGCGTCAGAACACAATATTTTCCGCCTTCTCTTCGCTCGTCGGAGTTGACCCACTTGCAAATGCCGTCTTGAGTGCCGGTCGTGCTATAAAACGCGATCGGTTCGTGCTTGTTAGGCGGAAGATAGATGTTCCAGTTGGCCGGAGCATAACAGGCCACCGCGCGCAGGTCTTTTTGGAACTCCAACGATAGTGAGTAAGTAACCATCGCGCCAAAGCTAAAACCGCAGCAAAAAATGCGCGAGGTATCCACGCTCAACTTGTCCTTGAACAGCGCGAGCATGTCGGCAAAAAAGATGTGGTCTTTATCATCGCGCATTCGCCACGGAGAACCGTCGGTGTACCCCTGAGGCGCTACGAAAATGCAGGGGATATTGTTCTTTTGCGCGTAGGGCTTAAGCCGGTAGAACTGATCGTTCGCAATAGACTGCATGCTTCCGCCCATCATATGCATAGTAAAAATCAGCCGGTAGGGTTTGTTCTTGTCGTAATTATCGGGCAGGTCAAGGATGTATTTGCGCTCAAGACCAGCGCTGGTCATGGTGTGAATTCCGCTTTTAAAATCCCCCAGTTCTTTTCCGCAGCCAGGGCTGGGCACTGGAATATTCTTCAATTGACGAGCGGGCTCAACAGCAGCTGTAAGCTGCGCTCCCGTGTTCATCGTTATGGTAGTACCAGCAGTAGTGGTCGGACCTGCGGATACGCGTGGGGTGTGAACCACTAACAAGATCGCCAGCGTCATTGCCGCGAAGGAAGTTGATTTTGCCATTAATTTATCTTCCACTCGAATTGAAGGGTGGAAAGTTACTTTTCGTGTTGCTGCACAATCAATGCTCTACTGAATTGCCTGATTCCAAGCAATCCTCGCATTGATTACGCGAGTCATCAACATGCTTGATTATACCCATATTGCTGTGGTTCTAAACCTCTCTTCTCCAACGGAAATAGATGTATGGGTCTTTTGGCCCCATTTCGTCTATTGAATCCGAGGATGAAGGAAAAGCGGCATTGGCATCAGCGCAGTCGTCTAAATGACTTCTAGTAAAAGGGGCATCGAGTGTCCCTAACTTCAAATACTGCCGCCTCGCTCGCCCCGACGAACAGATCAAGCGCGAAATTGAGCATGGCATAAACACGAATGAGTGACAATCCCAATACGTTCGCAGTCATGTGTCCATTGCGCCCCCTATACGTCACTGAAGTTAGCTCTTGCACCAAAGTCGGTCAACTCCTGTAGCCCTGTCCGGGTGTTGGAAAATTAGGCTGATGGCACAATTAATTGGGGATCCAGTGCCTCTAGTTTTTTTCAACCTAGAAAATATGTTTAGAACCTAATCGATTTGGGTATATTGAGTTTCACACAAGATGACGGGAGTCATCACAACCATACTTATTTACCCACAAACCCTGAAATTTTTGGAGATTAACATGAGAAGCAAGAACCAACAGCAATTCACCCACAAAACAGCTTTCACCCTAATAGAACTCTTGGTAGTAATCGCCATCATCGCAATTTTAGCCGCCATTCTTTTCCCAGTTTTTGCCCGTGCGAGGGAAAACGCCCGGCGTGCATCGTGCCAGAGCAACATGAAGCAAATAGGTCTTGGTATCATGCAATACACCCAGGACTATGATGAAAAGTATCCAGGTAATGGAACGTATAATTTGCCGACTGGCGAAACTGCGACGTGGGATTTGAGGATTCAGCCTTACATTAAGAGTGTCCAGCTCCTCGCTTGTCCCAGCGACTCGGCGCATCCTACGGCAAATTTGCCTGGCTTTGGCCCAAACGTGCGCCGCTCGTACGCAATGTTCTCTTACATTTGGACAATCCAGGGTAATTTCTGGGAGCCTCAACCGATAGGAAAGAGCATGGCTGCCATTCCATCCCCCTCCTTAACTTTATTGGTAGGAGAAAGTGGGAAGCCAGAGTTTGGAGGAAATACTCCTGGCAGTTGGTTTGAAGGGTCGAGAATTAGTAACACGGGTGACCTAGGTTCGTCCGATGGTCGTAAGCCTTTCGCCAGTTGGGATACGAACAACACAGCAGCAGACGGCTCTGAAGGCGTTCACCTCAGCACGAGTGTCTTCTTGTATGCCGATGGACACGTCAAATCACTCAAGTTACGCAAAAACAGCAATCAAGCCTTCACCGGCCATCCCGCATGCTATCAGGGTGGCTGCTCGACAGTGTTTGAAAACGAACTCCCCAATTGATGTCGGCAAATTACTGCTCCCTTTACGTATAAATGATCAAATACAGGAAAGCTGCACTTCTAATTGTGCCCGGCATGGCAATGGTGATTTTGGGTGGTTGCGGTAGTAACGCCAACAACACAACTACAGCAACAACGCTAACAGCCGAGCAAACTCAGCAAATCAAGGCAAAGCAGGAAGCGTTTGCCAAACAACAACAGGCTCAATCGCATTCAACATCGGCTTCTTCGGTAACCAGATGAGCAAAAGAATGAAAGCACTAACGGAAAGGACAAGCACCTCAAGAGGGATATCTGTTTACATCACGCGAAAGTCAACATGTTTATCGGTCAACTGATATGAAGTCTTCACCTCAAGACAGGCGCGCCACGCGACAACTAAAGCGGATTTCAATAATGGGCGCGGCCTTCCTGACTTTGTTCACCCCGGCTATTTCAGCACAGGAAGGTGCGACTCTCGCAAGAGCCACTATGCCATTGGAGGACTCTTACCGTGGCAAATTCCTCATCGGAACCGCGATTAGTAACCGGGTACTACAAGGCCGCGACTCACTCAGCGAAAGTCTGGCACGCGTGCACTTCAATGCCTTCACCCCTGAAAATACCATGAAACCCGATGCAATAGAGCGGGTCAAGGGGCAGTTCACCTTCGCCACCGCGGATGCTCTGGTCGAGCTGGCCGAGGAATCTGGCGCTACTCCCATTGGCCATACTCTGGTTTGGCATTCGCAGACGCCTGCTTGGTTCACCCATGATGCTGGGGGCAAGCTGCTCTCGCGTCAGGAGGCGTTACAGAATATGCGCGACTACATCACCACAGCGGTGGGGCGCTACAAAGGGCGCATAAAACAGTGGGATGTAGTCAATGAAGCCGTCAGCGATAGTGGTGAGGCCATTTTGCGCGACAGTCCTTGGCGTCAAGCTATTGGTGACGATTACATCGCCGAAGCTTTTCGCGCAGCTCATAAAGCCGATCCAGATGCTCTCCTCATTTACAACGACTACAGCAACGAAAGCGGGCCTAAGCGGGACAAAACTTTGCGCCTTCTCAAATCATTGCTAGACCAGGGTGTTCCTATCAATGCCGTAGGAATGCAGTGCCATTGGCTGCTGAGGTCTCCACTTCTCAAGGAAACCGACGAAGCCATCACCATGTATGCGGCTCTGGGCCTCAAAGTTATGATCACCGAGTTCGACATCAGCGTTTTGGCTTCGGGAAATATGGGCGCCGACATTGCTGCGACTGAGGCTCCCACTCCGACGTCCAACCCTTACACAACGGGTTTGCCGGAAGACGTTTCTCAAAAACTTGCCGACTGCTACGGGCAAGCTTTCGCTATGTTTTTGCGTCATAGGAATGATGTAGGCCGCGTCACTCTCTGGGGGGTCCATGATGGCACTTCATGGCGCAATGATTTTACAGTCAGAGGCAGGACTGACTACCCATTACTTTTCGACCGTCAGGGACAACCCAAAGCCGCTTTTTTTGCCGCCCAGAAAGTTGCTCAAAACATACAATAGAAGTTCTCCGACGTTGTTCAAGTCTGTCTTCGCTGCCCCCTATAGTAGCATCATAATTCATCTACCGTGAAGACAGACTTAGAATAACTTTAACCGACAGTCCTTCCTCCATATGACTACTGCGTTTGAAGTTCTACGTCTTCGCTTGATAGCGTCTGGCCCCTTGGCTCGATGATCGCGGGTGCGACCATTGCATTGATAGTAGGGCCGGATGATATTGGCGCCGATGATTTCGAACTCGCCCCTCTCGGCCTCACTGAGCTTAAAGGAATCCGCACGGACAAAGATTCATAGCCACAACGGACTGAGTTCTCACCATTGCATCAATTGGAGGCAGAGGCACAGGCATGTTTCCGACAAACCATTACTGGCCCCTCAGGTGTTACCTCAAGTTCGAGAACAAGGGCTTTAAACCATGACGCTATCTGTTCGTAACACAGTTTAAAACCCCATGTTCCTGCTCCCTTGAGAGGTTAGGAACTTTTTCTTGTTGACCTAGAGGATAGAGTTGGACTACGTGATTGCCACCATCTTTTGGCCCCAGTCAATGCGGCTCAGGACGAGAAGTTGCAGTTCCTCTGGTTGCGCATTCGCAATCAGGGTTTCGAAATCCCGCAAAGTAGAGCGTAGTTTCTCAACATCTAAATTGACCTGTTGTGATGACACTACTGACTGAAGTCGAACCATCTCTAACTACAATTGTGATTTCTCGCCTCGTATCTTGCTAGCTCGCCCATTTACAGCGTTTCCGATTAGTGTACGCCGCACTTTCTGAACCATGCGAGGGCATTTTGAGGAGGCAGCAGGCTCTGGGCGTGGCGAATGTCTTTTCTTCTTTGCTCGTCGGTGCGCGGCGCCAGTTCGCGGACTTTGGTTTTGAGCCAACTCCATGCGAGTTCGATTGGATTGAAGTCGGGCGAGTACGGGGGCAAATACAACAACGAGTGCCCGGTTTGCTCCACGACGTCTTTGAAGTTTTGACCGTTGATGAATGTGAGCATTGTCCAGCACCAACACACTGCCCTCTGGAAGGTGCGGCAGCACGTCCTCCAACACAAACAACTCGAACAAAACTGCGGTCCACGCCCCCAACCTTTGCCACAGTGCCCATAAGCTCCTCGGATTCTTATCACGGGGTAAGGAGTAGGCTCCTACCACCGAGCGGTTGATTCCTTTGTTGAAGGGCACGGCTTCCTCACAGCGCCCGCCCCTCATGCACAACCGTACAACCGATGCAGGTTCAACGCAAAACCGCACTCATCCAAAAGCTCAAGGGCGATTACGCTCAGGGCTGACAAGGCGTCTCTTCCAAGCGGTACGTTCACTAGACCTGATACCGAGCCACCATCAATATAGGGAAATTCGAGATGAATTGCAACAATGTCTTCCATGAAATTACACAGGGGGTGCCAACACAGCGCTGGGAGATAACAAGTAGCCGAAGTTTAAGAGCGGGCGCTTCAAATTCGGCTCGCTTAATTTCTCCTCGGCTCTCGAAGCTATTTTCTTGCCTTTCTTGGAATTTGTCAGGCACAGCGGACCCCGGACATCATAGAAGGGTTCTTTGTTCACCGGGGCGAATTGCTCTTCATCGTGTTTGGTACCACATACTTTGAGAGGCAACCGATAAAAAGGTACCTATATTGGTTTAAAATCTGATTCTGGTGGGTATAATGAAGCGGAGTATTTATTTCGAACCCGTTTCCATGAAGTACGCTTTCACTAATTCATCCAATAGTTCTGCTTTCACCCTCATAGAACTTTTAGTAGTAATTGCGATCATCGCGATCCTAGCTGCGATCCTGTTTCCCGTCTTCGCCCGCGCCAGAGAAAACGCTCGACGCGCTTCTTGCCAATCCAACCTCAAGCAAATCGGCCTGGGAGTTTTGCAGTACGTCCAAGATTACGACGAGACCTACCCGCTCAATACGCGCGGAGCAACCACTGGAGGTAATGATTATGCGCTGTGGATGGTCAACATTTACCCGTACGTTAAAAGCACCCAGATTTTCAACTGCCCTAGTGGAAAAAACATCCAAAATCTCAGCTTCACCAGTCCAGCTCTGACTTTTGCTTGGATCAGATCGTACGGAATGAGCGAGTTAGTCACTTCCGCTTTCAACAATCCCATCAAAGCCTCCCAAGTAGGAAAGACCTCCGAAATGGCGTTGTTAGGCGACTGCACGTTTACCATCTGGAATAGCCCCGGTCGGGTGTACAACGCCAATTCGGATGATATTACATCGGCTCCTCTTGTACCTGCGGAGTCGATGGCCCGCCATTTGGGTGGCTCCAATGTGGCCTACATGGATGGGCATGTCAAATATATTCCACAGAGTAAGATGGGACCTATTGACGTTAACAATATCAATACATGGGGGTTCAATATTGCCTACGATCCCAGTGACCCGCGCGTGCAGTAGCATCCCCGATTTGTATGGCCAAGGAGAAGAGTTAGGGATACCTAACCGAAAAGCCGTGGGAAATGTCCCCACGGCTTCTTCGCTTTTCAGGTTTGAATAATCATCGCGGAATCACTTGCTCAACAGCCGTGCTTAAGTTCAATCCGCCATTGCTAAAAGGGGTCCGTCTTCATCAATTCGTCCACTTCCGCCACATTGTTGCGGCCGCACGATGCGCCTACCACCGGCAGATCCAGAATATGATGCGCAGCGAACAGAGATTACTTTGAAGTTTCCACCGACCTTCGCTCTTATCCTCCCCACAGGTTAGATGGACGCAAGTCGTGAGTCGTGCGCCCCCGTTTAAGGCGTCTCCCGCGTGAACTTGATCCAGTTGACGTTGAAGCCGCCGCCATCGCAGCAGAGCCGGATCTCATTGTTGATGATGTTCAGGCTGACGCCCTTCTTGGTGATCGTCGTCCAATTCTGCGCCGCTCCAGTGCTAGGCACTTCCATCGGCCCAGTTATGTCGCCACCGCTGCTTTCGAGGTGGAGCGTCGAGGTTCCAGCATCGATGCGCGCCACGCGGATCTCGACAGTGTATTTGGCGATCTGTTGGACGTTCACACTGTAGTTCAGCCATTCGCCGGGTTCGGTCCAGCCGAGGCCGAAGCCACCGCCCGCGTCCGTGGAGGCTTCGAGGTCCACGTTGTCATGGCGGTAAGCATTTCTATAGTTGCCGTTCGTGGTGTCGTGGTAGGCGATCCCTTCGCCGCCGTCGTCATAATTTTCCGCCTCGATGATGCCGGGGATGACCGCCTTGACCCCCTTATATGGGGCACGGGTCTGTGCCGCCATTGAGCCGCCAATGTCGATGCAATCGAGGTTCACGTTTCCGCTGTCGGGGTTCTCGAATTTGTAGGCGATGGTGTTGTCGCCCTGGTTCAGGACGAGGCTTTCGGTCTTGGTTTTCCACGAATCCCAACCGGAAGTCGGCGGGAGGACGGTCTGCGTCAAACGCGCTCCGTTCACATAAACGCCGAGCGTCTGTGTTTTACCTGTGCCGTTCGAATAGCGCAGCCTGACATTGGTGAATGCCGGTGAGGCCGACGCGACATTGAACGTCGCCGCCGAGCCGACCGCCACGAATCCGGTCACAAATCCGGTGCCGGAAAATCCCTTCTGCTTGGTGGCCACCTGCACGCCCCCGGTTAGCTTCGCATTTTCCGCCTCGGCTCCCGCTGCGCGCGCCGATTTCGCCGTAGGCATGGCCGGAGCGGTCGCACCCGGCGTCCGCTTCAGGGTCACCGTGCTGGTCAGCTTGATGTCATCCGAAGCGCTGCCCACCAGCAGGTCGTACTGCCCCGGCTCCGCATACCAACCGAAGCCGGGCCACCACGCTGCAAACGCTCGCTTGTCCAAGATGAAGCTCGCGGTGCCGGTCTGCCCCGGAGCGAGTGAGAGCTTGTCGAAGCCTTTCAGTTCCTTCACCGGCCGTGGGATGCCGGAGATTTTGTCCGCCACATAGAGCTGCACGATTTCCTGTCCCGCTCGCGTACCGGTGTTCTTCACATCCACCTTGACGGTTACTTTATCGGACTCTAAAAACGACGGCGAACTCACCCGCAGATGGCCATATTGGAATGTGCTGTACGACAAGCCGTGGCCGAAGGCGAATTCCGGCACGATCTTGTTGGCTTCGTACCCACGGTAGCCGACGAACACGCCTTCGGAATAGTCGATCGGATTGTTGCCGCGGGTCGCAAAGGATGGCTGATCGGTATCACGCTTAGGCCAGGTGAAGGTGAGTTTTCCCGATGGATTCACATCGCCGAAAAGAATGCCCGCCAGAGCATTGCCGCCCTCCATCCCCGGATAGGCGCAATAGATTAGGCCCGGCACCTGGTCGATCCAATCGCGCATTTCCATCGGTCCGCCGACGAAAACTACGACAACCTTCTTGCTCGCTTTCGCGACGGCATTGATCAATTCCTTTTCGGCGACGGGAAAGTCCATGTTCGCCGCGTCGCCACCTTCCGCGTCGGTGGTCGGCGAGGTTTCCACCGGGCCGTGGCCGCGGCCAGTGACAACGATGGTCACATCAGAAGTTTTCGCCGCCGCGACCGCACCGCTGAGCGTGGTTTGAGTGTTCACTGTCAGGCCTCCGTAATTCTCCAGACCCTTCAATGGCGTGATCTCATAGGGCGCCGACATGCCGCTGCTGCCGCCCCCGCCACAGTGGGCTGCATTCGCATTCAGCCCGGTGAGGCACACCGTGTGGACCGTGTTCTTGTTCAGAGGCAGGATGTTGCCCGTGTTCTTCAACAGTACGATGCCCTCCTGTGCGACTTTGCGCGCGACCGCCTGGTTGGCGGGGGTATTCTTCTCGCCCGTGGGGGACGAGGGACCCCATCCCGATACGCCGGCGAAATACGAAACCCGCAGAATTCTGCGTACCATGTCATCCAGCACGGCCTTTTTCAAAGTTCCGCCCCGGACGGCGGCAGCGAGATTCGCGTACTTCGCGGCGGATGGCATCGACACATCCATGCCGGACATCGCCGCGCTCTCCGTGGTCAGGTCTTTGTTGACGCTGCTCCAATCGGTGAGCGTCATGCCCTTGAAGCCGAAGTCCTGCTTTAAAACGTCCCGCAGCAGCGGTGTGCCGTAACAGCGCACGCCGTTGATGTAATTCGCACCCGACATGCAAGCCATCACATTGCCCTCCTTGATAGCCATCTCGTAGCCGGGCAGATAGATTTCGCGGAGCGTGCGCTCGTCTAGATTCGAGAAGGAACCCTCGCGGTTTTTTTCGGTATTGTTGGCAACGAAGTGCTTCATGCACGCGGCCACGCCCTGGCTCTGGATACCCTGGATGATCTTCACGGCGTTTCTGCCGTTCAGATAGGGATCCTCGGAGTAGTATTCGAAAGAGCGCCCGGTGACCACGTCGCGGATAATGTTGATGCCGGGACCCAACAGCATGTCGGCATCGGTGTTGGTTTCTTTCCCCAGCACTTCACCAACCTTGTACTGTAGGGCAGGGTTCCACGTCTGGGCAATGACGAGTCCTGACCCGAATGCCGTGCCGGGGCCTGCCCGATGAAATCCGAGCGGACCATCTCCCATGCGGAGCGGCCCGATCCCAAGACGCGGGCAGCTCCCGCCATCCAGAGAGCCATTGCCGTAGCACATGGCCTGTTCCTCTTCCAGCGTCATTTGGCCGATGACTTTCTGGATGTCGCTTTCAACGTCAGCACGGGCATTCGCCCAATTCCCCACAATCAGTAAAAACAAGAGCGCAGCAAGATGAGTCCTGAGTGAGTTTCTGGCTTCAAATTTTTTGCCGGACGGAGTTGGGATTTTGTGGGTGCCGTTGTTGTTGAAATTCATAGCATTAGTCTAAGAGGCAGTCTGAAAAGTTCCTAAGTGGTCCAATTTCCACACGACCAAGGCATCTCCTTTTCGCGCCCGTTCGATGGCGCGTTCCAATGCCGCCCGATCTTGGCGAGAGCCGGAGACTTTGCCTTCGTAGATTATCTCGCATCCTGCTTTTGAGAGCGCCTCCCGTTGCAGAGCAAGACCTTGGTTATGCGTGGACACGCGGGCATAAACGGCTCTCAAAGCCTGTTTCTCAGATGAGGCCGAAAATGTGCGTTACAGTCGACTAAACACCAACGACTAAACACCAATCTCAATTGTGTTCAAAGAGGTAAGGTCGTATAAATCGAGTTATCAGGGTGCATGGAAACTCCCTCTAGAGTTATGAAAAAAACACGACTCTTCATATCGGTTTTACCCGTGAATGCAGGCATGTTCTATAGGCGCGCGATGGCATTATGGAGACCCAAATTCGTGTTTCAGGCAGACTAGGCGCTGGGGCCGATTTCAAATCTGCAGTTCTCGCAAAGGGAGGCAACGCTGTTGGTGGAAACTGGAAAAACCCCTATTACGTACGATGCACATTGGACTACACCAACTTCTCTTTGGGCATTAGATACAGAAAAATAGTTTACGCCACGATGGCAATGGAAACCCAATGAAAAACCATTCGGCGCCCTCCAATTTCTACAACACAACTCCATATTCTACTTCTTGGTGCCCACCAGCGACCATCAAACGCAGGAATGACTATTGAAACCTAAAAGAGTTGCACAAGGTATTAAAGTAATTGGACCATTTCCAGTATTCTTGGTTGGGTGCTACCATATAAAGCCTGTATTGTCGATTATTATATATAACGCTGCGCTGTAGCTTATATAATTGGGTTTCGTTGGGCCTCTTGATCCTGAATTCCCACTTATATCCATCTTGGCCACCCAGTGGAGCACTCCCCATATCCATTGAATAGTAATCTGAACCATATGTCTCGCGTAGTCGCGCGTCGGCCTTTTTCCAGCTACTTAATGGAGGATCTGTTGTAGTCGAGACATCAATAATGCAACTAACATTGGCCTCAGGAGCATTCAAGGAAATACGCTTTCCGGAAGGTATATCTTGTATCGAGCGTGACCATTCGACTGGATAATTCAACGAAAACCCCAGGTCTTCTTCTGGCAGTCGTGTCCATCCTGCAGGCACGGAATTAGTTAAGGAAGAATTGGAGCTGGGCACTATAGTCGAATTCGAAGCATGAGTGAATGCCCACATGTATTCACTGCGACCATCATTGCCACCTCCTCGTATTTCCAGGCCATTACGCCCCTGTCTGATTGTTCCTCTCTCTTCGCCTAAAGCCCAATCAATTTCACGGGGATTAGACAATATTCGCTTCTCGGACCAAGAAATTGTATCGCCAGTCACATCACCAACCACTTGAATACTCAAACCACTTTTGTCACCTCCATCTATCAAAAGCACCCCATTAAACGTGTTCCCAATATGAGTCGTGATCACCAAACGAGCCGCATCTCCCCCTAGCGACCCTGTCCACATCCCCTCAAGCAAGGCGTTGGCGAATCCTACGTCTGGAGCAGCGGCACCAAACGACTGAACAGGGGGTTGAGAGTCCACAATGGGGGGTTGGCTCCAGGCAGGAGGAGTTAGATCCTCAGGAGGAAGAGGCTTATAACGCAAACCAGATATTTGCATAAGGCCCCAGACTCCAAAAATCGCCAGCAGTCCTACCACTCCGACTAACCAGGGCGCGATAGAGCGGGTGTAGACTGGAGAAAACGGCTGAGCAACAAGTGGGTCGCCCATGTTTTGGACCGGCAAACGGGGGGGAGCCAGCAAAGGCACAAGTTCGGACGACAGCGGTTTGGAAGCCAGCCCCTGCGCCAAACGACGGCTTTGAATATCGGTGAGGATGGGTTGCAAAACAGAGTGGGCCACCGGGTCATGTCCGGCAACGTGAGTTGCATAACCAAACGCCATCTCTGTGTCACCGATTTCAGCGATTCCAACCGCCAGTTGACTCATGATTTCGGTGTTACCACCATCAAGTACACGAGCCTTGTTCAAAGCAGGTATCGCTTCACAGACAAATGCTTCTTTCACTGGACGCTGCGAACATCCTGCTTCCAGAAGATTCTTCCCCAAATGAAACCAATCCTCTCTACCTTCTGGGGACAATTCCACAACGCGACGCCAAAAAGGAATGGCCTCTTCGCCGCGCCCCATTTTTTCTAACGTCGTAGCGACATCGCGATGCGAAGACGCCTCATTGGGTAACAACTGAAGCACCTGCAAATAAGCGAATTTCGCTTGTTCGTAGTTCTTTAATTGAAGCGCAATGGTCGCCACCAGACGCCACGATTCGGGTGTGGGATCGAGAGTCGCGAGATGGCTTTGAACTGAAAGCGCCTCATCGAATCGCCTCAGACGACGTAATGCCAGGCTCAAATTACTCAATGCCGGACGGTTATCTGGCTCCTCAGCCAAAATCTGCTTCAGATGTGGAACCGCGTTTTTGTTTTCGTTGGCCTTCAGGTAACCCAATGCATCATTTAGTAGCAACTTATCTTTGCCGAACACCTCGTCATGGTAACGCTGGGCTTGCAGAAAATCGCGCATTTCCAGCGCATGAGCGTTTGTGGGTTCGAGTTGAAGGATACGCTCGAAATCGGCGAGGTTCTGCTCAAAAGTTACCTGCCCATCCAATACTCTAAGGCTATTCGCATCGGCCCGCAGGACCCATGCGCGAACGTTATCTGGTTTTTCCGCGATTACTTGATCGGCATATCCAACTGCGACGCGAACCAGTTCTTTATCGTTGTCTGCCCTGGCGGCTCTTAGCGCATGTTCACCAGCGAACAGTAGCGAAGCCAAGTCTGGTTTTGCTTGCAATTCTAGCAGACGTTGGGACGAAACAAACGCTTCTCGATGAGTGCCAAGATATTCCTGTACAGTGGCAAGCGCTTCAAACCCCGTGGGCAAAGTAGGCTCAAGAAAAATCGCGCGCTGTGCGTGCTTGAGCGCTTGTGCCAAAAAACCATCGGCTTTTTGGGGTTCATCTTTGGCGCGTCGTACAAGTACAAGGGCCAGTTCAGCTAACCCCGCAGCCGAATTGGGATATTCATCCAATAATAGCCTCGCCAATTTTTCGGCCCTTAGACACTTGCCTTGTTCGCGTAGAACTCTACTTTGTCCCAGAATGTCATCGACACGCGCCTGATAACTCAAGGCAGGTATCGAGATACAAACGCTATTGAGGTTGGACACGATCAGAGACTCATCCAATTCACTAGCAAGGCGAAAAGCAGCCATGGCCTCACCATACTGCTGCGCCGCCCCCGCAGCCACGCCCAGATTGTGAGCGCTGGCGGCGTGTCCTGGGAACTCTGTATGTGCCTGACGCCAAATCTCCAGCGCCTTGTCTATCTCACCTAAATTCAGAGAATTTACCCCACGTTGAAAGAGCATCACCCCCTGAAGCGACACGAAATCGCTACCAATATCCTCAATAGGTTGAGGAGCGTATAGCGATTGCACAGACTCGCCAGAATCATTTAGCTCATCGTTAGATTTTTTCATCGAGTCACTACGGCCCTCTGTGGCCTCGCTCTTAGTCGATGAAATCGCTTCGGGCTGCGGATTCTCTACTTCCGTTGGCATAATATCGGAGAGCTGGAAGAACGAAGAAAGGGGTGGATTCATATCGAAATCGGTGGAGTTCGCAGTGGTGCGTGTCTTTGGGAGAATGGCGAAAATCGCCTAATCGCGATGTTTGCTCGTAAGAGCCACATAGATGCCAGCAACCAATTGTATATCAACAAAGTAGAGGTAATCAGGAAGGGCAATATATTGAGTCATCGGGTGGCCTCAATGCGACGCTCCAGGGCATCTACAAGCGAAATAATTTCTTCCAGTTCGCGTAGTGCAGGTGGGACGGACTGGTCGAGCGTATCCCAGAAGCCTCTGACAACGCTGACCTCGGAATTATCTCGCCACGTGACCTCCGCTTTTTGCCAATGTGCATTCAGTAAGCGCCACTCGTCGCTCAATTGTGTGTGCAGTTCACCTAAACGATTCATGCATTGCCTCCAGAGGTAGAAGTCTCATCGAATATGACAGCGATGAACCGCTCTCGGTGTTGCTCAGGGCCAGCCATCACAGGAATAGGACTCCGTTCTAAAGCATCCAATGATAGCAAGGCTCCCAAAGGATGCACTCCCGAATCGACCAGAGACTGAGCACTTTGCCCCTGTACCGATATATCGGGCACCTCCCCCGTCTGCCACCAGGACAGGAATGCCTCGCGCAGCGGAGGACGCAGCGCCCCGATTTGAGGGGCAACTACAGCAGCCCCCCAAATCGGCAATCCCCGCTCACTTAAACCAGAGATGATGGCTTCTTCATCTGGTAATGTCGTCTCTTCAGTCATTCAACGCCTCCTCTTCATATTCATGCAAACGCCTCATCACGGCCTCTGTGTATGCAAAGGCATCCTTTTCGACAGGCTGATTGCGATACGCCTCGTCGCCCCAGACATCGGCGTGCAGGTAATACAGATTATTAATCCGCCAACGCCCCACCTCATCAGGGTTCGGATGAAATGCTGGGTTTCTCATTGCATACGCTTGGTAAGCATGGCGTCCTGTATGAACGATGGTTTCGATGATTTCGCGTGGACTGGCCCCACGTATAAAATCCTCATTCAATGCGATGCTGCCCTTTTGAGCATCGTAGCCACCATAAATATTAATGCCCTCGCTGCCGATAGTAACTGGCACAGGTGAGCGCCCTTGCAATTTGGCCATCAAGCATTCGACTACTCCCAAAACCTCGATACGTTGATGCTCGGTCAGCCCGGACCATACTTCGGGCGCAAGCTCAGTGAGGGAACACAAGTTTTTTGCTGCGAATTCGATTTGAGTGGCATCGGGGGGAGAGGGCGACGCAAGTTGCCCCTGAAGCAACAAGGCCAACCCACGTATAGACGGAGAAAGTCGAATTGGTGGGACTGCTTTGGTCGGCTCTTCAATTGTCTTGTCAACAGGCGGCCCCCCCGCAGAAGCACTACCTATCGAAGCATGAGCAACGTTAGCACTATGTGCTGAAGTTACGAATGAATAATTCTCCACATCGCGCAGGAGAAGGTTCATGTAGCTGGCGGCGTTGGGCGCCGTCTGTGTTGCGACTCGGCGCAAAGCAAGCCCATGCTTCTGAAACGCCTCACATGTCCTATGGACTTCTCGCAAACAACGACCGACGAGTTGTAGGTAAGCCTCGGCCTTAGCCAGGTCGCGCTTGGCCTTTTCAACTCGCCCCTGTTCATAGGAACAATTCGGTGGATTTCCATAGGTGTCCCGACTCTCACACCAATGCAAATCGCGTAGTGCGTCGCTTAAGTCGTTTTGCCGTTCGCGTTCCTGATAACGCGCTTTTTGCACGCGCTCATCCCATTCTTCGAGCAAATGGCGCAGTTCGATTTCCAGCACATGCCCGATCTCATCAGTCTTGCTGGCAAAGCGCTCGAAGCCATCTCGTAGAGAAAGCAGGGCATCAACGTTGGACATAGATACAGCCATACATGCAATCGCTACTGACGTAGTGCTACTACTCTCGCACTCACTTCAGAATTTTGTTTTTTTCCCCCTCGTCGAGTTCGGTGAATGTAATATCGTTGTTCGATACCGCAAAAGTTACCGAGCCTGCAATAATTGATGCGACCGAAACCAAAGCCAGGTTCTTAAGCGATTCGATGAGGCGATAATCCGTTGGCACCCCAATCCACAACAAGAGCAGCCAGGCAATGCAGGCCATGACAACGGCCCCCGAAAAAGCAGTGCCCGAAACCTCTCTCTCCAAAAGAGAAAATGGATGTTGCATGACTTGTTGCTTGCCGAACAAAAGCGCAATAGAATGGGTGATATGCCATGAGAACGATGGGCGTAATGGTTCATCTCTCCCTATCTTGCGTGGCGTGGCGATAACAAATGCGGCCAATGCGATGAGAATAGCCGAAATCCACGAGTAAGGAGCGAAGACAACAACGGCCACACACCACAAACCAATCCCCACTCCCCACATCTGAGCGCTTTGGCGCTGGCGCGCCGCACGTAAATCAAACAAATCTTCCTGCAACGAATTTTCGATAAGGATGCTATTGCGCGCAGCGTCTTGAAGAGACGAAAGCGCGGTGGTGGCGTCACTCCGTTCCAAAGAAGATGATGTCGCCTCAATGCCCTCCGTCAAAGCTTCAAGGCCAACAGTTCTCATCGCCTTGCGGACTCTATTTTGTGTGGTCTTGGTTTGATTCAGCAGGCTGTCCGCATGTTCTGTGGTGGCTTTGCGCTCCGCTTCGATACGCTCAAGACGCTCTTTACGCTCGGCCTCAACCTGGACCTTATCTGACGTGAAGAGGGCAAGCGTTCGCTCT
Source organism: bacterium (assembly GCA_004172935.1). Classification (GTDB taxonomy): domain Bacteria; phylum Armatimonadota; class Abditibacteriia; order Abditibacteriales; family Abditibacteriaceae; genus Abditibacterium. The sequence continues at coordinate 86,175 of SDZD01000021.1, read as the reverse complement.
TCCTCAGCATTGCGTTTCACCTCGGCCCTATCGCTGGCTTTAGCGCAAATTTCATCCGCTCGTTGCCAGTTCTGCATTAAGGAGAGGTAAGGCTCCCAGGAACCAGACTCTAATTCCACGGGCAAAGCGGTTGGTTCTTCCAAAGCAAGATTTTCTGTCGGTACGACTGTTTGTTGAGTTTGGGACATAATCGTTATCAATTTGTGGAAGCGTTCGAGCGCTGGCGCAGGGTCGCAAGTGTGGTTTGAATCCAATCGGAATTGGGCACGCCATAAGGGTTGAATTTTTCGAGTTGGCTGGCCCTATCTTCATCATAGAAAAACGCGAATGGGTGCTGCAATTTGGCGGCAACACTCGAATCAAGCAAGGTATTCGACTCGCTGGCTCCCATCGGAAAGACGACACGATACTGCCATTCGACGAGTTCTCGACGACTCACCACACGCTCCAAACTGGCGACTGTGTCGGCCCACGCCAGCGTATGAACCCCAACTTCTGGCCCGTCACGAACGATTTGCGCCAGCGAATCACCGGAATTTTTTGTAGGCGTCTCCTCGAACGAGTAGTTACGATAATTCCCCCCTTCCTCACGGCGCAAATCGCGGGGACGATGCAAGCCATTGAGCACCAGAAAGATAGCTTCGCCGCCAGTTATCTCATTCTTGACTCGCTCATCGACAAGGCGAGCGATGTCATTCAAAGTTTGGGGCAACGAGCGCGTCGTTAACATCTTCGCTTTATGGGGCAATCCCTGTACAACTTGCTCCAACATGCCATGATAAGGCAGATCAACATCCGTCCAGTCGCCAACGAAGAACTGAGCGTCGTTGCTCCTGTAGCGAGCCGCCAGACCAATCAGTGAGGCGGCCAACATTCCCGTTGCCGACTCTTCCTGCTGACCGACGATAAGCAGGTTATTACGGCTCTGTCGTCGCAAAGGTGCAGCCGTTGGCGGTTTGATAGCGACGGCTGACCCCAGAAATGCCAGCGATACCGGGCTTTGGACAACTTCTTTGGCAGCAACGAGAGTGGTCAATGGAGAACATTGGGCTACCCGCGCTGGTTCCTTGCCACGGAAAACGATCATAGGGGGACGATTCCGCCATTGAGGTTGGGAGTTGGCTTTACCGCTGATGCGTTCAATCAGTTCACGGCGCTCATCCTTATTCAGATAAACAGCCTGGAAGGAGTTGTTGCCTTCAACCAAACCGTTGCGCGCGTTATAAATGGCTTCGCCCGGTCGCTCAAGCAAACGAGCGGCAGGGTTATCATCCGCCAAAATTTGGCGAGAGTCGCTTTCGCTGCATTGCAACGCGATACGAACCGCCATCTGCTCTTTCGTTGAAGTGGAAAGAACATTTTTGCCGCTCAAACTTTGTGTCGCCAACACCACATGAATACCAAACGCGCGACCTAAGCGCACCAGGCGGTCCAAAATCATGGACGAATCGGCGGCGATTTTGTCTTCTTCGTTAAATAGCTCCTGGAATTCGTCTACGACCAGAAGAATGCGCGGCATCGCCTCTCCGGGACAGGAGGCACGGAACTCTTTCAAGTTGGTAGCGATGCCCTGGAACCGATCCTGTCGCCGTTTGAGTTCATCGGCCAATCCCTGAAGCACACTCAAACCGAACTCGCGTTCGCTCTGCATCGCAACAACGCGCGCATGTGGTAACTGAGCGTCGGCATAATCAACGAACTCGACCTGCTTCAGATCGAGCAGATACATTTCGAGTTCATCAGGCGAATATTTCATCGCAGCCGCCAGCACCATCACATGTAACAGCGACGACTTACCTGAACCCGTTTTGCCGATGATAAGAGCCGAATGTTCCGTACCAACACCAAATGTGAGTTGTTGAACATCGTGAGCGCCAAAGCAGCCCAGCGGAATTTGTAGCAGTTCGGAAGTCGAGGTCTTTTCCCAATCGAGGGCCGGTTCGATGTCGCTAAAGGGAATACGCACGATACCGACCGCGACTGACTCTTCAGCGACCGAACGGCAAATACGATCAAATAAAGAATTGGTCCAGAGCGTGGCCCCGCGTTCGCGCGCCCCCTCTTCGGGAGATTCAGGAAGCGCTTCTTTGGGCTGGGGAGGCGGAGAATCCAATTCAATAGGGATACGATGTAATCCGGGGACATTCAGGAAAAACTGTTGGCGCGACGCCTCGATAACGGTCGCATGGCGCTCTAACTCACCCAAATCGAACCCATAGGGCAATTTCATCGAGGGGTCGATAACCCCCAGTACATAAACCCCGGTGCGCGGCCCATTGGTAGCAATAGAAAGCAGACGCCGCGCCGCGCTATCCGAAAAGTTCGCAGGAAAATTGGCAACGGCGAGAACGCGATATGGCTCTTGCACGCGACCAGCCTGCTCGTTGAACTCCTGCATCGAAGAAAAACGATTCAGCAGATATTTCTGAATCACCTTTTCCATGTGTTCGGATAGATCGACAAGCTGACGCTCGATATGATTGGCTTCCGTCCAGATGCGCCCGCCTGTAAGGGCATCCGGCAACTTCATGAAGCCCGCCATATTCGCTCCCAGACCAATTGGGTCGAGCATCGTCAAACGCAACTTACCCGGTGGCAAGCTCGCCAAAAGTCGCAGCATCAACGCTTGCAACGCCATATGCGCGCGATCTTTGTCCGCTCCCGGCGCTTTGAAGAGCACGTTGTTGGAGCCAATAAGAGGAATGAGAGCAGGTACTCGCCATGAGCCGTTGCGCCCTTCGAGCATAAATTCGCCGAGCCGCGAGTGAGACGGGACATTTAATACATCTCTGGAATCGAAGTTATCCCAGTCAGGAGCGTCCCAGGGCAGTTCACCCCATGAGAATCGATGCGTTAACTCACGAAGTTGCCGCTCCAAGTCCTGGCTCTTGAGTTCAAAAGCGCGCTTGGAGCCTTGGCTTTCGGCTTCGTAAGTTCGTCGAACCAGTTTCAGCTTTTCATCGAAGGCTCGCTCTTTTTCTTGAAGCAAAGCCGCTGTTTCGCGTTCGCTTTCATCATTTTGACGCAGCGCTTCTTTTTGCGCGTCATCCACAGCCCATGCATGCCATTTTTGGGAATGAGACACCAATCGGGCGAGGGGTTCCAAATGTTCGCGTCGGACTTTGAGTTGGAGAAGTTGTTCGGTGGGAGCGGCCATAAGTTCAACCTGGAGGGTAGTTTGAGAAGAAATTTAGCATGTCAATTCAATGCTTGATACATGCCTACCATCTGACAATGATTATTAAATTTAATAATCATTCTCTTGGCGCTGTGGCGAACGCCGCTTCATACCCCCAGCTTCCCCAACATATCTTGACCACTGCCATTTAGATTGACCTAATCGCTGTGCATGCTACGTCTGAGAAGGTGTTTTCCGGCAAATTTTTGAATTTGTCAGCTCCCGCCCTACCCCGCTTTGAACTTCCTCTTTTGCCCTCTCTTTAACTCCTCTCCCTTCCAATTCACCCAAACAATTTCCTATCGAACGCCCGATAGTTGCTCGCCCCGGCGATGTAATGCATTTCGATTTTCTCTTCGCCTTCAAGATCGGCAATCGTTCGACTCACTTTAAGAATTCGATCGTACCCTCTGCCGCTCAGATTGTGACGATGTCATCCATATTTTCACAGCACAACTTTTAATCATAATCCCCTGTTTCTCTTGAGAGGTGGGGGATTTGTCACATGTGGCAAGCAATGGGTGAATGTGAAGGGATTCGAACTCCTTCTTACTGAAATTGATATTGTAGCAACTCTCCCCTACTCGTTTGACGCAAACATGTAAATGTCCGACGCAAACATGTAAATGTCCCAAGAACTTTTCCATAGGGGGTGCTCCACTTACAAATTCATCCGATAACGCTCTGGTAAAAATTTGTTCCGATTTCTCTTATATATTGGTGGCGAATAAAAGTAGATCAGTTATATTTGTGTCTCGAATATTTGCCCCAGCGCCGGGGCAGCGGAGTGCGATACCTCCGCTTATGCCACGGTGCAGTTTGGTCAGAACACGACTGGGACACTCAAGCGATCTTATGATGTGGCGCGAGGTGCCGTTTATATTTTGACAGTGGCAGTTTCTGCCGATACCGATTTCGTTACCCGCATACATAAAGGATAGTGACCTGACGGATAGAAGGATCGTCAAATGGGCTTGTATTTCCCAACAAGACAATCAACATATTACTGTTACATTATCAAATAAATAGGCAGCGAAAGCTCTGCGATTTATTTCGAGAATATTACTCACTATCACTTTCGTATAATAAAACTTACCATACTTTTTTATAGTGCCGGGATAATAAGATAGAGGAACCGCTTATTATCCCGGTATTGAGATTAAGAAACTGTGGGAAGGGAGATAGTGCGTACACGATAAACCTTTATTGCCTGAAGTAGATTAGTAACTCGCTTTTCTTGCCTACCTCAGCTTTATCGTGAATAAAAAATTACTACCACTAACCTTGGGTGGGCTGGCTATTGGCACAACCGAGTTCGTGATGATGGGACTATTACCCCATATAGCTCGCGATTTCGACGTTTCTATTCCAGAAGCGGGGTACGTCATTTCAGCTTACGCATTGGGGGTTATCATCGGCGCTCCGTTGTTAACGACATTGGGAGGTCGTATAGAACCCAAAAAACTGTTGGGGCTACTGATGCTCCTTTTTACGGTCTTCAATACGCTCTCAGCCTTCGCACCCAATAACACCGTCCTATTCTTAGCCCGATTGTTGTCGGGTTTGCCACATGGAGCATTCTTTGGCGTGGGTTCGGTAGTGGCCAGTCGGTTGGCAGAAAAGGGAAAACAGGCTCAGGCAATATCCCTGATGTTCGCGGGACTCACAATCGCGAATTTGTTCATGGTTCCCCTAGGCACTTACATAGGCGAACACTACTCGTGGCGCTATGCACTGGGAGGTGTAGGAGGAACGGGCTTACTTACGCTCGTGGCAATCCAGTCTTTCCTTCCTTCTCTATCAGTCGAGAAGAGTGGTTCTCTACAATCGCAACTCACCTTGTTCAAACGAGCCGAGACCTGGCTGATTATCACCATCACCGCCATTGGTACGGGTGGTTTGTTTTGCTGGATTAGCTACATCTCACCATTAATGACCAAGGTTTCCCACTTTCCAGCCGTGCAAGTGCCCTACATCATGATGCTCGCGGGCCTTGGAATGTTCGTGGGGAACGTGATCGGAGGCAAATTGGCTGATCGTATTGCTCCTATAGCCGCCTGTTTCATCTTGTTACTAGCGATGGCGGCCACTTTATTAGCGATTTACTTTGGGTCTGGCAATCAAGTTCTCTCACTGATTCTGACCTTCGTGGCGGGCAGTTGCTCAATGGCAATGGGCGCTCCAATTCAAATCCTGATGATTCGCTCCTCCAAAGGCGCCGAACTATTGGGAGCCTCATTAACACAGGCCGCCTTCAACACAGGTAATGCGCTTGGCGCATTTCTGGGGGGACTTCCCATTGCAGCGGGATATGGCTATGCTTCTCCTGAACTAGTTGGGGTCAGCATGGCCTTAATTGGGGCAGCCTTTGCTTTTCTACTAATCAATGTGTCCCGCGCTCAAAGCAAACTCGCGTTTCAGTGAACGAGACATCCCCCCGCCCATCAAGCCGATGCGCACCTATTATAAGCATCGACTCCTAACTTCTTTGGGATACCAACCCACTTTTGCAACGATTCACACTCATTTCCTAATAGTCAGAAGCTCGAACGACTAAAAACCGGAAGTTGATTGTCCTACTATCGTTTACTGCTCCGCAGCATTTCTAATGCCCGGCCTCATTTCGAATACCGTTATCTCGAATACAGCTCAAATGAACACCACCAACCTTACCTATTCAATCCGCAAATTGTCGTTGGGACTCGCTCTGGCCGGTCTAGCCTTCGCCTCTAACCACGCAGAAGCGCAAACCGCTGCCACACTGTCACCTGCCGCGAGCGTCAACACACTCGTCGGTTCTGCCGAACATGGTCACACCTTTCCCGGTGCCACCCTCCCCTTCGGCATGGTTCAGCTCAGCCCCGACACACCGCAGGGCGGTTGGGACGGCGTTTCGGGATACCATTATTCCCAGAACACCATTCGCGGCTTCAGCCACACACACTTTCTCGGCACTGGTATCGGTGGTCTGGGCGACATTCTGGTGATGCCCGCCGTTGGCGCCGTTGACCTCAACTCGCGCAACGGCAGTTCCTACGCCTCGCGCTTCTCGCACAACACCGAAACAGCTACCGCTGGTTACTACAGCGTTTTTCTCGAAAAACCACAGGTGAAAGCCGAACTTACCGCCACATCGCGTGCCGGTATGCACCGCTACACCTTCCCCCAATCCGACAACAGCCACATCGTCGTCGATCTTGTCTCCTCGATTGGCGGCACGTTGCAGGACGCTCAACTCAAAGTCGAGAATGACACCACCATCAGTGGTATGCGCCTCGTTGGCGATTGGGGTGGCCCTCGCCGTGTGTACTTCGTGATGCAGTTCTCGAAGCCCTTCGCCTCCACCGACATTCAGGCCGAAGGTCAACCCGTCGCGGCTGGCACCTTGGATGTTCATTCGCGCAACATCAAGGCACTCGTCAACTACAAAACCACCGCGAACGAAGCGATTACAGTCAAGGTCGGCATTTCCAGCACAAGCCTCGAAGGTGCCCGCAAAAACCTGAGCACCGAGATTTCGGGCTTCGATTTTGACGCCGTTAAAGCAGCAGCCGTCAAAACCTGGGACAACACACTCGGCGACATTCAAATCCAGACTCCCGATCCCAAGATTCGCCGCACGTTCTACAGCAACCTGTACTTCTCTTACCTGACACCAACGTTGTTCAACGACGTTGATAAAACCTACACCGGCCCCGACAAAAAGAATCACGTAGGAAACTTCGATTACTACTCGACCTTTTCTCTGTGGGATACCTTCCGCGCCCAGATGCCTCTGCTCAACTTGTTCCAGCAGAAGCGTTCGTCGGACATGGTGAACACCATCACCAACCACTTCGAGGAGTACGAGAAAATCAGCACTCCGATGTGGACGCTGTGGGGCAACGAAGCCTGGGTCATGATTGGCTATCACTCGGCTCCCGTCGTCGCTGAAACCTACCTCAAGGGCATCGGCTCATTCGACGCCGAGAAGGCGTATCAGGCCATCAAGTTGACTGCGATGAACAGCAGCAACCGCCGCCCCGACCGTGTAGCCCTCTCTGAGTACATCGCTCAGGGCTACATCAACTCGACTGGTAGCGGCCAGAAGCAATCGGTCTCCCGTCTGCTCGAATACGCTTACGACGACTGGTGCATCGCGAAAATGGCCGAGAAATTGGGGCACACCGAGGACGCCAAACTCTTCTACAATCGCGCCGCCAACTATCGCAACGCCTTCGACACTAATGTTGGTTTCATGCGCGGACGCAAGGCCGATGGCACATGGCGCCGCCCCTTCAATCCCAAACAGCTCGTTTGGGCTGATTACACCGAAGCAAACGCCTGGCAATACAACTGGACTGTCATGCAGGACGTGCCCGGCCTCATCAACATCACTGGCGGCGACAAAGCGTTCGTTGCCAAGCTCGACGAAATGTTCAACGAGAAAGATGATGTGATGGCCGACATCCCCGACATCACAGGTCTCATCGGACAGTACGCGCACGGTAACGAACCGGTTCACCACGTCGCCTACATGTACAACTACGCGGGCGTACCTTCCAAGACAGCAGAGCGTGTTCGTGAAATCATGAACAAGTTCTACAACGACCAGCCCGACGGTCAGCCCGGTAATAACGACTGCGGTCAGATGTCAGCATGGTACGTTTTCAGCGCCCTTGGCTTCTACCCTGTCAATCCGTCGGGCGGCACCTATGAAATCGGTAGCCCTGTCGTCAACGGAGCCACGCTCCGCTTCGTCAACGGCAAATCCTTCAAGGTAACCGCCGTCAACAACTCCGCTCAGAACATGTACATCCAGTCGGCGACACTCAACGGCAAGAACTACGCGAAGTCGTTCCTGACCTACACCGACATCATGAACGGCGGCGAGCTTGTGCTACGCATGGGCAACAAACCCAAGCTGAGCTGGGGCCAGTCCAAAGCGAATCGTCCTGTTTCCGGTATGCCTGCCGGCTTCAAATACGCGGCATTGCCAACACCTTCCGTCAACGGCCCAGTTACCCTGAAATTGCCTATCAAGATTGCCGTCGGAACCGATGAGACAATCGGCGAATTCATCGGCGACCCCAATATGACCGAGGGCGGCGTTGCAGGTCAGGAGAACCTCAACATAGATGTAAGCGCCCCCGGTGCAGCTCCAGCCCGTGTCTACAAATTCGAGCGTTACGGTAAAGACCTGTCCTACTCCTACGCAGTCCCCGCAGGTAAATACAAAGTGACGTTGCACTTCGCTGAGATTTTCGATGATGGTGCTGGTATGCGTATCGAGAACATCTCTATCAACGGCAAGGAAGTCCTCCATAACTTCGATACCTTCGCCGCTGCCGGTGGCGTCAACAAAGCCGTTGTCAAAACCTTCGCAGACATCACTCCCGATGCCAAAGGCAACATCGTCATTCGCGTCTCTGCTGCCCCCGGCAGCCCCGACCAGAATGCCAAACTGAGCGGCCTCGAAATCACCGCCCAATAAGCCCAAAAGTCAAATTAAGACAAAAAACCCACCCCGATGCGTGCATCGGGGTGGGTTTTCTATTTCTAGAAGAGGGGTTAATACAAGCGACAAAAATATCTTGTCGTTCACAAAACCGGGGAGAATAAGGGCTTGCTAAAGGCAAACTCTCAATGACCTCATTTCGCCAATCCGATTTCAGGCGTTCTTTGTTTATCTTATGAATACGCAGACTTCCAACAATTTCCGTCCCGTCCCCAAAACCGGTGTTATCTATGTCATGACAGAAGCGGCAAAACACGGATACACCCCCGACAGCCCAAACTGGGCCAATCTTGGGCAAGGCGCACCGGAAGTAGGCGAATTGGAAGGCGCACCACCACGCATGACTTCGTTCTCGTGGTCGATTAATGATCTCGAATACGGCCCCGTCATTGGCCTTCCCGAACTACGTGAAGCAGTCGCCGATTTATATAATGAGCGCTACCGAGTTGGTTCAAAGAGCAAATACACGAAAGATAACGTCGCGATTTGTTCTGGTGGACGACTGGCCCTCACCCGACTTGTTTCAACACTGGGCAAATCGAATGTCGGCCACTTTTTGCCTGACTATACCGCCTACGAAGAATTGCTCGATGCATTCGGCACCTTCAACCCGATTCCGATTCCTCTTTCGCCCGAACAAGCCTATCAATTGAGCGGAGAGCGCATCGAGCAGGAAATAGTGGGCAGAGGGCTTTCGTCGCTCATCATTTCCAATCCTAATAACCCAACGGGGCAACTCATCGCAGGAGAAACGTTAGAGCAATGGATTAGCGTTGGTCGCGAGACGAAATGTGCTCTTATTTTCGACGAATTTTATTCGCATTATCTGTACGATTCCGAAGCCATCTCACATTCCGCTGCGGCCTACGTCGAAGATGTGAACGCAGATGATGTGGTTATTCTCGATGGTCTAACCAAGAACTGGAGATACCCCGGATTCCGAGTCGCCTGGACCATTGGCCCGGAGGCCGTGATTGAACGTCTTGCTTCAGCGGGTAGCTTTTTAGACGGTGGCTGTGCGCGACCTATCCAGGTAGCGGCTGCCAGTCTGGTCACAAAAGAGATCGCCACTCAGGAAGCCAAAGCAATTCAAAAAAACTTCAGTCAGAAACGTGAGTTCATGGTGCGAGAGCTTAGAGAATTGGGCATTGCTGTCGATAACCCACCTCAAGGCGCCTTCTATTGTTGGGGCAACCTCAAGGGGCTACCAGAAGAAGTAAATACGGGCATGAAGTTGTTCCAGAAAGGCTTAGAAGAACAAGTTATCGTAGTCCCCGGCCACTTCTTTGACATCAACCCCGGAGGCCGTCGCCCATTAGGCCGGGGCAAATATGACCAGTACGCGCGATTTTCCTTTGGGCCAAGTATGGAAGAACTCCAAAGGGGCATAGAGAACTTACGCAGAGTGATCAATGCCGCTTCATAAGTCTCTGTCACGCCTTAGCCTGCTAACTCTTTGAGTTAGCAGGCTTTTATTTTTGCCCTTATCGCTCCACAACAGGACGAAAGATTGGGTCACGGTCATTACCTCGCCAGAACAGGCTACAGTTCATTCTGAAACTCATAGGTAATAACTTGACGATTGCGAAAAATGGGCTTACAATACCACATGTTAATTCCGATTAATTCAATCGGAATTATGTTCTTGAGCAGTCGAAGTTGGGACTTCAAGGAAAGCAGAAGGAAAGGGACATGCTTCACTGCGTCAACAGTGAAGCATGTCAGGGAACGTTATTGGGACGTTTCCTGCAACCGCATTGATTTAACTCGCAACGACTTACACAAGCAGGTTAACAGATGTGATTGCCTATCTTCAATTGGGAGCGGCCCCCAATATTTCAACGACCGCTTCTTGGAGGTATCGTGTTCATTTTCAATCGCCCCGCTTTGATGCGGCGCCCTATTCAGAGCCATCGTTCAGAAGTCAAGCAAGGCGGCTTCACCCTTATCGAGCTTTTAGTTGTCATTGCTATTATTGCCATTCTAGCTTCGATTCTGTTCCCTGTTTTTGCCAGAGCACGCGAGAACGCGCGCAAAGCGAGCTGCGCCAGCAATCTGAAGCAAATCGGTATCGGCGTCATGATGTACTCACAGGACTACGATGAGCGCCTTATGCAGCCGTGGTCACCCGGCGTAGGTAATGGTTATGGAGATGCCATCTGGGCAAGTTTTCTACCCAAACAGTACGTCGGTTCTCGTCAAATTCTCATTTGCCCATCTTTCAAGGAAAGCAGCAACGCCTCCGAATCGGTGTACGGAAGTTTGGCCTACTACCAAACGACCTACGGTTACAACGCCTTGTACATGGCGCCCGACCCCGGTTGCGCAGCAGGTATTGATAGCGGCGGCAACTCGACAGCCGGAGCGCCCTGTGTCAACTACGCCTCGTCCGGCGGTGGAGCCGCTCCCATTCAATTGAGCGCGATGGATGCCCCCTCCGAGACACTGATGATCTCCGAGAGCAGCATCTATAGCACCACTGGCGGAGGTTGGGTTGGCGGTTACTACTACATCAAACCACCCAGCAAGTGGACAGGTTACGATGCCAACAATTCGGCAACATGGAAAAGCGATTCATTTGGACGTTTGTGGGCACGCCATAATGAAATGACCAACGTGCTGTATGCCGATGGCCACGTCAAAGCCCAAAAGCTGAGCGCACTCCGCAATCAGGATTTGTGGCGAGCAGTGAAGAATCCGCCTAACCCACAGAACCCGTAAGCATGAGCAATTTTTCCGTCGACTGGCGCCATGTCAGCGCCGCAATAGCCGTGCTTTTAGTCATCGGTGGACTCTTGCTGTTCCGTCCCTCATCACAGGCGACATAGAGCGAGTCAGTTCCAGCAGGCAGCAATGCCACTCTCAATAGCGACGATCCAAATGCTCCCGTAGAAGTCGCACCAATTTCCAATTCCACTCCATAAATTGAGCCTCACCAGCGAAGCAACTCGATAATAAGTCTTAGTTGCTTCGCGCTCAAGGAGATCCATTTAACATGTTCATCCGCAAAATCCAATTCATTCCGACTTTCGTTCTCGCTGGCCTCGCGTTGTCGATGGCCTACAGCCCAGTTCGCGCTGACGACACCAAAGATGGCGCCAAAGCCACAACAACCATGCAGGGCGGCTTGCTTCCCGGCGAAACCCGCGAACAGAAGCGCGAGCGTCTGTTGCAAGGCATCGAAGCTCAGGTCGGCACACTTGCGCCCGCCCAGCGCACTCACATCCTCGCCATTCTCCAAGCCGCTGGCGACGAGATGGCCGCAGCCAGAGCCAACACTTCGCTCACTGACGAGCAGAAAAGCAACGTTGTGCGGCGCGTTCATGGCGAGATTTCTGGCCGCATCAGCGCAGCCTTGACCGAAGCCCAAATGGCCAAATACAAGGATAACCAGGGTGGCATGGGCGTCAGCGACACCGCCGAGCAGCGCCGCGAGCGCCTTCTCAAGCGCTACGAGAAAATCTCGGACCTGAACGTGAAGCAAAAGTCCGAGCTAATGGCTCTGGCCGATGCCTCCGCCAAAGAAGTAGATGTAGTCCGCGCCAAAACAACCTTCACAGCACAACAGAAGCAGGACGCCATCCAGAAGATTCACACCGATAACAACACCAAGGTCGATGCGGTTCTCACCAAAAGCCAGCAGCAGGAGTGGAATAAAATTCAGGCCGAATACCGAGGCCAGCGCACAGATAGGACAGCAACCCGAACAGCAGCAGCAACACGATAAACCAGCCCGTGCAGTAGCACGATGAAAAAAACTCTAAAATAAAGGCTCCCTCTGAACAGAGGGAGCCTTTATTTTTGGCATTACCGCCATCGCCCTAATTTTTAGCCCTGATCTTTGAGCCACACCTGCGATTGAGTTCCCGAACGGTTGCCAGCACGACGGGGAGCGGCGGGAGCAGGTGTCTGAACACTCACCGTTGTCGAGCCGGGAGCGTAGTTGACTGTGGGGTCTCCCGTCGCCTGATTAGGTTCCTGTCCGACTCGGTTCATACGAGCGTAGTTAGGAATAGCGAGCATCGGTGTCCCATCAGCCCATGTGCCTGTGAGGGCCATCACACCACCGAGCAGGTCGCCGCGCCACTGTGCCTTGAGCGGGGTCGCGCTTAAAGGTTGGTCAAAGTTGACTTGGTCGGCACGCTCCACGTTGTAGACCAGCGGGCCATAACGCAAAGCGACGCGCCCCTCATCGGCCTTAATATTGGAATCGGCCTTGATGCGCTGCGGCTCCATCGGCAACTCAAAGTCGATGTGGTCGCCCGCTTTCCATTGGCGTGTCACCACAGCATAGCCTTTCACGATTTTGGGCGTCACGGCTTTGCCGTTCACCATGAACTGCTTCACACCACTGACAGCCGGAGTTGACGTATAGAGTTTGCTGGTGGTGCGATTGGGGATTCGCACATAAACCGAGAAGTTCTTGGACTGCTTCGGGTTCACAGTAATGGCGACTTTTCCGTTCCAGGGATAGTCGGTTTTCTGCACCATCTCTACATCGGTGCCCGCTACCTTTTCGACATTGATGCGGCTACCGACGAACATGTTGACATAAATGCCCTCGGCATCCTTCACATAGGTCCACGTCGGCAGCATCAGCAATGTGCGAGGAATGTTACCGACACAGCAAGGGCAAACATGCCAGGGTGTGCGGCGGGTGTTGACCAGTGGGTTGGTGTAACTGAAGTTCTGCCCATCCAAATCGGTGGCTCCGAGCAATGCGTTGTACATCGTTTCCTCATAGAGGTCGGCGTATTTGGCATCGTGGTAAGCGAGGTTGAGTTTGTACTGGAAGAAAATAAGCCCGGCGCTGGAACACGACTCACAGTAAGCCTCATTGCGAAGCGAGTAATCGGGGCCAAAGCCTTCGGATGTTTCACCACTGCCGATGCCACCAGTCACATAGTACTTCTTGTTGACCATGTTGTCCCACAACGACATCACGGCGCTCTCGTAATCACGGTCGCCCGTTTCGGCGGCGATGTCAGCCATTCCCGAATAAAAGTAGGTCGCGCGCACAGCGTGGCCGACGGCTTCGTACTGCTGGCCGGGAGGCAGATGGCTCTGGTCATACTCCGAGCCGCCTTTGCGCGAGTCCAACAAGAACTTCGCGAGCTTAATATAAGAGTCGCCCTTGCCATTGCCTTTCCCCTCGGTATCGTTGACAAAGCGACCAAAACGCACCAGCGCCTGTTCCATTTCCTGATGGCCGTCGTACCACTCTTTTTTGCCGGGGCCGATGTTGGCCACCCAGCAATCGGCCAACTTTTTAGCCGCGTTATAAAGGCGCAAATCCTGTCCGTTGGTCAGGGTGTAGTGGTTGATTGCCGACTCGATGAAGTAGCCAGCGACATATCCTTCGTGGTCACCGCGATGGTCGGGCGACCAATGCTCTTTCCACGACCTACGATTCGCCAGCGTGTAGGCGGTTTGCAAATAGCCATCGGGTTCTTGTGCGGAGAGGATTTTCGGAATCCAATCGTTTAACTTGGCCTTCATCTTCGCCTGGGCGGCGATGATTTCGGGGTCGCCCTTGGGATCGACCATCAAAGCAATGCACATCGACTCCACCGTTTGGTGAACCCAGGCATTGGAGAACACATATCCCAAATGCCGACCATGCGGCTCGCCGCGAAGCGCTTTGCCAGCCTCTACAAAGTTGTCAATACCGCCCTGCCCTTCGGTAAGGTCGGTACGCTCGCAATAGTCGATGCAATGAGGAATCCAGTTGACGATGAGGGACTTCGCGCGAGCATTCCACAGCGGGCTATCAATGGTGTATTTCTTGGTGTAAACCACATCAAGGCGCTGTTTGGGAGGAGCCGCTTCAGCATGAACTTTCACCATTGATGCTGCCTGTTTGCCGTTAGTCGAAGCCGCCAATTTCAACACATAGTCACCGGGCGCCGAGAAAGTAGCCGTAGTTTCGGGCAAGGCGGCATTAGTGAAAGTCACTTTTCCGGGGCCACTTTGCTTACTCCACTGTATCGAGTTACCAGTCCCAGTAGCAAGCCACTCGACTTTACCGCTTAAGTAAGTCTTGCCACCAAGAATCACTGTGCGGTCGATACCCGCTTCTACAGAAGGAGGAAAAGCTGGGACTTGCCCTGAATTGTAGGCTTTCCATTCGAGAATACCAGTGGAGAGCCTGCCATCGGAGACGACTTCCAACCGCAATTTATCGGTGGTTACAGCGTCGAAAGTGGTGGTATTGAAGGTGTTTCCCGCCACGCCTAAACCAGTGGCGTTCGCAACAGGAACGAACGCATTACCATTCCAATAAAGCACACGATACGACTTGGGCGCACCAACCCCCTGCCCGTCAATCCACCAATAAACGTCGATTTTGTTGGTAGTAACAGGCTGAGTCCAATCATATTGCACCCATTGGGTATCGACCTTGGGCCAGTTGCCATAGGAGCCGTGTTCGTTATCGGCAGAGTTAGCCGGAGTGAAGCCGTCTTTAATCGCGGAGTTCTTGGTATCGCCAGAGACGTAAAGGCTGGAAGGCGTGGCGACTTTGGCCAGGTTGATCACAGCGTCGGCAGCGAACGAAGAGGTGCAGGCCGCGAACAAAGCCAGATTCAGGACACCATAAATGAGGCCGGTTTGAGTTTTTGGATTGAGCATGGTGGCGGAATGGAAGAAAAGGTAGTCGATAAAAACTTCCGGCGAGGCATAATTCAGGGATTCACTGACTCTCATTCACCGCTATCACAAACATTCTCGTCACACAAACAAATACCTCTAACCGGACTGGCGAACGACCTTAACTCTCAATCTAGTATACCAGTATATGACAGAGATTTGAGATGAAGGTTTCGCACACGGGAAAGGACAATTTGCGGAAAAACAAGAACAATTCCGATTCATTATAAATTCGGAGTATTTTCAGAAATCGTTACCTCGCCTCATTTTTATTGAAAATAGGGTTTCATTATCTATTAAGCCACAGTAAAATGAAACTGCTTCGCATTAGCGGAGTGGTCGTTTGATGTTTGCGCGCTCCAGCCTTTTTTCGTCTTCGCGACGCCCAACTTTTTGGGTGTTTGTATGGCTGTTGCAGTTCGCCTTCTCATTTGCCTTCGTCGGTAATTTTCATAGCGCATTTTGCCCCGATGACGGGGTTTTCATCACAGCGCAGACGAGCAGCCACGACCATCATTTCACCCATACATCTCCATTATCATTCGGCGATTGTGCGGCGTGCGCCTTTTTAAGCATTGCCATTGCGGGCAGCGTTGCGGGGGTATTCAGCCTTCTCGTTTGTATGTGGGCGGCACGCCTCGATTTTGACCGAGGCCAACACTCTCTTAGAGAAGCGCGTTTGTGGCATCGCGAGGCGCGCGGTCCCCCAGTGAAAATCGGAATTATTGCCTGACTTACCAGTAGTTGTTCGCACACCATCATCAGGTCGCGCCGTGTTTGCGCGCGCCTTGCACTCATTCCTTTTTTCCATTCATGAACTCCAATAAAATCTGGCTTCCGCTCGTCGCGGGAGCAACGACGGCGCTCGTTTGCGCCATGCCCGCACACGCCGATGTTCTCGGACGCTTACGCATCGTTGTCCGAAATATCGACACCGAAAAACCCATCACTGGCGCTCAAGTGAGCGTTAAAGACAGTTCAGGTGTTCGCCCTGATACATCTCTTACTCCAAGCGAAAGCGGTGAGGTTACGACCGCCCCGATAGAAAACCGCGCGTTTTCGGTGTCGGTTTCCGCTTCTGGTTTCGAGACTCAAACCCGCAGCGTGATAGTCGTCGCGGATACCACGACCGATGTAATTTTCGATCTGGAGCCAGCCGAGCAGACCATCAAAATCACCGGACAACGCACGCCGCTCCGCCCCCAAACCCCAACCAACTCCACCAATCGCAGCGCGGACTTTTCCAGCAAATATCCAGTCACGGCGGGCAACCCGCAGTCGTTGCAGGGCCTCATCGCTTCGACACCGGGCATCGCTCTCGATTCCAACAATCAGGCGCACCCACGCGGCGAGCACACGCAAACCTCGGTTTATATCGGTGGCTTCCAGCTCGGCGGCGCGCTGGCCGGACGATTCGGGCCACTGATTGTGCCAGATGCCATCGAAAACGTCGATGTACAAACCGGCTCCTTTTCGCCCGAATACGGCTCAGAAACTGCCGCGATTTTGAACACCACCATTCGCCAGGGTCCCATTCGCCAGTTCTTCAACGTACAGGGTGGCGGAGGCAGCTTTGCTACTCGCCAAGGTTCGCTTTCATTTGGTGGTCAACTCGGCGCCCCGCTACTTTCACGGAAGAATGCCGATGCAACAACAGAGGCATCAACCAATCCCGATGGAACGGCAACGCCCACTGAAAGCGGTCCCATTGCGCGCCGCTTCCGCTATTTTCTAAATTCGACGATGCGTTCGACCAACAACGCACTCGAATCGCCGCAACCCGACCGCCAAACCGCCAACAACGATGGGCGCGCGCAATCGTATTTGGGCCGCTTCGACTACTTGCCCTCCGACCGTGACACCTTCACTCTCACGCTGAACTCCGCTCCAGCTCGCACCGGAGTCGCGAACCGAACCGGCTTATCCGACAACTACGCGGGCGTCGGGCAAGGCTATGGCTACGGTGGAGCAGTTTCCCGCGAAGATGCACTAGCTTCGGGTAACCCATTCTTAAGCACCACTCAAGACGCAGCAGGACAGGACATCAACCAACGCGACAACAACCGCTTTGGAGTGCTGCAATATCGCCATGATTTCTCGGATAAATTAACCTCGCTGTTCTCGGTCGGCGGCAGCCGTTCCAGCCTTGATGTCACCAACTCCAACCCCGGCGTTTATCAAGACCTCTCGACGCTCTCCTCACGCCCCGACGCAGCAATCGAATTTTCACCGACTGTTTCACGCAGCAGCCGCAACAATCAATTTGGAGGTTCGCTTTCCTATGCCTCTGATGGTCACACCTTCAAAGCGGGCTTCTCGAACGATTCACAGCGTGGCGACGAGAGCTACAACCTGATTCCGGGTTCGCAACTCGCGCTAAACGCGCTCTATTCAGCGGCTCCTCAGTTGGCTGGCTATGTGGATGGCGGCTCCAACAACCTTGGCACCCCACAGGTCGATGGAAATGGCGAAGCGGTCTTGGATGCCAACGGCAATCAGGTTTATTTGCTCAATTCGGGAACGACTACCCTTCCAACAGTGAACGTTAATCGACGGGGCACCTACCGTGCGTTCTATCTCCAAGACACATGGCGCGTCAATTCCCGTTTCACAGCCAACTACGGCTTGCGCTTCGACCAGTTCTCGCGCACCGAAACATCGGGTTCAACTCCGTTCTCCCTCAAGAAGAACCAGCTCTCGCCGCGCGTTAACCTGTCCTATGGTTTGGGGAGCGGCCTTTTGGCTCGTGCCTCCTACAACCGCTTGTTCATCCAGCCGCCCGTTTCGCAGGGCGCCGCCGTGGGCACCTTTGCCCAGCCTGAAACGCTGAACCAATACGAAACAAGCATCGAAAAATCGTTCTCTAGCCGCCAAACAGTCAAGCTCGCTTACTACTACAAGCAGATTCAAAATCAGCTCGATATTGCCCTGCTCGTTCCCGGTTCGCAGATCGGCATTTTCTCGGCGGTTAACCTTGTCAATTCCGGTGTTCACGGAGTCGAGCTGTCCTACGACCTCGCACCGCGCAATGGCGTTGGCCTCGGCGGTTATGTTTCGCTGGCTCGTGCTGTAGCCAAATTCACCGATCCCGAAGAAGGCACCGACTACAACGACCACGACCAGCGTTACACGCTTTCGACGGGCGTCAGCTACACGCTACCCAACGGCGCGTTCGCTTCGACCAGCATTTACTACGGTTCGGGCGCCGCTTCGAGCGCAATTGCCGGAGACGGAAGTTTGGGCTTTACGGGTAGTCGTGAAGCACGCACGAAAGTCGATTTGCGCCTTTCGAGTGGCCCCAAACTGTTCGGCGGACACGGCGGACTGAACCTCGATGTCGATAACCTACTCAACGACCGTTCGCTGATTAACTTTGGCTCCGACTTTTCAGGCACCCGTTTCCAACAGGGAAGGCGTGTCGTGTTGTCGGCGTTCGCTAACTTCTAAAAAGATGAACAGGAACGGCTTTAATCCTTACTATAGGGATTGAAGCCGCTCTTAGCCTTAAGTCTCGACCTTATTTTTTCAATGAATACTTTTTTCGATTTTGTGCGCGGCGGCGGATGGGTCATGTATCCGCTGTTGTTGCTTTCGGTGGGGGCTGTGGCCGTTATTATCGAGCGCCTGATAGCTTTTCGTGCCCTCGCTTATCTTGCTCCTGGATTATTGGCTTCGGTTACCAAACTAGTAAAATCTGGGCGCCTTGAAGAAGCACAATTACAGTGCGACGCCGAGCGCGGACCGCTGGCAGCTTCGCTATCGACCATCCTACGCCATCGGAACCGTCCAGTCGGAGTGGCCGAGCGGCAGGTGGAAGAAATTGGCTCCGATTACTTCGCAAAAATGGAGCGCTTCCTCCCTTTCCTCGATACAGTGACCACAATCTCGCCACTTCTCGGTCTGCTTGGTACTATCGTTGGCATGATCGGCACCTTCAACGCCATCGCCGTGCAGCAAACACGCGGCAACTCGGATGCGGTGCTTTCGGGAGTAGGCGAAGCGCTTTATGCGACGGCGACTGGCATTACCATCGCGGTCGTCTGCTTCATCGCCTACAACTTTTTCGCATCGAAACTTCGTAGCACGACCTCGGAAACCGAGTTAGCCGCGACACGCCTGATTAACGTGCTGACAGACGAAGGCTTTTTCACGACGGACAGACTTACTGCCAACGAGGTGAACGGTGAAGTTCAAAGCGCGACGCGAGCTTAAACACACCCGCATCGAGATCATCCCCATGATCGACACGATGTTCTTTCTGCTCGTGTTCTTCATGCTATCGAGTCTGGCCCTCACTCGGCTCAACGGCTTGCCAGTCAATTTGCCGCGTGCTTCGAGCGCACCCAAACAGGCACCCGCCGAACTCACAGTCACACTCGACAAAAACCAGAAACTGTACGTCAACAAAACGCCCGTCACATTCGAGACGCTAGAAAAAACTCTGCTAGAAAAAGCCGGGCCAAAAGCCGATTTGGGACAGGCAACGGTAATTATCAACGCCGATACCAGCGTACCTCATGGCCTCGTGGTGCGCTGCATTGATGGCGCCCGCGAAGTGGGCATCACGCGCTTTGCCATCGCAACTTCTCCCGATTCGGCAACGGCAACGGAGGCCCGCTAAACGATAATGGACGCTCAAACTAAACGGCTTGGTGGCGCCGTAATCGCTTCGCTGCTGGTCAATGGCCTGCTATGGCGGGCCTTTGGAAGCATTATTCTGGTTCAGAAAGCGGCACCGCCACAAATCATCGAGATTTCGCGCGTTGAGTTGAGCAAAAGCGGGCCGCCCAAACCCAAAGTCGTCACACACCGCCAGATTACGCGCCGTGTGGAGCAAATTCGCAAACTGAACCCGCCCAAACGTCAGGTTCGCCCGCTGAACACTATAGACCGCCCACGTCGCAACGTACCTCCACCACCAAGAATCAGCCATCCCCACCCGCTTCCCAAACCGCGCGTCGAGGCCCCACAAAGCAACAAGCCCGCGAAACCAGCTCCGCAAACACCACAGGGCGCACATCACAAAACACTCCAATCACTGCAAAACCCGGCGCCCGACGCGGGCCAGGTCAAACCGGATGGACAGGCGAATTTGGGTAAGCCGCTCGATGCTCAGAACTATGGGAACAAAAGCACCAATCCAGCGAATTACAAGGTTCCGGCCTCACAACCTCAGCCGACAGAAATACCTTCGGGGCAAGGAACTCCCGCACCGAATCCAACACCACAGCCACCATCCCCGACTGCCGTTCCAGAACCAACTGTAGCACCAACGCCACGCCCGACAAACACACCTAAACCAGACCCAACGAACACACCAACACCGCGCCCTGAGCCAACGAATACCCCCAAACCTGAGCCGACAAACACACCGACACCTCGTCCTGAGCCAACAAATACACCACGTCCTGAGCCGACGAATACGCCAAAACCTAAGGGGCCGACACGCGACGCGGAACCTACCAAACAGGTTAATCCCGATATTCCCGATAACTTGCGGGATGCCGATTTCAAGGCCAGTGTCGCGGTGACAGTTCGCATCGAAGCCGATGGCTCATCTTCGGCCTCGCTACGCTCATCATCGGGCAACTCGCAAATCGACTCGTTGGTGCTCCGCGCCCTCAACCGTTGGCGTTGGAAACCAGCGCTTGAAAATGGCGAGCCAGTGGCTTCGACCAAACGTTTCCGCTTCAATTTCGAGGTTCGCTAAATCCAGCGAACCTCACTTGGGCAGGATCAAGACATAGGTTCCGATACAAACCAAGGCCACGCCAATAGTGGTACTCAGCGTCCAATCTTCCTTCAAAATCAGCGCTGCCAAAACGATGGTGAGAGGAAGCGAAAGCTTGTCGATGGGTGTCACATATTTGGCGGGGCCATCTTGCAGCGCACGGAAGTAGCAAAGCCAGGACAAGCCCGTCGCAATACCGGACAAGATAAGGAATATCCACGTAGAGCGTGAAATATTCGGTATGGCCATATTTTCACCGCGCGCAAACACTAATCCCCACGCCAAAACCAAAATAACGATGGTACGAATCGCTGTGCCCAAATTAGAGGGCACACCTTGAATACCAATCTTCCCCAGAATCGCTGTCAGTGCCGCGAAAAACGCCGAACCAAGCGCATACCATTTCCACATAAAACTCAGTTTGGTTCCGCGAGAAGCCGACTACCTGTGAGTTATGTGTTTAAAAATTCGGGCCGATTTTGAATGCTGTATCAGGATGTAGTGGTGGCGAAGTGTTCGACTTGAGTTCTCCCTGTGCAGGGGCAGGCGTTGGCGGAGCCACCGGGCGGGGTAGTTCAGTCGAGTTAATCAGTTTCAACGTCTTTTTATCGAACTGATACAGCGAATCTCCGCGCAAAACGAACAGATAGGGGCCATCGGTGTGCATCGCGACGGCTGGCGGAGCAAGCGACGCAAGTGGCACCAACTTACCACCGCTTATCGAAAAGAGGGGCGCTACTTCCGTTGTATTCCCAGCCTCGCCTGTTGGCGTATCGGTGCCGCGACGGTGGGGATTGCGCAACTGAATTGGGCCGCCCACAGTTTGAGCCACAATTGGGAGCGAAAGCGCAGCCATCAAAATCGTAACGAGAATTAGACGTTTCATAGAAGCTGTGAGTTGGAGTGAGCCGTCTTCTTTCAAGTTGCGTCTCATGACCATGCCCTTTCTGCTCGTCTCCCCACTCCACCAATTCCTCGAATTGTTTGGAACACCCCAATGGTCGTTGATTGAGTTTCATCAAGCCTCGACGCATTTTCCCATCGGCCTACTGCTCGCGGCGGCGCTGTTCGATTTCGGAGCGATTGTTAGTCGCAAAAAGGTCTGGAATGATGTTGGGTTTTGGATGCAGATGCTGGGCACATTGGCACTACTGGTAACTCTGGCAGCGGGCTACTTCGGCAACCCCTACACCAGCAACAGCGA
Organism: bacterium; assembly: GCA_004172935.1. GTDB lineage: Bacteria > Armatimonadota > Abditibacteriia > Abditibacteriales > Abditibacteriaceae > Abditibacterium. Next base: position 63,917 of record SDZD01000021.1, on the reverse strand, counting down.
CATAAGTCAAAGAGCAACATGGCACCGTAATTTCGCGTTTGCCACAACAGCCATATTCTTGGCGTTAGCAACATGGCGCGTGAAACGCCAGGGCAAACTCAACCGCATGGAAACGGGCCTCTATGCCTTCGTGACGCTAGTCGCAGTGGCAACCATTAGCGTCACAGGCTGGATTGGCGCCCATATCGAATAAAAATTCGCTTACTCGACGACGAAGTCACCAGCGGCACGCAGGTCTTCACGGAGTTGGATGACAGCCAAGTCTTTCGACTTCGCTTCGCACATCACATCGAACTCCACGCCGCAAAGCTCTCTTACCGAACGGGCAAAGGGGATGAACACATCGGAATCAACCATATCTGCGTGCTGTGTCATGAGTGGGGCGCACTCGAAGGCTTTTTTCTTGCCGCTTTCTTTATCACGGCGCATGACGGTGCGCTTTTCAAGACGCGGCGATGAGAAGTGAATTTTAGGACGCCCGTTACTCCCCCAGGTCTTGAGGCTAGCACAGCACGCTTCTTCGTGCGTCATCTCGCCATCGTTAATGCACGAATGGTGTTGGTGGTCGAATATAAGCCGAACGCCCGTCGCCTCATGGATGCGCAACGTATCGGCAACGCTATAGGATTTGTCGTCGTTTTCGAGCACGACACGCTTTTTAGCGACTTCGGGCAAACGCTCGTTGTAATTCTTGATGAAACGAGCAATCGAGCCTTCCCTGTCACCATACACGCCGCCCACATGGGTCACGACAACACCTTCGGGGCCACATCCCATCATGTCAAGCATGGTGGAAGCCGCCACAAATTCGCGGATAGAACTTTCGGTGAGTTCTTCTTTGGGCGAATTGAGCAAAATGTACTGCGAAGGGTGAAACGACAGGCGCAGGTTCATTTTCTGTGCGCGCTGGCCCAGTTCAACCAACTCATCGTGGGCCTCTTCGAGTTGATTGTGAAACTGCGGCAAATCGGGATGAGTGAGATAGGGGGCAAAGTCGCTCGCCAGACGATACATCGTTATGCCGGTCGCTTCGAGATAGTCGAAAACCGTGTGAGCATATTGAATAGAGAACTTCAAATGAGGTGAGTTCTGCCATCGGCGCGCGTCACTGCTCTTGATGCCTTCTTTGCCTAAAACCTTTACCGCAAATCCCAATCGCATAATTACAAAAACTCCACTTCGCCGCTCCGCACCTCTTTAATTCCGTCGGCTGTTCGCACCAGAAGTGCGCCATCGTCGCCGATGCCTTGCAGCAAACCCATAGCCCCTGCGGCGCGAACGAGTTCGCCACGGCCATACAACTTGTCCTCGATTTGGGCGCGCTGCGTTGCCCAGTCGGCGGAATCAAGTTGAATTTCGAGCGCCGCGACAATGGCATCTAAGACGGTGTCACGTTCGAAGGAGCGGCCCGTTTGTAAAAGCAAAGATGAGGCCGGAAAAACGGGGCGATCAGGCAACTGCTGTTGACTGTGATTGAGGTTAAGCCCAACTCCAGCCACCACTCGGTCGGCGGTAGCTTCGCACAAAATGCCGCCGATTTTCTGGTCGCGTGCCAAAACATCGTTAGGCCATTTGATTTGGACACTGATACCTGCGCACTCCTCGACGGCCTGAGCAACAGCCAGACCGACGAGAAGCGAAAGACGCGCTTTGGTTTCGGGCGCTAAATCGCGCAACACCAGCGAAAAATACAGCCCAACGCCGGGGGGCGACACCCAGTGTCGCCCCAACCGTCCGCGTCCCTGTGTCTGCGAATCGGCGTAGACAAGTACACCATCGGGGGCATCCGGCCAGTTGAGGGCGAAAGTATTAGTCGAGTCGATTTGGTCGAAGTGACGACGAGTTTGAGCGAGTCGCATAATAACCAATCGCCCTACAGTTCTACATCGAGGCCAATGTCGAGGTTGGTGGCACCATGCGTCAGGGCACCAACAGAAATCAAATCGACTCCGCTTTCGGCAACCCCACGAATGGTCGCGAGGTTGATGCCCCCTGATGCCTCACACAATGAACGCCCAGCGACGATTTCGACGGCTTGCCTCAACACTTCGGGCGGCATATTGTCAAGCAGAAGAATATCGGCCCCGGCATCGGCAGCACGCTTAACCTGATCGAGCGTGTCGCATTCGACCTCGATTTTAACGCTGTGACCGATGCGAGCCTTAGCACTTTCAATAGCGGCTTCGACGCCACCACACAGCGCAATGTGGTTGTCCTTGATGAGAATGAGGTCATCCAGGGCATAACGGTGGTTTTTGCCACCTCCACAACGTACAGCATATTTTTCAACGAGACGCAACAGCGGCGTGGTCTTGCGCGTATCGGCTAAACGCGCCTTGGTGCCCTCGATCTCGTGCGCGTAACGGGCCGTCAGCGTAGCGATACCTGATAAGCGCTGCACAAAGTTAAGGGCAACGCGCTCAGCACCCAGCAAAGCGCGACCACTGCATTCGACTCGCAAAACGGGGGTCTTAGCCTCGACTTTCTGGCCATCGTGAGCAAGTAGCTCGACATTGGCGCGTCCATCGAGCATCTCAAAGGCGGTCTGCGCGAGTTGAAGTCCGGCCACAGTGCCCGCGACACGGAAGTTCATGGTGGCCTTTCCCGAAAGGTCGGGCGGAATAAGCGCTTCGGTGGTCAGGTCACCGGAGCGCAAATCCTCGCGCAAAGCCGCTTCAATGAGGGGTCGAATCAGGAATGGATCGAGCGATGGTGCGAATGATTCAGTCGTCATGGAGGCTCAAGTATCGCGCCGGAACGAACTCGCACAACCAGACGCCGTTATCAGACACAAAAAATTCGATTCCATCGGCGTGCATTTGGGCGGCATCGACCTTAAAAACTAGTGGTTTGCCGTGTCGCCCACCAACTTTACGAGCGGTTTCGAGGTCGCGCGAAAGATGGACGTGATGGCGGCGTCCTTTCAACAGCCCCGAAACCAGAATCGATTCTTGATTCTGGGCACCAGTACCATGCAGCAAAAATTCGGGCGGCTGTTGAGGCAACAATTGCAAATCGACTTCGACACTGTGCCCTTGATTGGCGCGAATTTTGGATTTATCGGGCGAAAAAGAAAAGCGCTGCTTGTCGTTATCCGCAACAACTTCCTCCAATTGCTCAACCGAGAGAGCCATGTTGTTGCGCCGCGCCGCATCGAGCAAATCGGAGACAGCCACCCAGCCGCCTTCTTCAAGCGTAAGCCCGACACGTTCGGGAGAGTGGCGCAAATGCTTGCTAAGCCACTTAGATTTTTTAACGAGGGATTCGTTTGTCATAAGTTCAGTATCTCACTGAACTTCGCCAACAGTCTGCTTTTGTCCAGCGAGCATCGCCCGCGTCGTGAACTCGTCAGTAGGAAAAAACGACTCTAAAACCAACTCAGAAAGCGTGATGTCGAGAGCAGTACCGAATATAGTGGTCGTGCTGAAAAACGACAGCACGCCCGCTTCGGTGCGCAACTGCAACGGAACGATGATTCCCGCGTAGTCACTGACGCTTTGCGCATTTTTGCCGCCGGGGTATTGGCGCAATTCATCGAAGAGTTGAATCAGAACCGGGTCGGCACACAAATCAATTTGTCGCCGTAAACGCTCCAGCAAATGCCCACGCCACTCGCTCAAATTCACGATACGCGGCGCCAAGCCAAGCGGGTGAAGGCTCAGGCGCAGCACATTAACGGGTGCTTGTAAAAGCGAGGGGTCCACACCATCAAGTAGAGGCGCAACCGCGCGGTTAGAAGCCACCATATTCCAGTAGCGGTCGAGCGCCAACGCGGGGAAGGGTTCTTGCGCCCGCAGTACCATCTCAACAGCACACCTCGCCCGTTCCAACGTCGGTTCGCTAAGCGAGTGGGCGCCGAACGCGGGAGCAAGTCCAGCCGCTATCAACAGCACATTGCGTTCGCGCAACGGCACATTTAAATGCTCGGCAAGGCGCAGCAACATTTCGCGGCTCGGTTGCGAACGTCCAGTTTCTAAAAAGCTTAAATGCCGCGTCGAAATCTCGACCTCGCCCGCCAATTCGAACTGGCTCAGACGCCGCCGTTCGCGCCACTCACGAAGCAATCCTCCCACAGTTGCAGCTTTCATAAATACCGGTTTAAGCCCGAAAAAGAATGCGGGCCATTACCTTTCAGGTAATGGATTCGCCTCGCCGCCTCCCAGAAAATGATTCTCAGCGACGCCAATGGAGCGCCGCACGATACCACCAGGAGAAAATCATGAACGACACAAAGCAAACATTCGCACCCGAACGGATAGCCGACAACTACCTCGCCGCCTGGAACGAAACCGACGCTTCCAAACGCAGCGAACTCGTCGCGAATCTCTGGACATCCGATGGCACCTACCTCGATCCCTTGATGCAGGGCCAAGGCGTGAGCCAAATCGCCCACCTCATCGGAGCGGCCCAGCAGCAGTTTGCCGGACTGCAATTTACGCGGGCTGGCCAGGCCGAACAAGTCGGCGACCACGTACGCTTCTCATGGCACTTGTCTCCCGCAGGTGGCCAACCAGTCGCAGGCGGCACCGATTTCTGCCAACTGAACGAGACAGGTCTGCTGCAAAGCGTCACAGGCTTCATCGACTTCATGCCCACAGCCTCCTAAATTCAAACAAACAGGCCCGCCGATAATCAAATCGGCGGGCCTGTTTACTGGCTCAGAGTTTCTGACACGAAGGGCAGAAGTGAAACGAGCGCGCCGACTTACTGGCGCCTAGGACTCCGCGTTGAACTGGTGTTTCGCAAATGACACAGGGCAATCCAGTGCGACCGTACATTTGCGGGCGGAAGGTGCCATAATCACCGTTGGCATCTTGATAGCCACCGTCCTTCAATGTCGAACCGCGTCCCTGAATCGCTTCTTCCAGAATGGGTCGCATGTGCCCCAGCAGTTCGCGCAACTTGTCCTCCGAGATGGCGCTGGCGCGTGTTTCGGGGTGGATACGGGCACGGAAACAAGCCTCATCAGCGTAGATGTTCCCCAGCCCCGCAATCAGCGATTGGTCGAGAATGGCAGCTTTGATTTTGACGTTCTTGCGCCCCAATTTCTCAACCAACTCTTCGACGGGAAAATCTTCGTCAAGCGGTTCCGGCCCCATTTTGGTCAGGAAAGGCAGGTCGCGCGAGACAGCGAGTTCGCCGAAGGTGCGTGGGTCGGTGAAAACCCAACGCTTGCCATTGGAAAGGCGCCATACGCCATGAACATGGCGGTGCAACTCTTCGGGCTTCCACTCGGAATCATCTTCGATGCTGAGTTTTCCGGTCATCCCCAGATGCACGAGAAGGTTATCGCCGTTTTCGAGGGGGAAATAAATTTGCTTGCCGCGCCTTTTGGCGGCGACGATTTTCTGGCCGCGCGTGCGCTCGATGAATTCAGAAACGGAGGGCGAAGTAAGATGAGGCGTCTTAGCCCATGACTCAATAATGGTAGCGCCTACAACATGGGGTTCAACTTGAGAGCGAACAGTTTCAGCTTCGGGAAGTTCGGGCATACAAAAACAGGAAACGCCGCGCGAGGCAAAGTTCCATTGCGTTCGTTTTGTGTCAAGTGAGCGCTGCTTTTAAGCGCCTTGCGATCTAAGCGTTCGCTGGAATTGTTAGAGTCTGTCCATGTTTTAACCACAAAACATTTCAAATTAACGTCATTTATACGCCCTTTTAACCAACCACTCACAGAGCGCAAGCGTTTATTAAATAGACGGTAGGAGGATGTATCAAATGAAAGTTTTAATCGAGATGTTTGTAGGAATGGGGATTTTGGTAGCCCTGATGACGTGGTCTCCCAAAGTAAAAAAATCTCAAAAAGACACGGACGCCGCCTTCGCCCATTTGGACAGCGTAGGCACCTTTGGCCATGTAATCTAGGCCAGTTATCCAATTTTCATAGTATCCGAGACCGTCCGAAGTAACAAACACCCCGTAACCTTTTGGTTGCGGGGTGTTTGTTTATTCAGCAACCAAAACTCGCTCTCGCCAATAAAAGCCACACTGAATCCAATGCCAGAAGTTGTGTTGAGTTCGCGGGCGCATCCGCTATTGAAAGTTGGCCGTTCGCTCCATGAAACGAAAGGGCGACGCGAACAGGGCTTGTTTCTCATCGAGGGCACCAATGCTTTTGGTGCAGCGTTCGAATCGAAGTGGCCGTTACGCGAGATATTCGCGTTGGAAGGCGAACGCGAATGGTCGACTCGCGCCCAACAGCGTGGATTGAAAGTCCATCGCGCCACACGCGAATGGCTAGGCGCGATGTGCGATTTGCAAACGCCGCCCCCTATCGTCGCCTGGGGCGAAATTCCCCAAAATCACGCCCGCCCCACTTTTAGAGATGGACTAACAGTCGTGCTGGATGGAATCTCCGATCCGGGTAATGTCGGCACCATCTGGCGTGCCTCACACGCTCTGGGAGCGACGACGATGGTTTGCACACAAGGCACAGCAGACGTTTGGAACCCAAAAGTGGTGCGGGGTGCGGCGGGGAGTCTGTTCGCTCTACCGCCCGTTTCACTGCGCGACGATTCACCCGCACATCTAGCGCGTCTGCTTCAAGAACAAGGCGTCGCCATTGTGCGCGCCGATGCTCACGGCGAGACCACGCTCAATACCTTCGCGTGGCCGCGCCGCGCCGCCGTGATTTTAGGCCACGAGCGACGCGGTGTGAGCGCGGAGTTCGAGGGAGTCAGCGTAACCATCCCCCTACCCGGCCAGGCGGAGTCACTCAATGTCGCTATGGCTGGAACTATCTTCTTATGGGAATGGGCGAGAGCGACGGTTAATCTTGCAGCGAGTTGACGATAGCAATCGAAGCAGAGCAACCCAAACGCGAGGCACCCGCTTCGATCATTGCCAAAGCCGTCGATAGGTCGCGAATCCCCCCCGCCGCCTTGACGCCCAAAGCCTGGCCCACCGTCTGACGCATAAGAGCAACTTCCTCCACTTTGGCGCCACTGGCAGCAAAGCCCGTCGAGGTCTTGACATAGTCGGCGCCCGCATCCATCGAGGCACGGCAAGCCAGCACGATCTGCGATTGGTCGAGGTAGGCGTTCTCAAAAATAACCTTAACCACCGCTTTCCCCCCAGCGGCTTCGACAACAGCGGCGATGTCCTCACGCACGTAATTCCAGTCGCTATCAAGTGCGGCGCCAACAGAAATCACCATATCGACTTCATCAGCCCCCGCTTCGATAGCGGCGCGTGTCTCGTCGGCTTTGGCGCGCGAAAGCGTGTCGCCATGCGGGAAACCGACCACAGTCGCGACAAGTACGCCGCTATCTTTAAGCAAACTGGTAGAAAGCGAAACCCAACGCGCCGGAACACAGACGGCGGCGAAGTTGTATTCCCGCGCCTCTTCGCACAGTTTTTCGATGGCGGCAGCGCGCGTATCGGGTTTAAGGACGGTATGGTCGATGAACGACGCAAGTTCAGAACGAGTCATGATTGAACAGTAAAACCACTTACAAGGCGGTGCCAGTCGGCCACGCCACTCCAAAGAAGGTGCCAAGAGTGGCAGCGGCATCAGCGAAAGTGCCCCGCACTCCCAAATTATCGCGCTCATGACCGCGAAACATCAGCAAAGGCACCTCTTCGCGGGTGTGATCGGTGCCGGGAAACGTAGGGTCGTTGCCGTGGTCAGCAGTGATGAGAACCAAGTCCTCACTTTGGATTTCGGGCACGAAACCATCAAGCCAGACATCAAATTCTTCCAGAGCGTCCGCGTATCCCTTCACATCGCGGCGGTGCCCATATAATGTGTCAAAGTCGACCAGATTAGCGAAGAACAGCCCACCATTCCCCGACTTCCACTGCGAGTCGATGGTTGCCATACCCGCCGCATTCGATTTAGTGGGAAAGCTGTGCGAAATGCCGCTTCCGGCAAAAATATCGTTGATTTTACCTATGCCCGTAACCGTAACTCCCGCTTCTTTCAAAGCATCAAGAACAGTACGCGGCGGCAAAATCGAGTAATCGCGGCGGTTGGTAGTGCGAGAAAACGAGTTCTCTTCGCCAATAAAGGGACGAGCGATAACACGCCCAATGCTCCACTCATCAGCTACGCGACGAGCGGCTTCGCACACGGAAAGCAACCGTTCAAGGCCAAAATGCACTTCATGCGCAGCGATTTGTAGCACCGAATCGGCGGAGGTGTATAGAATCGGTCGCCCCGTCACGATGCTTTGCTCACCGAGCAATTCCAGAATCTGAGTTCCCGACGCCACCACGTTGCCAATGAATTGCACTCCCGCCTGCTTTTCGATGGCATGAACCAACTCATCGGGGAATTTCTCGAAGGTCGCGAATGGCTTATCGAGAATAGCTCCCATCAACTCCCAGTGACCGCTGGTGGTATCTTTTCCCACGCTGCGGGGACATAAGCGGGCGAACGATGCCGTGTTAGGCTCATCACCACCAAGGATTTGTCCCCAACCGAGACGACGCAAAGTGGGAATTTTCAGGCTGGGCACATCTCGCAAAATATGCCCCAGAGTGTCCGCGCCGACATCACCATAATTTTCGGAATCGGGCGCGGCCCCGCAGCCGACGGAATCGAGAACAATCACTAAAGCACGTGGCATAGAAAACCTTTTTCCATTGTATTCAACAGAGTCTTGTCCGATAGTTCATTGACGCATTTATACATGAGGTGATACTCTTCTGGGGCCAAACGTTTGTTCTGGCCCATATTGTCATTTCACAGACGTACTCTTCTGTCAGTGCCAATAAAAAGCCGGGAATCGCTTTTCCCCGCTTAATTTCACTCCCCGCCGCAATCCCTTCAAAATCGAAGGAAAAAAGATATGGCCGAAGAAAAATCGCAACTCAAAATCGTTGTCCTTGATGCATTTCCGACCGATGTCGGCGACATGGATTGGAGCGGGCTTCAAGAACTGGGCGAAGTCACTCTCTATCCGACCACACCTCCCGAACAAGTTGCGGAGCGCATCGCCGATGCCGACATCGTCTACACCAACAAAGTCAAGTTACCCGCAGCAGCTTTTGAAGCGGCGCCCAAATTGAAATTGGTTTCAATGTTAGCGACGGGTTATGATGGCATCGACTTGGAAGCTGCGCGTAAAGCGGGCGTCACTGTTTGCAACGTGCCCGCCTACAGCACAGCCTCGACAGCCCAAACCACCATTGCATTGCTATTGGAACTAACCCAGCATGTCGGCGCCCATAACGCCAGTGTGAAAGCCGGCGAGTGGACGAAAAGCCCAGCTTTCTCCTACTGGAAATTCCCACTCGCCGAACTAGACGGCAAAACCCTGCTACTGGTCGGCACTGGCTCAATCGGCACACGAGTCGGCATCATTTGTGAGGCACTTGGCATGAAAGTGCTGTCGGCACAGTTGCCGGGACGCGCGCCAAAGAGCGAGTCGCGCTATCCGCGTCTAACTCTCGACGAGGCGCTACCAATGGCCGATGTAGTTTCGTTGCATTGCCCAGCCACTCCCGAAACACGCGGCATGGTCGATAGCGCCTTCCTCGCGAAAATGAAGCCTACAGCGTTTTTGGTTAACACCGCGCGAGGTGTGGTCGTAAATGAAGCCGATGCTGCTCAGGCATTGCAGGACGGTAAGCTGGCGGGCTTCGCCGCCGATGTACTGAGTGTTGAACCACCTCCCGCCGATAATCCGTTACTCTCGGCACCTCGTTGCATCATCACACCGCATATCGCGTGGGGCACAACCGAAAGCCGGACCCGACTCATGGAAGCCAACGTAAAAAATTTGAAGGCATTTATGGCCGGAACCCCACAAAACGTGGTTTCTTAGCCAAAAGGCTGCGCACAAAAACTTTGTGAGCAGCCTTTTTTCTACCTAATTACACACGGTCACGGTGTTGAATCATCTGAGCAGCGATGCTGATAGCAATTTCGTGGGTATGATTAGTACCGAGGGGAAGACCAATCGGACAGAAAAAACGCGCACACTCTTCGGGTGCGAAACCTTCTTTGAGCAGTGTGTGACGCAACGCGCCCGCTTTCGCTTTAGAACCTATGACGCCAACATAAGGAAAGGGACGAGCCAACACCTTGCGCAGAATCGGCAAATCGGTGGAGTGCCCCATTGTCATCAACACGATGAAGGTATTAGTCGGCAAATGGTCAACTTCTGCCGCCAAATCGTCGGATTGAACACGACGCAGTTTTGGTTCATCTGGCAAACGTTCCAACCATTCGGGCCGCGTATCGAGGCAGGTCAGCCCACAATCGAGGGGCAATAAAACTGGGATTAGAGCTTGCGCCACGTGCCCAGCCCCGAAAACAGCGATGGGCCAACGCGCGATATTGAAAGGCTCGAAAAATAAACGTACCACGCCGCCACATGTCATGCCGAGATCAGTCTGCAAGTTCCACTGCTCGAACTTCGGCTCAGTTATCGAGGTATCGAGCATCGTCTGCGCTTCAAGCAGGGCGCGCGCCTCGACCTTCCCTCCGCCAACGGTGCCAGTCAGTAGCCCCGCGCGAGTCACCAGCATCTTCGCCCCCCGATCAGCAGGGGCACTGCCCACCGAGTCAACCAACGTAACCACGCAAAACGGCGCGCCACTACTCTGAAGTCCCGCGAATGTCGGCCAAAATGGTTGCATCACACCTCCTCCATTTCGCTTAAGCAGCGCAAAATTTCTTCTCCCGTTGCGGGCAGGTTCAGGGGAGCGCTCTGCCCTTTGCTTCCCGCATACGAAAGCGCGTTTTTAATAGCTGTCCAGACACAAAGCCCAAGTAACAACGGCGGTTCGCCAACAGCTTTGCTAGAACGCACATTTTCTGGAAAGCGGCTGTCTTCCACGAACTCGATGCGAAAATCTTCGGGAATATCGCGAACACCGGGGATTTTGTACGTTGAGGGTGAGGCCGTTAGCAACTCGCCCTCATCAGAAAACTTGAGTTCTTCGCAAGTCGCCCATCCCATACCCTGCACGAAACCACCGCCAATTTGCCCCAGGTCGATAGCGGGATTAATGGACTGTCCAATATCCATTAAAACGTCGGCGCGCGTCACCCGCATCTCACCAGTGAACCGATCAATCTCAACTTCGGCCAGCGCACATCCCGTGGTGTAATAAAAGAACGGGCGACTCGGCCCAAGCCCCGGCGTGATGTAATGCCCACGCTCACCAAGACTAATACGTTCGCGATGGGCGGCATGGACGAGTTTGCCGAACTCAATGCTTTGCTCCGGCTTGTCGCTGTCGAAAACACAGCCATTCTCCCACACCACGCGCTCTATCGGGATCGGCTCCCCTTCGCTAAGCCGAGAAGCCGCAAACTCGGTCAAGCGTTCGCGAATGAGGCGGCAGGCATTGACGGCAGCGCTACCATTCAAATCGGTTCCAGCCGAGGCAGCAGTAGGCGGGGTATTGTTGTTTTTCTCGGTCGAGGTCGACATCACGCTGATATTTGCCGGGTCAACGGCAAACTCATCAGCGACAAGCTGGCGGATTTTGGTGTTTAATCCCTGCCCCATTTCAGTTCCCCCTGTCGAAACCTGAATGGTACCATCGGTGTACACGTTAACCAGCGCGTTCGCTTGATTCAAAAACTTGGTAGTGAAGGAGATACCGAATTTAACCGTCGTGAGCGATAACCCGCGCAAATGGCTTTGACTTGTGGCATTAAATTCGTCGATGGCCCGGCGCCGCTCCCAGTAGTTAGCCCGCTCCACAAGTCGCTCAAAAAGCAGCGGCAATGTGTCGTCCTGCACGATTTGCCCATAAGGTGTCTGGTTGCGCCCATCGGCGCCATAACAGTTGATAAGGCGAATCTCGGCAGCATCTTTCCCAAGAAACTCAGCAATGTCCTCGATGACACTCTCAATAGCCATAATCCCCTGACCGCCCCCGAAGCCACGAAACGCAGTATTCGAAGGAAGATTAGTGCGACAGACACGGCCAATCAATTCGATGTCGGGAATGAAATAGGCATTATCGGCGTGATACAGAGCGCGGTCGAAAACGGAAGTCGATAAATCCGCTGAGGAGCCTGCATTGGAATAAAATTCGAGCCGCGCCCCCAGCAGATGCCCATCGTCATCGAAGCCAACTTGATAACGCACCTCGAAAGGATGGCGCTTTCCCGTGACACGGCCATCGGCCTCACGGGCGTAAATGCAGCGCGCGGGGCGTCCGGTTTTAAGCGCCACCAATCCAGCCATAAGCGCAGGCGGCGTAGCCTGTGTTTCTTTGCCGCCAAAGCCCCCTCCCATGCGCTTGCACAGGCAAACCACCTGATGCATTCCCAAACCTAAAACCCGCGCTGCCATCACCTGCGTCTCGGTAGGGTTCTGCGTCGAAGAGTGGAAAGTCAGATGCCCGTTTTCGCCGGGAATAGCGAGGGCACACTGCGTTTCCATATAAAAATGCTCCTGCCCCCCGATGTAAATGGTGCCCTCTAGTCGGTGCAGGGCTTTGCCCACAGCATCAGCGGCATCTCCCCGCGTGATGGCACGCGGCGTTCCAATGAATTCTCCCGCCTCAATAGCCTGTTCGATAGAAACGACGGGAGTTTCGGCCCGCACCTCAAGGCGAATAGCCACCTTAGCCGCTTTCAAAGCCGCGTGCGATTCGGCAGCAATAACAACAATCGGTTCGCCTTGAAAACACACCTTGTCTTCGGCCAAAAAATGCTCGTCGTTGAAAATGGGGCCGAACAGGTTGTCACCGGGCACATCACGGAAGGTGTACAGGCCAACGACGCCAGGCAGTTTGGCAGCGGCACTGAGGTCGAGCGCCACGATTTCGCCGCGCGCAACCGGACTACTGACAAAATCGACCAGCAGTTCATTGCGATGGGGCGGTATGTCATCCAAAAAGATGGAGCGACCGCGCACATGATCGCGACTCGACTCATGGGGAATGGAACGACCAACAGATGGCATAATTTTTCACACCGACGCTCACTGTTCAGCGCCGAATTTTCGTAGCAGATTGGCAACCAACCGCGCGCGATACTCGCCACTCGCCGCCGCATCGGAATAAGGAGAAATTTCGCTTTGGGCAACGCTGCCAGCTTCACGCCACGTCGCGGCCTCTAGCGCCTTGCCCTTTAAGAAAGCCTCGGTGTTGGGCAAACGCAGCGCAAGCGGAGCCACACCCCCGAATGCGATATTGATCTCCTTGATGTGGCCCTCGCGGACTGTAAGTAGGAAAGCCGCGCTAACAATTGAGCGGTCAAAAGCCCGGCGTTTGGAAACCTTAAAAAGCCGCAACTGCTGCTCCTCTGTGGGTAACGGCACAAACACGCGACGCAACAATTCATCGGGAAGTAAACGCGGGCTTGAATCGAGAAAATCAGCGACTTTCACGCGCCGCGCCCCCAACGATTCAGAAAGAAATTCAAGTTCAGCCTCGCACGCCAATAAAAATGGCAACGAATCGGAGATTGGAGCGGCACGAATGATATTCCCTGCCACAGTCCCGGCGTTGCGGAGTTGCGGCGAACCCCACCGCGCCAAAAAAGCGCCGAACTCTGGCACAAAATCACCCGCTTTTTCGGCCACTTGCGCCCACGTAGCGAGGGCGCCAAGAACCAATTCGCCCCCTTCAACAACCACTTCATCCCAGCCATTCAAATGAGCAAGGCTCAAGATTTCGCGCGGCGCCAATCCCTTAACGCTCATCGCGACGCCAACCTCAGTTCCGCCCGCAACCACAATGGCTTCGGGATGAGCCGCTTTCCAACGTAGCACTTCCTCGCCTTTACGCCCTATAAAGAGATGCTGTTCACCTTCCAACTCATCTTCCGGCACACCGATTTCGACGGCTTCACTCGTCCCGGCGCCCAAAGCGACGCTCAGAGGATCGCTGGGATAGTGCTGCGAAAGGGGGAGCAACTTAACGCTTTCGACACTCAATCCCGCTTCAATGATCGGCGAATAACCAGTACAACGGCACAGGTTGCCTTCGAGCGCCGATGTCAATTCTTCTTTGGTAAAACCGGAGCGGTTTTCGTGAAAAGCAGTGAGAGTAACAACAATTCCAGGCGTGCAAAATCCGCACTGCGCCCCATGACACTCCACCATCGCGCTTTGAATAGGCGATAACACACCATCATCTTGCCCTCCAACGCTATCCGGGCCGTTTAGCCCCTCAACCGTAATAATGTGGGCACCATCACAGGCAAAAAGCGGCAAGATACAAGAGTTAATGGGTTGATAATTGAAGCCACTTTGCGACGAACGCCCAAGCAGCACCGAACACGAGCCACAGGCGCCATGCGCACAGGCGATTTTAGTTCCCGTCAGGCCGCGTTCACGCCGTAAAAACGGCGCCAACATGCCGAATACGGCGCGTCCTGTCGCCTGTATCTTTTGCCCGTTGAGAAAGAAGAAAATATGGTCGCGCATCAATCCAACAATGGCTCCCACACAGCAACTACATCATGTTGCCAAAGGGAAAGAAGCAGTATTAAAGAGCCATCCCCCTCAAACAACGCTCAAAAAAACCACAGCATTTCGGTGAAATCACAGTGGCGTAAATTCTTGAGACAAACAGCGTTTCGGGGCTTAATTCAGCCCTCATCTTAATACGACGCCCCGTACAATTTAATAGGTACGGCGACTTTCGAGGTTGCTCCAAAAGTCGAGCAATTCAAGACATTCATCACGCATGAAATCGGGAATAATCTCAACCGGGCTTTGTCCAAGTTCACGCATTTGAAAATTCGACAACGTCATCTCGTTAAAGCCCAGAGCGGCAACGTCGGCGATATTGGTACCATAGTAAATTTTGGCAACGCGCGCCCAATGCAGCGAAGCGAAACACATTGGGCAAGGTTCTGTGGTGGTGTAAATTTCGGCGCCTTCGAGCAAATGATACTCAAGCGCGGCGCACGCTTTGCGGATAGCCATAACCTCGGCGTGAGCGGTGGGGTCATGGTTGAGCAGTACATGGTTACTGGATACCGACAGAATCTGACCATCGCGCACAATACAAGCGCCAAAAGGGCCGCCCGCCCCCAGCGAAACGCTGTTACGAGCCGCTTCGATGGCCGCTCGCATCCACGCTTCGGGAGTCCCTTGCGGAGCGTCGGTGTCGGAAGTGGATTGAGTGTTCATAAGCGAAATTTTCCTTGACCTTCGTGGCATCCAATGCTCGACGAAGCAGTTGGCAAAAGCATAACGGGCGCTTTCTCATCCGTCAAATGCTCATGTCACATCAGAAATCGAGAGTAGCAGATAAGATTCGATAGTTGATTAATCATACGATGGATGTTTTAAGCAATCACCCGATTTGGAGCCAAAGCGCTGCGCGAGTCCTCGCTCGCTGCGACCAGTTGGCGAAGTGCAGCGAATCGCCAGCAAACCTGACGCGCACCTTCCTTTCCCCCGCGATGGCTCAGGCCAACGAAATGGTTGCCAACTGGATGAGCGAGGCCACCATGACGCCAAGGGTCGATGAATTGGGCAACCTCATCGGGCATTACGGCGCCCGTGAAAAAAGCCCCACTGCCCCGAAGTTGCTCTTCGGCTCTCACCTCGACACAGTCCCCAACGCCGGAAAATACGATGGGATGCTGGGTGTCCTCCTAGCCATCGAAGTTGTCTCATTGTTGCAAGGCCAACATCTCCCTTTCGCCGTCGAAGTCATCGGTTTTTCCGAAGAGGAAGGTGTGCGCTACAAGACCCCCTATTTAGGTAGCCGCGCCATCGCGGGCACTTTCGATTCATATCTTTTAGGCCTACTCGACTCAAACGGAATTTCGATGAGCCAAGCCCTGCACCAATTTGGTTTACCCCCCGAAGCATGGCAAAACGCGCGCTACGACAGCGCTGGTATCATTGGCTATCTGGAAGCCCATATCGAACAAGGGCCACTTCTCGAAGCGCTCGACGCCCCGCTGGGTATTGTGACCGACATCGTCGGTCAAAGCCGTCTCCAACTTCGCTTCATGGGTCAATCTGGGCACGCCGGAACCCTCCCGATGCAGTGGCGCCGCGATGCTCTGGTCGCAACCAGCGAATGGATACTGGCCGTCGAAAGTTTTGGCAATGTAACCGATGGTTTGATGGCGACAGTTGGCACCATCAATGTCGGCCCCAACACATCTAACGTCGTTCCTGGCGAAACGATTTGCAGCCTTGATGTTCGGCACGCCAACGATGCCGTGCGCGAAACCGCCGTCGATGGCTTGCTTGCTATGGCGAGTCGCATTGCAGCGCAGCGAGGCATCGGTTTCGAAGTTCTCGCCCGCTCCAACCAAAACGCGGTTCCAATGGACTCGCGTTTGCGCTCCCTGCTTCAACGCGCGTGCGATAAAACGGGTGTTCACGCCCCTGAAATGGTCAGCGGCGCGGGCCACGATGCGGCGGTTATGGCGACTCTATGCCCTTGCGCCATGCTATTTTTACGCACTCCCGGTGGTGCAAGTCACTGCCCTGAAGAAGCCGTACTCGTTGATGATGTCGCCCTCGCCCTCGAAGCGATGCACTCATTTTTGCTCTCAATAGCGCGCGAAACAGGAGAACACTTTGAATCCCCAACTCTTTAGCCGCATCGGACAATCTCGAACTGTACTAACGCGCGACCATGCCCTCATCGCCCCCGATGGTCACGTCGTCACCGCCCTGCCCAACTGGGATAGCGCCAGTGGCGTAGTGCTAATTTCGCCCGCCATTGGCGCGCGACTGGCGCAAACCCTCGTGTCGCTCGAACCCAGTCTCGAAACCACAACCTTCCAGCCCTCAGAGGGTATCGAAGCATGTTTCTACGTGCTAGAAGGCGAACTGGAAGTGGGGAAAGAGGCTCTAAGCCACGGAAGTTACCTTTTCTTACCCGCCGGAGAACGGCTCGAACTCCAGGTGAAGACTTCATCGCGGTTGGTACTTTTCGAGAAGCGCTACACGCCCAACGCCAACACCCAATCTCCCGAATTGTTCATCGGACACGCCGAAAATATCGAGGGCAAACCATTCATGGGCGACCCCGATGCCGTGCTACAAGTGCTGCTCCCCGAAACCCCCGACTTCGATATGGCCGTCAACGTATTCTCCTACCAACCCGGCGCGACTCTTCCCTTCGTCGAAACCCACATCATGGAACATGGTCTGCTGATGCTGGACGGAGAAGGCATCTACCGATTAAACGAGTCGTGGTATCCAGTCGCGGCGGGGGATTGCATCTGGATGGCGCCCTACTGCCCGCAATGGTTCGCGGCCACAGGAAAAGTCCCCTCGCGCTACATCTACTACAAAGACGTCAACCGCGATGCAATGGAGGCCCTTTGAACATTCCCGTCAATCAGCAACGCCTGAACGCCGAATTGGAGGAATTGGCAACCTTCTCCGATGCGCCCGCCCCCGCCGTGACAAGGGTACTGTGGACAGCGCGCGATTTGCAAGCGCGCGCCTACTTCAAATCACTGTGCGCCGAAGCCGAGTTAGACGTACGCGAAGACGCACTGGGCAACATCTTCGCGCGCTTCGAGGGCAGCGAACCGGAACTCACAGCTGTCGCCACAGGCTCCCACACCGACGCCATCCCCCATTCGGGGCGCTTCGATGGCTGCGTTGGGGTTTTAGGCGGACTCGAAGCGCTACGTGCCCTCAAAAGCGCGGGCTTCACACCGCGCCGCTCACTCGAACTCATCATGTTCACCTCCGAAGAGCCGACTCGCTTCGGCCTCGGCTGCTTGGGCAGTCGCACCATGTCGGGCGTGCTTTCGCCCGAAAAACTCCGCTCACTGAAAGACGGCGATGGCATCGACTTCGAAACTGCGCGCCACGAAGGCGGCTACACAGGCGAACTAGAATCAGTTCGACTTCCTGAAGGCTGCTATCACGCATTCGTCGAACTTCACATCGAGCAAGGCCCGTTGCTGGAAGCAGCAGGTTTGCCGCTGGGCATAGTCAGCGCTATCGCCGCCCCCGCCACCGTAAAACTCACCATCGAAGGCGAAGGAGGTCACGCCGGAGCGCGCCTGATGCCGGGGCGCCGCGATGCACTACTGGCGGGTTCCGAACTCGCGTTAGCCGTCGAAAACGCCGCCCTTTCGACAGGCGCCATCGACACCGTTGCGACAACTGGCTTCTTCCAAATCCATCCTGGAGCCGTCAACTCAATCCCCAGCCGCACCCAAATCGAAATTGATGTGCGCGACATCGAACTGGAGCGCCGCGATGCCGTCGTCTCCCAAATCCGCGACGCATGGGCCGAAATCGCGGCAAGGCGCAATGTGTCGGGGACGCTCGAAACGCTCAACGCCGACCCGCCCGCAACCTGCGCCCCCTCCATCATCCAGGCCAGCCAAAAAGCGGCGGCGGCGCTGGACTTACCGTTCCATAACATGGTGTCGCGCGCCTATCATGATGCCCTCTTCATGGCGAGACTCTGCCCAACAGGAATGATATTCATCCCCTCCAAAGCTGGCATAAGCCACCGCCCCGATGAATATTCATCGCCCGAAGAAATCCAACGCGGAGTGGAGGTGTTAGCGCTTTCGCTGGCAGAATTGGCGTCCTAATCATGGATTCTCACGCATTAGAAAAACACGAGGCGCGAGTTCACCGCGATCTCGAATTTCTCGATTACCCACGCCGCGACTGGGTGCCGCCCCGCCAGACCTCGACCGGAGAAAATATCCTCGACTGCCTCATCATCGGCGGCGGGCAAGGCGGCTTGGCTGTGGCTGGGGCGCTGCTACGCGAGAGAGTGAAAAACATTCTCGTCGTTGATGCCAATCCCGAAGGCTCTGAAGGCCCGTGGCGCACCTTTGGACGCATGATTACGCTACGCACCCCAAAATACCTGACGGGGCCAGACGGCGGCATCCCCTCCCTCACCATTCGTGCATGGTACGAAGCGCAACACGGCGAAGGCGCATGGGAAAACCTCAATCAATTCCCGAAAGAGATGTGGGCCGACTACCTTTTCTGGCTCCGCAAAACCCTGGGCTTACCAGTCGAAAACGACACCCGCGCCGCAGCCATCCAATGGAGCGAATTGGAAAATTGCTTCTCCATCCCGCTTTCGGGGCCAAACGGCATCCGCATCGTCTGGGCGCGCACCATTGTCCTGGCAACAGGCATCGAAGGTTCCGGCGCATGGCACACGCCCCCCCAGATAAGCGAGGCGTTGCCCTCGCATTTGTATGCCCACACCCACACCGAAATAGGATTCCCCGATCTCGCGGGCAAGCGAGTCGCTGTACTGGGCGCCGGAGCCTGTGCCTTCGATAACGCGGCAGTCGCACTCGAACACGGCGCCAAAGAAGTCAATCTCTTCTTCAGGCGCAACGAACTGGTGCGAGTCAATCCCTATCGCTGGGGAGAATTCACCGGCTTCCTGAAGCATCACGCCGACTTGCCCGATGCCGACAAGTGGAAGTTCATTCTGCAACTAATCCGCATGGGGCAACTCCCCCCTGCCAGCACCTACAAACGCGCCATCCGCTTCGATAACTTCGCGCTCCACGCCAACAGCCCATTAACTCAGCTAAGTAACGTCGGCGATACAGTCCATCTCCAAACCCCGCTCGGCAAATTCGAAAGCGACTTCCTCATCGTCGGAACCGGATTCCAAACCGATCTGGGCGTTCGCCCCGAACTGCCAAATCTATTGCCCCATATCGCCCTATGGCGTGACCGCTACACACCACCAGAAAGCGAACGCAACGCCGATTTATCACGCCACCCCTACCTTGGTGCCAACTTCGAATTCACCGAGAAAACAGCGGGAGAGGCTCCCTATTTAAGCGCCATCTTCAACTACACCTTCGGCTGTTTGCCGAGTATGGGCTTTGGCGGCGCCAGCATTTCGGGCATGAAATATTCGCTGCCGCGCGTCGTCGCGGGCGTGACCAAACAGCTTTATCTGGGAGATAAAGACCTTTTCTTCGACAGTTTGAAAGCCTATGACACCGAGGACTTCTGACACCCCACGCGCCATCCGCTCACAGCGCGTCGTGACTCCCGAAACAGTGCAACCCGCAACGCTCTGGCTCACTAACGGGCGAATCGAGCGCGTCACCGCCTATGAAGAAACCCCGCCAGACGGTGTGTTGGAAGATTTCGGCGACGCTGTCATTTCGCCCGGCGTCATCGACGCCCACGTCCACATCAACGAGCCGGGACGCGCCGACTGGGAAGGCTTCGAAACAGCCACTCGCGCAGCAGCAGCGGGCGGGCTAACCATGTTGGCCGAAATGCCCCTCAACGCTTCGCCCGTCGTGACAACCCTCGCCGCATGGCACCAAAAAGTCGCGGCAACACAGGGCAAACTGCGCGTCGATTGTGGATTCTATGGCGGCCTAATCCCAGGCAACCTCAATGAAATCGAGCCAATGCTCGACGCGGGCGCATTGGGTATCAAAGCCTTTCTAGTCCATTCCGGCTTAGATGAATTCCCCGCTGCGGGCGAGATCGAGTTACGCGCCGCAATGCCCATTCTGGCGCGGCGCGGCGTCCCACTACTAGTTCACGCCGAAATCGAAGACGAAGCTGGCATAACGCCTCCCGCCGCCCCATCGCGAAACTACGCCGACTATTTGGCCTCGCGTCCGCCACAGTGGGAACTGCGCGCCATTCGCTTGATGATCGAACTTTGCCGAGAGTTCAAGTGCCCGGTTCACATCGTCCATCTGGCAACAGCTCAAGCACTCCCCGAACTAAAAGCGGCCCGCAATGAGGGCTTGCCCCTCACCGTCGAAACTTCGCCGCACTACCTATTCTTCGAAGCGGAAGCCATCCCCGATGGCGCGACACAATTAAAATGCGCCCCGCCAATCCGCGACGCCACCAACCGCGAAGGACTGTGGCAAGGACTGCGCGATGGCACCATTGACTTCGTCGCCTCCGACCATTCGCCGTGCCCACCCGCCATGAAAAACCTCGATAGCGGCAACTTCGCGGGCGCATGGGGTGGAATAGCCTCGCTCCAATGGCTGCTCCCCATCGTGTGGAGCGGTGCCCAACAACGCGACTTCTCGCTACAAGACATCGCCCGTTGGACAAGCACCGCCCCGGCAAACATGCTTGGCCTACAAGCCCGTAAAGGCGCAATTGCAGTCGGGCACGATGCCGATTTCGTCGTGTGGCATCCAGAAACCAGTTTCACCGTAAGCACCGAAAACAATTACCATCGCCATAAAGTAACCCCCTACGATGGCGTTGAACTGAAAGGAGTCACTCGCGCCACATTTCTACGCGGCACGAAGGTCTACGAAGATGGCGAATTCGCCGCACAACCCACAGGACAAATAGTAGGGAAATGATGACTGATAATTCAGCCTTGCAAAAACTGAATGCCGCCACCGAAGGTGCGGCATGGGACGAGCTGTTGCGTTGCTGCGGTGCTTCCAAGTGGGTCTTGATAGTGATGAACGGTCGCCCATTCGCCAATGTAGAGACGCTTTACACACGCAGCGAAGAAGCCTTAAACAAACTCGACCACACTGACTGGTTGGAAGCCTTCGCCCATCACCCCAAAATTGGCGACATCGACTCGCTGCGCTCCAAATTCGCCACAACAAGCACCTGGGCTGGCAACGAACAAGCAGGCACAAATGCCGCCTCCGAAGCAACCTTACAGGCATTAGCACAAGGTAACACCGACTACGAGGACAAGTTCGGCTTCATCTTCATCATCTGCGCCACAGGCAAAAGCGCCGACGAGATGTTGGCTGTCCTACAAACCCGCCTCAATAACGACAAGGAAACCGAACTCCAAAATGCCGCCGAACAGCAGAAGCAAATTACCCGCTTACGCCTTGGCAAACTACTGGAATTATGAACGGCCTGACAACCCACATTCTCGACGTAGCGCGCGGCCTCCCCGCGACAGGCGTTGTCGTCCGCGTCGCACTCCAAGTCGATAATGTCTGGCACCCTCTCTCCCAATCCACCACCGATGAAGATGGTCGCGCGCGCCTACTCTCTCCCACCGATGGCTTCGGTAAGGGCATTTACCAGTTGACCTTTGAAGTCGAAGCCTATTTCGAATCAATTCAAACCAGCACGTTCTACCCAGTAGTAGAAGTTGTGTTCAAAGTCCAAGACGAGCGCCACTACCACGTCCCCCTCCTACTCAGCCCTTTTGGCTACTCAACATATCGTGGCACATAACTTTCTGGTCGCAGCCATCCTACCCGTTTGAGTTGCCGTAGCCCCCTGTAGGGGCGAACCTCGTGTTCGCCCCTACAGTTACCAACCTCTCTAATTTAATGCGCGGCAATAACTGGCGCCGGTCAATGAGGGGGGGATGCCCGACTTCGTCAGGCCAGTTATGTTGGCTGTGGCTGCCCCCTAAACCTGCTTCCTCAAAGCAAAATTCCAACGACACACGCCGTCATGCACGACGCGATGCCGCCGCCAATCATCGAGATCATACCCAACTTCGACAAGTCATGGCGTCGTTCGGGAGCCATCGAACCGATACCACCAATCTGAATCGCGATGGAAGAAAAGTTCGCGAAGCCGCACAAAGCATATGCGGCGATGATGAAGGAACGGGCATTGAGGTAATTACCATCCTTGCCCATTTCGGTAGCCAGTTGCAAATAGGCGACGAACTCGTTGATGACCGTCTTGACTCCAATCAGCGCCCCCACTTTGGAACATTCTTCCCAGGGCACACCAATTAGCCACGCCACCGGGGCAAGAAGCCATCCCAACAACAATTGCAACGACAAATCGGGCATACCAGCCTTCAATCCTATCCACCCCAAAAGCGCGTTGAGCATAGCGACGAGTGCCACGAACACGAGCAACATCGCGCCCACGTTAAGGGCCAACTGCAAACCTTCGATGGCGCCGCGCGCCGCCGAGTCGATAACGTTGGCGTCTTCTTTTTCAACATGTAAAGGGGTGTTCCCCATCGTCTCGGAAACTTCCGACTCAGGGACAAGCAACTTTGCGACAACCAACGAAGCCGGAGCCGAAATGATGGAGGCCGACAGCAGGTGCCCAGCGATCTGAGGTTCAAACCCACTCAGCATCGAAACATAGGCAGCTAATACTCCCGAAGCGATATTAGAAAATCCGCCCGTCATAATCGCCATCAGTTCGCTTTTAGTCGCTTTTGCGATGAAAGGGCGGACAAAAAGTGGAGCTTCTGTCTGGCCAAGAAAGATGTTGGCAACACCCGACAATGTCTCGCTCCCCGAAGTCCCCATAGTGCCCTGCATAACCCACGATAATCCGCGCACAATGGGCTGCAAGATGCCCAAAAAGTACATCAGCGTCGAAAGCGCTGAAAAGAAGATGATGGTGGGAAGAACACTGAATGCGAAGTAGGCTCCGACGTTTGCATAAGCCGTCGGCGAAGGAATCGGCCCCATGGCCTTACTGCCCAGAGGCAACCCCACGGGCACATTATTATCGACGAGGTTACCGAATAAAAATTTCCCGCCTTCGCGTGAGAACCCCAGTAAGCCATCCACAGCACTATTGATGGCCCCAAAAAATCCCGGAGTATTAAGCACCAATACCGCGAACACGAACTGAAGGGCTAAACCCCAAACAACAGTACGAAGTAGCGGCTTAAGGCGTGGACGACGCAATTGTCCAATGCCAAAACATAACGCCGTCAGGGTAAGCAACCCCAATAAAGATTGACCTTTTTGCGCCAGAGTCCCTTTATGATCGCGCTCAACAACAGGTGCGGCTTCCACAGTCGCGGGCGTCGCGGCGGGCGTCACAGTGGCAGTAATGCTGGTTGCCGAAGGCGTCGGTTGAGCTGTCTGAGAAAAAGCAGGAACAACAACGGCCAGCAACAACAGCAGACATCCCAGAAAAATCTGACGGGGAAAAACAGAACGAAACAAAGAAATCATGAAGAAGTTCTAAATAAACCTTGTAAACATGGGGATGTAGAGCTTATTTGAGGTAGCGCATTATTTATTAGCATCTCCCCTTCTCACGCACAACGGCCCAGAGGGTGTTTTAGAATAGCCACCGCAAAATTTACTTTGCCGCAATAGTTCCTTAATGTCGAGACAATATATTTAATCTCTTCCTTTTCTCAGAAACGTCAATTATCGCCCACATAACATTTTCATCATCGAAGTTATCTACTGAGAAAAACACTGAGAGCTTCTTTTCCCACCATCCCCACTCGTTAACCCTACTATCGTACTTCGGAGAGATTGTTGCACCGCGCGCAGGGACTCGCTGCGCAGTAAGCGAAACTGAATTATTGATTATGTCCGATACATTGATTGCCTTCATCGGCGGCACCGGCTTCGATTTGCGTGGCCCCGACTCGCCATTTCAAAACCCTGTTGACGAGCAAGTCGACACGAAATTCGGCCCAGCTCACGTAACACGCGCCGCATTGGGCGAAAAACACGTGGTCTTTTTGCACCGCCATGCCCAGCCCGACGACGCCAGCCAGAAAACCGTGCCCCCGCATAAAATCAACTACCGCGCCAACATCGCGGCCCTCAAAAAGTTGGGCGTAACGGGCATTCTGGCTTCAACCGCCGTCGGAGGACTTCGCCCCGAATGGGCGCCAGGAACACTCGTGTTGCTCGACCAATTCCTCGACGTAACCACCAACCGTAACAAAACCTTCTTCGACACCCGTGCAGTCCACACCGATGTCACTCACCCCTACTGCGGGCACCTCCGCAAATTGCTACTCGATGTCGCGTCCGACATCGGCCTCACCCTCCAGGACGGCGGCACCTACCTGTGCGCCGATGGCCCCCGTTTCGAGACAGCAGCAGAAATTCGCACCTACTCGCGCTGGGGCGCCGATGTAGTTGGCATGACGGGCGTCCCCGAATGCACTCTGGCCCGCGAAGCCGAAATCTCCTACGCCTCGGTCTCCATCATCACCAATGCCGCAGCCGGAATCTCCGAAACCCCACTTTCCCATGAAGAAGTCCTCGCCGCCATGAAACCAGCCCTTCCTAACGTCGGCAAACTCTTTCTGGAAGCCGCTCGTCGCTACGAAGACGACCCAACCCTACTAACCCGCCGCGCCACCCGCGACTTCGCAGTAGAAGGCTACGACCCAACTAACGAAATCATCTAAACAACCCACCTCCCCCCTCAATTCATTAAACCTAGTTCCCCACAAAAAAAATTATGAACTCACCACAGTTTTAACTCGTCTCACTGAAGAAAAAGAGGCCATCGTCTCTCCCCATTCCCCTCATGCACTTCCACTCCTCTTCAAAAGTCCCCTCTGCGTCTTATTCCCCTCTTTCACGCCTTCGCGAGTCCCCAAAACTCTTCTCAAAATCCCTCCGTATCTCTGTGGTGAATTTCTCAATAAGCCCCCAAAAGATTGAATAAAGATTGATTAATCAATCTTGTCTAATTTTAAACATCTAAACCTACACAAATACGCCATTTAATCAATCAAAAATGATTGAGCGTACCAAATAATCAATTTCCAACTATCTGGTACGATTCCCCTCAAAAAACAATGAATCCACGCTCAAAACTTCGAGTTCATAACTCAAAACTAACCACTAATAACCAACCACTAATAACTCGAATTCAATTCTCATTAAGCCTCCATTCTCCAAGCCGAACGCACCCGCTCAGCGTTCTCCTTGGCCTCAACTTCATTACGAGCATAAAGCACACACAGTTGCTCACCCTGCTCCACTCGCTCACCGGGCTTTTTCATATCGGCGATACCAACACTTAAATCCAACACCGAATCTTTCGTCGCCCGCCCTCCTCCTAAATCGCGCACAACCTCCGCAATGGTTTTGGCCTCGCACTGCGCTACCACTCCAGAAGTTAAAGATTCTATCGGCAAAGCATAGGCATCAACAGGAGCCTTCAACTTCTTCTCGTAGGCGATCATGTCAGATCCCTGTGCTTCGAGCAATTCATCCCACTTAGCGAGTGGCTTCCCCGATTCAAGACAGGCAGCAGCCGTCGCCATTCCCGCCTCCAAATTTGGCTCCCGCTCAGTCAAAACCAATAATCGCGCGGCGCACTGCAGCACCAAATCGCGCAAATCGTCAGGGCCGCGATTTTCCAGGCACTCAACCGATTCCAGCACTTCCAGCCAGTTGCCGGCGCTACGTCCCAGAGGAGTATTCATGTCGTTCAGAAACGCCTCAACTTTAACACCACACGAGTTGCCCAAAGTCTCCATCGCATCGGCCAAAGCCTGCGCCTTCTCGCGCGTCTGCATAAACGCCGCAGAGCCAAACTTCACATCAAGAACCAAAGCCTCTAACCCCTCAGCCAACTTTTTCGAAAGGATAGACGCAGTAATGAGATTGATAGAGGGCACAGTCGCCGTCACATCACGCAGCGCATAAAGGCGCTTATCAGCGGGCACCATGTTGCTGGTCTGCCCCATCATGCAGCACCCAACACGCTCAACGATGTCGGCAATTTTGTCTTCGGGTTGATTGGTGCTAAAACCGGGGATGGAGTCCAATTTGTCCAGTGTCCCTCCAGTAATGCCCAAACCACGCCCCGAAATCATCGGCACTCGAAACCCCAGACTCGCCAACAATGGCGCTAATGGCAACGAGACTTTATCACCCACCCCTCCCGTCGAATGCTTATCCACAACAGGCCGCGATGAGTCGCGTGGAAACTGCAATACCGTCCCCGAATCGCGCATCGCAAGAGTCAAGGCGCGCGTTTCGGCATCATCCAAACCGCGAAAATACACGCTCATCAGCCACGCCGCAAGTTGATAATCGACAATCTCTTCCGACACTACTCCCTCAACAATCTCTCTGATTTGCGCTTCGCTATGAGCGGCGCCATCGCGCTTCTGTTCGATAAGATGCAGAAAATTCATCGGCAAAAATATTTAGGGCAATACTCGAACCGTACACCGCTCACGGTGACTCGATCAAGTATTCGGGCGTGAAACCCGATGGCAGCAATTGGTCGAAGCGCCACGTCAAATGCACACCTTCGCCGTTCACTGCGTGAACTGGACAATCGGGCACGCAAAATTCAGACAGTACCTGACGACACATGCCACACGGAGGCCACGGTGGATTACCTTCGCTTACCACCACCACTTCAACCACAGAAACAGTGCCAAGCGCCGCAACCGCACTCATGATAGCCCCCCGCTCGGCGCAAATAGTGGCGCCATAAGAGGCGTTTTCGACGTTGCACCCCGCGAAGGTTTCTCCACCCTGCAAACGAATGGCAGCCCCGACTCGAAACCCGGAGTAAGGCGCATGGGCATTAGCTTGAGCGGCACGCGCAAGTTGAAGCAAATCAGTCATAGCGATTGAGTTTAAAAGGGCCAATCTTCCTCTATCGAGCAAGCGGCACAGGCATATCAATCGGCCATACCGAACGTGCCTCGAATCCCAAATCGTCAACCGAGAACTCAGGGAAATCGTGGTCGCGCGCTTCGAAAAAGGCAGCGGCCCCAATCATAGCGGCGTTATCGGTACAGAGGATAGGTGCGGGCACCACAAACTCTAAATCTCCCGCGATACTCGCCATCTTCGCCCTCAGCGCGCCATTAGCGGCCACACCACCACACAGCCCTAGAGTCTTTGGCTGGAACTGCTCGATAGCCCGTTTGGTTTGCTTCGCTAACTGGGCCAATGCCGAAGTCTGAAAGGCGAACGCCACTTCCTGCGGCGTCCCCTGATTCTTCTTGAACGCCTGTGTCGCCGCCGTCTTCAAACCAGAGAATGAGAAGTCGAAACTCGGCTCCATATTCGAGGGAGTGAAACGCAGCGCAGTCTTTTGAATGGTCGCCGCCGCACGTTCGAGGTTGGGGCCACCGGGCAGTGGCAACCCGATAGCGCGTGCCACCTTGTCGAAGCCTTCGCCCACAGCATCATCACGAGTGCGTCCCAGACGCTCGAATGTATGAAAGTCACGCACTAACACTAAATCGGAGTGCCCTCCCGAAACCACCAAACACAGCATCGGAAGCGGCAAATCGGGCCGTTCTAGAAAAGTCGAGCAAATGTGCCCCTTGATGTGGTTCACGCCGCGCAAAGGCACGCGCGTCGCCAGACTCAACGCCTTAGCGGCAGCAACCCCCACCAACAAGGCTCCTGAAAGACCAGGGCCACTCGTTACGCCGATCAAATCGAGTTCGCGCCAGTCGTCCAGCCCTGTCTCTTCTTTGACGAGGCGTAGCAGGGGGTTAACGGCCTCAAGGTGTTTGCGCGAGGCGATTTCGGGCACTACACCACCAAAAAGTTGATGTGCCTCGATCTGTGAGGCAATGAGGTTAGCGCGCACCTCCAATGCGTTTCCACCGCGATGTTCAAGCAGTGAAACCGACGTTTCATCGCAACTCGTTTCGATTCCCAGAATAAGCATTGCTTTTCAGTTTGAGAAAGCACGCGACTTTAGCGACCCGCTAACTCAACGATGCAATACGGTGAGGAACGAACTGCGACCCATTCGAGGTAATAAGCCGCGCATCTTCACGGATACCCAGACCACATGCCCAACCATTCACCAGCCACGCCCCGCACACCGGATGGGCACCATCGAAATCGGGCAACTCACGCAATTCCTGATAAACGAACGGGCCGGGATAAGGGCCATCATTCGAGGCGACTTCTTTTCCCCCACGCACAAGGCGCGTATTGGCCCCCTCACGCCCCCACAGCGGCTTTTGCGCATAGGTATCGCCCCACGGCGAGAACGCAGCGCGCAGCAACAGCGGATGGTCGGGATAAAGCTCCCACAACACAGGCAAAATGGCCTTACTGCTGAGGATGGCCTTCCAGGGCGACTCGAACCACCGCGTTGGGGCAGTAGGGATGTGTGCTCCAAAAGCTTCCTTCCAAAGCCACTCCCACGGATAAAGCTTGAAAATCGCCTCAATCGGACGCTCCTTCAAATCGGTAAAAACACGACGGCGTTCATGCCATCCGATATTTTCTATCGCGATATATTCGGTGTCGATGCCCGCCTGATGCGCCGTATCGCGTAAATAATTGGCGGTCATAAAATCTTCGCCCCCATCATCGAGCGATGTGAAATAAACCCGTTTGTCACCGAGTTCGCTCTTTACAGGCCCCCACGCTTCCACTAAACGCTCATGAATGGAGTTGAACTGATCACCTTCAGGAAAAACATCCTGAAGCCATTGCCACTGCGCAACAGCCGCTTCAACCAGCGATGTCGGGGTATCGGCGTTGAACTCAAGCAACTTAATGTCGCTCCCATCGTACCACAAATCAAAGCGCCCATAAATCGTGCGCTCCTCGTTCTCCCAAGCACGCTCAATGAACGGCCAGTAGGTCATGGGGATACCAAACTGGTCTAAACGCCGCTGAGTGATAACGTGCTCGACAGCCTTCAGGCACATCTTATTCAGATCATCGACGGCCACTTCCAAACGCTCGATTTCGGTCAGCGAGAAGGAGTAACAAACGCTCTCGTTCCAAAAATGCGAACCATCATCATCAAGGGAATATGTTAAGCCCGCTTCCTCAACGCGCTCTATCCAATTAGGTCGGGGAGAAATAACTTCGCGCTTCAACCGCCGCCACCGAAGAAACCACCAGAGGAACGCCCCGAAGAGCCAAATCCTCCGCGAACCGAACCTGACTGCGAACCCGTATTACCACGAAAACCACCCGGAGCGATATATGAACGGGTGCTGCTATTGCTTCGCGAGCCAGTGCCGCAATCGTCTGAGGTTTGAGGAGTCGAAAAATTCGAGTCGCAATTAGAACGCGAGCAACTGGAAAGAGCCAACAAAGAAGGCGAAAGCAAAAGTAGCGTCACCGCGCCACTTTTTTTGGGAGACATGCCGCGAAGTGTAAAGACCTCTTCACATAAAAGCGAGAGGAGCTAGAAATAGAAAATCATTGATGACTCATGCGAAAAAAATGTCATCTCGTTCCAAAACCAAAGGCACAATTCCCCAACAAAATACTCTCAGAGCAAGTCAGAAAATGGGATAGTAAAATTCTCACTAACACCGATGAAACGCATATACATCGCCCTCTATGGCCTGATAGCGCTACTGCCAGTCACCAGTTCCTGCGCCCATGCCACGCCCCTAGAAGGCGCCATCGCAGTGGAGGCACAAAAGCCCCTGCCCTTCGCCTCCGAAATCGCCGCGTTCGAAGAAGCCGATAAGAAAGCCTTTCCGCCAACCGAAGCAGTGCTATTCATCGGCAGTTCGAGCATCCGCTACTGGACGTCAGTCGCACAGGACTTCCCCGAACTCCCCGTCATCAATCGTGGTTTTGGCGGTTCGCAAATCGAAGACAGCGTGCGCTACGCCGACCGCATCGTAACCCCGTACAAACCCAAACTCATCGTTTTCTACGCGGGCGGCAACGACCTCAACGCGGGCAAATCGCCCGAACGGGTATTGAAGGATTTTCAAGCCTTCGCCGATAAAGTACACAAGGCGCTCCCCAGCACGAGCCTCGCCTTCATCAGCATTAACCCCAGCCTCGCTCGTTGGGAGCAGGAAGAAAAGATTCTGAAGGTCAATAGCCTGATCGAAAAATACATCCGCGACACCAACTCGCCAACACACAAATTAGCCTACATCGACTCTCATGCGGGACTACTCGGAGCTGACGGTCAACCACAGGCCGACTTGCTACGCAAAGATAAGCTCCACCTTAATGCCGATGGATACAAAGTCTGGGTAGGAATTGTCCGCCCACAGATTCTGGCCCTGGCCGATAGCGCTGGAGTTAAGCGTCTGCCAGAGCCAGCTCCTAAATAATCGCGGCTTCACGGAATAGCGATGTCGCTTGTGCGCAAATGAGGCAAATGAACGGCGCGCGCTAACTCCTCATCACCCGTAAGAAAATACGAGCAACGCGATAATTTCGCAGTGGCAGCATGGATAGCATCAGGCAGTTCGAGGGCGCGCGTAGCCTTCAAAGTTGCCGCCTCAATGAGAATAGGCCGCGATACAGGGATAACGACGAGATGAGAGGCGTTTTGCAACGCCTCTTGAAACTCGCTCTGGGCACGCCGATCACGGTTTTGTATGGGCCATACCAACGTCTCAGCCAAAGTTAGTTCGCTTGTCACCAACTTCCAGGCGCCAGCGTGGGCGAAGTCAAAGAAGCACCGTAACTCCTCCCATTTCGCTTCCATATCACGCGCATAAATCCACGCATTGGTGTCAACATAAATGCGCCCACCACGCAGATCACGCCATTTCAGAGGGACGGAGTCCATTTTTCTCCACAGGTTTCAGCATCCAATGAGGCCCAGTTTGAACATGGCGAGGGCGCACATATTTAGCGATGCTCCGGTTCCACTCATCGCGCGGAATCGCGTGGGCCAACCGCACAACATAGCCTTCACTGGTCGGCCCGAACTGCGATTCGCGCGGATAAAGCGCGCGAACGGTCTTTTCATTCCAGACGCCACGATAAAGCACTGGCACCACAGGCAAAATCTCCCCACTCAACTCTTCCAATTCAGCGCACAGCTGGGCGGTTTCGTCCCACCCAAGCAAAACATCGCCGCGCCAGATGCCAAAAACCAGAAAGTACGATGGCAACGACTCATAAAAAATTGAGTGCAAAGCGAACATGCTCTCGCCGTTGATACGAATACCGGACGAAATATGTGGCGCCAATCGTGCGTGAAAATTCTTAATCCAGCCCCTCGACGGATGATGGCCGGAATCAAGCGAACGCGCGTGCAAATGGGTTCGATACAGAGTCGTATTTTCGCCATCGAGTTTTTCAGTAACGACAACTTCCTGCCCCAGAAAACCATGCAGTGATTCGAGGACGTGATCGCCATCATCGCCGATGGTATCGCTCCAGGGGAGGTGGAGGGTGCGTGGATATTTCACGCTGGGTTCGGTTACGTTCATTTATTTCTAAAACCCCTTGAATAGAAGCACTTGAGTGTGCAGTATTGGAACAGCAAAGCGGGAAAATCTGTTTTATGAAGAACATACCCCTGCTCGTTCGCTACCGGATTTTGTTGTGCGGCTTTATCATCGGCTTGGTACTGAGTGGAAGCACCGCGTTCCCACTCACAGCCGAACTCAAATGGCTGTCCGGTGTGTTAGCCAACGCAACCTTTCAAATCCCCGCGCTGAACGAATGGATATTCCGTGTGCGTAATGCCCTTGTTGAAACAGACACAAAATTCCCCTTTTTGGCCTACGGCTACGACTGGTTGGCATTCGCGCACCTGATGATCGCTATCGCCTTTATCGGGCCGCTCCGCGACCCGGTCCGCAATCGTTGGATTCTCGAATGGGCGATGATTTGCTGTGTATGCGTACTCCCTCTGGCTTTCATCATGGGGCCAATACGCAGCATCCCAATTGGCTGGACCATCATCGACTGTGCCTTTGGTGTCGTTGGTTTCCCCCCACTATGGCTATGCTGGAAGTGGTCGAAGCAACTGGAAAAAGCGGCTGTTGTGTAGGGGTTTTCGGCAACTCCGCATAGTCGGCAGCATGTGTTGCATTCGCCACAGTCGGCAGAATGCGTAAATTGAAAGGGTGGATAAAATTCTGCTGGCAGGTCTTCAATTTTTCGGCACACATGGCTGCCACCCTGCTGAACACGATCTTGGTCAGATGTTCGTACTCGACATCGAACTTGACGCCGACCTTCAAAAAGCGGCGAACAGCGACGACTTGAACGACACAGTGAACTACGTCGAGATTTACCAGAAGGCCAAAGAAATCATTGAGGGGCCGCGCGCGGCACTGCTCGAACACCTCGCGGCCCAAATCGGCGACTTTGCTTTACAAGACGAGCGTGTCGTGGCGGCGCGGGTTCGCATCAAAAAACCGCATGTGGCAGTCGGGGGCGTCCTCAACTATCTGGGCGTCGAAATCGAACGCAAGCGATGACTCCGGTTTTTCTGGCACTTGGCTCAAACCTCGGCGACCGACTGGCTCATTTGCGCTTTGCAGCCAATGAACTCGAACGTCGAGGTTTGACAATCGAAGCAAAATCAACCATCTACCGCAGCGAAAGCGTCGGCAGTGGCGGCGAGGGCGAATTTTTCAACGCCGTGCTTCGCGGCACTACCAATCTTTCTGCATTAGAGCTATTGGCTGTTTGCCAGCAAATCGAAGAACGAGCCGGACGCTCGAAGCCCACATTTGAGGGCGCCAAGCGCGAAGGCGAACGGGCGCTTGACATCGACATTCTGATGTTTGGCGAGGAAATTTCCAATACTTCTGTCCTCCAACTGCCTCATCCACGAGCGTTGGAACGGCCCTTCGTGCTCCGACCTTTGCTAGACGTATTAGATTGTACGGGCGTCCTTGTCACAGACCTCGGATGGTGAACACTACTTTTTATGCTCCGCACACTCGTCAAAGCTAAAATTCATCGCGCTACCGTTACTCAAGCCGACTTGAACTATGTCGGCAGCTTGACCATTGACCTCGACTTAATGGAGATGTGCGACATCTTGCCTAACGAACAGGTTCACATAGTCAACGTGACCAATGGGCACCGTATGGTGACGTATGCAATTGAGGGAGAACGCGGGTCGGGCGTTATGTGTTTAAATGGTGCCGCCGCACGCCACGGACAAAAAGGCGATATTATTATCGTGATGACGTTCGGGCATTTTTCGAACGAAGAAGCGCGTGCGTGGCAGCCCCAAATTGTGGTTGTGGACGAAGAAAATCGTCCTGTAGAAAAACTCAGTGAAAAACATGGCGCCATCGTAACGCGGCGCTAACTAAAATACTGTTTATGCCGTTCGAGTTGCCGATATTTCCACTGGGCGTCGTGCTTTTTCCAGGCATGCCGTTACCTCTTCACATCTTTGAATCGCGCTATCGTTTAATGATTGGGCGCGCACTACAGGGCGACAAAACTTTTGGTGTCGCACAAATCGTCGAAGGGCAGGAAGGCACAGAAAATACCTGGCCCGCTTCGGTGGGAACAACCGCCGAAATCCTCGAAGTGACGCCTTTCGCCGATGGTCGCATGAACGTGCAAACCATTGGTGTACGCCGCTTTCGCATCCTTTCGGTGCGCGAGGAAGACGAGTACATCATCGCCCAATGCGAGTGGTTGGACGATGACGACGCTCAGGACGGCCTCATTCGTCTCGCGATGGGCACCCGGCGGGCACTCAGCCGCTATTTCGATGCGCTCGCACTCAACAGCGACGCTGCGGTCGAAGGCGCCGATTCAGACATCCCTCAAGACCCGCAATCGCTCTCTATGTTCATCGCGGCGATATTGCAGTTACCGTTACAACAGAAACAGGAACTGCTCGAAATGACCGACACACGCGCGCGCCTGGAAATCGAGGATTTCCTGTTGCAACGGGCGACAATTATTCAACTCGCCTTCGCGAAACGCACCGCGAACGGAGAAGCGACGACAACGGGCGATTCATCGCTTGGCCCGATGAGCGGATTCGTCTCGCTCAATTAACCTCTTCGCCAGAGAATTTATTTTCGCGCTTCGCCACTCTTTTCTCATCGACCACGGCAAACCATTTGCCCGCCTCTAAAACCCAATGACTCAGGACAAAATCCTTTCTTTCGCCCCCAACGAAGCCTCCTCAAAAAATGCCCTCGCGCTCGCCAAGCGCGAGAAATGGGAACATGTCGGTGCCTATGATGGTGACGAGGGCGAAGTGGTATGGGGCGAACTCAAAGGTTCTAAAGGCGAGACCTATCATACGCGCGTCGGTGTCGACGATTTCTCTTTTCGCTGCTCCTGCCCCTCGCGCCAGCGCCCCTGCAAACATTCTCTGGCTCTTGGCGTTTTGCGCGCAAACGATGCCTCGGTATTCCGCGACTCCCCTCCGGCGTGGGTCACGAATGATGAAATCCCCAAACCCGCCTTCGCGGATAAAGTAGAAGCAGAAAACAACAGCACCTCCGGCCCATCGAACGAAACTATCGTGCCCCTCGAAATCCCGATTCCGTGGCGCCCACTTCTGGAAGACGAAACCCAAAAAGCCTATTGGCCGAAATTGGTTGAGTTCGTCGAAGAACAGCGGCAAAATCACACGGTTTATCCACCATCGGGCCAGGAGTTCGCGGCTCTCGCCACTGTTGCCCCCGATGAAGTGAAAGTGCTCATCTTGGGGCAAGACCCCTATCATGGCCCAAAGCAAGCGCATGGCATGGCGTTCTCGGTTCAACCTGGAGTCACAGTTCCTCCTTCGCTCCACAATATCTACCTCGAAATGAGCGAAGAGTTAGGGCTTCCTATGCCCAAAACCGGCTATCTAATGCCGTGGGCCAAACAGGGAGTGCTACTACTCAATGCTGTCTTGACGGTGCGCCGCAGCGAACCCAACTCGCATAAATCGAAGGGCTGGGAGAAATTCACCGATGCAGTGATTAAAGCGATTTCGGACAAGGAAGAAGGCGTCGTATTCGTGTTGTGGGGTGCTTACGCCCAAAAGAAAGAAAAGTTCATCGACACGAGCAAGCACACTATCGTCAAATCAGCTCACCCGTCACCGCTGTCGGCACATGTGGGCTTTTTCGGCTCCGAGCCATTCACGCAAATCAATGCAGCCCTCGAACGCAATGGGCGCGAGGCCATCGACTGGAAACTATAGCCCCTTTGTAACTTTTAGATTAAATCTGGCCTAGGTGGCCTTCATCTCGCAAACCCGCCCAGCGATGAAAATGCAACTTCTGGGCGACAGCGGTTTGCGCGTGTCGCAATTATGTCTGGGCACAATGACCTTTGGCGAGGATTGGGGCTGGGGAGCATCGAAGGAAGTTTCGCGCGAAATCTTCGATGCTTACGTCGAAGCGGGCGGCAATTTTATCGACACAGCCTCCCCCTATACCAACGGGACAAGCGAAAAGTTTGTCGGGGAGTTCGTGGCAAGCGACAGAGATGCCTTTGTGGTCGCTACAAAATTCACGCTCCCCGACCAATTCGAGGTCACTCAACCAGCGACCAAAGTGGGTAACGCGCGCAAAAACCTGCGCCGCAGCGTCGAAGGTTCACTTCGCCGCCTGAACACGGACCATATAGACGTTCTTTATTTACACATTTGGGACTTCACGACACCAACCGACGAGATAATGCGGACGCTCGACGATTTGGTCACGAGTGGCAAGGTGCTTTATCTGGGCATGTCCGACACACCGGCATGGATTGTGGCACGCGCTCAGACGACCGCCCAACTGCGCGGTTGGACGCCTTTTTCGGTGCTGCAAATCGAATATTCATTGGTCGAGCGCACCGTAGAGCGCGATCTCATTCCGATGGCGAACGCGCTGGGCATGAGTGTCGCGCCGTGGAGTCCATTGGCTGGTGGCATATTATCGGGCAAATATTCGGGAGGCGAGCAAACCAATCGCGGCATGGACGTACCCGAACGTTCGCTCCAAATTGCCAAGGTCGTTGGCGAAGAAGCTGAAAAAACGGGCTGTACGCCCTCGCAACTTTCTCTGGCCTGGCTGCTTGCCAAAAACACGATTCCAATTCTCGGAGCGCGCAAAACAGACCAATTCAAAGATAATCTGGGCTGCTTGGACGTGCAGATTTCAGCGGAGACAATGCAAGTGTTGGACGAAGCCTCGAAAATTGACCTCGGCTTCCCACATAACTTCCTTCACAGCGATTTTGTACAATCGCGTGTATTGGGCGGAAAAACCGAATTACTCGACGGTATTTCACCACGTACATGAACGTCCGCTTAAAATTACATATATACGACGTGCTTTTCCATATGCATGTCTTCATAGGCACGTTAAACCAATAATTTATGGCCAAGCCCACGATTTTAGCTGTTGACGACGACCCGCAAGTTCTCAACGCGGTCTACTCCGATTTACGCCGCCGCTTCGCTGACCGCTACCGCATCGTGCGCGCCGATGGTGGCACTTCCGCGCTGGAAGCACTACGCGAAATTCAATCGCGCGGCGACTCAGTCGCCCTCATCCTATCCGACCAACGGATGCCAGACATGAGCGGCGTTGAATTGCTCGAACAGGCCAAAGAGTTGTTCCCCGATGCGCGCCGCGTTCTGTTGACGGCTTACGCCGATACCGAAGCAGCGATTAAGGCAATCAACGCTGTGCGGCTCGACTATTATCTGCTCAAGCCGTGGGATCCGCCCGAAGTCAAGTTGTATCCAACGCTCGACGATTTGCTGGAAGAATGGCAAGTGGGCTACCGTCCGAAATTTGACGGCATTCAAGTCATTGGTCATCGTTGGTCGCCCGATTCTCACGCGCTCAAAGATTTCCTGGGGCGCAACCAGATTCCCTTCCAGTGGCTCGATTTGAGCGCTGACGATGAAGCGTCCCGTCTGGCGACACAATCGCCGAACGCCCGTTTGCCGATTGTGGTCTTGCCCGATGGCACTCGCCTGGAGAACCCCGACCATCCTTCGTTGGCCCAGCGGGTTGGCTTGCGCACACAGGCAACACTCGATTTCTACGACCTCATCATCATCGGTGGCGGGCCAGCAGGTCTGGCGGCAGCGGTATACGGCTCCTCAGAGGGGCTTAAAACTGTGATGATCGAGCGTACAGCTCCCGGTGGTCAGGCAGGTTCGAGTTCGCTCATCGAAAACTATCTCGGCTTTCCAGGTGGCGTATCGGGCGCGGAACTATCGCGCCGCGCCGTCACTCAGGCCAGCAAATTTGGCGTCGAAATTCTGGCACCTCAAGAGGTTTGCGGTATCGAGGTTAACGGGCCATTCCGCGTGGTTCGTTTGGTTGACGGGACGAAAATCGCGGGCCATGTCGTACTCATCGCGACGGGTGTGCGCTGGCGCCAACTGGACGCACCGGGACTAGTCCCCCTGCAAGGCAAAGGCGTGTACTATGGCGCCACCATGCAAGAGGCTTCTCTGTTCAAAGACGAGACGGTGTATATCGTGGGCGGCGCCAACTCGGCAGGACAGGCAGCGATGCATTTCTCAGCCTTCGCCAAAGAAGTCAAGATGGTCATCCGCGCCAAGGAATTGGGCGCTGGTATGAGCGACTATCTGATGGAGCGCATCGAAAAGGCTCCCAACATCGAAGTCGTGTCTTTCACCAAAGTCGTGGAGGCACACGGCGAAGAGCAGTTGGAAGCGTTGACCCTCGAACACGTCGAAACAGGCGAACAACGGCGCGTTGAAACAACGGGATTATTTATATTCATCGGCGCCGAACCGTTCACCGACTTCGTATCAGGCACCGTCAAGCGCGATGAGAAGGGCTTCATTTTGAGCGGAGTCGATTTGCTCGAAGGTGGCAAAGTCGCCAAAGATTGGCCGCTCGACCGCGACCCAATGGCGCTGGAAACCAGTGTTCCCGGTGTATTCGTTGCGGGCGATGTGCGTCATGGCTCGATGAAGCGCGTTGCCAGCGGAGTTGGCGAAGGCTCGACCTCCATTTCTCTGGTGCATCAATACCTACGGAACGTCCGATAGGACTCAGGCGCCTATCCTAGCACAAGGAAATTACATGATCGACTGCGACAAATTAGAGATATTGCGCCGTGTGCCCGTCTTCGCGGCATGGCTCGATTCGGGCGACACGACTTGCCTGGAACACCTCTCGCGCGGCGAAGAAGTTCGCTTAAAGTCGGGCGAATGGCTGTGTCATGAGGGCGATCCCGCAGCCTTCTATCTGGTCCTCGAAGGCGAGCTTCGGGTCATGAAGAAAGTGGGCAAGGCGAACAACGCGGAGATGTTGCTCACCACACACAAACCAGGCGTGTTCTTCGGAGAAATTCCGCTGATGACCGACAACGTCTTTGTTGCGGGTGGACAGGCAGCGGGCAATGTCGTCGCTTATCGGTTGGATGCACCAGCGTTTTGGGCGCTGTTCGCCTCGTGCCCCGGCATTGCGCGCGAAGTGACACGCACGATGGCGATGCGGATGCAACACCTTGAATCGCTGAGCCAAACACGCGAAAAATTGATTTCGCTTGGCACGCTCGCAGCGGGCTTGGCGCACGAACTCAATAATCCGGCAGCCGCGACCAAACGGGCCGCGTCCCAACTGCGCGGCGCGATGCGCGAAGTGGAGATGTGCGCCATTGCCATGCATGGCTTGGGCTTTGAACCATCACAGTGCAGCCTGTTGAAGTCGATGCGCGAGGCAGCCTATGACCACGCCGAAAACCGTCCCGCCGACAAAATAAGCGCCATGCAACGCGCCGATATGGAAGACGAACTGGCCGACTGGCTGGACGACCATGAGGTGAAGGACGGCTACAAATTGGCCCCAACTTTTGTGGCATCGGGAGTGAATCTGAAGTCGTTCGAGTTGTTGTCGGAGCAAGTAACCTGCAAAGCATTGGGAGCCGTAGTCGAATGGTTGGAAGCGAGTTTGCGAGCGGACGGGTTAGCTTTGGAAATCGAGCGGGCTTCCAACTCTATCTCACATCTGGTGGGAGCGGTTAAATCGTACTCACATTTGGATGAAGCACCTCAGCAGAGAATTAACATCCACGAGGGTATTGATTCAACGCTGACGATGCTCAAATATAAGCTACGTGGCATCGAAGTCAAAACTGACTACGACTGCGATATTCCCGAATTTATGGCGCATGGTTCGGAACTCAATCAGGTGTGGACCAACATTCTGGATAACGCTGCAGACGCTCTGAAAACGGGCGATGATGCCAAAAAAGGCGCCCAGATTTCCATTGCCACACACCACGACTCCAACAATGTGCTTATCAAAATTCGCGACAATGGCCCTGGCATCCCCGCAGACATTCAAAAGCGAATCTTCGAGCCGTTTTTCACGACGAAAGGTGTTGGATCGGGAACAGGTTTAGGGCTGGATATAGCGCACCGCATTATAGTTGGCCGTCATGGCGGCGACATCAAAGTCGAATCCGGCAGCACAGGAACCCAATTCTGTATTCGCCTTCCATTGGGCTGACTTAGTCATCGACCAGCGGTTGCCCTTTCGGCCCCGCTGGTCAAACAATTCAACAGGGGAACATACTCTCCTCTGTTATGACACCACCCACCCTCTATTTAACTGCCGTCGAACGCCCCCTGTTTGAAGCATGGATACGCTTTTGCGGCGAGTTACCATTTGTTCAAACCCATATGGGGTCGATTTTTGACGTTGAATGTCAGGCAGTCGTATCTCCTGCCAACTCGTTTGGCTTCATGGATGGCGGCATCGACATGCTCTACTCGCGCCATTTTGGTTGGGGCGTACAAAAGCGCCTACAAGAAATCATTCGCGAAGAACATGGTGGTGAACTTCTCGTGGGAAACGCCGCGATAGTGCCGACCAACGATGCGCAGATTCCCTATGTAATTTCGGCCCCCACCATGCGAGTGCCGATGATTTTACGCGACTCCGTAAATCCCTATCTGGCGGCGAGAGCGGTGCTACGCCTGTGGAAGACAGGCAATTTCCCCGACGGGACACCCATTCGGGATGAGGTAAAGGCTATCGCGTTTCCTGGTTTGGGAACGGGTGTCGGACAGGTTGGTTTCGATGTGTGCGCCCATCAGGTACGGGCTGCCATCGACGAAGTGTTACTGGAAACCAACGAATTTCCGCGCACATGGGGAGAGGCTTCTTCGCGGCATCAGCAACTTTACACCGACAGAGCGCGCGATTTACAGAGACATTATTAAGTCAAAGCGCCATAGAAGGGACCGATCATAGCATCGTCTCGCGAATAATCCAGCACTGCGAAGGCGGCATGGGCGAAGGCTCCCTCGAAGGGGCCATTGAGGACTTTAGCGAAAAGGGGCGCGATTTCGTTTGGGTCGTTGCCGAAAGCGCCACATCCCCATGCGCCTAGAACAACGGCGTCGTATTTGTGTTCGAGAGCGATAGCCAGAACTTTGTGGATACGCGCCTCGAACACAGGTAGGATGCGCTCGGTGTTCCAGTGAATAGCTTTGCGATTGGGCGCGGCGGCTGTCAGAAACGATGTCGTCCAAGAGGTATCGAGAAGGGCTTCTTCGGGTTCATCGCCGCGAAAAACGGGGACGCCGGGCGACATCATCATCCAATCAGAGTAGAGACCGCCGCCGCGTTCAAGGTGAAACTGGTAGAAATCGAAGTTCGCCTCTAAACACGAAGAGAGTCCTGAGCCACGACAGAGGCATTCTTCCTGAGCGCGGGCGCCGTTTTTCCAACCGCCGCCGATGCTTTTGGCAGAGGCGAAGTTGAGCGCAAGAGTGCGAAGCCCAGCAGATTCCAGCCGATGAGCGGCAGCGAATGTGGTTTCGTTACGAACTTCGATGACAGTCGGGCGCGGCTCGAAGGCAGCAATTTCTGGGACAATGCCTTCGGTATAGTGGATAGTATTTTGAACGGCGTCGTTGACAGCCGCTCCGATGTTGATGGTTTGGCCCGATGGGGTAATGTAAGAGCCGCGTTCAAGAATAGCGACAGTTTCTGCCGCGATTAATCGGGCACGGGAGCGAGAAAGAGACATAACAGGAGGGGGTTCATTGGCCTCGAAAAGATTTAATTGGCCATCGGCCTTATCATCGAGTGCAGCTGGCTCGATGGGTTCATCGGCATCAAAAAGGTTTAATTGCGACATACAGCATCAGCGACGCGCGCGACTTGCGATATTTCTTTGACATCATGGACGCGAACGATGTCAGCGCCATTTTGAATGGCGAGAGCGACCAGGGAGGCGGTTCCAAACAGGCGCTCTTCGACGGGGGCACCATCTAAAATTCGGCCAACAGTCGATTTGCGACTTGTGCCACTGAGTGTGGGAAATCCGAAAGCCGCAAGTTTGCGCCCGCGTCGGATTAATTCCAAATTTTCTTCAACCGACTTTCCAAAGCCGAATCCGGCATCAAAACATAATCTTTCGTCCTCGATTCCGGCGGCACGCGCCGCCGCAAGGCATTGCGTCCAGAAGTGAAGGACTTCAGAAACGACATCGTGCTGGGCATCGTCAGTCTGGCGACTCCACCCCATAGTTTGCGGTGTGCCACGCAGATGCATAAGCGCGACTCCGCACTTGGACTGTGCGCAGATTTCTAACATTTTCGGGTCAAAGGTCGCGCCGGAGATGTCGTTGATGATGGTGGCGCCCGCTTCGACAGCGAGGCGAGCAACTTCGCTTTTTGTAGTGTCGATACTGAGAGGAACATCGGCACCAGCAGCGAGCAAACCTTCGACGACGGGGAGAACGCGCTTTAATTCTTCTTCGAGAGGAACAGGCTCTGAGCCGGGGCGAGTCGATTCGCCACCGATGTCGAGGATGTGGGCGCCGTTGTCAATCATCCTCAGTCCACGCTCGATGGCTTTGATGGGGGAAATACCATCACCTGAAAAGGAGTCAGGCGTCGCGTTGACGATACCCATAACATAAGTTTTGCGCCCCAAATCGAGCTGATAGCGTCCACAGTGCCACTTTTTCATCGAAACATTCATCTGCCTTCAAAAACAAAACCACAGAGAGTTTGAGTCTCTGTGGTTTCGTTTTGAATTAAGTTTTAGCGATTGCCGTTATTCGGGAAGCGATCTCGATTGTTGGGGACCCCATCGCCATCATGGTCGCGGCGGGGTGCATCACCTTCGCGCCAAGGGCGGTCAGGACGGTCACGGTCGCGAGGGGGGCGATTGGCGTCGCGTCCACTGCCATCTTCGATAGAAACCAACTGGCGATACGAATCGTAGTCGACGTTAGCGCCCAGTGCCTCAGACACAAAGCGCAGGGGCACCATGGTGCGGCCATCGAAGGAGCGGGCCGGAACATCGAGACGCACCGAATCGCTGCCAACGAAAGCACGCTCGCGTCCAAGCGTCATGCGGACGACGGTACCGTCGCGGCGTGCGACAATACTACGGTCGTAGCTGTTGTAATCGACGCGGGCACCCAGTTCCTCGAAGATGGCGCGCATGGGGACAAGCACACGGCCATTCTCGGTGACAGGGGCAACCTGTGTACGGAATGGTGTTCCGTTGATGCGGACACGCACATTGTCCTGAGCGCTTGCGGCGCCAGCCATCGTTCCTAATGTTAAGGCAAGAAGCCCGATTTGTTTGAAGTTGAAGCGTTTCATGATCGTTTACAAGAAAAGGGAAAAGCAAATGCCCTGCCCGTCCTCGGTTGATCGTTTCGACGCGACTTGTGGCTAAGAGTTCATTAAGCAAGCTATCCGCGCAGTTTTTGCCAATCCTTCACGGAGAGGTTTTCGTTGGCACGAGACTGTTTTTGGCGGCATTTACTCAAAGTCATAGACCCAGACGGCCACATCTCGCTCAGATAGTGTCGCCATGATTAGGGGTTCAATTTTCTCCCACTTACCGCCCGCAAGGCCAGCGCCGATAAGAGGCATGTGGACACTAGCACTGTATTCGAGTGCCCAG
Source organism: bacterium (assembly GCA_004172935.1). Taxonomy (GTDB): domain Bacteria; phylum Armatimonadota; class Abditibacteriia; order Abditibacteriales; family Abditibacteriaceae; genus Abditibacterium. The sequence continues at coordinate 20,792 of SDZD01000021.1, read as the reverse complement.
TCACCAACTTTGCCTAAGGCGCTTTCGCTGGCTTCATAACGGACAGGAGGTGGCCCTGTATAACTTTTGTAGGTTTTACCGTGTTGACCTATCATGTTGGCAACCCATAGATCGCGACCAACATTCACGAGTTGAGCGGCGCCCAGCCCGAAATCGTTGTTAGCGCGGTCGCGATGCCATGCCCGATAAGCGCGTTCTGGTTCGGGGAAACGCTTTGAAAGAGCCAGCACGAAGCCTTTGCCCCAGCCGCCCAAGTCGTTAGATACGTGGGCGATAATTTGCGGGCCTTTGACTGAGGGGGCTGTCGCGTCGCCCTTGAGGTAAGTAATTGGAATCATGGATTCTGTAGCCAACGGAACATGCGGAGGTGGGGGCCAACGCCTACAATTTCGAACTCTTCACCGATGGATTCGAAGCCTAAGCGCCGATAGAAACCGACAGCTTGACGGCGGGCATTGAACCAGAACAATTTGACGCCTTCGAGATTGGCTTCTTCAACGGTGTAGCGCACTACGGCGGTACCTATGCCCTGCCCTTGCTTATCGGGATCGACGGCCATGCCGCGCAGCATCCAGGCGTTTGGCTCGTCATCGAAGGGAGCCTTAACGCGGACAATAAAGCCAACACCAACGATTTCGTCGCCATCGAAGGCGGCGAAATGGCGAGCATCGGGGGGCATTGGTCCGGCGAAGAGGGCTTCGTCCGGCTCACAGCCAGGGCGTAGAACTTTCGTCCGCAGTGGCAGTGTTTGCGCGGAAGTGACTTCACGCACCTCAAATGATGAACTCAAATCTCACTCCTTTCCCGCCAAAAGTCACGATAAATAGATACCAATAGCGCGTCGATTTTTTCGACATCGGGCGCTTTGGGCAAAGTTGATGTTTCGTATAGCATCTCTAGTTCAGCTACTAATTTGTCGGATTTTTCCACGATGTCTTCGTAGGCAAAGGCTCCATTACGGATGGAGAGCAGATAATCGCGGTCGGGACGTTTTACCAAAACACCCTCGCCACGCAGGATTTCGTGCCCCATCAGCAACAAGCGGATGAGGTGCATCGCGTGTTTGAGGTCGTATCCCGATTGCTCCTCCATCGCAGCACGTTTGGGGTTACGGTTCTCCTTCCACTCCCAATATTGCTTCCAGTGCTTCAAGGCGCCGTCATAGGCAGTCTGGTCGAAAACATCGATTTGTCCCAAACCTTCGATGTATTTGCGCTTCACGAACTTGGCTGGAGAAGGCGGTTCTTCGGGCTGGGGGTTCATCACCCAAGTTTTGTGGCCGCGAATCTTTTTGAGTTGCGCGACGGCATAGCCCGAAAAGGTGTGTTTGGCACGCTTGGTTAGAAACAGATCGCGGTTTTCGCGCAGGCGCTCCCACAATGGATGGGAAAGCAAGATGTCGTCGGGATGGATGTAGAGCAACTCGATGATATTGGGGTTGCAGTCTTTGGCAAGCGAGACGAACTTTTTTAGTTCGTAGACCATGTAGTCGCCGTGGTACTCGACGTGTTCGATGGGGAAGAGTCCGCAGACATTGGAGGGCAAGCCGACAAACACGCCACGAGTATCCTCGTCGCTGGTTTCGGTATTGAGGCCATAGGCATGGCTTCCTGCCCGACAGGTGAAGATGCGCCGCTGTTCGGCTAATAGGGAGGTATTCACGATAGAGAGTGTAAAAGCTGTGTTCCTGTTGGTAGCTTCTTATCGAGAATTGAATATGCCTGTGAAATCAATATTTTTGGGGTGTTTTTCAATGTTTGGGGGCTTATTGAGAAATTCACCACCGGCGACTTCAATTTCATGTATTCGATACATCTAATCGGAGTTGCGTAGGTTTATCTGGGGGAAGCGAATTGGGGACTTAGGGTTGGCGGCGGGCGTAGAGGAAGCGTGCATAGCCGATTTCTGCGGCGTTTTTGGTGAGTTCGACGTTGGCCCAGGCGATTATATCGCCGAAGGGGCGGTCTTGGAGGGGCCAGTGGGTTCGCTGTGTTGAACTCAGGTCGGCGTCGGTCAGTTGTTCTAGTTGCGCCTGCCATTGAGCGCGTAATTCGCCTATCCAGTCGCGCACGGCCTCAGCAGTGCCGGGCCATATTATGTCTTCGCGCGTTAGTGTGGCATCGCCAGAGGAGTAGTTGAGCGTCATCGACCACCAGAAGCCGAGGTGCCATGTGAGCCATGCGATGCTGGGGGGACCAAGATCATAGCCCTCGTGGATGGGCCAATCGGCGATCCAAATTGCGTCGGGGTTTTGATAAACGTGCAAACCTTCGTCGGCGGGGCGCCATAAACACTCTTCTGTGGTAAGCCCTTCCAGGTGATAACTGGCGAGTTGCCATGCCGTGTCGAACTGCCGAATCAAGTAATCGCGGGCTTCATTGTTGGTGGGGTTCATATCCAACGTTTACGATGCATCTCTATGGTTTCGCAAGAGGGTACGTTGAATTTCTAGCGCTCGCTCGACATCCTTTAGGCGGGCGTGGGCAGGTTCGAAGTCGGGGTCGAGTAGCAATGACCGTAGATTTGTTTACGAAGTGAGTATTAAAAACTCGATTCAGGGGCCGTTGCCGTTGATTAGGCGCAGGAGGAGAACTTGTTCGAGTTCGTTGACTTCTTCTTTGGCGACTTTGGATTTGGGATTGAAGGCTGCGGCTTGTCGGAAATAGTTGAGCGACTCTTCGATGCGGTTTTGGGCGCGTAGTACCTGTGCCAAACGAAAGTAGTCGGCGCCTTTGCTTTCAAAGTCACCATCTTCGAGGGTGAGACGCAGATGTGCTTCGGCTTCTTCCAAATTACCCAGTTTTAGAGCGGTGAGGCCCAAATCGACTCGCAAGTAGAGGTCGCCGCCTTCTATATCGGCTTCGAGGGCGCGTTGGAACCATTCCTGGGCTTCTTGTAGTTTTCCTCGACGGCGTTCGAGTTCGGCGCGTTCGCGGTAGAAGATGTACTGGAGCGCTTCAAAACCCGGCGCCAATTCAATAGAGAGCGCGTGTTCGGCTTCGGGGTAGCGGGATAAGTTTGTGAGGGCGTGCCCCAGGCATATCCACACGGTTGCGTCTTCGGGGTGTTTCTGCAGATAGTCGCGCGAGAGTTCGACGACAAGCGCGTGCTGCTCTTTCCAGCGCGCGCGGTGAATGGAGTTGAGGAGGCGTTTGTGTAATGGTCGGCGTGGCATGGGGAAATGAATAAAACCCGCCCTGTTTCCAGAGCGGGTTTTTAAATTAAACGCCGGGGCGTTCTTATTTGATTTCGACGGAGGCGCCAGCGGCTTCGAGCTTGTCTTTGGCCTTCTGAGCGTCTTCTTTCGACACGCCTTCGACAACGGCTTTGGGAGCGCTGTCGACAACGTCTTTGGCTTCTTTGAGGCCGAGAGCTGGAACAACTTCGCGGACGGCTTTGATAACCTGGATTTTCTGAGCGCCAGCGTCTTTGAGGATAACCGAGAATTCGGTCTGCTCTTCGACGACAACAGCTTCAGCGGCTGGGCCAGCAGCGGCTGGTGCAGCAGCAACAGCGGCGGTTACGCCCCACTGCTCTTGCAACTCTTTTACGAGTTCGTTCAATTCGAGGACGGACAGACCGCCAACGGTGTCAAGGATGCCTTGGATTTTTTCGGATGCCATGATGTTTTTTGCAGGACGGACGTTAGATTGAGCATAATGCTCCGTACGGCCAGATTAAGCAAGTTGAATCTTGTTTTACGACGCGGATTCGGCGTCTATCTTCGCTTGCAGAGTGCCGACAAAATTCGACAACACACCTTGCAATGTGAAAACCAATCCTGCGAGAGGAGCCTGGAAGCCACCAACGACTTTGGCTTGCAACTCGAGTTTAGAAGGCAATTTCGCAATCGCCATGACCTGATCGCCAGTGACGACCAAGGATTCGATGACGCCGCCCTGCAAGTTGAACTTGTCCAACTTTTTGGCGCTCTCATCGAGTTTTTTGGCCGCTTCGGTCGGCTCGCCAAAAGCGAGAGCGACGGCGGAGGGGCCTTTCAATTGAAGAGCCAGATCGTGAACCGGCATTCCTTCGCTAGCGCGACGGAGCAAGGTGTTTTTCACGACTCGCAGTTCGACATTGGAGCCACGCAATTCATTGCGTAGGGTCACAAGGTCGCCTGCTTTCAGGCCACGATATTCGGTGACGACGATAGCCGTCGCCTCTCCCAATTTCTCGCGCAACTCGGCAACGAGAGCTTCTTTGTCTTTATATTTTTTTGCGACCATTTGGTTCTCGTCTCCTTTAGCGCAAGCTCGAAACGTCTACTTTCACGCCAGGTCCCATCGTGCTCGACAGGGTGACAGATTTCAGGTAAGTGCCTTTGGCAGCGCTCGGTTTGGCGCGGTTGAGAGCGCCGATGAGAGCGTTGGCATTTTCAGTCAGAGCGTTGCCTTCGAAGGAAGACTTGCCGATGATCGAGTGAACAACAGCGGCTTTAGGCTCGTTGCGGTATTCGATCTGACCTTTTTTGCGGTCGCTAACAATTTGGCCGATGTTTGGGCCAACAGTACCCGACTTAGCGTTTGGCATACGTGGTCCGAGCTTTTTGCCCAGGCTCGAAAGCAAGCGCATCATATCGGGGGTTGCCACGAGAACGTCGAACTGAAGCGAGTCGTTTCTGATCTGCTCGATGATGTCTTCAGCACCAACCAGATCGGCGCCTGCGGCTTCTGCAGCGCTAGCGGCTTCACCACGAGCCACAGCCACAACACGGGGGTTTTTGCCGGTGCCGTGTGGCAATGTGATGGTGCCACGCACCTGCTGGTCGCCCTTTTTGGGGTCGATACCGAGGACGACAGTTACGTCAACGGTTTCATCGAATTTGGCATTCGCGGTCTTTTTGACCAATTCGATTGCTTCATTCAAGGGGTACTGTACTTTTGGGTCGAAGGTTTCGCTCAGAGCGCGAAACCGTTTTCCATTTTTGTTCGCCATGATTTTGCTCTGTCGATTAACCTTCGATCTTGATGCCCATAGAGCGGGCAGTTCCGGCCAAGATTTTCTTTGCGCCTTCGATGTCTTTGGCGTTCAAGTCTTTCATCTTAAGCTCGGCTAATTCCTGCAATTTCGCTTCGGTGATGGCACCAGCGCGATCTTTGAGCGGGTTTTTAGCGCCCGATTTGATGCCTGCTGCTTTTTTGAGCAAGTCAGCTGCGGGAGGCGTCTTCAGGATGAACGTGAAGGAACGATCCTGATAAACGGTGATTTCCACAGGGATGATTTGCCCCGATTGTGCTGCCGTCTGTTCGTTATACGATTTGACGAACTGCATGATGTTGACACCATGCTGACCCAACGCCGGACCGACAGGAGGCGCGGGAGTTGCAGCGCCAGCGGGCAACTGCAACTTGATGAATCCAGTAACTTTTTTTGCCATGATTTTTCAACTCATGTCCTACCCCACCGCAAGCGGAACTAGTTCCGGCGATGGCGTAGTAGTTTTTTAAACGACTTTCTCCACGTTAGCGAAATCGAGAGGCACTCGCTGTTCCCGACCAAAGAGGGTGATGGAAACCGTGAGTTTCTCGGTTTCGGTATTGATCTCTTCGATGCGTCCTTCCGAGCCAGTGAACGGGCCACCAGTAACGGAAACCTGTTCGCCTTTGTGGAAGATGGTCGTGGTTTTTGGAAGTCCAAGCGTCTCGCCCAAAAGCGCATCCACTTCTTCGGGACGAAGCGGTGTGGGGCGCGTAGCCGTGCCCGTCACCTGTCCCAAAAAGCCGGTTACACCGACGGTCTGGCGGATGAAGTGCCATGTCTCGTCGTCCATATCCATTTCGACCAGAACGTAGCCAGGGAAGATTTTCTTCTTCACTATGACGGTCTTTTGACCGCGCATACGTTTCTCGTCTTCGGTGGGAACAACGACACGCGAAATGCGTGTTCGCAGACCGACAGCCTCCGAGCGCTTCTCGATGTTCTGCTTAACCTTGTCTTCCTGGCCGGCGTAGGTGTGCACGGCATACCATTGTTTTGCCATAGTCTCCTCCCGCCCGCGCGGAATGGTTGGCGCGACGCTATTGTCGCGCTAAAGCTCTAACCGAAGCTATTGCTTAAGCAACTCGCTCTTATTTGGGCGTGATAGGAGGTAGGATGTGAGCAGCCTGGAACAGGTGGCTCACGGCGTACTCAAGGCCAGTGATGAACAGAGCAAAGAAGACCAACATTCCGATGGTCACGATAGTGCCAGCGGCACGCTCTTCTTTGGTCGGCCAATCAACGCGCTTGAGTTCGACAAGCGTATCGTTCCAGAAATTGCGAGGGCCACCCTGCGCGATTTGCTGCTGTGCGGAAACTGGCCGGGCCATTTGACCCGGAACACGTGCGGGGCGCGCCTGAGGACGCCCGCCCTGATTGACGACCGATTTGGTGCGATCAACAGGACGAGAAATACCCTGCGACGGGCTTTCGCCCGAATTTTCGCCGTTTCCAGTTTCCCTGGGTGTGGTTCTAACGATGGCCATGAAATAATTGCCTCTCCCACACGCAATACGACTATCAAGCGAAACGGCTCCGCATTGCGAAGCCGCTTCATCACAAAAGCCGTATTAGCGAGGACACGGGCAGTAGGAATCGAACCCACGACACATGGTTTTGGAGACCATTGCTCTACCAACTGAGCTATGCCCGTATTACTCAAGTTGTTTCCAACTTAAAAGCCGATAGTCGGGATCGAACCGACGACCTCATTCTTACCAAGAATGTGCGCTGCCACTGCGCCATATCGGCATTACTCCAATGTAGTGTACCGCCAAATAAACGTCTTTCGCGACTACATCTTCGTCAGCACTTCGTATTGAAACAACCGAATGGTTGGGGGTAAGCTTAGTTTAATAAGTTACACCTGAATTTCATACACTGCACTAACTATGCAAGGGGACGGATTCGAACCGCCGTAGAGTCACCTCGGCAGATTTACAGTCTGCTGCCATTAACCGCTCGGCCACCCTTGCTAATTTTTATCAAAGACCACTGCCGCAACTCTTCAGTTTCGGCAAGCCGATGGACGGATTCGAACCCCCGACCGGCTGTTTACAAAACAGCTGCTCTACCCCTGAGCTACATCGGCAAACTGACCCCCCCAAAAGAGGCAAGAAGAAATTCTAACCCCACTTTGCCTGTCTGTCAACGAAAAAATGGGCAAAATTTTAAATTTTGCCCATTTTTTTTTATCAGGCCCTAAACGTACTTCTGAATTTTGGCTCCATCGCGTAGTTCGGCGATGCGTTTATCGAGGCGATCTTGCACTTTTTCCTTGAGCAAAAGCGCCTTGAGTTGTGGGTCATTCTGGATGTCTTTGAGCGCAATCGTAGATTCCGGCTTCTTCGCGTTGATACGAACGATGTGAAGGCCGAATTCGGTGGTGATTGGCCCGACAATATCGCCTGCTTTGGCAGCGAAACAAGCTGTTTCGATGGCTTCGATCATTTCGCCACGCGGGAAAGTTCCCATATCTCCGCCATTGTCCTTGCTGGTGGTATCGTCCGAATTGGCTTTGGCGAGCGCAGCGAAATCGGCACCCTTCTTTTTGGCCTGAGTCAACAAATTCTGGGCGCGCTTGGTAACGGCGTCCTTGTCGGCCTGAGAGGCGTTCGGATTAAGTGCCAGCATGATGTGGCTGGCCGAAACGGTTTCGGGAATCTTAAAAACTTCAGGATTGTCGCGGTAGTACTTGGCGACATCGTCGGCGGAGATGGTGATGTCTGCAGTCAAACGAGTTGATAACTCACGGATAGAGAGTTCATCGGCGATGGCTCGTCTCACGTCAGCTAATGTTTTGCCATCGGCTTGTAGCCATTTCTGGAACTCGGCGTCGCTCTTGAAGTTCGTCTTGAGTTTGCCAACAGCATCATCGACTGTAGCGGTGGCGGTGACAATTTTCAAGCGCTTCGCTTCCTGTGCCAGAAGGCGCGTAGAAATGAGCTGGTCGAGCATCTGGACTTTGATGTCGGCGAGAGCTTTTTGAGCAGTCGGCGAATCGGTCTGTAGGCCCGGATCGCTCGATTTAATGGTATCAACCATGCGGTTGAGGTCGTTCAACGGGATTTTATCGCCGTTTACATCCGCAGCAACGCCCGCAACGGGTGCCGCTGGTTTGGGATTCGCAGCGGGAGCTGCTGCCGGAGCAGCCGGAGCCGGGGCGGCAGGTTTCGCGGGTGCAGCGGCGGGTTTGTTTTGTGCCCACGCAGGGGAAGAGACGCCCGCTAAAGCGAGGGCCAGCAAGAGTCGGTTCATCATCGGAATTCTAAGTTGTAAAACGCGCAAGCGGGCCGCAAGACGGATATTTAGTACGTTTGGTTCTTTTTATCGCGACAAGGAAAGTTAATCTTTAAGAATTACCCTGGCATGAGCTTGTGTCCGACGCGCCCTTGCCAACCATCAATGACCAGCCAGAACAGCATCATCGCCACATCGCCCAAGGCCAAACCGAGGAAGAGCGGCGTAGTTTTGCGATAGGAATCACTGCCACCAAAACGGGTGATGGTGACTTTGGCGAGCCAGCCCAGAAAGATCGAAAACCACAGCGTATTGAGCGGATAGGTCTGCGATAGGATGAAGCCAATGGGGTGCAGAGGAAACCAGGCGAAATGCGAACGCGCCGCCATGAACGCGACGGTCATGGCACCACCAACTGCAATCCACAGCAGGTTAAGCCAACTGGCAGTTGTTACGCCCTTGATAAGAGCAGCAGAAGTAAATGCGGGCTGTTTCGAGGCATCTCCTGCGTACCAGGGGTCGAGCGAGGAGCCGCCGATTTGATAGCCGAATTTGATGTTGAAGTAGGTGCCCATCGCGAAGGTGATGAGCGAACAGGCCATGACCAAGGCGAATAGCGGTTTCAAGGCAATTTTGCGGTCGTGAGCCAACTTGAAGCCCTGAATGAAGGATGGCATCAGAAAACCGCGAAGGTCGCTCATGAGGGCGCCTTGAATCATGGAGGCAGGTGGTAGGCTCGATGATGAGATGAGAGCGTGCCCCGGCCCGGTGCCGAAAATTTCGCCGAGCGTGCCAAGTGGAGTCCAGTTCGGTTGCACGAAGAGAAGCCCAGCTTCTGAGATGATGCGGCTGAGGCCGATGATGACGGCGCAGTAGAAAGCCCAGATGGTGAAAGCAAGCGCCCAGTTGATTCCGGCGGCATGGCTCCACACCACGAGTAGGCCAAACGAGCCTGTAAAGCCCCAGAACGCGAGCGGATAGGAAAGGGCTTCCTCACTCTCGCTGGAACCCGCGCGACGCCGTCCTGTGGCACGTAGGACGATGTGGCGAATATGTTCGCGGCCCGTCCATAGCACCAGAAAGACATAAGCGAGCAAACAGCCGAACGATTGATAGAACGTCCACGCCTTGGCGGGGCCACCGAAAAGGCCAACGGGTTGAGGGATGGTGTTAGGAGCAAAGCCCAACAGATAGGCCACCACGAACTGCAATCGCACGAAGAGGTAGAAGAACCACAGCGAAAAACTGACTTCGGAGGTAAGGAAGTAGGTGATGCCCACGGCGATGGGCCAAATCATCATCGGTGTCCAGCCAATCTGGTTCCAGGGTGCTTCGGTGAAAAGAGGACCAGTAGGGATTTCGAGGGGAAAAGAGGGGATGTCTGAGAAATAGAGATTAAGCCCGCGCAGCATTTGGATGAAGACAGCGATGCCAACGCCAATCCACATCAATTGATTGCTGAAAAAGCGGTCAAAAAGCCCGGCCTGCGGATTATCGACATCCTCGGTGAGTTGGAGAGGAAAGCGCAACAGAGGAAAGGCCAGCGCCTCGCGCTCGGCCCACTGTTTACGGAGCATGACGCATAGGCAGCCCATCATGATGTACATGAGGAAGATCGCCCCACCCCAAGCCAACACAGGCACCAGCCATGCGCTCCAGGGGATTTCGCCGCTCGGTGTGTTGGTGAACCAACCGGAGATGGTGCCGCGCGCCGCCTCGTCGAAGCGGCCATTTTGCGACATGGCGGGAGTCATCCAGGGGCGAATGCTGGGTTCGAGCCATTCGAGCCATTTGTTTTCGCGGGTCGCGTAGTAGAAGGGACCAATGAGGTTGACGACGAAGACGTTCTCGGCACCATGACCGGGAGCGAGCGCGGAAAACAAGCACGAGATGTAGACCGTCAACATCTCGTTACGCGCCAATGGCCTGCGACCTAACCCCAAAGTCAGTAGCATGAGGGCGGCAGCCGTCCCCAAGGCCCATGACAACAACGAAGCGAGGGAAAGCGGAATCCATTCCAGTAGCGGCGATTGGCTGGGAAGGGAAAACGGCGAGCCAGCGCGGGCAAAGCAAAGCGCCGATATTCCTGCGCACAATAACATGGCAGCTCCGACGGTGGCGACTTTTTTGAAGTCGCGCGCCATGATCTTCAACAGTGGGTTGATGCTGAGCAGGAGAACCAACAGCACAGCGATAGCTCCCGGTGGGAAGTGCGTGGCACCTAGAAAGGTGTTTCGCATTTTCATGTCCACTACGGGAATCATGTATCCGAAGAAGAAAGCGAGTCCGAGGCTCAGAACAGCCGCACGTAAGGTGAGGCCAGCAGGTTTGAGCGCTTGTTGCTCGATGGCATCGGGAGACAGCGACGCGGATTGCGTTGCCGAGGGCGATATTGGGGCATTCATGCCGATGGATTTCAGTCGTCCTCGCCAAAGCGAAAACGGAAAATAAATACGGGAAGCCGTTATTTTAGCAATTCGTAGAATTGTGCCAATGTGTGTTTCTTGGTCTTGACAGGAACTTCACAGCGGCAAAACTTTCTGATTAGCGCCCAGTTCCACCACTAACGGCCATTTTTCTCGTACCCATGTCCACACGCCGTGAGTTTTTGACAGCCAGCGCCTCCCTTCTGGGAGCAGCACAAATTGCCCGCGCCGCAGGAATAGCCCCCGCGAGCGTACCCAAAGCCAATACAGCGGGATTAGCCTTGTTCGAGCCTCCCACTGGTTGCTACATCGGCGCGTTCATCGAACGCGACTCTCACGTCAAAGGTTCGATTCCGGCGTTTGAAGAAATGACGGCCAAAAAGCACGCCTCCTACTTTACGTATGTAGGCTATGGCCGCCCATTTCCGCAGGGATGGGTGAACAAAATCGCGCGTTCAGGCGGCGCTCCTCACATCGCATTCGAGCCTAACGACGGACTCGAATACGTCATTGACTCGCCTTATTTGCGCAACTGGGCCAGAGATGCCGCGCGCACCAAAATGCCCATCTTCTTGCGTTGGGCCAGTGAGATGAATGGTTTTTGGGCCGTAAAGAAATACGGTATGAAGGGGCCGGAACAATACCGAGAGAAATTTGCCCTCGTCTCGAAAATCATGAAGGAGGAGGCGCCCAACGTGGCGATGGTGTGGACTCCTTTCGCCAAGCCGACGCTCAACATCGACTCATTTTATCCGGGCGATGAGTGGGTTGACTGGGTGGGCATGAACATTTATTCGGTGTTCGTTCATGATGGTGACCCCAAGCGTGCCGCAGCCGATGAAGACCCCGTCGATTTCTTGCGCTTCATCTACGATAGTTACGCGACGCGCAAACCGGTTCACATCTCCGAATTTGCGGCGACGGTCGAGTGCCGGGGCACTGGTGCCCAGACGGTCGATTTTGCAATAGCCAAGACCCGCCGCTTTTATAGCGCGCTTCGCACCGATTTCCCTCGCGTCAAATCGGTGAACTGGTTCTGCCTGGATACCATCAGCACAGGGTTGGCTAACAACGACTATTCCCTACTCTCCAATGGTCAGATGTTGGCGACCTACCGCCAACTCATTTCCGACGACCACTTTTTGAGCCAGGTATATTTCAACCCAGGCAAGTGGAATCGTCCTGTGAAGGCGGGCACAACAGTTGACGCCAAAGCGCTTTCCTACGGCGATTCCTCGGATGAGATGCTACTCGACTCGGCAGCAGTAGCGACCACCATTGATCGCCCGTTCTTGCGCGGCATCAAGAACGGTGAAATCGTTTCGGACGATTTGCAACTGCGCGTTCAACTCCCGCAGGGCGTCGAGGCACATGGCGTGTTGTGGAAGGTAGATGGCCTCACTGTCGCACTCAGCAATACACGCGATATGCGGCGCAATATTCCTTTTGCACGCTTCGTCGAAGGGCCTCACACCGCTTCGGTTACGGTGCTAACGAATGTGGGTGAAATGCACTCCGACGAAGTGAGATTCACGATTCGCTAGGCGAGGGGCTTTTGTTTGGGAATGCCCGAACGACGAGGGAAATCGCGCGGCGTATCGTTGACTTTCTCGATGGTTACCATGTGGTAGCGCGTCGGGAGTCCCGGCAATTCATAAGGGCGCACATCGCGCAAAAATCCACCGAGGTCGTCGAGGGCTTCCTCGGCGTTTTGTGCTTCGGCTTCGGCGTTTTCGCCACGCCATAATGCCACGCTACCGCCAACACGAACGAGCGGCAAACAAAGCTCGGCAACTTCGGCGAACGAGCCGACTGCGCGTGCGGTGGCGACATCGAAGGAGGCGCGGTAACGGTCGCTTTGCCCGGCATCTTCGGCGCGTTCGTTGATGATGCGGGCGCGCTTGATTTCAAATTTGGCCGCCGTTGCCTCGATGAACGTGCATTTTTTGCGGGTCGCTTCCAAAAACGAGACGCTGAGTTGCGGACGAGCCAAGGCCAACACAAGGCCGGGGAAGCCCGCTCCGGTTCCGACATCGACTACAGACTGGCTTTCATCGAACAGTTCGGTATCCAGGCCTTCGAGCGAGTCCAAGACATGCTTTGTCCAGGCATCGTTGGGGTCTTTGATGCCTGTCAGATTGAATTTTTGGTTTTCTTCGAGCAAATGGGCGACAAGCGCACGCAAACGGGTTTCTAGTTCGGGATTCATATCGGATTCTGGCTTAGTCGCAGTCCACTTCGCACTGCAAATTGATTTCGCGCAACACGCGCGTCACTTTGTGACATTTGGCGCGTTCGCCACGAAAACACACAGCGCGTCCTTTGTTGTCTACTTCAAGAGTAATATTTACGGCCCGCTCCAAATCGCACTCAGTTGCCTTCATGAGCTGCACGATGACCTCGTCCACGGTGTGAACATCATCGTTGTACAAAATGACGCGGTAATTGGTGCCACCAGAACCAGGCTCATCGGGCTTTACAACGGTGAGTACATCACCTTCTTCTTGGCGCTCTGGGGACTGGAGAATAGGAATAATGCGAGTAATCATCGAATAAATGCTGTTTTAAAGCGGCAATTGGAACGAATTTATGGTGTGGGCCGTTCCTTCTTGGGCATTATGAAAATTTCGACGCGCGGAGAATATGGGCTGCGCGCCCTCATGGAACTGGGACTTGAACCCGGCAAAGGTCTGTCGTTGCGCGACATCGCGACGCGGCAGAACATCTCTCTCGATTATTTGGAGCAGATCGTACCCGCTCTGAAATCGAGCGGTTTGGTCAAAGCCAAACGCGGGGCACAAGGCGGCTATCAGCTCGCCAAGGAACCCGCCGACATCACAGTTCTGGAAGCGCTGCGGGCATTGGAAGGCCCCTTCGAGCCGATGATTTGTTTGAGTGATGGGACTAAAAGTTCGATTTCCTCCACAAAAAATTCGAGCTGTGGGGCGAGCGGTTCTTGTGCCGTTCAAGAGGTATGGCGCGAATTGCAACTGGCCGTTGAAGCGGTTTTGCAAAAACTGACCCTCGCCGAACTATTGCGCCGCCAGGAGGAGCAGTTCGGTGTGCCAATTCGCACCTATCGCGAACGCTCCATCTTACCAATTCCATTGTTGAGTTAGAAGCCATTAGCTGCTGGCTGTCAGCGTTTGGGCACTCACTCGAACTGAAGCGAGTTGCCCAAATTAAATGATGGCAATCACCAGAAAATACCTAAAGCTGATAGCCAAGAGCTAATATCTCGCTCCACATGGCCCCCCGCTTGCGCTAACCTTTGCGCCACTTCCATGTTCCGAACCGAAATCGCGCCGCACGGTGGGCGCCTCATCAACCGCTTTGTATCCGGCGCCGAAGCCGATGAACTGCGTGAGCGCGCCAAATCACTCACGCAAATTGCGCTCGCCGACCGACGCCTGTCCGACCTCGAACTCATTGCTAATGGCGCATTTTCGCCGTTGGAAGGCTTCATGGGGCGCGCCGACTACGAGAACTGCATCATCAACCAACGCCTTTCGAGTGGGTTGCCCTGGACGATTCCCGTCACCCTCGCCGTCAGCGAGGACGAAGCGGAAGGGCTAAGCATTGATCAGGAAATCGCACTGGTCGATAAATTCGAGAATATTCTGGCCGTTCTGGAACTCGAAGAAATCTATCGCTACGACAAAGAGCGCGAGGCACGACTAGTGTATCGCACGTTGGAAGATGCCCACCCCGGCGTGCGCAACCTGTTTCGGCGCGGCGACATTCACCTCGGCGGGCGCATCCGCGTTCTGCAAGATCGTGGCGACAAAGCCTTCACCGATTTGCGCCTGACACCTCTTCAGGTGCGGCGCGCCTTCGCTCAGCGCGGTTGGCGCAAGATTGTTGGCTTTCACACCCGCAACCCCATCCATCGCGCCCACGAATACATCACTAAGTCGGCGCTCGAAACTATGGATGGTTTGCTGGTTCACCCCATCTATTCGGCCACGGAAAAAGACGAAATTCCCGCTCCCGTTCGGATGGAGTGCTATCGCGTACTGCTAGAAAACTATTACCCACAAGACCGCGTGATGCTGGCAGTTTTGCCCGCCGCAAGCCGCTTTGCAGGGCCACGTGAGGCAATTTTCCATGCCCTGATTCGCAAGAATTACGGCTGTACTCATTTCGTGGTCGGGCGCGACCATGCTGGTGTTGGTAACTACTACGGAACTTTCGATGCGCAGTACATCTTCGATGAGTTCGAGCCAGCGGAGTTGGGGATCGTGCCGATGACCTTCGACCACGCCTACTATTCGCCCACAGTAGGCACGATGGGAACAGACAAAACCATCCCCGAAGGCGCTCAGAAAATCGCGCTGAGCGGAACCAAAGTGCGCCAAATGTTGATGGATGGACAGATTCCGCCAGCGGAGTTCACTCGTCCAGAAGTCGCAAAAGTGCTCATTGCGGCCATGCGCGAAAGAAAATAATGTCCGACGAAGCCAATTCACGAAATAGTCGTTACTTGCGTTGTTATCAGTGCATAGGGAACCCCCTCCCTATGCTTCGATGTCGGTCGTGCAGCTAGCAGGAGTTCTTCGACTTCGGGCATAGCTGGGCCGCCTCATCCTCTTTTGGCGGAAGTTCCACCACAACATATCGAAGACAACTCCAAATTTAATCTTGCCCTGTTACTAACAAGGGCGTCTGTAAAGTCGCGTCACAATGCGTCAGACACCTCACGACCAAAGGCAGAAAACCAAACAACACAGGCCATGCTTCAACTGAATTCTTCTGATTATCAAAAAATTGTCGCCCACGGATTGCGCGGCAAACCGCTCGAAATCTGTGGATTGCTCGTCGGCCATCAAACCGAAACCGATACCATTGTGTCCGAAGTCCACGAAGTCGATTCCAAAGATTTGAGCGAGAAAACCTACAACATGGACGCGCTCAAATATATGAAGATCGATACGGACGTTCAAAAGCGCGGATTGAAAATCGTCGGTATTTACCACACCCACCCGGCAACAGAACCCTACCCCAGCCCGACCGATATGGAACGCGCGCATTGGGAGGGCACCGAAGATTTGCTGTTTCCCGGCTATTCGTATCTCATCGTTTCGCTACGCGACCCGGAAAACCCCGAACCACGCAGCTACAAATTGGAAGGAAAGCGCCGCCCCGAAGACGTGCGCGAAGAATCCATCAACATCGCGCAGTAAGACATGACATCCAACCAAATTCTCGGACGCGACGGCAATTTTGATCGCCTGAAGGGTTCCGCTTCTATTTTAGATTTAGTGGGCAACACGCCCCTGATTCAGTTCAAGAAAATCACCGCACACCTCAAAAACGTCGAGGTTTATGCCAAAGCCGAATACATGAATCCTGCGGGTTCGGTGAAAGACCGCCCCGCGCTCAACATGATTCTGCGCGGCATCGAATCGGGTGAACTGACCAAAGACAAAACCATCCTCGATTCAACTTCGGGCAACACCGGAATCGCCTACGCCATGATTGGCGCGGCACTGGGTTACAAAGTCAAGTTGGTTATGCCGGGCAACGTTTCGACGGAGCGCCGCGCCATCGTGAAAATGTATGGCGCAGAAACCGTGCTTTCCTCATCATTCGATGGTTCGGACGGCGCTATCTTGAAGGCTCGCGAGATTTACGAGGCTGAACCCGACAAATATTTTAAGCCCGACCAATATAACAATGAGGCCAACCCCGAAGCCCATTACAAGGGCACTGGCCCCGAAATTTGGCGCCAGACAGATGGGAGAGTAACGCACTTTCTCGCGACTCTGGGCACTTCGGGCACTCTGATGGGCACGGCGCGCTTCCTCAAGGAAGCCAACCCCGACATCAAAATTATCGGCGTCGAGCCGGACAACGCGATGCACGGTATCGAGGGCTTGAAGCACATGGAGACGAGCATCAAACCCGGCATTTATAATCCGGGCATCGAGGATGAGAATATCGGGGCTGCCACCGAAGATGCTTACGACATGCAAGCGCGTTTGGCCGAAGAAGAGGGCATTTTCGTTGGCTTTAGCGCAGGCGCGGCGGTTCACACCGCAATCAAACTCGCCGAGCGTTTGGAGAAGGAAGGCAAGAAAGCCGTCGTCGTGACTATCCTGTGCGACCGGGGCGACCGCTATCTAACGCAGCTCGCGCAGATGAATTTGTAGTCTGTTCAATCAAACGAAAACCGCATCGAGATATTCTCGATGCGGTTTTTTGTTTTGGTTAATGAAGGAGATTTATCTTCATTGGTTGTAACATTGGACTGATTTAAACCACGCTTCAGACTTTTGGTTTTTCATCAGTAGCAGGGACGACCTGTAGAGCCACCACGGAGCTAATGCAATCCCACGAATGTAGCACTCCATCGGGGGTGGGTTCGAGCCAGCGGCACCACGATAGGTTGTCGGCAGTGCGCCGCATATTCCAGGCAGCATCCGCGTTGGCTTGCAACCAAGGCAGGTAGGTCGCTTCCAACTTGTGTTCCTTCATAAACCGGGAAATCCAACGCAAACCGATGGAGTGAAAGCCCGCTAAGTCGCCACCGCCTGCACCGTATTGCGGCATGATTTTGAACCCGCTCGCGTTGCGGTCGCCCATCTGGTTCATGGTGTAGTCCGCCGCCAGTTTCGCGGTGGCGGTTTCACCGAGAAAATTAGCCAGAGCGACAAAAGTTCCCTGATTGTAGGTGCTGGACCATTTGTTCATCTTGCCGTCAACATTTATCGAATCCAGCACGGCGCCGGTTTTAGCGTCGAAGAGGTTAGCTTTGTTCCAGTTATAGAGGTTGCGCGCTCTGGTTTCATAACTGGAGTCTTTGAGTTCCTTGCTCAACAAACAGGCGGCGATGCCCGCCGGGCACTCGATGCAGGAGTTGTAGCTGGCGTTGTTGGTCTTCCAAAAAAGAGCGCCTTTAACCGGGTCCCAGGCGCGAGCGAACATCATATCGTAGTTGCTTTGCGCGATTTTGAGGAACTTTTTGTCTCCCGTCGCCTGATAGCCGCGCACATAGGCGATGACCGCCCACGCGATGTCATCGTTGAAATCGTTGTTCGCCCAGTTGTTGCCATGAGCTTTGACGAACCCATTCAGCAAAGCGATGACCTGAGTTTTGTAGGCACCATTGGTGCGGTCATTGGCGTCTTCAACACCTTCGACCTGCTCGATTTCCTGCCAGAAGCCAGTCCTGCCGCCGTCCTGTTTCCCCTTGATGAAGGAGTCCTCGCCTTCCGAGCGGACAAAAGCTTTTAGATAAGCGTTAATAGACGTATCAGGGGCATCGGCAGGAAAGGCCAAGACTGGGCGAGCGTTGGCAGCGAAAAGTGCGAGCGCCATTAGCCCGATTACCTTTCCGAGTTGAGAAGAACAGGTTCGTTGCATGTTTTTAAGTCGAAATGTGTTTGGTTATCGGTATTTTGAGGCTGCTTTTTGGAAATTGAGGCGCCAAAAATCCATATTCTTCGAATTATCTGCTGCTTTGGACTCGCCACAATCCGCTAATATAAAAGGGCTAGATGACACCGCTCCAGCGAAAGCTCGCCTCTGAACAACTTTTGCACACAAAAAACATCGACTTCGATTCGAAGTTGCCGACTATTGAGGCTGATTTTAGGTCGCGCACGGTCGAGGAAATCGCGCGGCGCGCGATGTGCCTCACGCTGGTTACTCTCAAAGCAGAGGGAATGACCGGCGATGAAGTGAACGAATTCAAACGCGAACACGCGATTGAAGCGTATCTCACACGCGCCGAGAAGAAGTTTCTGGGGCAAAAACCATCAGATGAAGATGGTGAGTGGGTGTGGCAATTCGAGGCATTGCATGTGTTGCTGTGGGCATTAGGGTATGTCATCGAACTCAGCTTTCCCGATGCCGAGAGCGACGTGGGAAAAGAACTCGAATTTCTGCGCGAATTGGGGCCGACGGGCTTTATTGAAGGTGCCCTACTCCGCTCTAACCAACAGCTTCTGGATGCAGCGGACTGGGTGTTTCGCCTGCATCAAAGCGTAGTTGACGAGCGCAATGGAACGGATAAAATCAGCGAGGAAATTGTGGAGCAATGGAGTGCCACGTTGGATTGGTTAACACGCGAAGAAGAGAACTGGCAATAATCACGAAGGCAAATCCTATATAAACCAAAAGCGCCATCAAATTCTCATGATGGCGCTTTTGGTTTATATAGGGGGAGGCTACAAGCCCGCGTCGGTGACGGCGCCTTTGGAGGCGCTGGTTACATGGGCGGCGTATTTTGCCAACAAGCCTCGGCGATAGCGAGGCTCTGGCTTTTCCCACTGAGCGAAGCGGCGTTCCATCTCTTCATCGGAGATGTGCAGCGAGATTTCGCGCGTGCGGGCGTCGATGGTGATTTCATCGCCATTGCGGATGATGGCGATGGGGCCACCTTCAAAGGCTTCGGGGGTGATGTGACCGACGACGAAACCATGCGAACCACCACTAAAGCGGCCATCGGTAATGAGCGCGACTGATTTGCCCAGGCCTTTGCCCATAACGGCACTGGTGGGAGACAGCATTTCGCGCATTCCAGGAGCGCCTTTGGGTCCTTCGCTGCGAATCACCAGCACATCGCCCGCGACGACAGTGCCATCAAGAACGGCTTGCAGACACAGCTCTTCGCTTTCGAAGACGCGGGCATTTCCAGTAAAAGAGAGTCCTTCCTTGCCCGAAATTTTGCCAACTGCACCAGTGGGAGCGAGGTTGCCATAGAAGATGACGAGGTGAGAGTCGGGCTTGATGGGATCGTTGAATGGACGCACGATGGCCTGTTTTTCAGGGTAATCTTCGACAGTGGCCAAGTTCTCGGCGACAGTTTTTCCGGTCACGGTCAGGCAGTCGCCATGCAGCAAGCCCGCTTCCAGAAGTCGTTTCATCAAGGGCTGTATGCCACCAATGCGCGACAGTTCGGCCATCGAATATTTGCCCGATGGTTTCAAGTCGGATAACACGGGGACGCGCTTGCCGATTTCGGTGAAGTCGTCGATGGACAGTTCGACTTCTGCCGCGTGAGCCATCGCGAGCAAGTGCAGGATGGCATTAGTCGAGCCACCCAGAGCAATCACGACGGTAATGGCATTCTCGAAGGCGCGGCGCGTCATGATGTCGCGTGGGCAGATGTTCTTCGCGATCAGGTCGAGAACGGCGGCGCCAGCCCGTTCGCAATCGGATTTCTTGGCGGGAGAAACGGCGATCTGTCCGCTGGAACCGGGAAGGCTCATTCCCATCGCTTCGATAGCCGAGGCCATAGTGTTGGCGGTGTACATGCCGCCGCACGAACCAGCACCGGGAATAGCCTTCGCCTCGACTTCGTGCAGTTCTTCGTCGGAGAGATTGCCCGCAGCGTGTTTACCAACCGCTTCAAATACCGAGACGACATCGAGTTTGACCTGGTTGGGGTCGTCCAAATCGCACTCACCCGATGTGAGACAGCCGGGCAAAATGGAACCGCCATAAACGAACACAGCCGGGCGATTGAGACGAGCCAAAGCAATCATACAGCCCGGCATATTTTTGTCGCAGCCGCCAATGGTCACAACACCGTCGAATCCTTCGCAACCGACAACGCATTCGATGGAGTCGGCGATGACTTCTCGCGATACAAGGCTGTATTTCATGCCTTCGGTGCCCATCGAAATGCCATCGGAGATGCCGATAGTGTTGAAAATAATGGCTTTGGCGCCTGCTTCGTTGGCACCACGCGCGGCCTCCTCAGCGAGTTTGTCGATGTGCATGTTGCACGGCGTCACCATGTTCCATGTCGAGGCAATGGCGATTTGCGATTTCTTGAAGTCTTCATCCGTCCAGCCAAGGCCATGATACATGGCGCGCGAGGCAGCACGGTCGGCGCCATCAACCACAATGCGCGACCATTTGCGATGCGCGGGGGATTGATTCAATTCTTCGGTTGTTGGTTTCACGCCTGGAAGTGTAGGCGGCGAATCACAGTAATCGTTATTTTTGAGCAGAGGATTCTTTTAAAGAGCAGAATCTGCGCTCAGTAACCCAGCACCATAAACAATTCAAAGGTCTAAGAGTCTGTACTCAAAGAGATTGATAAGCGAAAGGATGCTTTTTGGGTTTGGGATGAAGGGTGGCTAGCATCTTATGAATCATGGCCCACAGCATCCACGCTCTGGAACATTGGGTGTG
>SDZD01000204.1 GCA_004172935.1 bacterium | reverse complement strand
GTCCGGGGCGGGGGCGGCGCCGTGGGGCGCGAACTAGCCCACTCGTCGGCGATGCGTGTTGTGGAGGCCCATTTACCTTTGCCCAGTGCGGCGATGCGCAAGTAACTTAAATTGGCATCGAAGGGGTTATTGGCTAACCACTGAGCCAAGCCCTTCCAACGGAAGAGACCGTACAATTCTGTGGAGGGCACGATGTCATGGGTGGATGCCTGTCGTATGTTGTTGAGCAACTGGGCGAGGGCGTTGAGGTTATGAAGCCAGTGGTTATAGGTATCGCACGTTAATAAGAGGGGGCCGTAGCGGCACTCGACAAGCAGAAGAACACCAGGGGATTTTGAAACAGCGTTGGCACGCGGCCAGCCATCAGGACGCATCTGAGATTCGTCGAAGTCGAGGCCAATAGAAACCTGTGTGGCCGCCAATTCCAGAAGGCGAACGACTATATCATTGAGGGTGACATCATATTTAACCGAAGCGCTCATGGTGCGGCGCTTCTCGTGGGGAGGATGGGGCCAATGCACCAGACGCTTGAAGGTGATGTTCATAATTACGCGAGTAGGAGTTAACGAGTGCGCGCGCGCGAAGTCTCGATTGTCAGCTATTATCTGTTCGGTTAGATGTGGTTTTTGCCCTGTTAGGGGCAGATTGAATAATCCTCGAAATCAATCTTGTTCGGGGGTAAATCAATCTTTTATCAATTATTTAGGGGCCTTTATCAATCTTTTGGGCACGGTTTTTTGAGAAAAAACCGGCACATTGCATATATTTTACTTTTATCGCTATGCAAAATAGCAGGGGAAGATTGATTAATCAATCTTTTTTCAATTCCGCACAGGAATGCCACTGTATCTACTGATAGAGTATACGACATTTCAACGGCTTTGGTGAAGATGGTAATTTGGAACAACGAAGACTGCGACTATGGATAGTTGCGGCCTTTTGGACTAGTCAGTGGGACGGATTGTGACTGAGTCTGAGGTGGGGGTGTAGATCCTTCGCAGGCTCAGAGGGTGTATCAAAAGTGAGTTAGAATGAGATGATGCGTTATTCCAGCGACTTGAACGATGACCAATGGAGCGTTGTGGAAGGGTTACTGCCCTTAGCCAAGAACGGACG
>SDZD01000020.1 GCA_004172935.1 bacterium | reverse complement strand
AACGGACGAGATGAGGCCGGGGGCAAAACGAAGCCAACTCAACTCTAGAACTCCCGAACCACGCGCAAATTTACAAGGATAGACACACAAAAATCATCATGATCAAACAGTTTTTGCAAGAAGAAGAGGGCCAGACCCTCGTTGAATATGGTTTGCTGATCTCGCTCATCGCTATCGTCGTTATCGGCGTTTTGACGCTCTTGGGCAACAAAATCAAGAACACCTTCAACAGCACGGCCAGCAACCTCAACGCAACAACCTGATCCTCAAAAAATCAAAACAAAAAAGCCTCCCGAAAATTCGGGAGGCTTTTTTGTTGTTGTGGTTTATGTAGCTTTAGCGCTGGTCTTCTAGCGCTTAGCGTTGGTCGGCTGGGTCGCCATACGGGTCTTCCGACGCGGGACGAACATTTCCAAACGGGCCAGCATTGGGATTGTAGCTCTCGTTATTGTCGTTCTGGTCGGCTGGATCGCCGTATGGGTCTTGCGAGGCGTCCAACACATTGCCGTTGCCGCCCTGTTGCTGCTGGCCACCACTGCCACCAAATAGTCCGCCAAGCAGCCCCCCGATGCCGGGGCCATTATTTTCGTACTGCTGGCCCTGCTGGTGTCCCGAGAACTGCTGCCCGTTTTGCTGGGCATACTGGCCGAACATACCAGACAGCGCATTCAAAACTGGATTGGCATCATAGCCGGGACCGGGTGTATTAGGATCGGCGTGCTGCTGAACAGCATTTGCAACCTGACCGAACAAAAGATCGAGTGGATTCATATTGATACTCCTTGTGAATTTGGATTTCCCACGATGGGATTAGCGCTCGCCGCCACCGGGGCCGTTGAAATAATAATCAAGCCCATTTCCTGTCTTCTGATTGTTGTAGCCCTGAATCTGGCTATATTGCTGCGCCTCATTTTCAGGAACCGAGATCGTGTTCTGTGGTGGCGTCACCCAAATGACGTTCTTTGGATTGCCAGGTTCGCGGTAGTAGATACGGCCATTCTTGGACAGATAGTACTGAACCTGTTGTCCCTTGTATTTCGCTTCGTTAGCCGCTTTCGACTTGCGATAGTAGTAATAAAGCGCTGCCGCTCCAGCCAAAAGCACAACTTTCTGTTTTGTGCTCATGCCCGTGTTACGGCTCATGGCGGGCTGTTGAACAGTGGGCGGGGCTGCGGGCGAGCCGCATCCTGCAAGAGGCACCAAAAGCGATGCTAGAACAACACAGCTTCCTGCACGCAGGGCTGAGGTAGAGTTGAATTTATGTGAGATTTTCATTTGGTTTGAAAATACGACTTCTCCGTTTAAATGCAAAGAGAATGCCCGTTTACGTGGGAATTCTCCGCGAAAAATCACCTGTCTTCGCGTCTTGTCTTACACCGCGACCCCAATGAGTTGGTAAAGTGATTTGGCTAACCCATGTCGTTTACGCGCTGCTCGTTGTTTTCTCGCCAATCGTCGTCCGACCATTCTCCATCGCTTCTGTTCACAGGTTTGCGCTGGACTTTCGGTGCCATCGCACTTTCTCTGGGGGCTATCGCCGCCGTTAACACCATCATCACGGCACGCACCCCTCCGATGGGGCCACGTCTCAATGGCCTGTTCGGTCGCTATCCAGCGCGCTATGGCGACCTCGCCTACGCTATCGGTGGCGAAGGCCCGCCAATCGTCCTCGTCCACTCCCTCGATCCAGGCCAGTCTTCGGCTTCGTGGCGCGCCGTGTTCGACTTGCTCGCCGATGATTTCACCGTCTACGCCTTCGACTGGCAGGGATACGGCCTGTCTGACCCCAACCCCGAAGGCCTCAACGCGCGCGAATTTGGCGCGCAACTGCGCGACTTCATCCGCGACATCGTGGGCACCAAAGCAACCGTGATCGCCCACGGCAGCGCCGCGCCGCTCGTGCTGGAAGCCGCCGAAAGTGGCCAAATTAACGGCCTCATTCTGGTCTGCCCCGATGGTAGCGCCCCCGACGAACCACGCCAGACTGAACGCGCCGAGTTCTTGGCCCAAAAAGAAATCAGCGACCGCCTGCTGGAATTTCCCATCATCGGCACTGCCGTCCTGAACTGGTGGCGCTCTAAGCCCAATCTGGAACGTGAAGCGCACGAGTTCGCCCTGTGGGACAAATCGCAAGTCGAAAACGAAGCGCGCCTGTGGCACGTCGCAGCGCACCAGAAGGGCGCACAGCGCGCCCAGAAAGCCCTACTAAAAGGCCGTTTCGCCGCCCCGTGGCGCGAACTGTGGAAAAATTCCAGCACTCCCGCCCTGCTCGTGTGGGGTCGCCATGCGCGCGGCTTTGAAAGCGCTTCGGAATGGGGAGCGTTACGCCCTGACGCCTCGTTGCAAGTTGTGGAGAACGCTTTGCTCATGCCCCAACTCGACGCCCCACAAGAATTTGCCGGGTTTGTCAGTGAGTGGGTCAAGAAACACACTGAGTAGTGGTTTCAATTTATAAACGCGAATTCGTTGCAAGTGTCAATCACTTTGCACTATTCAGGGGCGTCCCGCATGTTTAATTTTTCGCTTTGGAGCCGTATTTCTCTCGATGTAGTCGCCGCGCCTACCTTATCGCGCCTACAGGAAGTAGCACTGCGTGGTGCGCTCACCCTTTCGGGCGCGGTAGCGGGCACGCTGACGCTCACTAACGATGAGTTCGATTCTCCCTCCCCCGACACCAACACCACTCCGGCCCCCCTCACTCTGCCAGAGCAAACCGAATCGTCCGCGATAGCGGGTTCGCAGTGGCGCCACTGGTCGCTGCGCCGCGATGGCAACGATTTAGGCAAGCTATCTCTGCTATGGGCACAAAATCAGGGGCCGGATGAGGAACTAAAAACGCAGATGGACGCCTTCTGCGAACAGGTCGCTGCCTCTGCTGCCAAAACACGCCTCTTCGAGCAGTTGCAACACATCAAGCGCGAATGGCAGGCCATGCTCGATGGCATGATCGACGGCGTCTACGTGTGTGATGAGAATGGCGTCATTCTGCGTGCCAACCGCGCCCTCGCCTCCATGCTCGGCCACGAAATCGCCGACGTGTTGGCACGTCGACGCGACGATTTGTGGGCACAGTTGCCCGAATACACCGTGTTGCGCCCCTGGCAACCCCTCGACATGGGGCCACTGCACCTCTCACCGCAAATGACCGAGTTCCGCTGCGGGCAGCCCGACCGCGTCTTCGTGGAGATGGCCTTCGAGCTACACGCGACTGGCGTAAATCTGGGCAATCCAACGATGGAACGCGCACGCGGTGACGGCGGACGACGCCTATGCGTGTTGCACGATGTCACCGAATCGCGCCGCCTACAAGAACAGTTGCTCCAGTCGGAGAAACTCGCCGCCCTAGGCGAACTGACCAGCGGAGTAGCGCACGAACTCAACAATCCGCTCGCGACAGTGGTGGGCTATGCCGAGCTATTGGGGCTGGATAAAACCATCTCCGACGGCGTAAAGCGCAAGGTTTCGCTCATCCACTCCGAAGCCACGCGCGCCTCCAACATCGTCTCTAATCTGCTGGCCTACGCGCGTCGGTCGAGTCCCGAAAAGCAGTTTGTCTTCATCAACGAGGCCATCGAAGCCGCCTTGGAGATGCGCCGCTATCAACTCCAAACCGATAACGTCACCATTGAAACCGACCTCGCGCCCGATTTGCCACCCGTATGGGGCGATGCCCTTCAGTTGCAACAGGTGTTCTTAAACATCATCAACAACGCGGCACAAGCGATCATCTCATGGCGGGGCGAAGGCGAAATCCGCATTCAAACTCGCGCCACAACGATGGGCGGCCAACACGCCGCCCGCGTTGTCATCGAAGACGACGGCCCCGGCATCGCGCCCGAACATCTGCGCCGCGTATTCGACCCCTTCTTCACCACCAAACCTACTGGCGAAGGAACGGGGCTGGGCATGAGCATTTCACTGCGCATCATCTCCAATCACGAAGGCTTACTGTGGGCCGAAAGCCGCCTCGGACACGGCGCCCGCTTCCTCATCGAACTTCCTGGCGGCGGTGGAGACGAAGCCACCAGCGCCAACAGCGAGGATGTCCCCCGCCTTGAACATGGCCATGTCGAAGCCGCGCATGTGCTTATTGTCGACGACGAGGAACCCGTCATTACCTTAATGACCGAGATTCTTGCCCTCGACGGCCACAGCGTCACAGCCGCCTTCAATGGCGCCGAAGCCATCGCGGTACTCGATGCAGACGACTACGACCTGATCCTCTCGGACGTGCGAATGCCCGCCGTCGGTGGCCCAACCTTCTTCGAAATTTTGCAAACCAACCGCCCCGACCTATTGGCAAAAGTTATCTTCGTAACTGGCGATACCATGAGCCGCTCAACCCAGGAATTCCTCCAACGCGCCAACCGTCCGGTACTCTCGAAACCCTTCGACCCCGAACGCTTGCGCCACATGGTCCGCGAAAACCTGGAGCGCCTGAGAGCCTAAACCCAAATACCGAACATTTAATGAGGAGGTTAGGAGGGGCCAAAACGCTAGAATCCCACAAATAAGGGATTCCCCGCAAACAATCGCCCTTCCCCAAGAAAACCAAAAACAAACCCCCGCGCTGATTATCAGCGCGGGGGTTTGTTTTTCATCTCAGTTTACGCCGCCAATTCTTTGGCTTTGGCGAGAACTGGCTCATAGTCCGGCTCTTGAGCAATTTCGGGGACGAGTTGCACGTAGACCACTTTGCCCTCCTGATCAACAACGAACACCGAGCGGGCCAGCAAACCGGGGCCTTGCAGGTAAAGTCCCCAATCGCGGCCAAAGTTGTTGCCTTTAAAATCGGATAACAGTTTCATTTTTTCGACGCCTTCCGCCGCGCACCAGCGCGCCTGAGCCATCGGGGTATCCACTGAAATGGTGTAACCCACAACGGAGTCGGGAAGCGCATCGAGGTCGCGGTTGAAACGAGCGGTCTGAATCGAGCATACCGGCGTATCGACGGAAGGAACCACCGAAATAATGCGGACTTTGCCATCCGAATCGGAAAGCTTTACGGGCGCCATATCGTTGCCGACAAGGTCGAAAGCGGGGGCTGTATCGCCAACGGCGGGAAGGTCGCCAACGGTGTCGAGCGGTGAGCCGTGCAAGGTAACTGTTGCCATGATTGTTAAAAACGCTTGTTAAAGCGCCGCCTTCTTAGTGCGAATGCCTTGCCCGATTCCCAATGCTTAGTAAATTGGAAGGGTGCAACTTCTTGTTACTGGTGCCGCCGGATTTATCGGTTCCCGTTTATGCCGCGTATTACTCGAACGCGGCGATTCTGTTGTTGGTCTTGATAACTTTGACCCCTACTACGCGCGCGAACTCAAGCAGTTGCATTTGCAAGACATCGCCCAGCATCCCAACTTCACTTTCCACGAACTCGACCTGCGCGATGAAGCCGGAGTCTTCGCTTTGTTCGAAAGCAACCAGTTCGAGGCAGTGGCTCACATCGCGGCGATGGCAGCCGTGCGCTATTCGGTTCAAAACCCGCTCGTCTATGGGCAGGTAAACGTGCAAGGCACCGCTCATTTGCTCGATGCTTCGCGTCGCACAACAAAGGCGCGCTGCGTGTTGGCATCAACAGGGTCGGTGTATGGCTCCGACACCCCTGTTCCCTTCGATGAGGGCGCTCCCGCCGTGCATCCGCTGGCGCCCTACCCGGCTTCGAAGCGTGCCATGGAGCTATTCGCCTATTCGTTCGCCCATCTCTACGAGTTGCCAACGACGGTTGTACGCTTTTTCAACGTTTATGGGCCGCATGGACGCCCCGATATGATGCCTTGGCAATGGTCTCAGAAAATCTCCAAAGGCGAAACTTTGACGTTATTTAACGATGGGCACATGAAGCGCGACTGGACCTACTGCGACGACATCGTGCGCGGCTTCGTCGCAGCACTCGATAACCCCTTTCCCTGGGAGATTATTAATCTTGGCGGCGGCAATCCGGTCGAAAACGCCCGTTTTGTACATATTTTGGAGGAATTGGTCGGTCGCAAGGCTATTATCCAGAGCGCGCCAGCGCCTTCTTCCGAACCGTTGGAAACGTGGGCCAGCATCGAAAAAGCCAAACGTCTGCTCGGTTGGGAGCCTCAAATCCGCGTAGAAGAGGGATTATCGCGCTTTATTTCATGGATGAAGCAAGAAGGTTTTTTGGAGTGATGTGTGAACGAACGGTAAGGCCCGCGCGTCACAGGATGTCCGCGAGCGTCTAACCGTTCCGTAAAATGAATCTCACTGGCATTTTCTCTATGAAGATCTCTTCTTTGTTCCGCGCCCCGATGCTGGGCGTTTTAGCCGCCCTCGCCCTGTCGAGCGCAACCGTTCCCCTTCGCCCCGCTCAAGCCCAAACCATTCAAATCGGTGTTGTGGATGAAGACAAGTTGGCCGACGGCTTCAAAAAATATGCCGACGCCGTTGCCGCCATCGACAAGCGCGCTCAGGAGTTGGACGGCAAAATCCCCGCACGCGAATTTATGACGCTCGACGAATCCAAAACCTTCGACGATGCCATCATCAAAAGCGTCTCGACCCCCGCAGCCAACCCAGCCTTCGATGCTTTGGTCAAACAGGGACTCGACCGCCGCGCCGAATACCAGGCCCTCATCGGCAAAGCCGTGCGCACTCCCGAAGAAACCGCCCGCATGACCGTACTGCAAGGCTACGCCAGCCAGAACCGCGCCGCGTTGTCGCAATTGAGCGACCAGTTGTTACAGCTTGTGCGCAAACAGCAGGACGACACCGACAAAGAGTACACCGACAAAGCGAACTCGGTAGTAGCTCAAGTCGCTGCCGACAAGAAATTGCTGATGATCGTGCGCAA
Source organism: bacterium (assembly GCA_004172935.1). Taxonomy (GTDB): domain Bacteria; phylum Armatimonadota; class Abditibacteriia; order Abditibacteriales; family Abditibacteriaceae; genus Abditibacterium. The sequence goes on along the minus strand of SDZD01000020.1, from coordinate 92,143 downwards.
GAAAGCGCTCATCTATTCGGCAGATTCTGTCGATGTAACAGCGGAAGTTCTCAACCGTCTGAACAAATAAATTTAGACTCAAGGCGCCCGACTTCCAAACAACGGGCGCCTTTTCATTCGTCTATTTGCATGTTGCCGCACCGTCTTCTTGTTCCCGCTCTGCTCCTCTGCTTCTATCTGGGCGGATGTGGCACGGTTTCGACTGTGCGGACAGCGTTCGAGATGCCCGTTGCCCCCACACCTTCGCCCCGCGAATTGGCAAGGGCACGCAATACGAAAGCCTTCGACTCGCTTTCCAAGTCGGTCGCGAAACTGAACGCCGATACGGTTCGCCAAATTTTGGGAACAAAGGCTTCCAGTGGCAGCGCAACCATAACCCCACTCTGGCGACCTTCCCCGTTCGCAGTTCAACCCGCCTCTCTCTTAATCAGCGATTTGAACCGAGGCGCCAACGTACCTGTTTCTCCCCGCGCCCTGTCGATCTCGCATCAAGGGACACAGCCAACGCAGTACGCTCTTCTCCCAGCAATGGGGGCCAATACAACGCTAACCATTCCCTCGCGGCGCCTGTACTCGGCGGGCCTTAGCCCAATCGGCGGAGGCATAAACAACTCGGTGCGGGCATTTCTAGAAGCGTGGGCTTCACGCGAAAGTCTGCGGCGCTCCGACGAGGAACTTCTACAGCGCCGCGCCCTCGATGACCGCATCGACCTTCAGGCCCGCTCAGCATTGCCTGGACTCGATTTATCGTTGGTTTCGCCCGAAACTCAACTCGAACTCACCAACCTGCGCCTCCAATTAATACCGTTGCTAAAAATTCCTGCCGCCCAGCGCGCTCAGGCAACAGCCAAAATCGAAGCCATCGAAGCGCGACTCAATCAAATATGGGAACAGGAAACCGCCCGTCAAGCAGCACTACTGCACCAGACATTGGTTGAAATCCCCGCTCGTTTACGTCAGGAAGGCGAAGTCGTTCTAGCCGAGCAAACCCGCCAGGCAGCGGCCCGAACCCAACTACGTCAGGAACAAGTGCGCCGCGATCTCGAAGGTCGGCTGCGTTTGCCCGCAGTCTCATCGCTGACGATGGTACAAGGAGCGGCGACTTCTCCCAACTCGAACGTGGTACGCGCCCAGTTGGGCGCTCCCATTGGCGGTGCAAGGGGCACAGGCTCTGGCGGAGTAGCTGCCGTGAGCGGTGGCAATACCGACATAGCGCGGCGCGGCGCCAATCCGCCCAGCCGCGTCCCTGAAACGGTCGCCGCCAAAAACGAACGTATATGGCAGGCAGCCACCCGCTAGAATAGCGCCATTGTGGGGTATTGCAAAAAGTAAAGTAGACGCATCATCGGTGCCGCTCTAGCGTCAAATACAGGGAATCGTGTTAAGATTTGCCTATCGTTCCACGTAAATAAGCGTGGACGGTCCAGGGCCACCCGACTTGTGTCGAACAGTTGCAGAATTTCATCGTCACAGCGTCACCTTCGGGAGAACCAACTCTATGGCGAACGTCTCGTCGCTTTCATCTTCAAACGGACACTCCAACGGCACTAATGGCCGTCCAGCGGGCGCAAACACGCCCCGCAGCGCCACTGTTGGCGAAATCGCGCGCTTGTTGAACGCCCAGGTTCTGGGCGACGCACAAACGCTTATTACGGGCGTGTCGGGTCTCGATGCGGCAGCGGCGGGCACTATTTTGTTCATCGAGAACGAAAAAATGATCGCGGATGCGTTTTCGGGAAGTGCTTCGGCCATCATCGCGCCCGAATCGCTGCGCGAAGAACTCGAAACCCTGCAATTGAACTCGAAGCGCGGAAGGCGTCGGGTTAAACCCGTCGTTTTGACGGGAAACCCCCGTCTGGCCTTCACTAAAGTCCTCGAATGGATGCAGCCCTCGACTGCTCCCGAAAAGGGCATTCATCCTACCGCAATCATCGAACCCGATGCAATCATCGGTGAGGGCGTCACTATCCGCGAATATTGCTATGTTGGCCGCTCGGCCCGCATCGGCGATGGCGCGATTTTGTACCCCCACGTCTACATCGGCGACGGCGCTCAAATCGGGCAGGAATGCGTCATTTATCCCAACGTCGTCTGTGGACACCATGTCCATCTCGGCAAACGGGTCAAAGTCCACGCCTCAAGCGTGATTGGTGGCGACGGTTTCGGCTACGTCTTCGATGGTCAAAAACACCATAAAGTACCGCAAATCGGCACCGTTATCATCGAAGACGACGTTGAAATCGGCTGCAATGTGTGTATCGACCGTGCCACTATGGGCGCCACGCGCGTCGGCGAAGGCACCAAAATCGACAACCTCGTTCAAATCGCCCACAACGTCCAAATCGGCAAAAATTGCATCCTGTGCGGTCAAGTAGGCTTGAGCGGCTCCGTAGTCGTCGAAGACAACGTTATCATGGCAGGTCAAGCTGGCCTGCGCGATCACGTCAAAATCGGCAAAGGCGCTATCCTGGGCGCAAAAGCGGGCATCATGGCCGATGTAAAAGCGGGCGAATTTGTCTCCGGCGCTCCCGCCGTACCCAACCGCGACTACATGAAAATGAACGCCGCCTCACGCAAACTGCCCGAAATGACTCGCCAACTTCGCCGCCTCGAAAAGATGGTAGCCGAACTACAAGCCAAAGTCGAAAGCCAGGCAGTTCAAACAACCACAAGCGAATAAAACTACAACAACAGGCCGCTGCCCCCAGCGGCCTGTTGCTTCATTAATCCCGCCACTCGCGACTGTCTCCTGCCCTCAAGCCGCATATTTTCAACTCAGTTGTCCCCCTGTAGGGGCGAACCTCGTGTTCGCCCTCAAACAGTTCTCTACCACTCTCGCTATAGAAAACCTTGAAGGGGCAACTGGGTGCCTAATTGCGGTTGATGGTTGTCCATCATAGGAACTGCCCATACATAGCATTGATGCTACAAACGAGCAACCGAAATGCAAAACCCTTATACAAATTGCCCCAACAAATAATCTCATCACCCAATAGGGTTATCAGTACCCCCTACAAAAATCGGTTATACTGAAATTAGTGATTACAAGCCATCCCCTGACTTGCCCACTCTTCAAACTTATAATGCCGCGCCAATAAAAGGCATTTCGAGTTCCATGAGTAGCTAAGAGCCAACTCATTTCTCAATAAGAGCGTTTTCACTGGAAAAGATTGATTAATCAATCTTTCACGTTCAAAATCCCCATTAATCAATCTTTTGGGGGTTTTAATCAATCAAAAAGATCGATTTCCCTTCCCAAAGATTGATTTCTGAGGCGAATTCAATTCTCAATAAGCGTGTTGCTAAATCAAGCCGTGCCAGCCAATTCTGCAACTTGCTGCGCGCTAAGTTTCACATCAGCAGCCCGCAACGAATCTTCTAACTGCCCTACCGACTGCGGCCCAATAATTGGCACAACAGGAAATTCGTGACCGCGTAACCACCCCAGCACCAACTGAGTCAGCGAGAGTCCAGTCTCGGCGCTCAAGGTCTGTAAGCGCGAAAACCGGCCACGGTTAAGAGGCCTCACGATTTCCGAATCGTACGTCGCCGCCACAGCCGCCTTCAGTTCCTTGCCATCGGCGATTTTCTGAAAATAGCCGTTCGCCTGCGATGTATAAGGGATAGCTGGCAACCCCGTCTCACCATGCAGAGCCAACAACTCATCGTTCATCGGAGCCAACGTCTGGTCGCCGCCCGTCAGGTCGGGCTTGGCAAGACTCCAAAGCGGCTGACTGGCGACAAACCCCGCCACGTTCATCTTTCTGGCGATTTCCTGAGCCTCTCGAATACGATTGGCGTGCCAGTTAGAACAAGCGTAATAGCGCACCTTGCCCGCGCTCTTAAAGCCTTCGAGCATTTCCAAAATCTCTTCAACGGGCACCGCCGGGTCATCACGATGCAGATAATACAAATCAATCGACTCAACACCAAGGTTGCCCAGACTGGCATTCAGGTCGCCCTCAACATCCTGCGGCGTCATACGCCCCACCGCCATCGAGTGCAATTCGGGATGAGCGCCCTTGCTGGCGATAACAATATCCTGCGGCGAACGCGCCGACAACCATTTGCTCAATAATCGCTCACTAGAGCCTTTGCCCGCAGGTGTCCAGTCGGCGTAAATAGCGGCGGTATCAAGGAAATTACCGCCCTGCTCCACGAAGCCATCAAGCATGGCGAACGAATCGGCCTCGCTTATATCGGCGCCAAAACTGGCTGTGCCCAAGCACAATCCTGATACCTTCAAATCGGTATGCGGCAAAGTAAGAATTTCCATGAGCCGTTTTGCGTCGCCAGTTGGGGGCCGAACCACTCAAACTTCGCCCGAAAATGACACGTCTAGGCACTCCTCTTTCATCCTCCGCCTTCAAAGTAATGCTCTTGGGTTCGGGAGAACTCGGCAAAGAGGTCATCATCGCCCTCCAACGCCTGGGCGTCGAAACCATCGCAGTCGACCGCTACCCCAACGCCCCCGCACAGCAAGTCGCACATCGCTCCTACACCCTCAACATGACCGATGGCGCCGCGCTCCGCGAACTCATCACCCGCGAAAAACCCGATTTGGTCGTCCCCGAAATCGAGGCCATCGCTACCGAAGAGTTGGAGAAGATGCAAACCGAAGGTGTCTGTCAGGTCATCCCCACAGCGCGCGCGGCACGGCTAACAATGAACCGCGAAGGCATCCGCAATTTGGCCGCTGTCGAACTCGCCCTGCCCTGCTCGCCCTTCGCCTTCGCTTCGTCGTTGGACGAGCTTCGCGAACAGGGCAAACAAATCGGCTTCCCCTGCTTCATCAAACCGGTGATGAGTTCGAGTGGCAAAGGCCAATCGCGTCTAGAAACCGCCGACGAACTGGAAGCCGCGTGGAACTACGCCGCCAGTGGCGGTCGCGTCGATGCGGGCCGAGTCATCATCGAAGGTCAAATCGAGTTCGACTTCGAGATCACGCTTTTAACAGTGCGTGCCAACAATGAAAACGGCGAAGCAACCACCTATTTCTGTGACCCGGTCGGCCATCGCCAGAAGTCCGGCGACTACGTCGAATCATGGCAACCGCAACCAATGAGCGAACTGGCCTTACAACGCGCTCAGCACATCGCCGCCACCATCACAACCGCCCTCGGAGGGCGCGGCCTCTTCGGAGTCGAACTCTTCGTAAAAGGCGACGACGTGTGGTTCTCCGAAGTGTCACCACGCCCCCACGATACCGGCCTCGTTACCCTCGCCACCCAGCGCCAAAGCGAGTTCGAGTTGCACGCCCGCGCCATCTTGGGCCTCCCCGTCGATACAACTCGCCGCGAAATAGGCGCCAGCGCCGTCATCTATGGCGGTCAGAACGGCCTCGTAGCCTTTGAAGGCATAGACGAGGCCTTGCGTGTCCCTAACTCCGATCTACGCCTCTTCGGCAAACCCGAAGCCTTCCCCAAACGCCGCATGGGCGTAGCCCTCGCCACAGCCTCAACGATAGAAGAAGCCCGCGAAGGGGCGCAACAATGCGCCGACCGTGTGCGTGTCGTGGCGGCTTAAAAAGTATTCGATTCGCACAACAAAATTTCTGAATTGACACTAAGAATCGAGAAGTAGACACTGGGCGCGGGTTTTATCATTACCTATGTCACCCCGCCCACTTCTCTTGCTTCCTCTGTTTGGTTTGGCTGGATGCGCAACCAACTCAGACACCTCAACAGAAATTGCTGCTCCCGCTTCTGTTCCCGCCGCATCCCTCCCCCGCCAACGCCACAGAGCCGAAGTTCAGGCTGCTTTTAAGGCAGAATTACTACGTCCTGCTCCCGATGTTTCGGAACTGGCAGAAATTGGAACGACGCAATTCGTCGCTCCCCCTGCCGAGTCATACGAAGCGAACTACCTCAAATCTCTGAACGATACCCTGCCTAAGCGAGGTCTTGTTATATGTGAACCTCAAGGCACCAAAGCGAAAAGTTTTGGCGCCGGATGTTCTCGCTGGATGGATGCGATGGGGGCAGGCTCACCAGTGTTTGAAGTCGTGCCCACATGGGGCATGGCAGGAAATTTTCTGCACTCCAAGGGGTGGAGTGATTTGGCAGTAGGCCGCGCCCGCGCCGTCGAAGTGGCGCGTGGGCTTGATGCCTCGCATGTCGCCATTGGTTCATTTGACGGCCAAAAGCTTCAATACGAGGTTGTGGACGTACAAAAAATCCCTTCCAAAGTAGTGGGGAGCTTCAAGATCACAGGTTCGCCAGCTCAAATCGTGGCACAACTTCCGGGGCTGACGCGCCAATTGGTGAACGCCACGGGAGTCAAGGGAGCGCAAATTCCCGCTTCGGTAGGGATGAGTGCCACCGACCTGACAGTTTTAGGTTCGCTCCCGCGCGATTTGAGGCAACTACAGCAGCTTAAAGCACCGCAGTTGGCCCAGATAACCCGACTGGCCGACAAACCTCTGGGCGCGGTGTTTGTGGGACGCGCTGGCATAGAACCAAAGCCTGTGAGATTGCGGGCCGTGCGTGCCCTACTTGCCGTGGCACCAACGAATGCTCAGTTGGCAGCAGAGGCAGCTCGCAACTTCGTTGACATCGAGAAAGAACGTAGGACAAAGGTACTAACTGACCTCGACCACAAGTACCCACGCAATGAATCGGTTGCGCTGGGAAACGCTGCATTGCGTGACGAAGAGGGAGATTACTTCGCCCAGGTGCATTACGCTGAGATGGCGGTACGTACCGCTCCTCATGCCCCTGCCGCGTGGTACGTGCTGGCAGAGGCACTGAGTTCGCAAGCGGATGAAAGGCGCCGAGGCGCGACGTGGATGGATATGAGTGGCCAGGAAAAGATATTCGTCGGGCAAATCTATCCGCGTGCTCAGGTAGCAGCATGGAAGGCGGTTAATCTCGACCCGACCGACCCAGAATATTGGCTCAAGTTGTCCTCAACTTCGACGATGAATAGCAACCCGGAGTGGGCGCGCGATGCCCTGGCAGAATCGCTCAAGCGCGACCCAAAGAACGAAGACGCTTTGAACTGGGGACTCGAAATTTTCCAGCCGAAATGGTTTGGCGATGCCAATTCGTTCGCGACGATGGCTCGTCTGGCGGTCGCCAATGCAGGAGCTGGCTACCTGTCGATTGGAGCGCTCGATGAAGGACTGAAAGCCACTGGACAAGAGAATTTGAAACGCCCGTTGCTACAAAAACTCATCGCCAAAGAGCCAGATAACGCAAGCGCCTTGCGCGAGTTCTCTTACGCAACACGCATGGAGTTGGGCGACTTCAAAGCGGCTCTGCCCTATGCGCGGCGCGCCGTCAAACTCGCGCCCAACAACACGAATACCTTGACCGAGCTTGCCGACATTTTGCAGCACGATATGGGCAAGTACGAAGAGTCGATTCAGCTGTTTCAGCGCGCTACCAAACTCGAACCGAAGAACCCATTGCACTGGGTGAATATGGCGCTTTCTTACGCCAAGTGGGGCAAGAAAGACCAAGCACGCACCTTCGCCATCAAAGGACGCAATCTGGGCTATACCGGGCCGCATCCAGTGTGGGCGATGGTCGGATTAGGACCAGATGGAAGCGAGATAAAACCGACGAGCGAACCTTCGTTGGGACGGGTTGCGAACTAAGCCCTAAACACAAAAAGAGCCGCTGCACTCGGAGTGCAGCGGCTCTTTTAAGGATTCTAATCCCGAATTAGCCCAAACGAACTTCGGCGCCTTTCTCGGCGCTTTCGTACAAGCCGTTCAAGATGAGCTGAACGTCGCGCGACTGCTCGGCGGGAACTGGCGAGGGAGCGCCCTCGGCGATGGCTTTCGCGAAGGCCACACACTCGGCGGCGTGTGGTTCCATGCCACGGCCAACGGGAGCCAACTGGGTGTCGGCGGTGCGCTTGGTCGTGTTGTTGGCGCTGTAAACCTGGTTCGAAGGCCAGTGTGAGCCGCTCTGTGTGCCGTACAGCCACATCTGCATGTCTTCGGCGTGGGTGTTGTGGTGCAACATCCAGCTCACTTCGAGGATGAGCGTAGCGCCGTTGTCGAAGCGAACGAACGCCGAAGCGAACTCTTCAACGTCCATGTCCTGTGGGATGTCGCCGCCCCATGCCGAGAAAGCACCGGGGATACGCGACAGCTTGTCCTGGGTGATACCCGAAACCGCAACAGGTTTGGGGTGGCCCATCATCCACAAGGTGAGGTCGAGGATGTGAACGCCGATGTCGATGCAAGGGCCGCCGCCGGAGTTCTTCTTGTAGATGAAGCCGGGACGCACTGGCAACCAGTTGCGGCGCAACATCCACGAACGAGCGTGGTAGATGTCGCCCAGAACACCGGTCTCAAGTTCGCGCTTGAGAGCCTGTGTGTCGCTCTGGAAGCGGAAGTGCTGCGCCGTCATCAGGTATTTGCCCGATTTGTCGCGCGCTGCGATCATGGCGTTGATGTCTTCTGGTGTGGGCGCGAGTGGCTTTTCGCAGATGACATGCTTGCCAGCTTCGAGAGCGGCGATGGCTAACGGAGCGTGGTAAGCCGAAGGCGTGCAAATGTCAATGATGTCGATGTCGGGATCATTGATGAGGTCTTCGGGTTTGGTGTAGGTCTTGGTGATGCCCTGCTCTTTAGCGACGCGCTCTAGGACAGGTGCGACGGGGTCGGCAAACGCGACGAGTTCAGAGTGTTCGGAGGCTTTCCAGCCGGGGAAATGGCTTCCGGCGATACCGCCGACACCAATAACTCCCACTTTCAACGGGTTGCTCATGTGCGGGGCGCAAGTTTGACCAAAAAGGCGAACACTAGCGCAAGTTTTCTTCCAATAAATGGCATTCCAAATGACGCGACAAGGTTTTCACTCGCTTCAAAAAAAACTTTTCAAATACCCTTGCGCTCGGTTTCTGGGGGTGCTAAATTTGAGAACAACAAGTTGGATGCGGTCGCCGGCATTTTTCCGGTGTTCCGCCGGAGTTGCATTTTCTACCCTTTTCGCTGCGCTTGCAGCACGGGTCGCCGGTGTGTTTTCACCCCTGTGATGGCCGGTACATGTTCGGGGGCACCTATTTCATGTCACGTTCGCTTACTAGGCGTGCTGTCATGAAATAGGTGCCCCCGAACATGTACCGGCCATCACAGGGGTTACAGCGACTGGCGCCCGTCACGAGAGTCAAAGCGACGACCGCACCCACCCTTGTTAACACGGCAAAGGTTCTCAACCGCGAGAACTCACAAAAACCTACGCCCGCGCTTCCCTGCTTAATGCTCTCGCAGTATCTTTGCACTGAAGTATTTACGCCGCGCCTGGAGCAAACCTATGTCGAAAATTACAAAAAGCGCTCGTCTCATCTTCGTTTCCGTTGGGTCTAACAACAACAAGTTCTATTACATCGACCTCCACGACGACGACTCCGTTCGTATCCGCTATGGTCGCTACATCGAGAACAGCAACGGCGAACTGCAAACACAATCCGACACCACCCAACCCGGTGGCGAACGCCTGTTCAACAAAAAGTTGAACGAAAAAACAAACAAGGGTTACAAACCTCAGCCCGTTCTCGATTCCAATATCCCCACTGCGGCAGGCGCCAAAAACGCCGGATTGGAACAGATCGCCCTTCAACAAATCCGCACCAACTCCGACGAGGTCAAATCGCTCATCTCGTTCCTATGCGGTATCAACATCCACAACATCGTCTCGAACTCGGCGATCAAATACAACAAAGATACCGGCGTGTTCTCGACAGCTTCGGGCCTCATCACGCAGGGCGGCATCATAGATGGTCGATTGTTGCTCTCCAAAATCAAGGACAAAGTGGATACCGCGCAGTGGGACGCTGATTACATCGACCTGCTCAACCGCTACCTGACCATCGTTCCCCGCGACTTTGGGCGTACTCGTCCCGACCCCAAAGCCCTCTTCCCCGACAACGACGAAGTCCAAAAGCAACTCAGCATTCTCGACTCGCTCGAAGCCAGCTTAACCACCGTCACCGCTCCCAAAGAAGAGGACGGCGAACCCGAACCAGTCCCAGCACTGTTCGACACCGGCTTGGAACTACTGCGCGATCAGGCTCAGTTCGACGCCATCAAGCACCACTTCGAGACTTCGGCCAAGACGGAACACGTCACCATCAAGCACCTGAAGTTGAAGAACGTCTACACCGTCGAAATCGCGGGCATGAAAAAATCGTTCGACGAACGTGGCAGCGAGAAGGGCAATGTCCACCGCTTGTGGCATGGCACATCCAGCGCCAACGTGCTGTCAATTCTCAAATCGGGCTACATGCTGACACCGCCTTCAACGGCGCACATCGCGGGCAAAAACTTCGGCAATGGCCTCTATTTCGCCCCCGCCTCGACCAAGTCGCTGCAATATTCCAACGGTTTCTGGGGCGGCGGTTCGGGTGTCCGCAAAATCTACATGTTCCTCAACGATGTCGCAGTAGGAAAAGCCTACGAACCCAAAAACACCACGCGCGACAATCCGCCCAAAGGCTACGACTCTTACTGGGCCAGGGCTGGAAAATCGGGCTGGCTCATCAACGACGAAGTCGTTGTGTTCGATACCGCCCAGGCCAACCCCGTTTACTTGCTCGAATTTGAATAAGGCTTTTAGCTCTCTCCCCTCAAGTAGCCCCAAACTGGCGACTTATAATTTCCCACAACTCAAAGCTAAAGGCTAACAGCCAATAGCTAACAGCTTTTTTATCATGGCCACTCTCAATCCACAGGTGCCCCTCGAAGCGCGTCAGACCGTCTTAGATCAGGTGGTGGCCGGAGCTTCGTTCACGGCTTATGAAATCACCCTCGAAGTGAGGCGACGTTTGGGGGCAACAGTGGAAGTCCCCCACTCTGTCGTCAACTCCATCGTACAAACGATGTTCGGCAACGGCGAAATGGTGGGCTACGACCGTGCCCCCGATACCTCCGTCAAAGCAGCCACTCCCCCCTTCCGCTACGCCCCCAAAACGACGCCAGCAACAATCCGCAACACGCCCGTTCAACCTGCTCCGGTGTTCATCGGTGTCAATCGCAGTAAGCTCCCTGTTAACCTACGCTACTCCAACCCCATTGCCTCAATTATTCGATCCTATGCGGTCGAAGCGCGTGCCTTCCATGACGCGGCGGGAGTAGGCAACACACCATTCAAGGTGTGGTTACCCACACAACAAACTCCAACGCTTCGCATTCGTTCGGTGGGTGCAGTTCCGACCGAAAGCGAAGTCCTGACACGCTACTCGCTCTCTTCTGGTTCACAAAGCGACTTCAGTTCGAAAGCCGCATTCGCCTACACCGACGAATTTCGCATCACGACTTTTGAAAATGGCCTGGCGAAAACCTATCGTGCCGCGCTCGATATGAACCTTGTCGGCACAGTAACCAAAGACGGCGAAGTTCGCAGCAAACAGGAAGACGGCGTGGAAATCGAGTTAGCTGTCAAACCCGGCGACATTCAGCGTTTCTGTGACGAAGCCGCCCACGTCTTCGCTTACTTTCGTGTTCCTCCGCGCCTTCAAGGTGGCATTCTGGGAGCCTTCAACCGCCCCAAACCCTTGCTTAAAGACACAGACTGGAAAATCACCAGCGGCGGCGGCAGTTTCGCCATCGTGGATGATGTCGCCTATTCCGTCAACACCCTCTCTTTAACCCGCACTGCTCCAGCTCATTTAGAACTCAATTTTGCAGCGGGCGAACTGGCGATTTCAGAAACGGGCGAAACGCTGGATTATTCCAACATAACTCGTCAGGCTCTGACGAACGCCTTTAGCCGCCTCGAAACCGAGTCTTGGCCGCAGATTGCTGACCGAATTGGAGCAGAGCCAACCATCTGGCAAGCCAAACTCCGCTACAACCAGTTCGCGAGCAATTTGGGAGATTATTTCCGTAGCCCACAGCAACCAATAGAATGGCGCGGCATCCCTCTCAATAACGCTCACTTCACAACTTTATCCCCCAACGAAGTCACCATCTTTCTCACCTCGCGTCCAATGGGTGGACCGGGAATCAGAACGCGAAAAGCTGCCAACATCACCGTTCAGCCCAATACAGTCGTGTTCTTCAACGACTTGGGCACACGCACAGGAAGCCCCTCACGCCTCCGCGAATACTTCGCCGCTAATCCCACGGCACAAAACGCCTACGTCCTCACCTTTATTTCGGACGTAGCGAAGCAGCGCTTCATCACCGAGACCCATTTTGAGACGGTTCCCACTCAACAACTCTCGTCTCTTCCCAAACCCAACCCAACTTCTTCGCACGGCTCCCGCACTCTTAACCGTATTCCTTTCGATGCCACAAAACATGAGGTGCGCAATCCTCGCAACTCGCTCGCGGCAACATTCCCAAACTTAAACGACGCAGGATTCGACGATTTGGAACAGTGGGTGCGCGACTCCAAATTCGATGGCAAACAGTGGCCCGACTTCAAACGCCTCTATAAAAAGGCTGAAGCCCGCCTGTGGCCCATCCAAAACCGTTTTCGTTGGAGCAAAGGCGAATACGACTTGCCCAACAACTCTCCCATTCCCACCGAGCGCGAAGCCTTTCTACTCGGCGTGTTGATGGGACACCTCGACTCAGCGGGAGCCAGCCGCAACGAAGACCGCCAATTCCCCAACGGAGGACCAACTGCCAAAACCATCGCCTATATGGTGCGGCGCTCTGCTCGTCTGCTCAACTTCCTACGCGATGAAAAGAGCCTGAGTGAAGAGCGCCGTGCCCTCCTCGCCCCACTGGTTGCAGGCTCGATGATGCGGGTCTACTGCGGCTCTATTCAAAGCACACTCGCCTTTCGTCTGGCTTTACAAAACGATGCCTTAGAAGGTCGCGCCGATTTGGTGCAAAAGGTGTGGGCTGACATCCGCCTCGCAACGCCTGTTCTGGGTTGGGCCTTCGAGTGGCTAAAAGCGCATGGCGAAACAATCGAAGGCACCACTCACCACGTCCGCCGTTTCGCCAAAGAACACAATGAAGAGATAGTGCTGCACCTTCTGCCAGCCCTACTAGAAAACGACGCGCGTTGGATGAAAGGCTATGGTTTGCCTGAGTTGTCGCGCGAGTTGCAAGGTTTCACGCGCCGTGGAGAGGCACTACGCCTCTTCGCCCACTTCTCACAACTTACAGCCACCGAGCGTTGGATTTGGGGCGCCTTGAATACCCCTGAAGCCGATGAACCAGAAGTCGTCCGCTTCGCGACCCCCCTCGTTGAAGCGCGGGCACAGAAAAGCGAGTTGGAGGCCGTTTCGGCCCTTTCTCCCGCACTTCGCACTGTGTTTTTGAATGCTCTGGCAGCGGCCAATCCGCAGGGATTCACGCTCAAGCAGTGGCGTAACATTGACAGGCAAGACCTATTGGAACCACTGTTCCCGGCTCTCAATCAGGTACAGATGCCACAGGAAGTCGCCCAATTCTTATGGGATGATAGCGACATGCTGGAAGAGTGGCTCAGATTAGGCGGCGAAGCGCGCTGGGTCGAAGCCTTCGCTCCTGTCATCCGCGAATGGGCACAGGACGAAGATTTCGATTGGATAGAGGAACTACCGCCATTGGGCCGCGAGGTGTTTTTCCAGCAGTTATTGGCACTGTATGGCGATGCGGTGTGGACGAAACTGGGCGAACTGGAAGCCGACACCTTGGAGATGTTCGCGTCCAATTTAACGCATGTTCCGCTGTCTGATGCATTCTGGCAGTTCGTAGCAGGCACGGAAAATAGTGTCCGCTGGCTTGATATGGCGGGACGTGAGCGCGCAATAACCGCTTTCGCCGAGTTGCCAACAGCAGCTGTACGTTCACTGCTCGATTCCGGCGCCAACGGCTTAGAACCGCTCATCGCCGCCTGGCTGCAAAGCAACGCCAACAAGTTGGGCAGCGATGAACCGCTGCTCATGTTGGCCGCGACCAATTTCGAAGCGCAGGTAAGCGCCCCTGCATTGGCCCGCTTGCGCCAACTGCCATTGAATTTACGATTCGCCATTCGCCTCATCGAAAGCGGACTGCCCGAAGCAGGCGCATTAGCCCAGCCCTATTTTGAAAACGACGGCGACGAATGGGCGATGCGTGCTTTGGCTCTCGCCGACTCTCCGGTAGACGCCACGCGCCAGTACGCTCTCGATTTGCTGTCGCGCTTCCCATCGCGGTGGACACCCGATCTGTTGCGTTCGTTAGCACAGCACGACGATGCGCGCGTTCAAGCCTTCGTCGCGGCGCAGTTGGAGCGCGCCCCCGAAGTAGCTACCAGCGAAGCAGTAGCGGTATTCGATAGCGCCATCATCAATTCGCGTGGGCGTGCCCGCCGCGCCAAAATCGGCGTGCAGCGCCGCTTGGTTACACAAAAAACCGAAGATAAAACTGACATCGAATCATTGCTCGATGCAGCACGCAATGGCGCCCCACGCGACCGAGCCTGGGCTTTGCAACAACTGGTGCGACTGCAACTCAGCGGCACTGAAGTTCCCGAACTTGAATTGGCAGGGGCCGTAGCCCGCGCCTCATAATTTCCCCCAACACAGGAGCATTTGACATGGAATTCACCCAATCCTACCCCTATCCGTCGTCGGCATCGCCGCGCGGCGATGGTCTGGATTTTTCGCTGCCCACCGAAGCCGCACGCCCTGGCGTGCGCCTCGAAGCCCTCGTGCTGCACTCGCGCTCCTATGGCCGATTGATGGGCGCCCTACACCGCGTCGTATCGCAGCAGGCTCTCTTCCAACAACGCGACCACTCCGATTATCAGGAATGGGTGCAGGGCCAGTATCTGGAAGAATTGTCTCCCTATCTGGCCGCGCTTCAGGGCCGCTTGCCCAAACTTCAAAGCGAACTGGACGACCTCAAAACACAGTTAGAACCTCTTGACGCCCGTGCAGCAGAGCTACTGGCTCAAGTGCAAAAACTATCCACTGGCAACGCCAAAAACTTCCGCGACGCCCAATACAAATTCTGGAAATTCCTCTACTCGCATGACTTCAAATTGTGGGTCGTGCTTGATCCTGTCGTCTCAGTGCATCCCGACGCCGTGCTATTCGAGGTTTTCTCACTCGATGAATCGAGCTACGCGCAAGTGCGCGTCCCCACCGAAAACCTCGACTCGCTCGGCGATGTGACTTATGGCACCACCAACGTCGATTTCTCGCAAGCACTGGCCGACGAACTGGCGAGAGTGCGCGACTACCGCGCCGCTTTCCTCAGCGTCGGTAGCGGCGGAGTCAGCATCCAGACCACTGCTGGTGGGCGTGTCGAAAAGAAAATCGACTTGCCCCCTTCATGGGTACGAGGCTTTTTGCAGGTCGGCAGCGCCTCATCGCTGGCAAACACCTCGCTTCGCCTCAGTGCCACCACTGTCAGCGAAATCTTGCGATTGCTAAGCGCTCGCCGCGAAAGCAACGGCCCTCGCTCGCTGCGTTTCTATCTCGCACCGGGGCAGCGTCCGCGCATCGAAATCGAGCCTTGGGGCGAGTTCGTCAATGAACCTCGCTTCGTCTACGAAGGCAAGCGCGAAAGCACCATTCGCATCTGGGGACGGCGCCGATTGAGCGTGTTGGACGAAATTCTGCCCCACGCCCGCGAAGTCGAGGTGCGTCTACTGGGCGATGGTTTGCCATCCTTTTGGGCGCTCGAACTCGAAGGCCACCGTTTTGAACTGGGGCTTTCGGGCTGGACGCAAAACGATTGGAGCGCATCCGCCCGTTTCGACTTGCTCGCCTCTGGGCGGGGCGTTTCCGAAGCCAAACTCGAACAGGCGGCGCGCGAACTCGAATCGCATCTGGCGCTTTCGCCCGCCCGCCTCGCCGAACTCACCGATTGGTCGCGAAACGAAGCGACGAGCGCACTCCAGAAACTCTGTCGTCAGGGCCGCGCGCTCTATGATTCCAAAATCGACGCCTTCCGTTGGCGGCAATTGCTGCCATTCCCTGTCCCCGAATCGGACGCCGATAAAAAATTGGCTTCGGCGCATCGCTGGGTTAACGCCAAGCGCGTAAAAGTCGAAGCCATCCCCGAAGCGGAAGTCGAGGCCAGCGAATTTCTCGTCCGCTATTCCGCGCCCGATGTCGATTTTTATCGCGCCGAAGTCACAAGCGAAGGTGGCCAATTCCGCCCGCTGTGGGCGCGCGATCTCGATGGTCGTGTGCGCTTCTGGCAATGCACCTGTGGCGAGTTCCGCCGCGATAAAGGCCGCTCTGGCCCCTGCGCACACCTGTTGGCCGGACTGGAACAACTCGAAAAGGAGCGTGCCCAATGAGCAACTGGCGCGACGAAATAAAGAAACTGGGCAAGCGCGAATTTGAGCGCCGCGAGATGGAGCGCCTGGGCTTCTGGCCACCCGCCAGCAGTGGCGACGAGGCTCAGACAGTCGAAGCTCTGCGCGCGAAGATTGCGCCCCTCAACGACGAACTACGTGAAATCACCGAGAAAACGCGCCCCCTACGGCTTCGCCAAACCGAAGTCGAGCGCGAACTGGCTGCAACAGGTGACATTGAGGCCCAACTGGCAGAAATACGCAAGCAACGAATCGAGCGCGTCAAAGCTGCCCGTGTCGAGCGCAAAGAGCGTCGTGCCCGCGAACGCGAAGCCCGCCTCGCCGCCGATGGCGAGCGCCGCCATGCGTTGCTGCCGCACCTTGGACGCGGCGTATCGCGGCGCCTTCACTTCGATGTCGCCTCCGACAACGAAAAACTGGCGCGCTTTCAGCTTCCCGCCTGGAACGAACCCGCCGATTTGGCCGCCTTTCTAGAAATTACCCGCGAACAACTGGCATGGCTGTGCTATCACCGCGAGGTAGCTCCGCTCGATCACTACAGCCACTTCTCCATCCCTAAGCGTAGCGGCGGCACACGGGCTATCTCGGCTCCTCGGCCCTATCTCAAAACCGCTCAAGCCAAAATTCTCGAAGGTGTCCTCAAACAAGTCGAAGTGCACCAAGCTGCTGCCGCCTTTTTACCGGGGCTAAACATCGGCGACAACGCCCATAAGCACACGCACACCGAAGCAGGTGGCCCCGCTGTCGTGATGCGTATCGACCTGAAGGACTTCTTTCCATCTATCAACTTCAATCGTGTCGCGGGCGTTTTTGTCTCGCTCGGCTACAATGCGGGAATCTCGACTCTACTGGCGCTCATCTGCACCGAATCTCCCCGCATCGAAGCCACCTTCGATGGCCAGAAATCGTTCGTGGCTTTGGGCGAACGATTCGTGCCCCAAGGCGCCCCCACCTCGCCAGCACTTACTAACCTGCTGTGCCGCCGCCTTGATTCGCGCCTGAGCGGCATGGCGAAGCACTACGGCTTCACCTACACCCGCTACGCCGACGACCTGGTGTTTTCCTCGCCGCACTCCGACGCGCGCGTCATCTCATTGCAGCGCGGCGTCTTCAAAATCCTTGAGGCCGAGCAATTCATCGTCAACCCCGATAAAGTCGCCATCATGCGCCGAGGCGCCCGCCAAAGCGTCACCGGCTTAGTCGTCAACAACAATTTAGGCCCGCGTATCTCGCGCCGCGATTTGAAGCGCTTCCGCGCCATCCTGCACGACATCGAAACTAACGGCGCCGAATCCGTCTCGCAGAAAATGGGCAAAAGTGCCTTGCATTATGCGCGCGGCTATCTGGCCTTCATCCACATGGTCAACCCCGAAACCGCCACCAAGTTCCGCACCAAACACACATGGCTGGCTGCCAGTGAATGAATTCGGTGACTCCCTAAAAACAAAAGGCCGGACGAAATCTCGTCCGGCCTTTTGTTTATCCACCGTGTCCTGAAACGACGGGCGTTTCTTCGTACGGTTGAATCACAACGAAGCCCTCGCCGCGAAATACCATCTGGAAAGTCTCGCCACCGCCACGTCCGATGAGTGTTTTTAGGGAGGCGTCCATTTTGACTTCTGGCGACAAATTGCCCGACCATGCCACTGTGGCGTTCGGGTCGGTCATCACGGGGTCTTGTGGCGTTACTCGCAACGTGAGTGGCTGGCCGTGCGACATAATCGCGACCATGCCACTGCCACTCAGGCGCACCGAAAACAAGCCACCCGAAAGCATTCCCGCGATACGGCGATGCATGGTGATTTGATAGCCGATTGATTCCTCGAAGGCCAGTAAGTCGTTGCCGTTAACGTTGATCGTCTCGTTCTGAAGGCGCAGGATGGTCACGTTTTTGGCGTTATCAGCCAAATAAACGATGCCCCTTCCCTCGATTTTGGTGAGGGGCGACATTTCGCCCGACACCATTTTCATCAGGGCATTACCAAGCCCACCTTCCAACATTCCTTCGCGCTTGAACGTCAGGTTGCCGCGATAGGCAACCATAGCGCCGAGTTTCGACCAAAGGCGCCCGTTAACGTGCGCCTCCAGCATCTTGGCACTTTCCAGTTCAAACACATCGCCGGGGCGGTCGCGCTCGGCGGTTTCGTTGACAAATGCTTGTAGGGTATGAGTAGGCTCGTTCATAAATGTCCTTTAAATCGGGCTAAACGGGTAACAAACGTAAAACAACTTTTCCGAACGATACTTTATCACCAAGTTTCACTTCCGTTGGCGAATTATCGGGGATGGGTTTATTATTGACCCGCGTTTTATTAGCGCCGCCCAAATGCGTCACCAGCAAATGACCGTTGTCGAAGTTGAGCGTGGCGTGGCGACGATGCACATAACCAGCATCTTGATCGGAAAGGTCGATGTCGGGGTAAATGTCTTCGTCCTCATCTTCGCGCCCAACTTCCAGTTGCTCATCGCCCAACACGAACTGCGCGCCAACGGTTTGCCCCTGCTCAACGACCAATTTCACAAGCCCCGGCTTCAAATCGCCGGGAGTCTGCGAGGTGGCAGTAGGAGCAGTCACGTCGGGCGCTACGCTGGTAGCAAAGGGATCAGCAGTCACCACTGGCGCGACGGGAGTAGGCGAAGCTACTGGTGGTGGCGGTGTTTGCACCGAGGTCGCGAAGTCGTCGAACGGCGTTTTTTCAAGCCCAGATGCCAAGGGAGATGGGGACAATTGAAGGCTGCTACCGCACGCCTCACACGCCAAATTGTCGGATGGGTTGAGGTGCCCACAGTTCGGGCATTTCACATCGCCCGCTCCTAACGTCGCCGCTGCCGTTGCATCGGGGAGTTCCTCGCCGCACATCTCGCAAAATTGCGTACCGTCGATGTTTTGATGCCCGCAGGCTGGACAAATAATCATGATTGTTTTCGCTTGTTTGGTTTTCCTCTCCAATTACGCCAGTCGTTTTGTTTTCTTGGTTTCCGCCGACGAAACCGCCAGCGTATCGGCAGAAATCTGCCCGCCCCGGTCGAGCGTATCTTCCATCTCTTCCAGCACTTTGGTTGCCGAGGTTTTGCCCAAGCGCTGCGTCATCTTCTTTTTGCGCTCCAGCACCTGTGTCATTTTGCGGCGGTCGCCGCTCTTCACCGCCGCCTCCAAATCGACTTGCAGCTTGAAATCGTTCGCCTCTTCCAATAGGCGCACCACTTCACCGTTGCGCTGGGCTAATTCCACTTCGTTGTCTGAATATCCCGTCAGCACGTTGATCTCGGCGCGTTGGTTCGGGTTGGCGCTGCTCCATGCCGCGATCTGACACAGCAAGTCGCGGCTTTTGGCGCCTTCTGGGGCGCTCGTCACCACATCGAGCAAATAGGCTTGCGGCTGGTCGTTTTGCACCGAGCCAACGGGCACGCGGAACGAGTTATTCGTCACCTGCGGTGCATCAAATATCTTCTTGTCTGGCACCACACGCCAAAAACGGCGAGCGCGCCCATTCAATCGCGAAACCTCGATAGTCACGTCAGACAATACCGTCGAAGCGATGCGCCCAAATTCATCCTGGAAAGTCGCAGCCAAATCTTCGGGGGTCGCGGCCATCAAAAACTTGCCGCTGCCCTTGTCGGCCAAATCGCGCAAGAAGGTTGCGTCATAATCGGCGGCGCTTCCCAACCCGATAGTCGAAAGCGACACGCCACCGCGCTCGAACTCCGATTTCGACCGCTCCAGGAACTTATCCAAATCGCGGTCGATGAATCCCTGCGCGTCAGTCGGTTGCCCATCCGAAAGCACGATGACGAACGTCGTGTTACCCGGCGACTTGAACGGCTCAATTTCCTTATAAATCGTGTTTAGCCCCGCCAACAATTCGGTGGCTCCCTCGACGCGCACATCCATCACGTTTTGACGAGCTTTGAACGACGCGCCTTCTCCAAAAGGAGCCGAAGGCACAACCACACGCGAACCACTCGAAAACACCGCAACCGCCGCCCGGTCTTCAGGCGATAGTTGATCGAGAATCAGCGAACAGGCGCGCTTGGCGCGCTCTAACTTGTCGCCTTCCATCGAACCGGAGTTATCGAGCAAAATGCCGAGGTTAAGCGGCAACGTCCTCATTCCTCGTCCGGGCGAAAGCTCGATAAACAAGGTCTGCAAAAACTCACCGCGCGTGGGACGGAACTCTTTGTCCAGCGCAGTACGAAGGGCTAAATCAGGCATTAATATCTTTAGTTTGGCAGTTGAGGTGCCATTTAGAATTGCACGAACCGTACTGGAAGTGATTCTTCTTTTCGAGGCGACCACACTACTTTCAACCGTCGCCCATTCTGCCATGAGATTTCGGGATAGTTGGGAGCGTAGCGAAATTTACGTTGCCACTTCTGGCGCGCGCTCATTACATCAAAGACTTGTGCAGTGGTATGTGTTTCGAGTTCATCGTTCAAAGCCAACACGAACTTACCATCGGGAGAGAATGTAAATGGCTGTTCGCTTTGCAGCGAGTTCAGTACGCGCCCAGATATACGATCTATCAAACCATCAGGAAAATTAGGCTTGCGCTGCGGTTGTTTTTTGCTCGCCTCATAATCCTCAAGGTTTGCAATGTCTTCAAATCCATCAAGCGAAGCGACGACACGAGGTAACTGGAAATTTACCTTACGCCCTTTATTGTAGAACTCGACTTCCGACACACATAAATCGTTGTCGCGTCCTCGGTACTCACTCAGAATGTCCATGCCAATGCTTGTGACTTTCTGGCGCGGCAACGATACATGATGCCAACCCCGACTGTCGGAGAGCGAAACCGTTTTGACTGAAGTTGCGGCCTGTCTCCAGGTAGAACCAACATCACCATTTCGCGTGATACGAAGCGATTCAATGCGGTTGTTGCGTTTCCACAACGCGGCACTCTTGTTATAACCACTCAAAATCCGCACTTCGTCTACTTCAAAGGGCGTTTCACGAACGAAGAGAAGATTCTTAGGCGCTCGCCGGAACTTCGCAACGGGACCACCGAGTCCACTCCACACCCACGCAGTTTTTGGATCGCCATCTACTATATGATGAAGCGGCATTCCATTATGGGACACACCTAACCAGCGCATCTCGTTGGATTTAACGCTCCAATCTTTCCAGGTCACGCTTGTAGGGCCACTACCACAGGCCCAAACCGAGTTCGATATTCCTAAACAACACAGCGAAAAGAGAAATTTCTTCATATTCTCATCCTAATCACAAAATAGGGCTGCGACGGAGATATTGTCAATGCCGCCCGCTTCGTTGGCGGCATCAACTAGACGCGAGCAGAGTTCGGAGGCGTTGGATGTTGCAGCTACCACTTCGGCGATTTGGGCATCACGCATGGTATCGACGACGCCATCCGAAACGCAGAACAAACGCTCTCCGCTTGAAACCAATCGCAACGTCACATCACTTTGCATCCCGCGCGGCATACCGATGTGGCTGGTGATAATCGAGCTATCAGGATGTCCCCATGCTTCATCGGGCGTAATCTTCCCGGCGTCGAGCAAATTCTGAACATATGAATGGTCTTTGGTCAGCATTTCCAGCCCACGCGCCTCGCTCCACCGATACAACCGCGAATCGCCGACGTTACCGACGATAACTCGCCGCCCCAATCGCAGCGCGAAGACTAAAGTCGTGCCCGGTTTGTGGCGCATTGAAGCGAACGGCGGCGCCTCGTTTTGGGCGATGACGGCATTGTTCACCGCCTCGACCAAATCGCGGCCTAAGGCCAGGGCGGCGCCGTTATCGTTCCAGTTGCCATCCTGCCGCGCCAGTAGCGCGTTTTGTAGTGCCTCTAACGCACAGCGCGAAGCCTCTTCGCCCGCTTCATGTCCTCCCATGCCATCGGCAACCGCCAACAGTTCCAAAGCAACCGCCCCGTTTTGATTGGCGCGCCGCAGCGATAGCGACATCACACCATCCTCGTTATGGTCTCGGTCGAGACCGACATCGGTTTGAACTTCGATATAAGTCCGCGTCGGCGCCGCGAACTGGTCGAGCGCTTTCACCGCATCGCTCACCGAAACAAACGCGCCTCCTTCCAGTTGGTGCGCCCATGATTTCAATTCGACCGAGAATGGCAACGAGGCCCACGTATCGTCCAACCGCAAAGTCGCGCGCGGCGCCAGATGAGCTTTGGCAAGCGTCGAACTCAAGTGCCCCAGCGTCGCCAAAGCTCCCGCTTCGCCTTCTCCGGCCTCATCACAAAAGCCGTAAAAGCCCAACTTCCCCTCGTGGAACCACAGCGATTCGGCGTCGATACGCGCCTTCAACCCTACAGCCTCCAACGATTCGAGCGCCCGCGCCAATGGCATAATCATCTCCAAAAAGGTGTCGTCGTTCGCCGGGGCGCGCCACTCCGAGAATGGCTCATGCTCGTCCCAATCGTAAACCGCGTATTCGCGTTCATCCGACACGAACCGAGTCGCAGCGGCGAAGAATGGCGACTCAGGCGGTGCAATCGGTTCGCTCACAGCAACGGGGCGCTCCCACACCCATTTCCAATCGTTCTCGCCCCATCCACCCGCATTAGCACGGTAGAAGTTGATCGGCCCATGTTCCAGCACTTCAACAATCTCCAACTCACCGTTCAAAAACGAACCCACGAACAGTGGCTTCACAACACGAACCTCTTCGACCACCGGAATTGCGACTTCGGCAGCGGTAGTCTGCTCACTCTCTGGCACCACTGGCTCATCGCCGAAAGCCTCTTCAATAGTAGGTGCCTTGGCCTCAGGTGTGGCAACTTCCTCCGCCAAAGGTTCTGCTACAGAGAGGGGAATGGGCACAGCCTCAGCGGGAACTTCGGAGGCGCGTTTAAATGGATTAGAAAACATGAAAAATAGTGGGAGGGTGGTTCACACCACCATTACGGGTTAACCACAGGGCGCACCACGAAATTGCACACCAAGTCGGCGAACTCCAGGCGCGCTTCATTTTCGAGCGGCACAGTCGCCCCTTCCGCGACGGCAAAACCAGCGAGCCGTGTCGGATTGAGCGTTTTGTGGGCCGTGAGGAAGAACTTCACGCCGTCGCGTTTAATAGTGGCATGACGCCGCGAAACGAAGCGGCCCGCGTCGAAGCGGCTCAAATCGACATCGGGAAATACGCCACCATCGGGGTCGGTTCGTCCCAGCAATGATTCGCTCTTTTGCAAATACAGTAGCGCAGGTGGGGCGTTTTTGGGCAATACGCGCAGCATGACGGTGTGAATAAGCCCGCGACACTTGCCGCAGTAAATCGCCTTATCGGTGCGTGGCACAGCGCCGCAGTTCGGGCAAAAGCAACTCAGTAACGGGTGCAGGTTGGTGGCGCGCGGCGCCCCCACGCTTTCCAGAGCGGGTTCTTCGGGCGCCAGATGTAGTGTTTCGAGTGCCTCGTACATCGCCCCCGCTGTGGGGTAGCGGTTGATGGGGTCGAGTTGCAGCGACTTGATGACCACTGCCTGTAATCCATTGGGAATGCCAGCATCATAGCCACGAAAATGCGATGGCGTCACTTTTGGGTCGGGCGTATCGCCCGTCAGCAGTTCATACAACAGCGCACCGATGGTGTAGGTGTCGGTGTAAAAGCCCAACTCCGCACGCGAGGAATACAGTTCTGGCGGCGCATAGCCTTCGGTTCCCAGTCCCTGAGTCGCGCGTTTCGACTGGTCGGAAAAACGCGCAGTACCAAAGTCGATGAGCTTGCACTTCTGCCCAACGCTGTCCCACATCACGTTATCCGGCTTCAGGTCGCGGTAAATAATCTGACCGGGAAGCGAGTGCAGATAGCCCAGCGATTCGCACAACTCCATCCCTACAGCTACCACATTCTCGGCGGGGAACGGTTGGTTGTTGTGGCTGATGCGCCAGTCGTCGAACACTTTGCGCAGGGTTTGCCCCTGTACTAATTCCATGACCAGAAACAGGTCGCCTTCGGGGGGCAGTTGCGTTTCGTCGGGGATGCGCTCGATAAAGTGCACGATCTTGGGGTTATTGATCTGCGACAAAATCTCGGCTTCGCGCCAGAACAACTTGCGTTGGTAAGCGAAATCTTCTTTGGATGCCGAGCCGGTATCGAAAAACTGTTTAATAACGACGAAATTCGCGTTTTGGTCGCGGGCACGAAACACCGTTCCGTAGGAGCCTTGCCCAAGAATTTCGACAATTTCATAGGAGGCGTCTCGCCCTTGAAGCGATTCGCCGGGTTTAAGCAGCATTACGGAAAGTTTAGACGCGCAACGGGGGCTGCCTATTGACCAGAAACGTGATTTCGAATCACTGCCGTAGGAGCAGGCGTTGGCGTTGGCAAAGGTGTGGAGACTTCTTCCACCAATTCACGGCGTGGAAGAATGAATAAATCCGAATCTCCCCAAAGCCACATGTTGCCCGTTTGCGACATTGAAAGTGCGTAAAAATTTTGCTGTTCAGGGGGAAGGCGCTTAGGGTTAACCTTCAGATAGCCGATTTCGCGGGCGTTAGACACATTAAAAAGACGAAACACAGTGTCCTGGGAAATCATGCCATTGGTTTTATCCACTCTTGAATACGAATCTTTAAGCACAAAAATCGAGGGGGCCACTCCCTTAACCGAGGGAGTGGCCCCCTCATAGAACCCTGTTGAACCGGAGGAAAACGTGACTCCCTCATATACCTGAGTTTTTTTCAGTATTTTGCCAGTATGGGCTGCACGAAACTCCAGCCCTGTTCTATCTACAATCCCACTACCGTAGCGTTTGTTAAGCACTGCCGTCTCCCACGCAATAAGACCACTACCATCAGGAGAGAATTGCATTTCGGGTGCAGAGACACTGCCACGTAATGGCGAAATCCACAGGCGCTTGCGAGTATTGAGATCGAAACTTTCGAGTTGAAAACGCTCGCTGAAATCCCATGACGATATGTTAGGGGGAGAAGTTGGAATGGGTGTAGGCGCCGCAGGAAAAAGTTGCTGGCGTTCGAGTTCGAGGGCTTTGTTACGCCGATTTACTTCCGAAGTAATGCGTGCGACTTCATCGGGGTCGCTAACTTCAGGATCGGCACCATCAATACCCAACACCTTGTCTATCAACGTCTGAATTTCGGCGCTTTCCTGTGCTTCGCGCACTTTGAATTGTGCCTGAGTTGGTGAATCAGTTGGGGTGGCTTTGGGAACAGACGTAGCCGTGGGTATCGGAGTCGGAATAGGGGTTGAATAAAGCGGCTCACTGCTTTGTAAGACGCACACAATGGGAAGCGGGCCGTTAGTGATATTGGCGGGCGCAACGGCGATGCGAATGTCATTGGAACTACTGTTGGGCTGAAGACGTTTCCAACGCCCGGCACGCACAGGAGCAGAGACTTTCCCAGTAGTCAGATCGGCGACTTCCCACTCGATGGGGCCTTTATCCCATGAGCTTTTCACCGCATAGTGGTAGTCAGGAGAAAATGCAACAGCAGAAGCATCATCATAATTGGTGAATTCGTCCGTTGGTACGGCAGGGGCAAAAGAAATCGTCGTTGCCGTCCAAGGTTGCTTAGGGAGTGGAACGTTCGGTTTGCGGACAGTAGGCGCGAACACATTGATGTCATCGCCAGCGCGGGCAACAAAAGAGTTTGTGCCCGGAATCCAGCCCACGAAACTCCCAGCCGTAAAATCACGGAATGCTTCTTTTCCAGTGATAGCCGAGCGAATTACCAACTCATTTTTCAGAGAAGAATTAGGTGGTGGTGTAGGGTTCGCTCCCAGTGGCGCAGTCTCCATACGAGCAAACCATCTTCCGTCAGGAGAAATTTGGGCGCCACTCTCGATAAAGGAGTTAGGGCCGACGGCAAGGCGAGGGGCAATAGGAACAAGAGGTGTCGCTGTAGTGCCGGAAGTGGCCTGAATTGGAGGATTCTTGCCTCTGCGCCATAGAAAAAAGAGCGGGACTAAAGCCAACAGGGTCACACCTGCGATAAGGGAGAATTCGCGTCGCAATTGGACGTAGGGAGTTTTCATGTCAACCACCACAGTCAATCAATTTCTCCCTTGTGCTGACACCACAAAAACGAGTTGGCAAATTGCCTCTAAATTCCAAAGAAGGAGCTGACTCCCATGAAACACAGCCCCATTTTTATGGGAAGTTTCTGAGATAGCGGCATTATCAGTCCCCAAAAAGCGCGCCCTGCTCAGGCAGGGCGCGCCGAAAAAGAGGCTTCGTTTTTGACTTAGAACGAGGTGCCGACGAACAGCAAAACGCCGTTGGGCGAAAGCCCTGCTGCCTTTTGAGCAGTGATTTGGTATTTGGCTTCGACGAAGATTTTCGAGGTCGTCTGATAACCGACTTGCGCGAAACCGCCCACGGTAACACGCGACTGCGAATCGCCAGCGCCGTTGCGTCCATTGAGCAGGTAAGCGCCAGCACCGAGGCCGAAATAGACGTTGCCCGTCACGGCTCCTGCCGGGTTGGGTGGCGAGAAGGTACGCGAAATTGTCAATGGCACAGTGCGCAAATTGCCGCCATTGCGGCCTCGCTCCTGATAACCAATGGTGGCGAACGAACCACCCAAAAACGAGGGGATGCGAACATCGACTTCGCCAGCGGGAACAATCGAACCCGACAACGATTTGGCAGCGCTTTGCGTGGGCAACAAGGCGCCGATTTTAACGCGCACAGGCACAAGGCCTGTGGACTGAGCATGAGCCGCGCGCGGCGTCGCGGCAGCAGCAAGAGCGAGTACGGCGCCCGCAGCAAAAATGGAACGGTTCATTAGATTTAAAACGGGCGTGAAATCGCGGCCCACTCCAATTTTGACAGCCTCAGCGCCTTTAAAGGTGCGCTTACTTAACTATCATATGGTAAGGTCGGTGAAGAAGATGAGCGGCATAACGATGTCACGCCTTTGTCTTCAAGCCTCAAAATTTGGAACGGATGTGGCACACTCGCTCCTGATATGCCGCATTTGCGGCTCTTTTTCCTATGATTTCTCGCTTTTTGTGGCGTCCCCTCGCGGGCGCGGTTTTGATGACGATGCCAGCGCTCATGCTTATTCCCGGATGTGGCGGCGGCGGAAGTGGTAGCGGCGGCAGCAATGTCGTTCGAAAAACCGGAGTCAATTTCTTTGACGCAGCAGATACAACGAAAGTATTAACCCAGGCCAACCTAAGCATTACCTTCAATCGCTCGACCTTGACCACCCAAAACGTGACGGGGTTCATTCAAGTTACGGGTCCTCCTTCTGGAACTACACCAACGGCAACCACAGCAGCCAATTTGAATCGCCAAACACGTGCGCTCCCCAACAACTATGTCCCAGCGCCCGCGACCTATCTCATCACAGGCACCATCACCCTGCCCTCCACCACTGCCGACCCAATTGTCAGCCTGCAGGGAGCCTTCGAACCACAGCGTGCTTTTACGATCAACGGTACTTTTGGCTTAGATCAAAACCTCACTCTAACCAGTACACGGGTTCAGGCGGGTACACCCACCACAAGCGGCACATTACAACTGAAAGTTTTGGATGCCCCTATCGTTGTCACGCCCACAGCAACGCCAGTAGCAACAGCAACGCCAGTTGGCACACCGACGGGCACGACCACGGCAACTCCCAGTGGCACGGCAACAGCAACACCAGTGCCGACGATAACTCCTACGGCCATTCCCGTCGGAACGGCGACACCAACACCGTTCATTACCTTCCCATAAAAGGTACTGCGCCCCAGAGCCACCTGTTCTCGCGAATAGGTGGCTTTCGCTTTGAATATCCATTGCAGAATATTAAGTAGACGCGGGCGCAACAAAAGTGCAAAATAACAGAAAGCGCTCGACGCTTTGCGAATTTGGTCTTGGCCTGATTTTCGCCTTCGCCGCGCGCCATGCGCCGCACTAGGGTCGGCGCTCCATCATGGCCTTTTCTCTCAGGCGCATAGTCATCGGTTCACCGATGGCAACAGAACATTCAGGGCACGACCGACTGCCCAAAGTTCTCGCGCTACCCATTTTTGCGTCCGACGCACTTTCATCCACAGCCTACGCATCGGAAGAAATCATGGCTGCCCTGCTCTTGGGCGGCTCCTCGCTGTTCTGGCTCACCCCCGGTCTTTCGGTTGCCATCATCGCGCTACTCGCGATTGTGGTCATCTCTTACTCACAAATCGTCATCGCCTATCCGGGCGGCGGCGGCGCTTACATCGTCGCCAGCGATAACCTCGGCCCCATCCCGGCTCAAATTGCCGGAGCCTCGCTGCTGGTCGACTACGTGCTAACTGTCGCGGTGTCCTCATCGGCGGGCATAGCCGCTATTACCTCGCTAGTAAAAGGACTCAACCCGCAAAGCCAGATAGAACTGTACACAGTGCCGCTGTGCGTGGTTGCTGTTTTAATAGTAGCCGTCATCAACCTGCGCGGCACTAAAGAGTCAGGACTAGCCTTCGCCTTTCCGGCCTATTCGTTCCTGCTGCTGATGTACGGATTGATCGGCTATGGACTCTATCAGTATTTTGTCGGTGGCTCATTGCCAATGGTTCACTCCCCCGAAGTGGTTCATGCTGCACAATACGCGGGCGAAGGACACGGTAGTCACGAGCTTCATAAAGTCGATTTAGCGAGTTTCGCGGGCATCTTTCTGGTGCTACACGCCTTCGCTTCAGGCTGTACGGCGCTTACTGGTATCGAAGCCATCTCGACGGGTACACAGGCGTTCAAAGAACCGGTGGCGAAAAACGCGGTTCAAACGATGGTCATTCTGGCGGGCTTGCTTGGCACCATCTTCTTTGGCCTGTCGTTCATCGCTACGCACGTCGGGGCACTTCCGCCCATCGCGACCATCCCCGGTCTGCCCCCCGGTGAAACACTCGGAGAAACCGTGGTTTCGCAAATCGGACGAGCTGTGTTCGGCAAGTCGGTGTTCTACATCGCTCTGCAAGTCGTCACCTGCATCATTCTGGTGCTGGCCGCGAACACCGCATTTGCCGCATTCCCCCGCCTATGCGCGCTGCAAGCTCAGGACGGCTACTTGCCACGCCAGTTGGGTAACATCGGCGACCGCCTCGTTTACAATAACGGCATTTTCATCCTGTCCGGCCTGTCCATTCCGCTCGTCATCATCTTCAAAGGCGACGTTCACCACCTCATTCCGCTGTACGCCATCGGCGTGTTCCTTTCGTTCACCATCTCGCAGGGCGGCATGGTCAAGCGTTGGGTCGTGTCGCGCCAACCCGGTTGGCAATCTAAAGCGGCATTGAACGGCTTTGGCTGCTTGCTCACTCTGGTCGTTATGGTGATCTTCGCCATCGTCAAATTTAAGGATGGCGCATGGCTGGTTGTTATCATCATCCCACTTCTGGTGTGGCTGTTCCTCCGCATCAAACAGCACTACCGCAGCGTGGCGAAACAACTGTCGATGGAAGGCTATCGCCCCGCACAGGGCGTGCGAAACCACGTGCTGGTACTGGTGCCCGACATCCATCGCGGCGTCATTCCGGCCTTGCAGTTGGCGCGCTCGATGTCAAGCGAAGCACGCGCCGTGCATATTTCCATCGACCCGAAACGCGAAGCGCGCGTGCGCGAACGCTGGACTCTGTACTCGCGCGGTATGCCGATTACCGTCTTGCCCTCCCCTTATCGCTCGTTGACCGAACCAATCATCGAACACGTACAACAGATACGCGAACGAGATCGGCAAAGCATGGTCATCGTGGTCATTCCCGAATTTGAGCCTCAGGGTTGGTTCCCCAAACTCCTGCATGGTCACGCGGGCCTCACTCTGGCGTTTCGCCTTCACTTCATTCCCGGCGTCGTCGTGATGAACGTGCCTTATCACATCGCTTCCTTCGTCGATACCGACGACTCATCAGTGGCAGCCCGCAACGACATTGGCCTCCAAGTTGGCGGCACTCCTGAAGGCGGACTCGCCTCCTATATTTCGTCGCGTAGCGGAACGCCTTAAGCGGCTTATTGATTAAAAAATGAACATCCTCATCATTGGCTGTGGCCGAGTCGGTTCACGCCTGGCGGTCCGTATGGAAAACAGCGGGCACAGCGTGTCGGTCGTGGACGAATTCCGCGAAACCTTTACCCGACTGGGCGGCGATTTTCGCGGCGCCACCATTCAGGGTTCCGGCATCGAAACCGAAGTGCTCAAAAAAGCCGGCGTCAAAACCGCCGACATGGTTATCGCCACCACGGGCGGCGACAATCGCAACCTCATGATCGTGCAAATCGCGAAATCGAAGTACGGTCGCGAGCGCGTCATCGCCCGCCTCAAAGACCCGATTCGTGCCGCACGCTATCGCGAAATGGGCATCGAAACCCTGTGCGTAACAACAGTCGTTGAAGGCTTGCTCGAAATGTGGGTCGCCAACGGCCAATTTCCCGAACTCCCCGCCGAGATTTCCGTTTCCGGCGACGCGAGCGACCTGCTGTAAGTTGTTTGATGGCCTGGTCGTTAGGTAACTAACGCCCCGACCACCCGGCAACCCAACGACCAAACAACCTAAAAACTAATGGCTTACGCAATTATTGTGGGCGGCGGCAAGATCGGCTACTACCTATCGCGCTCTTTGATCAACCGAGATTACGAGGTGTGCTTGCTCGAAAAACAACCGGGCCATGCCGCGCGCCTCAGTTCGGAACTGGGCGATGTCGTTATGATGGGCGACGGCTGCGACCCACTCACCCTGAAAAACGCCGGAGTACAACGCGCCGACATCCTCATCGCCGCCACAGGCGACGACGCCGATAACCTCGTCATCTCCCAGATGGCGCAAGCGTGCTTCACCCGCCCGCGCGTCATCGCCCGCGTCAACAACCCCGATAACGAAGCGCTCTTCGAGAAACTGGGCATCCACGAGCGCGTTTCTGGCACCGCCACCGTACTCAACATGCTCGGCCAGAAAATGGGCCGCTCGCCCGTGGTACTACTCGGCGCGCTCGAAAAATCGAGCCTCGAAGTTATCGAGATTATCGTCGAGGAATCTTCGCCGCTAAACGGCGCGCGCCTCGGCGACCTCACCTTCCCAGCTCAGTGCCTCGTCATCGCCACCCTGCGCAACAACGAAGCGCAGATACCATCAGCAGGAACCATCTTCGAGCCGGGCGACTTGCTACTCATTCTCGTTCCCGCCGAACTCGAATCGACACTGCGCGAATTTCTGGTGTAAGTCTGCACGACAAACCATTGCCACTCCCCCCAGACTAACTACCGAACCAATGATCGTCCCCGTCAAACCGCTCACCGATCTTCCCGAACGCGAAGGCTATTTGTTTCGCCAGGGTCCGTATCAAGTCGCGCTTTTTCGTGTTGGCGACGAGGTCAACGCCATTGACAACGAGTGTCCGCACGCAGGCGCCGACCTCGCTTCGGGCTACACCGATGGCCTCTCGGTCGCCTGCCCGTGGCACTGCTGGGAATTCGACACCCGCACCGGAGAATGCCGCACCGTCTCCGATTACGATGTCGATACCTATCGGGTAATCATCGAAGAAGGCATGGTAAAACTCGAACTCCCAGAATAAGTTGGCGTCGATTGTCCTGTCCGCACGGACAGGACTGACGCCGATGAGATTCAATTCCCTGTCGTTCAAACTACTACAGCTGGGCTGTGGTTTTTTCCTATTAGTGATGGGATGGTGGGAAGGCGATGTTTTTCAAAGCGCTTTCGCGGCGCTGTTTATTGCTGCCATCCTCTTCATTCCCTCAGTCGAGAAGCGCCTTCAAAGGCAAATCACCTCTCTCCAACAACAGGGCATTTACCCTGACGGCCCAGCCAGCGATGACGATGTGCGCCGCTTGCTTCGAGCCGGACATAAGCTCGTGGCCATCAAGCTTTACAGCGAGCTACATCATGTCCCCATCAACAAAGCACTCGCAGCCGTTAACATGATGGATTAGCCCCAATGTCCACCCCTAAAATGCACGCGGACGAGGTCGAAATCAACATCTCCCTCGTTCGCCAGTTACTCGAAAGCCAGTTCCCGCAATGGGCACACCTACCACTCAAAGCAGTCCAATCCGCCGGGACTGATCACGCGCTGTACCGACTCGGCGACTCTATGGTGATGCGGCTTCCCCGTATTGTGGGTGCCATAAAACAGGCCGACAAAGAATTTTATTGGCTTCCTCAATTAGCACCATATCTCCCGTTGACAATTCCCAATCCAATCGCCCAGGGGCAACCCGGCGGAGAATATCCATATCAGTGGTCGATTTATGGTTGGCTCGAAGGCGAAAACGCCACGTTAGACCGCCTCACCAATCCACACCAAGCCGCCACGCAACTGGCGGATTTCATCAGCGCCCTCCAAAAAATTGACGCGACCAATGGGCCGCCAAGCGGCGAACACAACTTTTGTCGCGGTGTGCCCTTAATCCAGCGCGACTCCCCAACTCGCGCCGCCATCGAAGCCCTACATGACCTTATTGATAGTAGCGCTGCGACGGCAGCATGGGAACTTGCCCTTCAAACCCCGACATGGCAAAACCCGCCTGTGTGGATACATGGCGATTTTCAATCGGGCAACCTGCTCGCCACCGAAGGGAAGATTAGCGCCGTCATCGACTTCGGCGGCTTAGGAGTGGGCGACCCCGCCTGCGACCTCATCGTCGCCTGGAACCTGCTCACTCCCGAAACGCGGCAAACATTCCGTGCTGCCCTCCAAAGCGATGAAGCGACATGGGCGCGAGGGCGCGGCTGGGCACTCTCCATCGCCCTCATCCAACTGCCCTACTACCAACACACCAACCCCTTCCTAGCCAGCAATGCCCGTTACACAATCGAACAAGTGCTGTCCGACCATGAGTAAAATTCCTCAATCCGCTATCTCGGTTGAGTGCTGCTTCATCTCAGGCGGCTACGGCGGAATGTTCCGGGGGCGACTCCAACTCGCTCCTTGAATTGGCGGGCGAAGAACCACTCGCTTTGGTAGCCCAATTCACTGGCGATTTTTCGTAGCGTCCAGTTGGTGTCCAGAAGCAGGGCGCGCGCCCGCGCGATGCGTTTTTCGAGCGCGTAATTCTGCATCGAAGTGCCCGTCGCGGCTTTGAAGCGGCGGCGCAACGCCGAATCGCTGAGGCCTTCTTCGCGCGCTAATGCCGCGAAATCGGGCGTGGGGTGCGCGTCGAGCTTGACCAAAAAATCAGTGAGCCATTCGTCGCCACCGTTTTGTTGCGAACGGGCGTCCAACAACTCCAGTAGTAGGCGTTCGATGCCGTTGATGGCACGTAAGCGTCCCAACTTATCGCCGCGCTTCGTCCACTGGATGAGGTCATCGAAGCGGCGCTCCCACTGCTCACCTTGTGGGGCGCATTGCGGCTCTTCCAGCCATAATCCGCGCGCTCTCCACTCGTCCCACAATGGGCCTTTGAAACCGATATGGCGATGATGCCACTCGCCATTGTTATTGGCGTGGAAGCGAAGGCGCGGGCCGGGATGCGCTGGAAAAAACCACTCACCGTGCAGGTTGTATTCGCGCTCGTCGTAGGCCAGAAACAGCGAAGGCTCGATGTCGCGCACGAACTGAATGGTGGCGTATCCCACCAAATGCTTGTCGAGGCGTTGACGACAATGCGGCGAACCCGACCACGCCAACAGAACCAAGTCGTTCACGCGCGCAAAGTGTATGTTTATGCGCGCTGTGTGCATGGATTGTCGGTTTTGAACGCGCAAAAATGAAAGTTGCAGCGCGCGTGGGCTGCATATTTCACCGAGGACGAACCATGTTTTTAACCGATTCACAGTGGGAACAATACGAACGCGACGGCTTTTTGCGTCTGGGTCGCGTGCTGTCAGATGACGAACTAAACGGCCTGCGCGAGCGCATCGACGCCATCATGCTCGGCACCAGCCCCACCGACCCCGCGCGCTTACTGATGCAACTCGACTCCAAAGACGGCGCCTACGAAAACGCGGGCGTTCAATCGCTTGGTTGGAAGGGCGCCACGCTCGACTACCGTAAAATTCAGAATCTCGAATTCGACCCGCTGTTTTTGGAGTTCTTGCAAAAGCCCATCTTCGAGGAAATCTGCGCCCATGTCTATGGCCCCGAAACGCCCATCGCTGCTTTCCGTTCGATGTTCATGAACAAACCCGCACACCAGGGCACTCGCCTTCCCTGGCACCAAGATAGGTGGAATTACCTCGACCGCGACCCGCTCATCACGGTATGGACAGCTCTCGACCCGGCCACTCGCGCCAACGGCTGTGTTGAGATCGTGCCCGGCTCCCATCACGAGCTACTCAACCCCGAACACGGCTCCGGCTTCCTCAAGCCCGAACAGGCGCAGGCCGCTGCCGAGGGCAATACCGAGTTCCTCGAACTCGAAGCGGGCGAAGCGGTTCTGCTGCATAACTGGCTGCTGCACGCCTCCGATGTCAACCGCACCAATATCCCACGTCGCGCCTTTTCGGTGTGTTACATGGACGCGGACACAATCGCCAGCAATAACGAAAAGTTCAGCACCGTGTTCGGCGAAGGTGCTTTGGTGACTGCGTAAACCTAAATCCCGTCACAGGGGCGGACCTTTGTGTTCGCCCCTGCGCACTGCTTTCTTCTCATTTTCCCCTGTGTTCTCTGTGTTTAATGCTTGAGAGCAACCGCAACAATCGCTAAATCGTTGGAAAGTGGCTATGCCATTGGAAGCCTCGAAAGACCTACAGACCTTTCCCAACCCTCACCCGAACAACACTTACACCATCACCTTCGCGACGGATGAATTCACGACTCTGTGCCCGCTGACGGGCCAACCCGATTTCGCGCAGATCAAAGTCGAGTATTGTCCCGCTGCCCTGTGCCTCGAATCGAAATCCATCAAGCAATATTTTTGGAGCTTTCGCGATGAGGGCACCTTCCACGAGGATGTCACCAACACCATGCTGAACGCTATGGTCGCCGCCTGTGAGCCAAAATGGATGCGTATCACCGGGCATTACAACATTCGTGGCGGCATCGACTTCGTGATCGTTGCTACTCACGGCACACCTGCTTAATAGAGTTCGTCCCCCAAACGTCAACAGCACCTCAAACTTCGGTTCGAGGTGCTGTTGACGTTTGGGGCGCGAGGGTCAGCCCGCGCCCATCATGGCACGTTGCACTGTTGGTGGCAAAATTACGCTATCGATGACATGGACGATACCATTGGAAGCCATGACATCGGTTTTGATGACAGTAGCTTTGCCGCCCATGCCTGGGTCGAGCATCACTTTGCCATCCATCATGCGAATGATGACTTTCTCACCGTTGACGGTTTCTACATTGGTACCCGACGGCAATTTCATCACCGCACTGGCTGGAACGCGCCCGCTCACCACGTGGTATTTGAGAATCGAAGCGAGAGTCGCTTTGTTTTCTGGCTTCAACAAGTTTTCCACGGTTCCAGCAGGTAACTTTTTGAAGGCTTCATCGGTGGGTGCAAACACCGTGAAGGGGCCACCATTGGTCAGTGTGGGGCCAAGACCTGCCGCTGTAGCTGCAGCGATCAACGTTTTGAACATTCCCGTGCTCTGTGCAGTAGCCACGATGTTCTTCCCCTGTGCATTGGAGGGGGAAACGTTTGCAAACAATGTCGTGCTTAACACGACTCCGAGAACTAGAGCTTGAATTTTCATTTGGTTTCCTTCCACTGATCCTGGTGATTCTGGGTGGATTCATAGGTAATCAGGCAAATACCTCACCAAAAATCAGGGAATCCCCTCACAACAGAATTATCAATTTATCTACTCGCATAATCCTTACGGCGCGTAATGATGGAAAATGGTTTGCTCTATTGTCGGCCTCTTTTCTATGTCAGCTTCTACTGTCGCCTCGCCACCTAAACGCTCGTTGTTGAAACCGTCGCTCGACTGGTTGCTCGCATTCGTCCCTGTCGCCATTGGACTTAAGGTTTCGCACTCCAATCCAACATGGCTGTTCATCGCAGCCTGTTTGGCAGTTGTTCCGCTGGCGGGTTGGATGGGCCGCGCTACCGAACATCTCGCTGAAAAAGTGGGAGAAGGCATCGGTGGCCTGCTCAACGCCACCTTCGGCAACGCTGCCGAACTTATCATTGCGCTGCTGGCTCTCCAGAAGGGCTTATATGGCGTCGTGAAAGCCTCTATCACGGGGTCGATTATTGGCAACGTGTTGCTGGTTCTTGGCCTATCACTATTTTGTGGGGGCTTAAAATTCCGCACACAACGCTTCAATCGCACCGTGGCGCGCTCGTCGGCGACGACGCTCTTATTGGCGGCTATCGCGCTGGTTATCCCGACCGTCTTTCACAAGGTCGCCGATGAAGCGGGTCGTTGGACAATTCAGACCGAACAGCGGCTGTCGCTGGCGATTTCGGTTGTTTTGTTCATCACCTACATCGCGACTCTGCTGTTCTCGCTCAAAACTCACAAGGAATTGTTTGCGGGCCAAAGCGAGGCCGATGCCGAAGCTGAGGCAAACGCCGCCGAAGTAGGTGAGGTTGTGGCTGAACCACATGGCGAACATGAAGAGTGGTCGATGAAGCGCTCCATAGTCACGCTCATCGTGGCAACAATCGCGGTGGCGTACATGAGCGAACTACTCGTGGGCAGCGTTGAAGCGGCTCGCACCTCGCTGGGCCTCACCGAAGTATTCGTTGGTGTTATCGTCGTCGCTATCATTGGCAACGCCGCCGAACATTCGACGGCGGTACTGAGCGCACTCAAGAACAAAAACGATCTGGCGGTTGGTATTGCCATTGGTTCAAGCGTTCAAATCGCGCTTTTTGTTGCACCTGTTTTGGTCTTTGCCTCCTACCTGTTCGGCAAACCGCTCGACCTGGAATTCACCATCGCCGAAACAGCGGCAGTCGTTGTGGCGGTTGGCATCTCGGCTCAAATCGCGGGTGATGGCGAATCGAACTGGCTAGAAGGCGCCCAACTTCTGGCGGTGTATGCCATTCTGGGCATCCTATTCTTCTATCTGCCCGACGTACATACGGGGCCAGCGCCGACAGGGCATTGATCAAAGCGCAGGGGCAGTTCATGAACTGGCGCATCATAGGAATAGTGCGATGTATGGGCAATTCTTATGATGGCAACCACATGGGTTTGCCCCTACGAGGGTTTTTACCATATGCAGCCTCTTGCCCGCGATTTTTACTTGCCAGGTGCTGAAGTTGTCGCCCCGCTTTTGCTGGGTCATTTTCTGCTGCGCCGTGTCGAAGATGAATGGGTGGGGGGCGAAATCGTTGAGACGGAGGCTTACCTGACCGATGACCCGGCTTGCCATGCTTACCGCCGCGAGACTGCGCGCAATCGGGCGATGTGGGGCGAGCATGGACACGCTTATGTGTTCAAGATTTACGGCAACTATCGCTGCGTCAATGCGGTTTGCCGCCCGAAGGGTTTTGCGGAGGCGGTTTTGATTCGGGCTGTCGAGCCGACTATTGGCCTTGAATATATGCGTCAGTTGCGGCCTGTGGCGCGCGACCTTGACCTGACCAATGGCCCTTCCAAGTTGTGCATCGCTCAGAATATCGGCAGCGACCTGAATGAAGCCGATATAACGGACGAAAGTTCGGGGCTTATCATCGCGGTTAACCCCAATCGCGAGAAGTTTTTAGCAGAGCGGGGGCCTCTCGTTCAAACCACCCGCATTGGGCTTAGCTTCGCTGCCGATTGGCCGCTGCGGTGGATTTTGGCTGGCTCGAAGTCGGTATCGAAGCGTGGAGTTGAGACGGGGTGGCCCGATGGCGTTGCACCACGCATCATCGAAGCGATTGAAGGAAGCAAGGCTTGAATTTTAGTTTTTAGTTGTTGGTTATTAGTGGTTAGTTTGAACCACAGACTAGGAGTTTTAGTTTTTCG
This sequence comes from bacterium, assembly GCA_004172935.1. Lineage (GTDB taxonomy): Bacteria > Armatimonadota > Abditibacteriia > Abditibacteriales > Abditibacteriaceae > Abditibacterium. The sequence goes on along the minus strand of SDZD01000020.1, from coordinate 54,157 downwards.
GGAGAATGGCAGCCGATATTTCGGGATTGATTAGTCGATTTTCATTCAATCTTTTGGAAGCCTATTGAGAATATATTGGAGCCATGTTCTCTTTCATTTCAGTGAGACATTTTCCCCCTAATTGGCGTAGCCTGAACGTTTAATTTGCACTTGTGCATTTTTTGCACTCGTGCAATAATGTAGGTATGGGGTCTTTGCGGGACAAAAATCGCGAGCGGACGAGTGTGGAAATACATAAGGCCGCTGAGAGGTTGGCTTTGGAGCATGGGGTTCAGGAAACGAAGGTGGAGGATATTGCAGAGGCGGCGGGAGTATCGCGGCGGACGTTCTTCAATTATTACGTCAGCAAAGAGGATGCGATCCTTGGGTTGCGGGCGCCGATATTGACGGAAGAGGCATTGAAGCAGTTTCAGGAGAACCCCGACCATCTACTGAACCGAACGGTGCGGTTGATTGTTGCGGTCATGCATTCGACTTCGGTATCCGGCGATTCGGTGAAGGCTTGGGTGGAACGCAAGAAACAGTTCCCTGCTTTGATGGACAGGTTCGAATTGTATGCCCACGAGGCGGAGCTACTAATGACTCCAGTGGTTGCGGAGCATTTGGGGGGCGATGCCGACGATGCCGAGATCATTATCAGGCTATCGGGGGGCATTCTTCGCTATGCCTATGGCCTTGACCCGGAGATGAAAAGCAGCAGCATTGAAAAAGCCATCGAGAAGTTCATCAATGTGATGGGGAGGGTGAAATAGACATGGAAGAGACGAAAAAGAATTTAGTGCCGCTTTTCGCTGCGCTGATGATGACCATGTTGTTGGCTTCTTTGAGCCAAATGATGTTATCGAGCGCGTTGCCGACTATCGTTGGGGAGTTGCGCGGCGTGCAGTTCATGCCGTGGGTGATTACGGCTTACATGCTGGCCTCGACCATTACGATGCCGATTTATGGGAAGTTGGGCGATATGTGGGGTCGGAAGCCGCTGCTTCTGGGGGCAATCGCGCTGTTTATCGCGGGGTCCGCTCTGGGCATGGTGTCGAATAGCATGCCGCTTTTGATCGCCAGTCGCGCGATTCAGGGGCTTGGCGGGGGCGGACTTATCATTCTGGCGCAAACAGCAATTGCGGACGTTATCCCACCCCGTGAGCGTGGCAAATATATGGGGATTCTGGGGGGAGTTTTCGCGTTTTCTTCGGTAGCGGGGCCATTGCTGGGCGGATGGCTGACGGAGGGGCCGGGATGGCGCTGGGCGTTTATTCTGAATATCCCTCTGGGGCTGTTGGCGATGGCTGGAGTCGCGGTGTTAATGCAATTGCCGAAGCCATCTCGCGACAAAGCCGGGCGAACGGATTATGCGGGAATGACGGTTCTTGCTACTGCCACAACTACCATCGTATTGATAGCAACGTGGGGTGGGAAGACATACGCCTGGAACTCGTTGGAGATTGTGGGGCTTGTAATAGGCGCCGTTGTTCTCCTGGTTGCTTTCATCATAATTGAGCAACAAGCTCAGGAACCGATTATTCCGCTGAGCTTGTTCAAGGAGCGCAATTTTGTCATCACGACACTGGCGGCCTCATTGGTTTCGATTGCGATGTTTGGCGCGATGGCCTACATGCCGACCTATTTCCAGATGTCGGCGGGAGTGAGCGCGAGCGTGGCGGGGCTGTTGATGGCGCCGATGATGTTGATGTTGCTGGGCACGTCGATTGTGACGGGGGCATTGGTTTCGAAGAGCGGACGATACAAATCGTTTCCGATTACCGGGTCGGGAGTGTTGGCTGTTGGGTTGGTGCTATTGAGTTCAGTCAGCGTGAAGTCCCCGACGTTTTTGATTTGCCTTTTTATCGGCATCGTTGGTTTGGGGTTGGGAATGAGCGTGCAGATTTTTACGCTCGTGGTGCAGAACTCGTTTCCACATAAGGTGGTGGGAACGGCCACTGCTGCCACCAACTATTTCAGACAGGTGGGGAGCAGCCTCGGCTCAGCTGCGGTCGGGTCGCTGTTTACAGCGCGCCTTTCGCAGGAGATGCTGGAAAATTTGCCGGAGGGCGCCGGGGAGGCACGCGCGCTGGGTTCGCTGACACCCGCCGCGCTGCAAAGCCTACCCGATTCGGTTCGCCTCGTGATCGTGCAGGCGTACAACGACGCGCTGATTCCCATCTTTTTATATCTCGCGCCTCTGGGGGCCTGTGCCGCTGTATTGATGGTGTTTTTGAAAGAGAAGCAGTTGGGCGCTGAAGTGAAACGCGAAGTGGCCGCCGAATCGTTGGGCGAGGGACAGGTGCTGGTTTCGGAAATGGATTAAGTGGAGGAGTTCAAATTTATGCTTTCAAACAATGTGAATTTCGATGGGCCACTATTTTCTGTGGCCGACCAACTCGAAGAGATGCGCCGTGTGCTGGGGTCGGTGCATCGAGAGGTGAGCGGGGACTGCATGGCTCCGGCTCGGTTGGATGAACTTATCGGGGAGTTGCTGGGGTATGGGGTGACTCGGCATGAAATCGCGTATCTCATTAGCGAGGCATTGCCAATGAAATAAATTCGAGCGAATGTGTACCAAGGTAAGAATGAAGCTGGTTGTCCGAGTTCCTGCCTCCTCTCGTTTTGGCCCCTCCCTAACCCTCCCCACTTCGTAGAGAGGGAACCACTCACCGAACTGCGAAAGTCAAGCATCGTTTGTACACATCCTATGATTCTATTTTTGGCATCAGTTCGTTGGTGGGAGATTCCAAGTGGATTGCGATAGTACGCCAAACACTTTCTGGGTCACGCATCAAGTCGCGATTGGGGATACGAAGCGTTGTCCAACCCCATTCCAATAAAGTAGCATCTCGGTTGGCATCTTCGGCTTCTCGTCCATCGTGGGAATTACCATCAAGTTCGACTATCAATTTTGCAGTTGCACAGGCAAAATCGGCGAAATAGGGTCCTATGGGATGCTGGCGACGCCAATGAATGCCTTCCATTTTGTGAGAACGAAGCATTTGCCAGAGTTGTATTTCGAATGGCGTCGCATCTCGCCGCAATTCGCGAGCACGGATAGTTTTCTTGGGGATGGGCACGTCACGAGTGTATGAAGCCTAATAACCTACTGACCTCTATTGCCCATAAACCATTAAAACCCCTATTGATGCGGTGAGTGGTTCCCTCTCCACGGAGTGGGGAGGGTTAGGGAAGGGCCAAACGGAAGGAGGCAGGAACTCGGACAACCGACTTCATTGCTATGAATAAGCATTGTGAGACAGCCCCTCATCTTTTATAAGAAGAGAGGAAGTTGCGGGGGATTTCGGGTTCTTAACGTCGTTGCAAAGATTTAATGTAGGGGTTAGTCGCATTTCGAATAATGGGTTCGCGTTGCGGAACGTTGTTTTCCGCGAGGATATGCCCCTTGACTGATTCTCAAAACTCCAAATCTCTGTACATCAAAGGCTTTGCGGCGGTGCTTATCGCGCTTTCGATAGGCGCTCTAGCGTTTCAATTGACTAATAACCCAGATTCTCCTGCGAGTTCTCCCGATGGGTCTGTAGCGACTGGCAGGACGCCGCCAACGCCGACAGCTACGCCCAAACAGGTTGGGCTTTGGCCTCGCAAACCGGGGCCGCGTTTGGTTGCTTCTGCCCATCCTCTGCCGCTTTCGGAGCAGCAGAAGGTGGAGCTTAAGCAGGTCGTGGCGATGTTTCGGTGGGAGGAGGCTTGCCAGCAGAGCATCGACTTGAAGATAGAGAACGCGACTGTAGCGGACGTGATGGCGCGCGTCGAACCGATGCTGCCGACCAAGAGTTTGCCGCTACAGGTGCGCGAAACCAGCGCGGTGCGGCTGAGTTTTGATTTGAAGCAGACGCGCGTGGGCGACATTCTAGCTAACGTGGCGGCGCTGAGCGGGAGCCGATTGTACATGCTACCGCAAGGGCTTTTGATGGCGCCGGAGCATGTGCTGTCCGAAGGGCAACAGTGGGAAATGCTGGAGGGGCTGAGCGGTGAGTGGGCGCAGGGGGGCCGCGTGAGAAGTGCATCGCCCTGGGTAACAAAGCGGCTAAATAAGTTGCTGACACAAAGATTGAGTCAGGAGTTGACGGGCAAAGATGCTCTGAAAGCGCCCAAAGGCACCCTGAAAACCACAGTGGGACAATTGAGCCAACCGACACAAATGTTGTTGCGACAGATGGCCGTTTGTATGAAAGAGCGTGGGGTAATCACCAAGAACACATCTAGACCGGCTCGACTCGATAACGCTTCGCCCCTGACAGTCGAGTTCTCCGAGAAGAATCAGGCATGGATTACATTGGCGGGGCAGTCATCACAATCAAGGAGTATTTCAGCCTCTTTCGATGCTTTTTACGGGACTAGGCCAAAGGGGAAGGGAAGAGCGATGATGCAGTGGCTCTCTAACAAGAAGGCTGCAGAGGTGACCAGCTATTACAGATACGGAACAGACTCGAACAGAGTGATGACATGAGTCGCTCCAATCAGAGGCTGTAGGGGTTGAATATAAGGGTGTTTCCTTACTGTATATATAGGGGTTGGAATGGGTTGGAGAATGAAGGCTAAAAATGCCTTGTTACACTTGTCGGCGTTCTTCTTTTATGTCCGATCTTGAAACGCGCTTGCCCCAACTCGAAGCCGAAGCGATGGAAGCGCTTTCCCTCGTTAAAACAAGCGCTGAATATGAAACCTTGCGAGTTCAAACGCTGGGCCGAACTGCCGAATTAACTCTGGCTTCGCGGAGTTTGGGCAAAGCCTCGCCCGCCGACCGTCCGCGCCTGGGCGCGCTCATCAATGAGGTTAAGCGCCGTGTCGAAAGTGCGTTCGAGACTCGCAAAAACGAGCTGCACAAGGCCGAACTCGACGCCAAGCTGTTGGCCGAAGCTCTCGATGTGACGCTTCCTGCGCCCGACATTTCGTTTGGCCGACGCCATCCGCTGACGCAGACGCTCGATGACATCGTGCGAATTTTTTCGAATCTCGGTTTTTCGGTTGTCGAAGGGCCAGAGGTAGAAAACGTCTACTACAACTTCGACGCGCTCAACATTGGCCCCGACCATCCGGCGCGCTTTGAGCGAGACACGCTGTATGTGGCTGATGATGTGGTCCTACGTACCGAAACCAGTTCGGTGCAAATTCGCACGATGGAAAATCGCCAACCGCCGATTAAAATCATCGCGCCCGGTCGTGTTTATCGTCGTGAAGCCATCGACCGCACCCACCTCGCTATGTTCAACCAGGTCGAGGGTTTGTGCGTGGCTCCCGGCATCACCTTCGGCGACCTGAAAGGTACGCTATCGACGTTTTTATCGCAGTTGTTCGAGGCGGCGCCCGGTGCGGGCACAGTACAAACCCGCTTCCGTCCGCACTTCTTCCCCTTTACCGAGCCAAGCGCCGAGTTCGACGTGTTCTTTAACGGCAAGTGGCTGGAGTTGGGCGGTTGCGGTCTGGTTCACCCCACAGTCCTCGAAAACGTGGGCTATAATCCCGAAGAAGTGACTGGCTTCGCGTTCGGCTTTGGCATCGAGCGCATGGCTATGATCAAGTTCGGCATCGAAGACTTGCGCTTATTCTACGAAAACGACCTGCGCTTTTTGGAACAGTTCTAAATCGCCGAGAAACACGGTAGGGCGCCAAATATTCCGACGCCCTACCGCAAGCATCCGCTGTAAAACCACATGAGAATTTCTGCTGAATGGCTCGGCGATTACGTGCAATTGCCGCCGATAGAAAAATTAGAGGACATCTTGCTCCTTGCCGGATTGGGCGTGGACGAACGCGACGGCGACCGTTTTGAACTGGAAGTCACCAGCAATCGCGGCGACTGGTTGTGTGCGACAGGTTTGGCGCGCGAAATCGGCGCCATGACCGAGGCTCGCTTCCGCGCTCCTGCCCCCGACGTGAGCGAGGATGGCCCAACCATTGAGGGCCGCGTCGAGGTGTCGATTTTCGATCCCGAAGATTGCGCGCGCTACAGCGCCCGTCTGATCGAGGGTGTCAAAATTGGCCCTTCGCCCGAATGGGTGCAAAAGCGCTTGACCGACTGTGGCGTTCGGCCCATCAACAACGTTGTCGATGCGACCAACTACGTCATGTTGGAATGGGGACAACCGCTGCACGCCTTCGACTTCGACAAGTTGAAGGGCAAAATCGCGGTACGCCGCGCAGGCGAAGATGAGACGTTAACAACCCTCGATGGCCAAGAGCGCAAGCTATCTTCGGACATTCTGATCATCACCGACGACGATAAGCCCATTGCTATCGCTGGAATCATGGGCGGAGCCGACACCGAGGTTTCGGATTCGACGGTAAACGTGCTACTCGAAAGCGCGCACTTTGCTTCGACGCGCGTGCGGCGCGGCGTGCAGAAACTGGGACTACCCAGCGAGGCCAGCCGCCGCTTCGAGCGTTGGGTTGACCCGAATGGCTGTAAGCGTTCGCTCGACCGCGCGGCCCAACTGCTCGCCGATTGGGCGGGCGGCAAAGTCGCGCTCGATGCCGTGGACGTTTACCCACGCCCAGCGACACCTCGCGTGGTTTCGATGCGTCCAGCGCGCGCCAACGAAGTTCTCGGCCTTAAAATCGAAACGGCGTGGATGCAGAATGCGCTTGACCGCCTCGGCTTCAAGACCGCACTCGATGGCGAATCCATCGTGGCGCAGATACCAACGCGGCGCCGCGACATCGAACGCGAAATCGACCTCATCGAAGAAGTCGCGCGCCTGTATGGCTATGACCGCGTGCCAACAACGCTCAGCAAAGGCGTTAATGCCGCCGCTGGACGACCATTGGCGGGCCGATTGGAAGACCGCGCGCGCTCAGCGTGCTTGCGTTGCGGACTGACCGAAGTCGCGACCATCTCGCTTTCGAATGAGAGCGCGCACGCTAATGCGGGGCTTTCGACCGAGAAAGCGGTGAAGCTACGCAACGCGCTGACCGAAGATTACACGCTGCTTCGCACCAGCCTGTTGCCTTCGCTGCTTGATGTGTTGGCGCGTAACAAAGGACGCCGTTTGCGCGGCTTCGAGATTGGGCGCATCTATGAGACTAGCCCTTCGCACCCATTGGCCGATGAGAAACGGACCCTAGGTGTGTGCCTGAGCGATGCTCCCGCGCCTGCTCACTGGCAGAAAACGGCAGCTCCGGTTGACTTCTTCGCGCTGAAGGCCATCGTGGGCAACGTGCTACGCGAGTTTGGCGCCCCCGAATCGGTGTTCGAGCCGTCGCGCCATGCGGCGTTCCATCCCGGCCGCTGCGCTTCGATTTCGCTGAATGGGGCCGAGATAGGCGTTATGGGCGAAATTCACCCGTTGGTGGCCGCGAAGTGGGAAATCTCGCACCGCGTCTATGTCGCGCAAATCGACTTCGATGCGCTGGTGCGTCACCTTCGCCTCGTGCGCCGCTTCGAGAGCTTTTCGAACTTCCCCGCCGTCGAGCGCGACTTCGCGTTCGTGGTGCCGCAAAATTTGCCGTCGCTACGTCTGGTAGAGGCTGTGCAACTGGGCGGCGGCGACCTCGTTACCTCGGCGCGCGTGGTCGATGTCTATCAAGGTGCCAACCTTGGCGAAGGCATGAAGTCGCTGGCGCTGTCGTTGCGCTTGCAGGCTCCCGACCGCACGCTGGGGGAAAGCGACATCGAGGGCGTTTCGAAGAAAGTCATCGAAGCGGCAACGGCGCTTGGCGCGACGATTCGCTCGTAACTTTAGTCGTCATCACTGCACTTTCGGGTTAGCGATGGGAAGTGGCTTATAGAACTAAAAAGGGAAACCGGCGATTTTTAGGAAAAAGTCGTCGGTTTTTCGTTTCAAAAGTCGCTTTTTATATGGCAGAACGTTCTCCAAGGGCAAAGCTGGCAATTTTGAAAGGCCAATTTAATGCTTAACGCAGTTGCGTTTAGTGATTTATTCTTGTGAACAGCGACTGACACGCTCGCGTCGAACGGTATACGTTGGAGGAGCAGTTGATGTCGTTACACCTGAAATTTTTGAGCGCGGGCAGTGAGGTTTTTTCGATGACGACGAACGTGACCGATCCTACATTAGATGGACAGTGGCTTGATTTTTATGCACTTCTCGACGTGCCTGTGAGTGCGGACGAGGACGTAATACGCCGGAGAATTGGCAAGGTGTACGCCGATTCGAGTGCCAACACCGAACACCGCGACATGAAATTGCGGATGTATTACCTGTCGCTTGTCGAGAGGGTGTTGCCACAGGCGCGACGGGTGTTGCTTGATCCGCAGTGGCGGGCCAAGTACGACCGCCAGCACATTTTGCACTCGATTGGTGACCCAACGGCGCAAAATTACGTGGCGTTCATCGCGGCCATGCGTGGCGGCGAAATCTCGAACCAGCCCGATTCCGACTTGAGCCAGCTTCCAGCTCGCGTGCAGGATGAAATTAACGCAGCGCGCGAAGTCGTCGAGTGCGCTCGCGCGGGTCTGGAACTCGAATTATTGCCCTCTCAAGCCGTTAAGACCAAAGCAGTTCCTCCTCACACCCTCTCCAAGCCCGAAGTCCGCTCCTCATCACTGCCACCTAAACCCTCGTCGTTACCCTCCAAAGTCACAGCACAGCCTGCCAAGCCCAGTGCGTCCGCCAAGCCCGAAGCACTTATTCCTGAGGCTTCCGCACCCAAAAAGCCACTCAATCCGACACGCGAGCGCTCGGTTGCTTCTGAGCGCCCGGTTGCGTCCGTGCATCGCGAAACTACCGTCGTCAACAACCCAGTCCAAACGCAGCACGAACAACCAGAGCCAGTAGCACCACCCAAGGCCAAAAAATCGACGCCCTCTGCTCCCGTGGTGGAAATTCAGGAAGGCGAATTGGTGCGCGCCAAAATGCTGACCGCCGAGGAGGCACGCGATATTCGCCGTCGTCGCAATTCTCACGTCGATGATGAGCCGTTTGTAGCACCACCTTCGTTCCACGAGAAGATTTCGGGCGAGCCAAAGTTGCCGCCCCGCAAAGGCGCCAATGGCTCGTCCCCTTCGCGGGTCGTAGTTGGCGATAACACAGTAGGTGGACGCAAGCGTGTGCTGTCGCCGACATCATTGAACTTGATGGTCGCCATTACTGGCGTGCTGTTCACCATCTCGATTCAGAAATTTGCTTCGACCCCCGCTGTAGCGACGAGTACAGAGCGGATGCCGATTTTGCTGGTGGCCTCACCCGAAATCGCTCCGGCACTTCAAAACGCCGAAACCGTGTGGGAGAAGACTAACGACGGGCAATATTACGATGTCGTTCTTCAGGAACTCGATGAAAGCGGCGGCGTGCGCCGAGCGTTGAACGGTGGCGAAACCGCGCCAGATGTGTGGATTCCGGCCAACGATTCGGCGATTGAATCCTATAATGCGTTAGCACCACGCTTCAAGCGTCAGACGCTTGCTCTCGGCGATTCGCTGGCACGCACTCCGATTGTGTTGATGGCACGTTCTGACCGTGCGGGCGAATTGCGCCGCCGCTTCCCGAACCATCAAATCGGTTCGTGGGATGCGCTACGCGATGCCATCACAGCTGGGGCGAGCGGGCACTTCGGTTTGAGCGACCCACAAAAAACGTCCGTCGGTGCGCTGACACGCTTCTCGATGTCTCGTGAGTGGGCGGATTCCAATGGCATGGCACCGCGCGAGGCCGCCAAAAGCAATGGCTTTTGGAAGTGGATGAACACCTTCGAACTGAACACGCCATCGGCCTATCCTTCGATGAGCGATTTGGTGAACGACCTGACGCAAGATGGAGCCAGCCGGGTTTGGTGGGGACTGACCTACGAAAGCGACGCGCTGCGCTCGATGAGCAAGGGCGAAGCGGTCGAGGTGTATTACCTGCCTCGCACCATTCTGGCGGATCACCCGTTCTGCGATGTCGAGCGCGTGGGCGCCGGGGTCGAAGTAGCGGCGGCACGTCAGGAATTCAAGCGCTTCCTGCGCTCGGAAGACGGCCAAAAATCGCTGTTGCTGTCAGGAATGCGACCTTCGAATTTGTCGCTGCAAACACACGTCAAGGGCAACCCATTCACCAATGTCAACTTCCAATCGCGCGGCATTCACCAGACGCTTGGACGCGACGAACGTGATGGCAGCAGCACGCTTCCGGTGTTGTTGGGAGCATGGGCCAAGCGCTTCAAGTAAGAGCTACTTGTCATTTCCAGAGGTCGGGAACAGTGTGTTCCCGACCTTTTTGTGCTTCAATGAGGTCAAACTATTTGCTCATGTTCCAATTCGTGCGTCCGCTTCCTGTGCTGTTACTCGCGCTCAGCCCTATCGTGGCTCGCGCGCAGGTATTGCCTTCGCCCGCGAACCCATCCATCAACGAAGACCCCGACCCAATGCTCGACCAGCCGCTTCCCAACGAGGAACCGCTTGTCATCGGCGAACCAGTGCGGCACCAAAACAGCCCCAAACCCGCGACAACGCCGGGGCCAAAAACACCCAGGGTTAAAACTCCGGCCAAACCAGCACCAACTAAACTCGCCCCCAGAGTGTCGGGCACAGTCGCCGGACTTTCGGTGGCCGGACAAAGTGATGCAACTGCGTTGGCGAATTTGCAACGCGCGCTGGAACCGCAACTTCAGGCGCCATTCCGCACGGTTATTGGCTCCTATCAATACACCTTCCGGCGCGATGAACTGGGCGCCGAATTGCCAGTACGCACCCTACTCGCGCGCGCGCGGCGCGGTGAGAACGTGCCGTTTCAGCTGACGGTTAATCGCCCCAAATTGGAAGCGGCACTGCGCGAATTGGACGCGCAGGTGCGCGCCGATTTCGGAACGGTGGGCATCAATGTCGTGGGGTCGGCGAGTCGTATTGAGGCCGCTCTTGAGGCGGCGCCACCCAAACCACGCGAACTGCTGTTGACGATGCCAGTGCGCGCCACAGAGCCTGACAAAGAGCCAGCGGTACAGCCGGAAACCACGCAATCGCCCCAGACAGGCAAAGGCTCTTTCCCGTATTTACTGGCGTCGTTCTCGACCCGCTATGATGCCTCACTGCGCGGGCGCACGGTGAATTTGAAGATGGCGGCGAGCCACATCAATGGGACGGTCGTTCCTGCGGGGGCGATTTTTTCGACAAATAACGCGATTGGGCCACGCAACGCCTCGAACGGTTGGCGCGAGGCCAAGATGTTCGTGTCGGGGCGCGTGGTGTCGGGAACAGGGGCCGGAATCTGTCAGGCGGCTTCCACGCTGTATAATGCCGCACTGCTGGGCAACTTTCCGATCATCGAGCGCCACGCCCACTCAATGCGAGTGATGTATGTGCCGCCTTCACGCGATGCTGCGCTGATGTGGGGCAGCAAAGATTTCAAGTTCCGCAACACAACCGGGTCGCCAATTCGCGTCGAGACTTCGGTTTCAGGTGGGCAATTCCATGCCAAGGTATGGGGGCAAAAAGCCCGTAGCGCGCCGAAAATCGAACTGGTTTCGATGGTGACTTCGCGTTCGGGCGGCACGCACTCGCAAGCCTACAAGCTCGTCGGCGGTAAGAAAGTGAAACTGTCGAGCGACTTCTATCGCCCACACCCTTGACGCCTTCGCGGGCACAACAGCACTGCAGGGCTTTTTCTCTTTGATTTCCTCATCCATTCGCTCTTTTTGGAGAGCCTGTACTACTCGCAGACGGGGTCGCCAGCCAGAGGCGAAACCGCATCCATGCTGAGTAATACTCCCGGCTGGCAAAATATCGCGGCGCGGAACAGCAATTTGCCGTAGTGTTTTACCCCCAAATGGTCGGCTTCGTGGTGTATCTCGATATTTGGAGCGTCTTCGAGAACAGCGCGCCATTCGTTGGAGCGGCGCGCTGTTTTGAATAGACGTTAGCCAGGTTTATTGGGCGGCGTCTTTAATCACATCAACCACAACTTGCGGTTGAGAGATGAAGGGAACATGGCTAGCATCAACCTCAATGGTAGTGGCGTTGGCACGTTGGGACATGAAACGTTCCAAATCAGGGTTGATTGCGTTATCGGCTTTAGCAACGATGCTCCAGGAGGGAACTTCCTTCCAAGCAACCGCCTCAAGTGACTGACCGAAGGAGACGGAATTAATTGGCTTCTGCGTGGCGGCCATGATGCGCGCTTCGGCATCGGGCACGTCATGGCAGAATACATCGTGGAATTTACTGCGGTCAACGTAAAGAAATCCCGCAGCATCGGGGACGATGCTAGTGGCAAGCGGAGGCGGCGAAAACATCTCATTCAGTTGCCCAATCGCCTCGCCCAAGTCGGGGATGTATGCTGCAACGTAAACGAGACTCTTAACATGGGGATTACCAGCTGCTGCCCCCGTAATGACCATGCCTCCATAGGAATGTCCTACCACTACGACTGGCCCGGACTGGGCATCAATAACACGCTTGGTAGTGGCGATGTCATCCGAGAGCGAGGTGAGTGCATTCTGCACCGCAACCACGAAATAGCCCTGTGCTTCCAAGAGAAGAATAACGTGCTGCCATCCTGTTGCATCAGCAAAGGCGCCGTGTACCAATACGATAGTTGGTTTATCTGGAGAAATGCTCATAGAGTTTTCCTGGGTCAAAGCCGTTCCAAAGGAGCAATCGCAGCGTTGGCTCGCACACCAAAGCGCCTTTGAACTCGCGAGACGTAGCCCGCCAATAACTGAGAAGTTGTTATGGCAGACTTTGCTGACTATTATAGCGATTCCAGACGAAATTTTTGCAGTATTCGTATGAGAATCGCGAGACAACATGTGATAATCGTCACACAATCCAATTCATCATCTCCCCTGCCCTCCTCTCTATTTCCTTCCTCTTCCAAGTCAGCAATTGTCCGCGCCCGCTCTCCCTGAAGCGAAGACACGTGGCATAAGATCCCCATTTCCGACAACTTCCTTGTCAGCGGTTCGCGAATCATCTCGCCCTACTACGGACCTATAACACTCACCACACCTATGGTACACCGCCGATGGTAAAAGCATGGGCTACTATGCTGGCGAGTGGCGGGGGCTTGCCACCGAAACTGGGCGTGTATTCCGACTCGACTGGGACCACTAAGGAACGGTTGATTCAGCCCCTTAAACCTTAATTTTTTTTCAAAGGTGGCTGAAGATGTTTAAAACCTCTTTCATTTGGGTATATTGGTTCTGCGCGCCGATTAATCATTTAATCAAGCGCAAGAATCACCTGAATAATCAAACGGCTGGATAAACCCCATTACTGGCACTCACGACTATGTCTAATTTCTCATCACGCAAAGCATTTACTCTTATAGAACTCCTAGTTGTCATCGCCATCATTGCTATCTTAGCGGCGATCCTCTTCCCGGTTTTTGCCCGTGCGAGGGAAAACGCTCGTCGCTCGTCCTGTCAGTCCAACCTCAAACAAATTGGCGTTGCATTTATGCAGTACACGCAGGATTACGATGAGCGCTATCCCGGCGCCAGTGGCTACTACATCAATTATGGCGGCACCAATGTCCCCGTCACCTGGGACTTGACGATGCAGCCTTACATCAAGAGCTACCAAATCGTGACCTGCCCCAGCGATTCACAAACCCCAACGGTTGTCATTCCAACTCTGGGAACCACCAAGCGCTCATACGCTTACGCAAACTACCTCCGCTCTATCCCCGGCGGTGGCTCCGCAGGCGGCGCCTTTGGTAACCCAGGCCGCAACATCGCCTCCATTCCAGCGGTCGCCTCGACGATCCTGTTAGGAGAAATCATCGGGAAAAACGCCGATGGCTCCAACCCCGTTCAGCTCGACAGCTACAGTCGTTTCTCGAACTTCAGCCATGTCCAGCAGTTGGCTTCCGAAGCGGGAGTGAACTTCTCCAATGGCGCTCCAAACACGGGATTTAACGTACCGGCGGGCACGGGTGGACGCCATCTGGGAACGAATAACTTCCTTTATGCCGATGGTCACGTGAAGTCACTCAAAATAGGATACCCTTCGCCAATGTCGTTGTATAACCATATCGGCGGTTGGGTCAACAGCGACAACGATATTCCACAAAACTAACCTCTGTTAGCAACTGAAGATTAACTAAAAGTAGCTGTGTTGCACCCGAAGCAATGCGGCTACTTTTATTGAGAGTTGCTGCCTTGTGGAAATGCTAGTGGCGCCTCATGGCTTGGACTTTCGCTCCGGCCATCCCCGACTAATCACCGAATATACGATGCAAACTGCCATTTTCTGTGACCACGGCCCCAATTATTCACAACTCCCTCGCGTGTTCGGGCCAACTTTCAAGGCTCACCTCGAATACCGTGCGAAATTATTCCCAGAGATTGTTACCCAAAGTAATTTCGCGAATCTATCACCGAAACTACGAGACACCGAAGCGATATTCGCTACCTGGGGAATGTGGTCCCTTGCGCCCGAACAGTTGGAGGCGCTACCCAACCTTAAGGCCGTTTTCTATGCGGCTGGCAGTGTCCGGCATTTTGCTCCCATATTGTTAGAGCGCGACATCATTGTGACTTCGAGTTGGCAGGCCAACGCAATCCCCGTAGCCCAGTTCACACTATCGCAAATTTTGCTCTCCAACAAAGGCTACTGGCGCAATCAACGCGAGTACGAAAACAACGCGCAGTGGAATGTATTCTCTGGGCGCGGGAATTACGGAGCGACTGTGGCTGTTCTGGGAGCAGGCCAGGTTGGGCGCAAGCTCATCGAACTGCTTCGGCCCTTCGACTTGCGCGTTATCGTGTTCGACCCCTTTTTGAGTTATAAGGGAGCAGAGGCGCTGGGAGTGGAGAAAGTTGAATTGGAAGAAGCCTTTGCCACGGGCGATGTCGTTTCCAACCATGTCGCTGATTTACCAGCCACTTATGACCTCATTCGCGGCGAACATCTGTGTTTGATGCCCAAGAATGCGACCTTTATCAATACAGGTCGTGGGCGGACTGTCAATCAAGATGAACTAGAGCAGGTCTTTGCCAGACGTGACGATCTAACAGCTCTCCTTGATGTAACAGAACCGGAACCTTTGCCCTTAGACCATCCTCTTCGGCGACTTCCCAATGTTCACTTGACGTGCCATATCGCTGGCAGCATCGGGGACGAAGTGGGACGTATGGGAGAATACGCGCTGCAAGAGTTCGAGCGCTGGCAAAATGGCGAACCCCTTCGCTATGCGGTCAATCGGGAAATGCTCGATACGATGGCTTAACCCCCTTTTCCGAGTTTCCTTTTTGCCTTCTCGATAACCAAACAGTGACCTACCGAGCGCGCGGTAGTTGATCGCCTCCGCGACGTGGTGCCTTTCTATATTTTCTTCCCCTTTGAGGTTAGCTATCGTCCGCGACACTTTTAATAACCTATCGTAGCCTCTGCTCAACAGGTTGAACTGTGCGCAGGCGAAGCATTGATTCATTCGAAAACTCACTTCTTTCGCAAAGCCACCACGTTTTCTCCGAAGGGATTCCACATAACGAAAGGGAAGACGAAGGTTCCTAATGCTGCAATGGAGATGGCGATGTCCGGGTAGGTCATCCACTGCAAGAAGTGCTGAAAGAGGAGACCTTGCACCACACAAAGAACAGCGAGTGTTGCCCCCACAACCAATTTGACTTTAGCCGGCGCGAGCTGTTCATTTCGCGATTGATAGAACCACGCAGCCACGAAAATGGCGGCGATAACGCCAACCATCTGCAAAACGCAAGGTCTGGTTTACACTGGGCGCTGCGTTACGGCTCCATTTTGCGGGCTTTTTGGCTGCTCTGGAGGAGAATGTGATATTGCTTTGCCGATGAAATCAGCCCGATTCCGGCAAGCGTTGAGGACGAAGCGTGCCGGGTCTGTTTGTAGACTTCGTGAATTTCAATAACGCGGGCGAGTCGATCAACGAAACCCGATTCAGCGAGAAGTGCGGCGACATTGGCGGGATTAAGGCTCATGCTATTGGCTCTTTTACCTTGTTTGTCGTGTGTTTTGAGATTCGCCCAAGACGCGCACCTGCATAATTCGTCCTTCACTCAAAATCTTCAACAAGGCGAATTGAATAAATGTAGATGCCAAAAGTTTTTATCCAGTGGAATGGCAATACCAGCATAACTCAGCTCTACCGTCGCATTCGTCGAACCAAAAATCGGCGGCGCCCTCCCACAGCGCGGGATTGAAAGAGGGGAGATTTGAGGGGGAAATGGGGTTAGTCGTCTTTGCAGGTAAGCATCGACATATAGCCAGCGGCGTTGGTTTTTACGATGTTGTCGAGCTTCATGGATTTGACATGACCGTCGCAGAAAAGGACAGGGACACTATCGAGGTGGCGTTCAACGAGGGCGCCCGCGATGGGAGCAGAGGTAGCCGCACCCATAAGTTGGCGTTGACCTGATCCGTTCTTGGTCACGGGGGGATTATCGTTTTTGTTGCCCCATGTCAGATGGAACTGGCCGTTACCATCGGCAACCCACAGCGTTGTGGCGGGCGCTTCGACAACGGGCAAAATGAAACCGCCGCTACCGGGACCGCGCAATGACATCTCTTCCTGCCAGTTGACGGCGTTGATGATGTAGCTACCGTAGAAGTTATCGCTGGCGGCGGTGAGTTTTTGGGCGGGCGTATAAATCTGTTCGCTGGCCGAGGGGCAGGTGAAAACCTGCGTGCTCTTGATGTAGGGCAGGATGGCATCCATCCACTTGTATTTGGTGGTGGCATCGGAGGCGCCATTACCCGCACCATACCAGGAGTCGGGCAAGCGCTCGTCGTAGTCTTGCGAGTATTGAATCATGCCGAGACCAACTTGTTTGAGGTTGGATTGGCAGGAAGCTCGGCGCGCGTTTTCGCGTGCTCTGGCAAAAACCGGGAACAGAATGGCAGCCAGAATCGCGATAATAGCAATAACTACTAGAAGCTCAATGAGAGTAAAAGCAAATTTATAGCTTTTATTTGGGCTTGAGATGGTGGCGGATTTCATAGAAATTTGTGTCGCTCCACTATGCAACGATAGCATATCACAAACAGTTCAAATTATTTGTCACAAAAACGGCATTTTGCGCTCTAATTTTTTTCATTTATCACTATTAAATAAAGTGTGTGAGGAGTTGTTTCAGAATTATTTTACAGCTGTTAGGACGAATTATTTTCCATAGCCTCGCATTAATCCCACGCATCAATATGGTGCTATCGTGCGTTTAGCATGAAGCTAAGCCATTAGTGCCCTCTCTGAGTCGAACATGCCCCCCCTCTGTTATGGAAACCTACTGCATGAAATGTAAAGAGAAGCGCGAAGCCATCGGCGTGGCAGTCGTCAGCATGAAGGACGGCAAACCCGCTCAACAGGGCAAGTGCCAGAACACGTTCGACCAAGTGATCGCCGCGAAAAGTGCATCCAACTTTGCGCCAATCCCCTCGTACCTCGAGCTAAAATTGAAGTCAAGAATCAAAGAGAAGGGGCGATATAGAGAGGGCATTTTCGCGGAATAATGATTCCAGATTGAGTGAGTTTTGATAGTCTAAGCCCCCCCCTTTTTGGCGTGGGCGATGGCTTTTTTATAAGGGACGGGGACTTCGGCATACATCGGATTAACCCAACGCACCTCGTCGCAATCTCGCCTTCAAAAAAAAAATTCCAAAATAGGTTTAAAAAAGGTTTAATCTGGGTATATTGATTGTTTTCATCAAACGAAACACAATTGAAACCCACTCCCTAAAAAACCCTGCTACTATTTAAGGGGGCCAAAACGCTCCCGGTGTTCCGTATGAAATTTGGACATTTGGTTGACAGGGACGATGTTACCCAGCGGGTTAGCCAACTTATTCCGCTCCAGCACGTTTCGTTGGAGCCTTCCAAGAGGTGGCCGCGCCAGGCCTCCTTGCCCCGTCAAGTAGGGCTATGCCCATTGATGGGGATTAGGATGGGAAGTAGGTACCTTGACGGTTGGGACGAAAACGTCACCAGTGTTCGAAACCGTAGCAAAGCTCTGACAACCAACACCATCGGCACCAACAAATTCAATTCAGTAGGGCATTGTTCCTCAGATCCAACAGGTACAGGCGTTCATTCGCTTGCCTTGTGGTTGCGGAATGCTGAGATGGACTTGCCCTTTCAGGTACTCTCATGACACAAACACTTTTACGGGTCGAGAACATAAGCAAGCGCATTGGTCGAAGCGTTGCGCCACGGGCGGCTTCTTTTTCAGTAGAAAAAGCCGAAATTGTGGCTTTCATAGGTGAGAATGGCTCAGGTACATCCACGCTGATGAAAACCCTCAGTGGCATTTACAAAGCCGACACCGGCCAGATTTACGTTAACGAGAAGCCGATCAAAATTACACGTCCCCAGGACGCACTCGCCAGCGGCATTGTATTTATTCACCGAGAACCCAAACTCTTCGACAACTTGGATGTCGGCTCTAATGTCTATTTGGGCCGTGAGCCGAATATTCTCGGCTTTATCAATACAAGCGAAATGTACCGTCGCTCACAGGTCCACCTCGACCGTGTGGGATTAGCGGTCGATGCCCGCTCTCCTCTGTCGCAGCTTTCCATTGCAGAGCAGCAGTTGGTAGCAATCGCGCGTGCTCTCTCCCAAAACGCCAAGGTTATCGTCATGGATCAGCTAACAGCGTCCCTGAAGTTCGAGGAAACCGAACACCTTCTGGCTGTGTGCAAGAAACTGCGTAGCGAAGGCATCTCCATCATCTATATCGCTCACCATCTCCATGAAATTGTCGAGATTGCCGACCGTGTCGTGGACTTACGGGAACCCGCACTCGCTTAAGAACCCTTGGTCCACAGTGAGTTCTTCGAGGCTTGACAGTCATAACTGTTCTGGCGAGTTGTTTTTCTGCGGCATTTGGAGTTCATGAGTTGAGACCAGAGGGTGCTTCATGCTGTTACGGTTGTCTCTGGTCAGTGCGAGTGGATGAAACTCCTTGCAAGCGCCGCGCGCGTTGAGCCTCGTGCAGGTCGCGTGGAAAGATGAGAGCTGGACTCAAAGGTTCGCTCCAAAGTTTGTCTGTTGTTTGTTGGGCGGTTTGCCCCGTGCCAATCAGGTTCATCTGGACCCAATTTGGTTGTTTGGGTAAGTTGCCCGTAGCACGGATATTCCAGAAGGTTTCCCGCACTCCGGTGGGGGGACCGTTTTCTGGTTTACCGCTCGAAGCCCACATATAATCGGGGCGTCCCAAATCGATGTCTGAAAACAAATTCTCGTACGACGCTCCACGATGATGATCGAAGTTGACGCTTAATCCCGAACCCTGGGAGAACACGTTGCCGCTGACTAAAGTGTCTACGGTGATGTCGTGAACGTAGTGCGTATCGAAGCGAAAACGGGTCGCCAGGCAGTCTTGGACGAAGTAGGCCATCTGAATCGCGTGGTGGCCACTACCCGACCATCTGCCAATGTCTTCGCGGCGCACTTTAGCCAGAGTACGAACGTTTTCGATGGTTGAAAACCGTACCATCCACTCGAAGTTAAAAGCAATATCGGCGTCAGTTACCCAGATATTACGCATCCAACAGTTGGCGACCTGCTTGAAATAGGTGGCATTGAAACCTTCTTCTTTGAGGTGGCCGGGGTACGTTTTACCCGGAAATACGAAGCCTAAGTTTTCCAGTCCCACTTCCTGAACGGTGGGTTGATAACTCCAGAGTTGCGGTTTCCATGCGAGTCGGATGTCGGTACGCAGTGGCCGGTCGAGCGTAAGGGTGTTGCCATCTACGGCTGTGACCTGCGCGACCCAGTCAATGAACTTGTTGGTCACCCGTTCATAAGTTTGAGGGCCAGGGTCAACCTGGTCAGCGTGCAGATGGCGTCCCAACGTGTGTTGGGCATCGTCGAATTGGAGCAGACGCACAAACTGCCCTGGCACAATGCCCGCCGTGTTCGCCAGTTTTAACTGTGTATCCCCCCGCCTCGCGGGAGCGGTTAGGTCGGTGAGATGAATGCCCTCATCCGTACCTTCTACCCATATGTAGCCGCCGCGAAAGCGCCAGTCATCATCCGGTTTAAACGGCGGCGCTTGGTTCGCACTGGGAAGTTCGGGTTGCGCGAGGGCGCGATTGAAATTCCAGTCGCCATCTGGCTTTTGGCGTGGTCCGGCAGTGCGAAGCGATTCGGAAAACTCCAAAACCGTTTTCTCCGGGCCTTCTCCGCGTAGAACCAGGTTACCTTTGTGAATTTCCAATACCCGCGTCAGCTTATAACGCCCGGCGGGTATTAAAAGCGCTCCATTATCTGTGCCCGCGATGGCGCGCTCGAAAGCGAGGCTATCGTCAGTTTTGCCATCGCCTTTGGCGCCGAAATCGGTTTTCACATTTTTGACGACTTGTACCACAGGTGGCTCTTGTCCACCGTGATAACCCGCGTGCGAGAAGTCGGGGAGACGGCTTTGAGGAGTCCATTTTTCGCCGCCTTGGCCCCATAACAACGAATTTTGAGGCAGCAGAGCGTTCGATGGCGTAACAACAGGAGGGATGGTAGGGGCAGCGTCGGTGCCTAAGTCAAAGGCACTCATCATGGCGAGAATACACAAAGGAGTCAGCGGAAGTTTCATAGTTTGGCGATAGCTCGGTTTCGGACGAGTTCTGCATCTGCAATGACTAATGTCGAAATTGTTGTGGCAAGAACTACCTTCGGAATTTTCCGGCTTACCCCGCTCATCTCTATGCTTTTACTCAATAAATACCGTGCGGTATTCACTATGCCCAATTCGCAATTCTTTCAAACATCAACGCTCTATTTTTTAGCGGATGTGGGCAAAGTCCGGCAAATTTCTCGTTTTCTAGAACTTATGCGAAATGGCAGCTTCGCTTCGCGTCTGGCGAGTAACTTTGACTCTGTTATAAATTGGACAGGGGATTCCTCCAGTTGACGGAAAGTTTCGCCTTACTCCCACAGCCCTTCCAATAAAATACATACTCGCAAGTACAGTGGACTGTTCAACTTCCCATATCCGCTCCAACCACGCCGGCATCGTCCCCCTCTTCCAGTGCGGTCATAGTTCGCTCTCTCATGACCCCAGTGTGCCCTGCCCCTCAGACGCCAGGCGTCTCGAAAACAAAGGACTACTCAACGGAGCGGGCCTTTTCATTACCTTTCGGCTGCGTATGCACGATATACCCCCTTTTGGCGCGCGGTCCAAACCAATGAAATTTCCAGTGTTGGTCACCAACAGAGACGAAAATCTGTGCATCTGACTGGGCCAAATAGGATGTTATGTCTGTTAACCAATCACTCACAGTCGCGTAATCTCCTTTTTCTGGCTCCAGGGCAAATTTCTCTGGAGCGATAGAAACCACATGGTACTTAGCGACCTCACCAGAGTCTTTCATTGCTGAGAACAAATCTTCTTCAATGATTCGCTTCACTTCGCAGACGTACTCTGCTCTCTGGCCACGATCAAAGTGTTTTTCTTTTTCATCTCTTTCCATATTCGCAATTTTACCCTGCCTGATGTTTGATTGGCGCCCGCCAAGACCCGCTTCTCCGCGCCGGGAACTGGATTTCGTGTCTGAAATCGTTCTCAATCTCCCCACCCTGACGCGGGACTTCTTCATCGGGCCACTTATTTGGCCTGAACTCGTGGGGCATGGAGAAGCGCAGTTCAAGATAATGCGCTATTATTCAATCTTAAAGATTGATAAAAAGTTGAATACACCCCCCAAATCATCCATATTCAATTCTCATTAACGTCGTCCTTGAGAGCTTCAACCGCCCCATCGCTGTAAAGTTGCTTCTAACTGAGTTTGCGTGATGGGTTTGCTCAAATGATCGTCCATACCCGAAGCCAAACTTTTGCCCCGGTCTTCTACCAAAGCATTAGCCGTCAGCGCAATAATTGGGATATGCCCTTGCCCGCCTTCTAATCGGCGGATTTCGGCAGTGGCCTCATAACCATCCATATTAGGCATACGGCAATCCATCAATATCAGATCGTAACCACCTAATCTCCAGGCCTCGACAGCCGTATTGCCATCGGCACAAACGATGACCTGGTGCCCCATCTTAACCAATTGATGGGCCACAATTTTTTGATTGATAACGTTGTCTTCCGCCACAAGAATGCGAAGAGAGCGTGGTAAATGGCTATCACTCGACACAGCTTGCCCGTGTGCCAACTTACCATCGCGAGAACAGTTGAGCGCGCTATCAATGGCTCCCATCATCTGGGCAACGGTATAGGGTTTGGTCAAATAGGCCGTGGCTCCCGCACTCATTATCGTTTCGATATTCGGCTGTCTCGCGTCTGCGCTTACGACGATCACCGGAGTATCGTGAGTCGAATCGTTTTGCCGAAGCTGTTGCAGAACCTCCAGTCCAGATATATCAGGGAGATTCAGATTCACCAAAATCAGGTCGGGCTGTAGTTGAAACGCCAGTCGCAAACCGATCTGCCCCGATGGGGCACTGCGAAAGGCTATTTCGGGGCGACTCGACAGCAGTTGCTGGATGAGACGCTGATTTGAACTATTATCCTCGATGCTGAGCAATTGGTAGGAATCGGGTTCTCGATTCACCACTCCCGTAGTCGCCAGAGATGCCTCGACGGGAGCAGCCAGAGGCAAAGTCTGCGTCGCAACGGGCAATTCCACCCAAAACGTGCTGCCCACCCCAACACTACTCTCGACATCAATGCCGCCGCCCATTGATGTCAACAGGTATCGGGAGAGAACCAGTCCGAGTCCGGTGCCATCGATGCCAGCCTTGTTCGCCCCCAGACGCTCGAAAGCAACGAACAACTTCGCCCGTTCTTCAGCGGAGAGACCATGACCGGTGTCACGAACCCCAAGGCGAATTGTGCCGTCCGCCTCAGGCTGCAGCAGAAAAGAAACCAGGCCATTTTCACGATTGTACTTGATTCCATTCGAGATCAAGTTGATGAAAACCTGTTTAAGACGCTGCCGATCCGCGATGACATAATGCTCTTGGCCACGCACACTGGCGCAATCGACCGTCACTTTGCGCTGGGCAGCTAAAGGCTGAACTAAGGCACACGACTCATCCAAAACTTCGATAAGTGGCACTACTTCCAGCGAAAGAGCGAGGTTCCCAGCTTCCACACGGGATATATCGAGAACTTCGTTGATGAGGTCGAGCAGATGCCAACCACCATTCAGGATTTGCTCGACATGCTCGTTTTCTTCCGCACCCAGATTGGATGACTGTAGAATTTGTCCAAAACCCAGAATAGCGTTTAATGGTGTGCGCAACTCGTGGCTCATGCGCGACATAAATTCGCTCTTGGCCAAGCTTGCGGCCTCGGCTTCTTGCTGCGATACACGATAAGCTTCGGCCACTTGCCGCAGCGAAGCCATCGTCGTCCGATGTTCGAGGTTCTCTACTTGCAAAGACTCATTAACGACCGCTAACTGCGTAGTTCGCTCGGTAACTCGGCGCTCCAATTCCTCATTAGCCAAAGCGAGGGAGACTTCGGCAGCTTTACGCTCCGTGATGTCGCGCGCCGCCGCGTAAATGAGGGACTCTTCAGGGAACGAAACAGCTTTCCACTCGATCCAGCACCATGAACCATCTTGCCGAAGGTAACGGTTTTCGAATTTGATGAGGGGCTGGCCCTGATTAAGCGTCGCCGTGACTGCGAGTGAAGCCTCTTTATCATCGGGATGAACCCAATCCATGAATGGCCGAGAGAGAAGTTCCTCCTCACTGTAGCCGAGAATCACCGAGAACGCAGGGTTGAGCCGTTTGAAATAGCCATCCATTCCAACTATGCACAACATATCGAGCGAGGTAGTGAAGAAGCGATCTCGTTCTGCTTCAGCGTGCTTTCGCTCCGTGATGTCGCGGTAGTTGACAGCAATGGCACCAACATCGGGGTGACTCAAAAGATTGACGTCGCATGACTCTACCCAGCGCCATGTCCCATCTTTGTGACGCACTCGTAACTGGACAATCCGCATATTGCCCGGTGTGGCGAGTAGGTCGGTCACATCATCAGTGAGAATGTGGAAGTCATCGGGATGAAGGAACTCGAAGGCGTTGTGCCCCACCATCTCTTCCGGCACATAACCCAACATACGTGTAACGGCTGGGCTTTCATAGAGAATCTCTCCAGTAGGGGCAACCAGATGAAAGGCATCCCAGGAACTGTTGATGAGAGTACGAAAGAGCGATTCGTTGCGGCGCAATGCTTCAGCAGTCTTTTTGCGTTCGGTGATGTCGCGAAAATAAACCGATAATCCTACTGCAGAAGGATAAGCGTGAATTTCTCGCCAGACTTTTGTGGGTGGATAAAATGCCTCGAATTCCACTTGCGTCCGCGTTTCCATAGCGAGCGCATATTGACGTTGGATTTCAGTACCCACAGCCAGAGGAAAAACTTCCCAGATGGTTCGGCCTATCAGTTCGGCGGAGGTCTTACCCCATATTTCACCTGCTTTATGATTGACGTGCGTGAAGCACCAGTTGGTATCAAGACTAAAGAAAGCATCGGTCATGCTTTCCCAAACAGCCATGATTTCGCGGCTTTTTTCCTCGCGTTCCGCTTCTGCCTGCATCGAACGGGTCATATCTGCGAAAGAACCAATCAAACGCACGGGCTTGCCATCGGCGCCGCGTTGCAGTTGACCACGTGCCAAAATGTGTAGATAATGTCCGTCGCGATGCTGATACCGTAGACGAAGGTGCTGGGCTTCGCCCCCATTGAGGTGCCCTTCAAGCGCCTGTTGCATAACCTCCACGTCCTCAGGATGAATCAAAGCAAGTTGGGAAGCGAAGTTAAGTTGAAATTCGTCGGGGGAAATTCCCAACATTGTATAAATACGATCCGACCACGTCAGGGTGCCAGAGTCCAAATCCCACTCCCAGACACCATCATTAGAAGCCTCTACGACAAAACGCAGATGCTCCTCACTTTCCCGGAGTCGGATTTCGGCCATTTTACGCTCCGTGATATTGCGGATGTTGCACTGAAAGACTCTCTTTTCATACTCCGAGGAAAGACTCCAAACCATTTCGACGAAAAGTTCGTTCCCATTTTTGGATTGGATTTGAATATCAACTGGCTGAACAGTGTTCTGCTCAATGAAATCCATCAGATCCAGTGGAGCCGCTGTCATTCCGCGAAATGCCTCGATTTCATCGATTCGCCGCCCCAAAAAATCCTCCGGTACATAGCCAAGCATGAGACAAAGGGCAGGATTGACATCTTCAATAAGTCCGCTAAGGGCATCGACAATCAAAATCCCATCACGCGACGTCTCGAATAATTGGCGATAGCGATTTTCAGAATTGTGGAGCCGATTAGCACGCAGACGGGTTTCGAGTAGAGCAACAACCTGCCTACCGAGGCGCTGCAAAGCCTCCAGTTGCTGCGGACTCATCTGGCGAGGCGAGGTGTCGATAACGCATAAAGCCCCCACAGCCAAACCTTCGGGTGTAATAAGGGGAGTGCCCGCGTAGAACCGGATATGTGGTTCACCCACGATGAAAGGGTTTAAAGCAAAACGCTCGTCCTCCTTCATATCGGGAACAACTAACGACTCGTCACTGAGGATGGTATGAGCGCAAAAAGAGACGTCGCGCGGTATTTCGTCACTCTCAATCCCCACCAGAGATTTGAACCAGTGGCGATCTTGATCGATGAGCGTAATGGCCGCGATGGGCGTGCCGCAAATTTGCGACGCGAGATGAGTGAGGTCGTCGAACTCCTGTTCCGCCAGGGTATCGAGAATTTGGTAACGCTTGAGAGCTTCCAAACGAGAAGCCTCATTATGGGGTAGAGGTGGGGTACTCACGTATTTTTACGGCCTTAAATATGAACGACGCCTTTGGCCTATGCAGGAATCGTGGATTGTGAAATTCTCTCACAATAATTTGACAAGTGCGTTACGCGACAGCGTATCTCACAAAAAATGCAATGAAACCCTAGATGCAAACCACTTGTATTTTTGTTCAAACCAATAAATTCGCTGGCCATGAAAATAGTAGAAAGCACGAAAATAGCCTCATGCACTTCGATGCTTAAAAGCAACATCTGTGGGGATTTCGAAACGGTCGCTGATGCGAAGCGTTACCGCTCTACCTCGTCCTCGCATATCAACGGCCTTATCGAGACCTGCCCTCAGACACTTGCTGGGAACCTGAGAGCCTGTCGTTTTGAGAGACTCGTCTTCGATGCCTCATGCGCGGAAAGTGATTTATCCCAGTGATTTGAGCGATGCCAATGGCAAATCATAGCGCCTGTATTGCGCAACGCCACTCGTCAACCCGGTCCAGTGCCGCGTCGCGCCATCTTTTATGTGCTGAGAACGGGCTGCCAGTGGCGATTCTTGCCAGTGAGCTATCCGAACTGGAAGACGGTGTACTCGTGTTTGCGTCGTTGGAGTCTCAGTCGTTGGAGTCTCAGTCGTTGGAGTCTCAATGGAACGTGGGACTAAGTCGTGGAGGCTCTGCGGGTGCAAGTGCGCTATGAGCAGGGGCGCAAAGCACTGCCGACTGGCGCTGTGATTGACACTCAAAGCGTCAAGACGACGGAAAAAGGGGGCGGCGAGGTTATGACGGCGCCAAAAAGATCACAAGTTGGATTGAGCCACAAGCCACAACAGATGCCACAGTTCGAGAAGTCTGCGACCGCCGGGGCGTTGTTCGAGCGGTAGTGTCCCTGACATGCCATCGTAGTTGCTCATCTTCACCAGCCGATAGCCCTCTTCCACGCAGTAACGCTCGATCAGTTCCACCTGGGTTTTGCTCGTCTCCTCCTCGCGTTGCAGGTCGGTTGACACTTGGGCGTAGCCAACAACGGCGAGGGCGGGGGTAAAGGGTGGCGATGGCGATAGATGGGGCGAATAGGGAGTTGGGGAGTGAGCGTTGGCGTTGTGCATAAGGACTTGTCGCACTGCGACATTTTTCCCTACGCCTCGAAAAATTGGCGAGTTTCACGCGAGCAAACGTGTGCTGCGACGAGGTGAAAGTAACATATGAAAGAAAATTGCGAAAACGGGATGGGGCCAATAATATTGCAAACGAGGAAGAGTTCGCAGGATTCGATGGCACCGCGCAGCGCTTGCCCAGAATCGTTTGCTCAACCTATCCGTGATTCATCGCCAAAACCGCCATAGCTTTTCTTGGCCTGCGAAGGTAGTTTCCGGCCCACGTGATGAGTTGTCAGGCACTGGGACCGTGTTCTGGTCTTTTTTCTGGTGTGCGGGACTGACGCCCGTTCGATAGCTGTTTCGAGTTCGGGGCGTATTTACCTTGCGGGAGTGGGGGACTCCAACATGGTCTTTAAAAACGGCTTTGACTCCACTACCCCCACCGGACGTCCAGGCTACACGCCTTCGAGCGCTTTTCTAATGGTAATTGAGACCGCATTGGCGGGGCCGACATCGCTCGTGTACTCGACCCATATAGATGGCAGCACAATAACATCAGATGCGGCAATTACCAATGAGGCTATGGATGTGGCCGTTGACTCTGCAGGGAACGCCATTCTCGTCGGCAAAACCAATACCACCAATTTTCGCCTCAAAAACGCCCTGCAAGCCGACAGCAAAGGAGGGTTGATGCACGCATTTATCGCCAAAATCAATCCGAATGCCAAGGGAGAAGATTCGCTGCTCTGGTCAACCTATTTTGGTGCCTACAGCACGACAGCCGAGAGCGTAGCTGTTGATGACAACAATAATATTTACCTTGTGGGGTCCACCTATGGGCGGGCCTCACTGCCCATTACATACACAAAATTTGGCACCTGTGCGCTGAACTCAGCGTAAAGCGCGCTGCCACCGACTCCACACTCTCCCCTGCGGCTCACGCCGCCACAATCCGTTCTCGTAAATCCATCGAGTACGCTTTCATACTCCTTAAGTACAGACTCCCCTGGTTTATCGAGGAAAAACCGCTACTTCCGCGAAGCCGCTGTTTTCCGTCGTTGCGTTCACTCCCGTAATCTCGATCTTAACCCGCCGCGTCTGCCGTGGAGCAAAAGCGAGTTCAACAGGTGTCAAACCGTCATTAGGGCAAGCGCCCACCTCAACTGTAGAGCCATCGTCGAAGGTCAGCCTCGCTGATGTCACTTGATCGTTGCCATTGGGACGGTCGTACAGCAAGACGCGCCCAACTGTCACTGGCGCCTCCCACGAAAGCGCCAAAGTCGCGCCAGCTTTCTCGCCCTTGCTCGACCACTCCGCGCCATGAGGATTGGGATAGCCCCCCGCGATGCCATCAATAGCGTTCTCTGGCACCGCCAGATTATCGACCGACGAAGCCCACGCTTTCGCCCTCCGCGCCAAATTTTCGTTGTCCGTCCCGCTCTTACCCGTTCCAAGCGATTGCAGGATGTCACGCTCAAAGCGCCACTGGCGTCCCACATAACCGATGCCGGCGCGGACTTTGGTCATTCCCGGCACCACGATCTGCTCGTTCGGCGCCAGGGTCGCACCCAAAGCGTCCAACTTCAATTCGCCGTCTGGGTCGACTGCAACTGTCTGATTTTTGCTGCCGAAGGTGAATTCGGGCCGCACTGCGGCGCCGGGAGGAGCGTACCAGTGCAGCTTTTCCTGCCCTCCGAACAAATACGGCGCATCATTATGGGCTTGCACGCCCATGTTCAAAGCTGCCAGTAGTGCCGTGGCGTTCTCTTCCGAGGCATTGCCCGCGTCTTTTAAGCTGGCTTCGATGGAGTTCACAGCTTTACCCAGCACGCCGCTCAACCGCGATTTCACCGCAGCATCGCGTAAGGTTGCATCTGGAACGGTGGCTGCATTCAGGCGCACCTCGACTTTCTGGCGAATGTCCCGCTCCGCTACTTCCACGATGTTGCAACCCCGCGCGTCGTCGTAGCGCACCGGAACACTGCGCCCATCCACCAACGCCGTGCGCGCTGCTACCAATCCCGGCAATTCGATGCTATAGCCGCGACGTGCCAGCTGCCCCGCAAAGTGGCCCTGTGTGGGAGCGATGCTCACGATAGTCACCTCCCCCTCTCGTTTGTAAGTCAGTTCGGTAGTTGCCAGAGCGCCCGTTTTATACCCTTCGCTCAATCCGTCGTCTTCGTACAAATTGAAACGCCCGCTTTTGCCAGCTTCACCCGGATAGCAGCGCACAACTAACTTGCTGATTTTGGCCGTTCCCATGCGAGGTGTATAAGGCTGCATCGGAATCGGCACCCCACCACGCGCGAAGAGCGGGAAGGAGTTAATATCAGCCGACGCCAAAGCATTGCGGCCAGCTGGACCGGCCACATAGCGCTCTCCGGTGAACATATCGAACCACTGCCCCTGAGGGAACCATACCTGCTGTGTACCAAGACGCGACGAGCCGACTCCCGGCGAAACGATGGGCGCGACCAAAAGCGAATCCCCGAACAAATACTGCTGGGCGTTGTGGTAGCTTGCCTCTACGCCCGCATAATCGATGTACATCGGGCGCACCATCGGCACCGTGTCCTTCGAGCTTTGCCGGGTCGTTGAGTAGATATAAGGAAACAGTTCCGAACGCAAATGGAAACTGCGCCGCATCGATTCTTCCGACCACGCGGGATAAGTCCACGGGCGTCGGTCTAAATCAGGTCGATTGGTGGAGTGAGAGCGTAGCGCCGCCGTCATCGCTCCAAACTGGCACCAACGCGCGTAAGTCTCGTCGTAACGTGGCCCCGCATGGCCACCGATGTCATGCGACCAGAAAAACAGGCCGCTATTGCTGGAAGTGCTCGTGAAAGGAATCTCGAACGACAACATTCTCCAGTCGGTCGTGGCGTCACCCGAAAAATGAATCGGGTAACGGTGGTCGCCCCAGCCACCCCACCGACTAAAATTCTGCCCCCTCCGGCCACTGCGCCCGGTTTCCTTGTAATACAGGTAGTTCAGCCATTGCAGGTTCGTCAGTTCCGGCACGCTTTTGGTGCCATTCCATTGCTGCCAGTCCAGCCACCAGAAATCGACTCCAGCCGCTTCCAAAGGCCGATGTACTTCCTTGAACAAGGCGTCGGCATACTGCTTATTGCCAATATCGAAGGGCACAGTTTGTTTCGTCGCGGGATCGGCACCGATGGCCCGCATGAACGGCTCGTAAGCGTCCTCGTGCGCCCCTACCCCATCGGCGGGATGCAAGTTCAACGTGACGGCTAAATTTTCCGCATGTAGGTCTTGGAGAAGCTTCTCGGCGTCCGGTAATAACTTGCGATTCCAACTCCACCCCGTCCAACCGTCGCGGTGCCAGTCCATATCCAGCACCATGTTGTCGAGCGGAAAGTCATGATCCCGGTACTCTTTCACTAAATTCCGAAAATCGTCCGAGGTGTAAGCCCAGTAACGCGAATACCACGCTCCCAGGGTGTTACGACGCGGCATCGGCACTTCACCGGAAATGGCCGCCAGACTTTTGAAAGCCGCCCGGTAATCCTGCCCATACCCAAACAAATACCAGTCCGTCCCCGCACTGCGCGGGCGCGTTTCAACCCAATCTTTTGTCAGCAGTGGCCCACGCGAATCTTCGAGCTGGAACCAGCCATCTCGCGAAATCAACCCATCAGGCAACTGAATCGGCCCGAACACTCCATCCAGAGTTTTGGCGGGGCCACCCAGATTCGCTCGGTTAGCAGCCCCCGGCGTCCATTCGATCCATCCCTTCCCCTGCCGCACACTGGCTTTCAGGTTGGCCGCGCCAAAAGCCTGACCGTCATCGGTGTAACGCAACCGCACCACGCCCGTATCGATTTCGAGGTCGCGCCCACTCCGCTTTACCCGATAACCAGTGAAACGGGCGCTGCGCTTGATAGCGAACATCGAAGGCTGGTCAACAAAACTCTTGTTCGCCGAATCCTCTAGCCGAATCAGATTTGGGGTAATGACGGTGAAGCGCGCCCGCCCTTGCGTCTCAATGCCCGTGGGCGCTGCCTGAGTGGGTGCCGCAGCAACGATGGTCAAGCTGGCAGCCAGTGGCAAAGTTCGATTGAGGGTAGACCTGTAAAAGCAAGACATAATATATCGGGAAATACAGGCCGTTCTGCTCTGCCCACATTTTGCGATATCTGGCCTGTGACGAACTCGCAAAATTTTTAGTTGCTCCCACTTACCCAGTAGATATTTCAGTGGGGTAAGCGTTGGCTCTGTTCCATATTATTGATGAGCACACCTGTCGCTCATCGCATAACGGGTTATGTTCGATTAGTAGGACGAACACCGGCAAAAGCACTGCTGCTAGAGCACCAGTAAAAACTCGATAAGAGCAAAAATAGAGGACTGTAAAATGGTTTCTTCTCGATATATTCGTGATAAAACCCTGCCTAAACTGAATTGTCATTCAAATCCCGCACGGTATTGCGCGACACTAAATGAAGTGGCGCGATTTTACAGCACGTGGCGGCGTCACCCCCATTATAAAGCTCCACCCAGGCTTCCACGGCCAGTCGCCCTACATCAGCAAAAGTGAAAGAAACGCTGGTCAACCCATTCACCTTCGCCAAAAAGTGATTATTCACTCCGACCAGAGAAATATCGTCGGGAACGCGAATTTCCTGTTTTTCAAGCGAACTCCACACCATGAACGCCGTCGAATCGTCGAAACAAACCGCAGCCGTCACGTCCAGCGAACTCACCGAATCGATTGCCGCTTGTCGCGGGACATGCCCATCATCCATCGCCGCTACGATGCGGTGTTCGCCAGCATCAAGCCCATTCGCCAGCATCGCCTTTTTCCAGCCGCTCAAACGCTCGATAGCGTCGAAGTTGTTCGGTGGTCCAGCGATAAAAGCAATGCGGCTATGCCCTCTCTTCACCAGATGCGCGACGGCTTCCCGCATGATTCCTTCGTTATCAACGCTCGCCCACGCCACTCCTTCCGGTACATTGCGTCGATAGCAAACAACCGAAGGAACTTTGTGCTCTGCCAACATATCGAGCACGCGCACCCACTGGTCTTGCATACTCGCGATGAAGATGAAACCATCAGTGCTGCGGTCCAGAAAATGAAACTTCTGGCGCGCGCCATCCTTTCCGGCGTTCTGATTCACCAGCGTAAAAAGATTAAATCCATGTTTACGCGCCCCTTCGACGATACCCTGAAAAGTAGCCAGATCGAGATCGGAAAAACCGACTTCCTGGCGTTCTGGAACCACAGTCACCACACCAGTCTCAACCCGCGAATTTTGAGAAGTCGGGGGCCGTACCGGAATGTAATTCTGCCGCTTGGCCACTTCCAGAACACGAACCCGCGTTTCCTCCGAAGCCTGCCCCGCCAAACCGCGCAATACATTGGATACGGTGACGTTAGAAACTCCCGCTTCCTCGGCGATGCTGCGAATGGTGGCTCTCATACAGCGACTTAACTTACTTACTTAGCTGCTAAGTAAACAGAGTATACCCGCCCACAAATCACTTGACCCCCTCTTCTCAAATTTTAAAATGTGTTCGATGCAACAAGGAAATCGAGACCTGTCCCTATTCTGACAATTTGAATAGCACCACCTGGACTTTAGAGGGTTTAGAAAAAGTCCTGTGTGATTTTAAACCGGGTGTGTGACCGAGCCGACCACAATCTTACCCGCGCCGCCTCCTAGGACGTAAACGCCATATTCTCGTTGATACCAACGGACTTCTGCTTAAAGTGACAGTGCATTCGGCGGAAATTCAGGCCCGAAATAGTGCCAAGCTACTGCTGAGCGGTTGTCAACAGCGTTTCCTGCACCTCGAACACCTGTGGGCGGACGGCGGCTATCGCGGCCAACTCGTGGAATGGGCCAGGGAGGAAGCAAACTGGACCTTGGAAATCGTC
The DNA here is from genome assembly GCA_004172935.1 of bacterium. Lineage (GTDB taxonomy): Bacteria > Armatimonadota > Abditibacteriia > Abditibacteriales > Abditibacteriaceae > Abditibacterium. The sequence goes on along the minus strand of SDZD01000020.1, from coordinate 21,536 downwards.
GAGAAGTCCTCTGGCCAGCGGGGGGTTAGTATTTTACCGCGACATTGGGTAGTGGAAAGGACTTTCGCTTGGCTGGGACGCTATCGAAGGCTCATCAAAGACCACGACCTGTTGCCAAAAACCACAGAAGCCTTCATTCACCTCGCCATGATCCGCAGATTGGCCAAATGATGACTTTTTCTAAAACCTCTTAGAAAATGACTCCTCTTTTATGCCCTCAATCCTCCAATGATGTTGTCCTGAATGTGTGGAGACCTAAGCGGTAAGCGCGCCAGCGAAGTCGCTGCTGAGTTGGGAGTCAGTGCCTGGAGTTTGAACCGTTGGCACAAAGAGATGGAGTCCACTTCGATTGAAGGGGAGTCTTCGAGTTCTTCAAACACAGGCGGGGGACTCGATGCGTTGGAGTTGGCCAAAGAGAACGGACGCTTGCGCCGGGAAAACGAAGCCTTGTTGCGTCAACGCGAGATTTTAAAAAAGGCCATCGCTATCTTCACGGCGGAAAGCCCCAGCACAGGTTTGAGGTGATCGAGACCTTGATTGCTTCGGACTCAGTTACAGTTCGGGAGGCTTGTCATGCATTGGGAGTCTCTGAAAGCAGTTTCTATGCTCATCGGCATAAGCACTCCGGGCTTCGGCGCCAGCAAGATATGGCCCTGGCCCACCACATCCCTGGCCCACCACATCAAGGAGGTCTTTGAAAACACCTACCGCTGCTACGGCAGTCCGCGCATCGTCAAAGCGCTCTCCAATCGGGGATTGCGCTGTGGCAGAACTCGCGTTCAGCGCTTGATGAAACAGGAAGGGCTGTGTCCTCGGCAGAAGCGTCGCTTTCGGCCACAGACCACTCAAAGCCATCCGTGTTTGCCCTGTGCCCCGAATGTGGTGACTGAACTGCCACCTGCTCCGGCCCCAGCGCAACGCTTTCACAGTGACATCACTTATATCCCCACCAAAGAAGGCTTTGTATATCTGGCTGCGACCATTGATGCGTTCACTCGGCGCTGTGCGGGTTGGTGCCTCCGAGACAATTTGGTGCCTCCGAGACAATTTGGTGCCTCCGAGACAATTTGGTGCCTCCGAGACAATATGGAAACCTCTCTGGTCAAAGAGGCGGCTCTCATGGCTTTTGGTGAAAAAAGCGACGCCCAGCGCCTTCATCATTCAGATCGCGGCTCTCAATACACCAGTGAAGACTTTCGTTCTTTGTTGGCGAAGGAAAGCATTGTTCAAAGCATGAGTCGTAAGGGCAACTGCTACGACAACGCCCTGAGCGAATCATTTTGGGCGACGGTTAAAACCGAGTGCTTCGACAACTTCCGAAGCGAGATCCCGTCCACCAAAGCCCAGGTTGTCCGCTCTTTGTTTCACTATATCGAGCTGTTCTATAATCGAGAGCGGCTCCATTGCGCTTTGGGGTATAAATCACCCGTTCAGTTCGAGGACGACTGGACACACGACCACTGCACTGAGAACGTCTCCACTTAATCAGGACAACATCACTTCTATTCGGCCCCTTTTTTGTGGCATCATCAGGTACTAACTTTCACTCACTGAGCGAACAGGAACTTGTCGATTCACTCGCCGCCTTTGTGCCGCCCCTGACCGTAGAACGGGTCCAAACCGCCTTGCGCTCCCACGACGAGAGCATCGACTGGGTGGAGCGAGAGATGCGCGAAGCGCTCGACGAGTAGCCCACTTCTCCATTCAATTATCCAATCCCCGGTACGAGATTAATCGTGTTGGGGGCTACTGCATTTGGTTTATTCCTACATCTCAAAATCCACCTGCCAAGAAAGAAACCAGCAAATAATCAGCAAATAATCAGCAATTGCTTTCGCGCAATTTTAATCGTGAGCGTTTGGACAGCGGTCGATTTCAATCCAGCGGTGAGATTCAGCATTAGCCCTTATGTTCTTTAATCTCGGTGCCAACCTCGTGGGTTATAGGAGAGTTGTTGAAATGGTCCATTCATTTGGCAGCTCGGTAGCCATTGCCCCCAGAAGTACATCAGCCATAAAGTCGCGATCATACAATTAGCAGCCGATATCGTCACTGCTATCACGTCCGATTCGCTTCGCAGTCGTTTAAAAATGTCTCAATATGAAGTAGAATTATTCCATTCAAACACCCTCCCTAGCAACAACTTATCTGGCAACTAGGGCGACCTTTCATATGCCTCATTTTCCTCCTCTCCATAGGCGCATAGCACTTCTAACCTGTCTGTTAGCTGGCGCCTCTTTCATACAAAGCCAAGCTAATGCTGCCACATTCACAGTCACCAATACGAGTGACGCTGCAACAGTGGATGGTGTCTGTTCGGCGGCAGGAACGGGAGACGGTTGCACGCTGCGCGAAGCGATCACCGCTGCCAACAACACAGAAGGCGCAGATATCATCGCCTTCAATTCCAGTGTCAGCCGTAACATCAGCTTAAATGGAACGGCTCTGCCCACCATCAACAGCGACATCACAATCAATGGCCCATCTGCGCGAGCATTAACGATTCAGGGAAAAGGCCAAACTCAATCGCGCCTACTTACAATCAATAGTGGTACAGTTGCAGTTTCTGGCCTTACTTTCTCAAGTGCCATTGGCTCCAGCAACATTTACAACAATAGCACGTTGACATTCAGTTATTGCAATGTCACTAGCAGCAGTGGCCAGATGGGGGGAGGTATTTACAACGATAACAACGGCCAATTATCAGTTACGAACTCCACTTTCACTGGTAATTCCGCAAGCAGTGGCGGGGGAGCCATTTACAATGCGGGAACTCTGACGAGCCGCAATAACACCTTCTCCGCCAATAAAGCCCTTAATGGAGATGGGGCAGCCATCAAAAACGATGGGAGCCTAACGGTCGATAGTTGTACTATCAGCGCCAACCAGGCAAAGCGTGGTGGTGGTCTTTTCAACACAGGCACTCTCGCGCTATTCAACACCATTGTATCGGGCAACGCAGGGTCGGAAACCGCTCCGGAAGTGTATGGCGTTGTAAATTCGGGGGATTACAACCTGCTATCGGGCACCTACTCCGGCACGCTACCAGGAACTCATAACATTCTGGGACAAGACCCTAAACTCGTTTCCTCAGTTGATGCTGGTGGCCCAACATCAACCTATGCCTTAGCTGCCAATAGTCCTGCCATCGACGCAGGAGGCACCACGCTTACCATCGACCAACGCGGCTATACCCGGCCTCACGGAACGGCTCCTGATATCGGGGCCTTTGAGTTCATTCCTTCGCCAACAAACACGAATTTCATCGTGACCACAACCGATGATCATGATGACGGCTCTTGCTCGGTTAGCGATTGCACGTTGCGCGAGGCCATATCCGCCACGAATACCAATGGCAACCCAGCGACAACTGATACCATCACATTCGCCGATAATGTGCGTGGCACCATCAATTTGAGCGAAGTCAGAGATGGGGGTGTATACAGTCTCAACTCCTTTATCCTGTCGGAGCGGGTTTCTATTCAGGGGCCGGGGGCCGATTTGCTCACGGTGCGTCGAAACACCGGAGGCAACTACCGCTTGTTCCTTATAAAAAGTGGCGTGTCGGCTTCTCTTAGTGGACTCACCCTTTCCAACGGATCGAGCCCTTTTAGGGGCACAGTCCTTGAGAACGGGCCAGACACTCAAACCTACGGCGGCGGAATTTATAACCTGGGCGCGCTTACAATTGCCAATTGCTCACTGCGTGATAATGCGGCCAAGTTGAATGGAGGAGCCATTTTTAATGGTGGGACTCTGGTAGTTCAAGGCTGCACATTTTCCGCTAATGGTTCGTCTATGGGGGCAGCGATCAATAATAGTTACGGAGCCAACCTCACTCTGCAGAGTAGCACCCTCTCTAACAACACAGCTACTCAAGGTTCGGTCTTATACAATCAGGGCACAGGCGTAGTACAGCAGAGTATCATCTCAGGGAATGCAAATTCCGGGGGTTGGGGATGCATTGATAATGCGAGTTCTCTCCTTATCCAGAATAGCACCATATCAGGCAATGGTAATGTTGGTATATCCAGTATTTTTGCGACTCTGCAGATAATCAATTCGACGATTTCGGGTAATGGTAGCTGTGGGGTACAGACAAGCGGAGATAGTACAATCAGTAGCTGTACCATCACCAATAATGGTGTCAATGGGCAGGGTAACGTTAGCGGAATTTATAGAGTGAGCGCCCTTGGCACGCTAACAATCAGCAACACAATTGTCGCGGGCAACCAAAACCCTCAATTCACTCCCGACGTCGTGGGCACATTCGCGTCCAACGGCTATAACCTCATTGGCAATGTGGGGGCAGCCACCGGTTTCACAGCAACAGGAGATAAGGTAGGAAGAGCGGCATCTCCGCTCAATCCCCAACTCGCGCCTCTGGCATCTAATGGGGGAACAACCCAAACCCACGCACTCCTATCGGATAGTCCAGCTCTCGATGCGGGCAGCTCGACAGGAAACGACCAACGAGGAATAGTTCGCCCAATCGACTTTGTCTCTATCAGCAATCCAGCGGGTGGCAATGGCAGTGACATCGGGGCCTTTGAAGCAGGGGCGAGTTCAGCAGCAGGTTTGAAATTAACTGCGACTCCCAATCCTGTAACCGTCGGAACAGCCCTGAACCTGATAGTGCGCGCAGTCGATGCGAATGGATATCCTGCCGAAGAGTACAGAGGGACAGTCCATTTCACAAGCACGGACGCGAACAGCGCATTGCCTCCCGATTACACCTTCACGGCAAGCGACGCGGGCGTTCATACCTTTACAATCACGCTCAATACAATGGGGACGCAAAGCGTTTCGGCCACAGATGAGATTTCATCCTTTACCCAAACGACGAGTGTTCTCGTGACTGAAAAGCCTGCCCTTCGCGTCACAACGACAAGCGATACCTCTACCAACATTGATGGGCAAACCAGCTTGCGCGAGGCAATTAGTTATGCCAATACGTTGTCGGGCAGTCAGACGATAGATTTCAATGCTGAAATCGGTGGACAAACCATCACTTTGAACGGGACACAATTGCCCGCAATTACGGGCACTCTTAACCTCGTTACCCCCGCCGAGGGACTCACGCTGGATGGCGATAAGAAAAGCCGCATCTTAACCGTTAACGAGAGGGCAAATTTGACGCTTAGCGATATAGCCCTCAACAATGGAAACGGTAGCCTGGGAGCTGGCCTTCATAATGAAGGCACAGTTTCGCTGACACGTTGCAGTTTCAGCGGCAATGTGGGCAACACCTCCCCAGTTTCGGGTGGAGGATTGTTCAGCAGCGGTACAGCAACTATCGTCGATTGCAACTTTAACAACAACACCTGTATTCTGGGTGGTGGCCTCTATAATCAGAACGGTGGTACGATGACCTGCACTCGTATCACAGCCAATAGCAATAGCGGGAACAACGGGGCAGGACTGGCTAACTATGGCACGCTAACAGTCACAGACTCCAGCTTCAGCGGCAACACATCCAACTTTGGCAGCGCCATATTCAATGCCAACAAAATCACGCTGAAAAAATCGATTCTGAGCAACAATATTGGTTCTGCATTCTATAACTCAGGAGAGGCCACTGCGGACCAATGTACCCTCGACAACAATAATGGTGGTGGCGTCTCCAATAGCGCGACGCTCACCATGACAAATAGCACCGTGAGCAATAACGCTGGAAGTGGAATTAGCACAGCTAACCTCGCGACTATCTCCAACTGTACTATTGCCGGCAACACCTCTACCAGTGGTGGCGGCATCTTCATTAACCTAACGCCGGGAGTAGTCACAACGGTCACCAATTGCACAATTGTCGGCAATTCGGCACCAATCGGCAAAGGCGGTAGCATCTTCAACGCAGGGCTACTTTCAATCAGCAACACTCTCCTGAGCGCTGCCTCTGGTAGCGAGAACTTGGTCAACGTCCCCAGCAATTTTGGGCAAGTGAGTTCTGGGATCGTAACATCGAAGGGTTACAATCTGAGCAGCGATGATGCTTCGGCCTATCTCAACCAATCCAGCGACCAGAACAGCATCAATCCCCAGTTGGGCGCCTTAAGCGATAATGGCGGCCCGACTCGAACGGTCGCATTGCTCCCCGGAAGCCCCGCGCTCAATGCTGGCGACCCAGCAATTCAGGCAAATGTCAATCAGTTCGATCAGCGTGGACAAGGATTTTCGCGTGTACGCGACGGGCGGATGGATATCGGCGCGTTCGAAGTACAAAACGATGCTCCTAGCATGGAAAGTGTGACGCTTGATAACGCCTCGCCCAAAACAAACGACACATTGATAGCCCAGGTACAAGCCACCGATCCCGACGGCGAGACTCTTTCCTACTCCTACCAGTGGACTAAGAATGGTGAGGCACTCAGTGGCGAAAAGACATCGAAACTCGATCTTTCGAAGGCGGGCAACGGAGATAGGGGCGATACCATCATCGCCATTGTGACAGTGACGGATAGTTACCATAGCGTGGCTCAAAGTTCCGCTCCTGCAACGGTTGGAAATAGCGCTCCCTTGCTGTCTAATGTGGCTATCGCCCCAAGCTCGCCTACGACCAACGACACGCTTTCGTTTTCGATAGGAGAAGTTACAGATGCAGACGGCGACACGCCAACATCGACTTATCAGTGGAAGAAAAACGGTGAATTGCTTGAAGGAGAAACCGCATCGACCTTAGCTCTTTCGAAAGCGGGCAATGGCGACCAGAACGACAAAATCTCTGTGGTAGTCACCATTGATGATGGGCATGGCGGCACTGCCTCTAAAGAATCAGCCGCAGTAACTATCGGAGGCAGCGCCCCTTCCGGCCTGACTCTGAGTTCGGCCAACGTCGCGGAGAACATAACAAAGGGAACACCAGTTGGCACCTTCGCGACTACGGATAGTGATGGCGGCACAGCCTATATCTATGCATTGGTGGCCGGGGAAGGCGATAGCGACAACAGTTCCTTCACCATTCACGGCAACAGCCTGCTCACCAATCGCATCTTCGATTTTGAAAGCAAATCCACCTATCTCATCCGCGTACAAAGCCGCGATGGGGACGGTCATACAATAGAGGCGAGCTTCACAATCAGCGTTACCGATGTGAACGAGGCCCCTTCCGCCAAAGTGACGCTATCTCCCAGCACTCCAACAACCAATGCGCTGCTACAAGCGACGGTGACGGGCAGCGATACCGATGGCGACACCCTCACTTACAGCTACCAGTGGAAGAAAGGCGATACCATCCTCGCGAGCGAAAAGGCTTCCACGCTCAACCTGTCCAAAGTGGGCAACGGCGATAAAGGCGACAAAATCTCTGTACTTGTCACCCCCAACGACGGTAACCTCGCTGGCTCCGTTGCGACTGCAACTGTCACCATCGCCAATAGCATCCCGACTATGGCCGCAAAAACATTCGCGGGACGCGAAAGCCTGAAACTGTCGGGCACCATCGTCGGTCAGGACGCCGACAAGGAAACACTCACCTACTCACTCGTCAAAGCGCCGCGCTCTGGCAGCTTGCAGTTGCAAACCAACGGTTCCTTTACCTACACGCCCAAAGCGAATTGGAATGGCAGCGACAGCTTCCAGGCGCGCGTTACCGATGGCAGCCGCGCCAGTGCAATAGCGGTGTTCACCTTAAACATTGGAGCGACCAATGGCATTCCTGTCGCTGTCGCCGATGTCGTCAAAGGTGTGGAAGATGTACCGCTTGCCATTCCAGCCGCAACGCTGCTCAAGAACGACTCCAATGGTGAAGCAGCAGGCGAAGTCGATGTAATCAAGATCGTCAAAGTCACACAGCCATCGGGCTTCCCCGGCACCTTGAAACTCGATGTTGTCAAGCAAACCATCTTGTTCACCCCCAGGCTGAATTGGAATGGCACTACCAGCTTCACCTATACAATTCAGGACAGCGGCAAAGCCACCGCCACGGCTCAGGTCACGCTGCAAATCGCCCCGGTCAACGATGCTCCCATCGCGCAGTCGGGCCGCCTGAGCGTCATCAGCGGAACCATCGGCGAGTTGGTCTTGTCCGGCACCGACGCGGAGGGCGATGTACTGACCTTTGCTCTGGGCACAAAGCCCGCCAACGGCACCGCGCAGGTCGTCAAAGTCGCGGACAAGTGGCTGTTGCGTTATCAGTCGAAAGTTGGATTCGGCGGCACTGATACAGTTGCAATCATCGCTCGCGATGGCAAGTTGAACTCGGCTCCAGCCATCACCACCGTCACCGTTACACCCAACGCTGCTCCGCTCCTGCTCGGCTTGACACCGAACAGGGGGACGTTCCCGGCGAGTTCAACGGTCGTATTTGAACAGAAAGTGCGCGATACCAATGGCACCGCCCATCTCGATGCAACGGCTTTGTTGATTGGCAACTTCCCAACGGTCGCCAACGCTCGCGGCGGGGCAACGCTTTGGTTCGATGCCCTCGAAAACCGCTTCACCCTCACCAAAGATGATGGTGGGTCAACCTCTACTCCTGTGTCTCTGGGCGGTACTCTGGAAAATAACCAAGTCAAAGTAACCCTTGCTACAGGCGATGTAACACGCGACAAATACGGTGTTCTGACTCTGCGCTGGCGCGTCACCTTCAAACCGGCATTCATTGGCACCAAGTCGCTATGGATGCGGGTCGAAGATTTGGGCTGTCTCAGTGCGGGCTTCACCAAGAGCGGCGACATCACGCTCGCTGCACCGGCCAAGGAAGCTCCAACTTCAGCGTCCGCAGGCTCTTCCTGAAGCATCGGCCAATCTAAAACAAAGACTCCAATGCTTGAGTTGGAGCCTTTGGCGTTTTGGTCGCGGTTCGGCCCTTCACTGCCTTTGACAACGCCTGCAGCCTGTCCATGAGTAGATCACTCGGTTTCGGGTGTACTGTATGCAACTTGACGCCCTTTTCAGACTCGCTTTCGCTACGGCTGCGGCCCTCCGGCCTTAACCTTGCCCCATACAATAACTCTCAGGGTCATTCTACAAAAGGCACGCCGGCCCCCTGAATAAATCGTAGGACTCCGACTGCTTCAATCCCCGGCATCCGACGCTGGTTTCAATCCCCGAAGGTTCAATTAAAGGTCGGTTTTCCACGCCGCTGAGGGAGGCGTTTGTGTATCGTTTCAATCCCCGAAGGTTCGATTAAAGGTACCATCAGGTAAGTCTTTGCCGAGCGCCTGAATCATGTTTCAATCCCCGAAGGTTCGATTAAAGGCTACTGCCGCAGTCGTGAAAGGAATAACAGGCACATGTTTCAATCCCCGAAGGTTCGATTAAAGGCACCCAGTTGCTCGATGAGGTCGTCAGCGAGGTAAAGTTTCAATCCCCGAAGGTTCGATTAAAGGGGGCGAGTAGTTGTCGCCATTGCTGGCAGTGAGAAATATGTTTCAATCCCCGAAGGTTCGATTAAAGGATGTCATGTGCGGACAGGTCAGCTGTTTCTCGACATGTTTCAATCCCCGAAGGTTCGATTAAAGGGGTTGTCACGCTGGCTCCATTCGGGGTGCAGCCAGAGTTTCAATCCCCGAAGGTTCGATTAAAGGCGCCTTTGACCTTCACGCCTTGCTGAGCGGAGAAAATGTTTCAATCCCCGAAGGTTCGATTAAAGGTCAAAATCTTCGTTTGCCTCGTTCTCTCAGTGCTTGTGTTTCAATCCCCGAAGGTTCGATTAAAGGTTTTCGATGAGGGAGCCGAGCAACTTGTTGGCGTTGGTTTCAATCCCCGAAGGTTCGATTAAAGGTAAAGCGGCGGCGCGCGTAAATCGACAAAGAATCAGTGGTTTCAATCCCCGAAGGTTCGATTAAAGGCATATCGCTCAGTGTCTTCGCACCTGGCTTGAAGTGAGTTTCAATCCCCGAAGGTTCGATTAAAGGCCCGCGAAAGGCGCAATTCGAAGATATGACTTGAGTTTGTTTCAATCCCCGAAGGTTCGATTAAAGGCGCGACACGACTCGCCCACAGCAGGGGCACATCTCGCGTTTCAATCCCCGAAGGTTCGATTAAAGGCGGGAATCGAGTCGTGTGATTCGTGCGGGGATTTCAGTTTCAATCCCCGAAGGTTCGATTAAAGGGACTTTTTGGCAGATGCAGGGCTAGAAACTCGTTTGTGTTTCAATCCCCGAAGGTTCGATTAAAGGCGCAAAGGCGGTATTAAGCCCTCTAAATTGAAATATGTTTCAATCCCCGAAGGTTCGATTAAAGGCACGAACCGTTTTTATTAAACACTCCATATTCCAAGTTTCAATCCCCGAAGGTTCGATTAAAGGTGGTTGGCTAATGGCCGATGGTCTATTACTCGACCCTTGTTTCAATCCCCGAAGGTTCGATTAAAGGACGTTCAACGCGATCAGCGCGCGCTTATGTTCCCACGTTTCAATCCCCGAAGGTTCGATTAAAGGCATGCCCGCTTGAATCTGAGCCTACGAAATAGCGCTCGTTTCAATCCCCGAAGGTTCGATTAAAGGTAACTGTGAGATAATAACCGCTTTCGTGAGATAAACGTTTCAATCCCCGAAGGTTCGATTAAAGGCTTGTGTTCTGTTACGTTCGTCATTCGCAAGGAAATGTTTCAATCCCCGAAGGTTCGATTAAAGGATGAGAGCTTGCTCTTGCGTGCTGGGTGACTGCCCATGTTTCAATCCCCGAAGGTTCGATTAAAGGTCAATTATCAGGCGGCAGTCAATCGCGCTGGTGCAAGTTTCAATCCCCGAAGGTTCGATTAAAGGAAGTAAGACCGCCACAACGGTAAATCTCGCTGCCGCACGTTTCAATCCCCGAAGGTTCGATTAAAGGCACCTTTACGGCGCCTTATCTCAGCGAAGTTCCTTTGTTTCAATCCCCGAAGGTTCGATTAAAGGACGTGAAAGTGGGGCCAAACGTCCTCACTGCCGAATTCAGTTTCAATCCCCGAAGGTTCGATTAAAGGGTGTCGAAGTCGCGGGCCATTGACCGCCTAAACCAAGTTTCAATCCCCGAAGGTTCGATTAAAGGTTGGGCGCCGTTTGGGGGAAGCACATCAGGCTATCGGCGTTTCAATCCCCGAAGGTTCGATTAAAGGGGTGCCAACGTTGGCCCTTGGGGAACGAAGTTAACGAGTTTCAATCCCCGAAGGTTCGATTAAAGGTTTCTTTGATGAGCGCGACGAAATCGGCTTTGATATGTTTCAATCCCCGAAGGTTCGATTAAAGGCAGGGTGTGAACATCATTTGAGGGTGCATGTTCATGGTTTCAATCCCCGAAGGTTCGATTAAAGGTGGATTGTGGCAGAGGGAGAGGGACATTAACCCGTTTGTTTCAATCCCCGAAGGTTCGATTAAAGGGTATCGCTTCGCCAATATCGAGGCCATCTAACACCATGTTTCAATCCCCGAAGGTTCGATTAAAGGTGGATGCTCTTGTGATTCTCATCAATGAACTGTTGATGTTTCAATCCCCGAAGGTTCGATTAAAGGACACCCCTGCAGACGCGATTCCGCCTAGTTTTAGGACTTAAAGCCCACCAGATTATCAAGGGACTTGGACTTGACACTCGTCGCGTCACGATGGAGTAAAAAAACCTCGTCACCCGACGACTCGCCCTCTATTTTACCCGACCCTGCCACTCACAAGATGTTACTTGTGCCCAATTTTTCCGTCCCCATCGACTCGCGTTGCCATTTAGCCGAGGCGGGGATTTGGTAGAAGAGCACGCTGTCGTGCTTGGGGTCGATGAGGGCAGTGACTTCGGCTTTGATCTGGCGTAGGGTGGCGGGGGTGACTTCGCCTTCGAAGACGGAGTTTTGTACCCAGTTCAGCCATTTGCGCAGGCATTTACAGACTTTACTGACGCGCTTGACATCGACGTCGTAGACGATGATTACGTACATAATTTGGCTCCTTTACCACCAGATTTTGAAGGGATCATAGGGTTCGATTTCGAGCAGATGGCGCTGGAGTTTGTAGCACTCCAGGCGCACCAGATGACGGTAGGAGACGCGCCTTTTGAGGTTGCGGTGGTCGATTGTGGTTCGCAGACGCTCTTCCCAGGCTTCGACGAAGATTTTGCGTCCGCTTTCTTTGAGGTAGCAGAAGTTGAGACTTTCGTCGAAATGGCGGGGGGCGAGTTCGCCATTGTTGACCAGTTTCCAGATGAGGCGGTCGACGAGGATGGGCTTGAAGATTTCGGCGATGTCGAGGGCGAGGCTAAAGCGGCGGGCGCCGGGTTGGTGGAGGACCGAGAGCGTGGGGTTGAGGGCGGTGCGGTAGATTTCAGAGAGTACCAGGGTGTAGCAGAGGGAGTTGCCGAAGGAGACGAGGGCGTTGATGGGGTTATCGGGTGGGCGCTTGACTCGTTTTTGGAACTCGGCCCACGGCTGGGAGAAGATGTTGGGCCAGGCTTTATAGTAGGCGGCGCGGATGGCGCCCTCCAGGCCCATGACGTTTTCGACGTCGGGGGCGGCGGGCAGCTGGGCGCGCAGATGCTCGATGTCGGTGATAAATGTCAGGACGTCCTTACTTCTGGAGGGTGAGTTGTAATATTTCAGGTTTTTGAGAATGTTGGAGCTGGCGCCATCGACTAAGCTGCGGGCGAGAGCGGTGCGCTTGGACTCGTGGGCGTAGAGGAGGGCTTGCTTGACGGTGAGGAAGCCGGAGACGACTTCCTGGCGGGGCCAGTAGCTGCCGGTGTAGAAGCCGTAGTAGTTGAAGAAGTGGATGGGGACGCGGGAGCGGCCCAGGAAGTTGAAGCAGCGGGCGTTGAGGTCGGCTTCGCCGAAGAGGTAGATGGCCTCGATGTCGTTGATGGCGATGGGGCGTTTGGCGAGCGTGGGACGGGGCTGGTAGGGGCCTTCGTCGAAGTCGAACTCGGCGAGTTGATCGTCGAGGTCTTCGAGCAGACAGCCGGAATGGAAGGCGGCGTCTTCGAGTTCGGGCGGCGAGTGGTCGTCGTTGGGATCGGTGTACTGGCGCAGGTAGAGCGTGTTCTGGTGGCGTTGGAGGCGCCCGCTCGAAAAGATGTAGTAGGGTCGTTTCATGGTGGAAAGCCGTGATGATGGGACTGACTTTTGTCGAGCGGGGGGAGATTTTAGGGTGAAAAGAGGGGCTTATTGAGAATTGAATAGGGGGCACAACCAATCTTTTTCGGGGGGTTTTCAATTATTTTGGGGCCAAAATCGATTGAAAAGATTGATTGTTTGGGGAAATTGAGCGTGGCAGATTGATTATTGGAATTTTCTGCTTTTTGGCGCTCTTATTGAGAAAAATGGTCGTGACGAGACCAATTTCATTAGCTTCAGTATAGCAAATTTAGAGGATTTGGGAAAGGTGTTGGTGGGGGACGGGCGCGGCGGGAAGGCGCTTTGGTCTAGACGTAGCAGAGGTCGAAGTAGGCGCACTTGGAACAGAAGGAGCGCTTATCGAGGCGGGGTGGCGACTGCTCGCTGTTGACGACGAGTGAGACCTGTTGCAACACCTGATCGAGTTCGCGTTGGGCGGGCGCGTCGAGTTCGATGGTTTCGCGTTGCTTGAGTTCGGGGTAGTCGATGACGCCGCGCGCCGCCACGCCTTTTTGCCGCAAGAAATGGAGGTAGTAGAGCATTTGCAATCTATGAGCCCTGGACACGGCGCGGGACTTTTTGACCTCGTGGATGGTGAGGACGCCGTCGGGGCCGGGTTTGGCGTCGGCCCAGTCGATGACCACCTGATTATCGAGGTTGATCTCCTTCTTTTCGCGCTCGTAAGTGCCCTGCCCTATTTGCTTGCCCATCTGCACGTTTTGGTCCTCGCGCTCCATTTCGATTCCGTGGGAAAAGAGCCAGAGCTTGCGAGGACACACCACCAGATAGTTGATTTGGGTGCCAGTGAAAGAATCGTTGTCGAGCATGATGTGTTCTCTACAGGAATGTGCCTAATAAGGATGTTCTTCCTTGCTCACATCTAAATTTAGGCCCTCTATGGAATTGTAGTAGCGCTCATCCACAAACCAGAATTTCTCTTCGTCTTCACCAATAAAAATGGTGCGTTCTTCTATTTGGCCTTGCTTCACGGCGTCATTGAATTGATATGTATATAGAGTGAGCGCGCGCCTTTGACTCCACTCGCGCCAATTATTCCAGTTTTTGAACGCTTCTATTTCGTTTTCCCTATCGTCTCTAATGGTAATACCTTTGGCGAAATAGATAGTTTTTTGTGGCGGCACATCGCGTGAGCGCCAACTTCCGCCCTGGAAATCTTCATCGTCTTCGTTCATCTGAGCAATGGGCACGATGAAGCGATTCTGCACAAACAGGCGTTCTAGCAACTCCTGATTTTCGCGAGCATTAGGCGAGGGGACAGAAGCAACGGGGTAAATCTCATCGACTAAACGCACAAAGTCTGCTGCACTGTAGTCTCCAGTAAGTAGTTTTTCACGCGAGTTCTGGAGAACAGGTGTCATTTGCCAGCCTTGGCCTGTCACATAGGAACCATAGGGCGCAGGATAAAAGTCTGATTCTCCGCTCTTATCTACACGGTATGGTTCTATCAGATAGAGTTCGCCGGCTTCTTCGCGGAAACGCGATAATCGTCCCACTCTTTGTGCTAAGCGATCAATTGGACAAAGTTCGGAGATCATTACATCGGCTGAAATGTTGACTGATAGCTCGCCAATTTGAGTCAATATGGCGATGCCATGTGCCCTGCCCTCTTTCCATGCCTCTGAGCCAAGTGCTGACTGCAACTTTTTCTCGATTTTAATTTTGTCGTCTTCGATGAAACGCGAGTGATAGAGAACAACCTCACCTTCATCTACGCTGTTTTCTAGCAGGTAACGACGAAAATCTTGTGCGCGCTTCACTGTATTACAATAGATGATCGTTGGTTCACCTTTGATAGCGCGCGCCAGTAAATCGGCTATATCGGCAGGCTGTTCAACGGCGCCGCGCGTTTTGAGATGGCAGCGCACTCGCTCACGGCCCTCGGTTGAATCGTGAATTTGGGAGACAGTTTGGCCTGAAAGTGCATAAAGTTGGCGGGCCGACTCAGGGACGGTGGCGCTCATTACTAACACTGGCACTTCCAAGACTTTTAGCACTTGTAGTAGCACAAGCATGTTGCGCTGAGTGAAGTCATCGTAGAAATCCGATTCATCAATGACAACACAGGAATGGGCCAAATTCCAGAAAATGGCGTGGTGGTCTTCGCGGGCGCCTGTTAACGCGATGCACAAATGGTCAAGGGTTGTAACAGTGACAGGAGGCAAAAGTTCACGTGCTAAACGCAACTGTTCATCACGAAATTTATGGGGGTAGGATTGCCAAGCACTTGAATGGTACAATCCGGTTTGAGATAAAGTCGAAGCCACAGCAACTGACAGTGAGTTGGATGTGAAGCGAGTTGGCATCGCTATGACCAATCGGTCAGCGCGTCCAGCTTCTATTTGGTGTTTGGCCCACAATAAACAGGCATCCGTTTTCCCACTTCCTGTGGGAGCGCGCAAAATAGCAAAAGGCTCGTCCCAAACCTTTTGGATGAGTAATTGGACACCTCGATAAGATGGCAAGCCAGTCTTTTCATCTTTGTGTTTGAAGTTATAGTCGAAGGGCAATAATTCCGGTGAAGCGTACTCATCTTCCATCCCCGACGCACGACCATCAGCGAGTTGTAGCAGTGAACGGGGGCCGTCGTATTTATAACGGTCTAGGATTGCGGCGTTTAACTCATGGCTTCTTAGATCGCCGTTCCAACCTTTGAATGTTTTCCAAAGAGAGGCGAATCTACCATTGTCATCGGTCAACCAACGCGCCTCAGACTTTTCACCTAATTTCTTGTGATGGGCAGCAATAGCAACATTCCCAACTCTGGTCAAAGGCACTTTTGCGCGTGCAGCCAAGCACAAGGACTCCATTTCGTGTCGGATGCCAGAACGTAGCAAATTCGCTCCTACAACTTTTCCGGTGGCTTGCTTAATGGCGTAGTCTTTCTGACAGGCATTTTGCCATTTTGGGTGTGCTTTTCCAGCATCGTGCCACACAGCAATTAAATCGAGAAGTTCACCGAGGTCACGTGAACAAAAACGGGCGTATTTTTTGGAAAGGAAAGGCCGCGATTGTAGAATTTTCGCGGCCTCATCACGCACATGTTGTGTGTGATCTTCCAAAGAAACGCCGGAGGGTTTAGCCAGCATTTCCATTCTCCTCAGGCGGTCACGGCCTTTTCAAAATCGGCTGTCGAAATGATAGGGGCATTAGGTGCGGGGTCGAAAAGTTCTGCACTTTCAAGGAATGTGCGTGCTTTTTCGTATGCCTCGAAAATTGACAATGTGTTTTCGTCGGTGTCGTCACCCAGAAAATAGGTTGCGCCGCGCGCTTCTAGTTCAGCCAAAATACGTTTTTGCTCGGTTTCACCCGCTTTGAAGTAGCGAGCGGCTTTACGGGACATTTTGGGGTCGAATACAATCAGCACTTTTTGAGGTTCGCCAGAAGTCGCGTTGCGGGCTTGGTTCGCGTAGTCCGTGAGCGATGCAGAGGCTTCAAGAGATAATTTCAGACGACGCAGTTTTTCGGCGTTGTCGTAATGCTTGACATACTCGGTTCCTAAGTGCAGTTGTTCTTTATATGAATAGCGCTTACGTACACCAACGGCTGCTACGTCAATGAAGAAGTTCATCAACATGGAATCGTCCTGGGAGAACTCGCGGGTGGCGAGAGCTTGATTTTTCGACTCACCGTTTTGCAATACCTTGAGACGAATCAATAAATCGCGACCAACTTCGCTTTCACCTAAAGCAACGGCTGGAGTTGCTGAAATAGGAGCGATACGACGCCCCGAATATGATTCTTTTGAGGTTTGCAGGAATCCTCCCAAGTCGGCGCGTAAATCGGTTTCGACCTGCGTAGTGATGCCATCTCCGTTGGATACGTAAGAATCACCTTTATTGGGGTCATCAGAGTTGAGACGGTCAAGAGCCGAGAAAAGGACGTGGCGTTGCATCTGACCAGAGATGTAAACGCGGCCATCGGGACGACGCTTGATGGATGAGGCATTGCCCAAAATCTTTTCGCCACCGTTGGCGATATGGTCGCTCATTGGCGCGACGAGTGAGATTAAAATTCCTTTGATTGACATGATAGTGTGGGTGTAGAGTTATTGTGAATCGTCCATCAAGAATTCGGCTGATTCGTTGGTTGTGGAAGTTGGGTTTGTGATTTCGGACGTGGGTTCTTTTTGCACCTTTTCTTGTTGGGGTGAGCGCAAACGCAGATAGGCAATCAACAAGTGTTGAGCTTCAGGAAGTGAAAGCAGGTCGCCTGAAGCAGCGGCATCCATAAAAATGTCAGCCCCTGCTGGTAAGTCGCCATTTAGCAAACGCCCTGCTCTAGTCGAAATGCGGTGAAGCATATCGGTGCTGGACTTGGCGCTGAGAATGGCACTTTCAAACTCGACCAGGATTTTAGCCTTGGCCTTGCGGATTTTATCATCGTCGCCGCCTTTCTCAGAAGAATACTCTTCTCTTGCGACGAAATACGCAGTGCGGTTGAGGTGTTGTCCCAGAAGGCGGGCCGACTCAACAATGGGTTTGGGAATCATAATGTGAGCGAAGAAACCGTCTAATAATGGACGGCAAAGCGCCGGATATTCGGCGCGACTGGAAAGAAAATCAGCAAACGCAGGGCGCGAAAATTGTTGGAGAAATCGGCTGGTTTGCAGGTAAAAACGGTAGTAATCGCGGCTGTAATCGGTCTTGGTAGAACCAAGTGGCGGTAGCCGATTGATGAACTGGCCTTCATCATCCGCATAAAGCCGCGCTTTGTCATAGAAAGCGGCGAGGATATGCGATAGGCGTCCTTCCATTGCCAACGACACAATGTGATGGCCGAAACGCACCTGAGAAATGCCGCTATATGATGTAACGTAGAGCGGCGCCTCAGCCACTTGGGATAAGACTTCGCGCGCCCAAGTTTTGTCTACTCCTTCAGCTTCGAGCGCCCAACGTCCGATAGCAGCGAGCAGACCAACTGCTCCAAAAACTTCGGAATTTTGCGGTGCAAAGGGGAAATTCCCATTGTGGAGACGTGGGCGCCGGTATCCGGCTTTTTGTGAAGCTGCGGGTTTAGCAGCACGCACTGGCTTTTTTCCTGTACTCGTAGCAACTGATTGAACTTCGAGCGGTTTGAGTTTGGCTTCCCATAAATCGCCATCGAGTTTGGAACGCCGCATCTGCTCGAATAGCTCGACAAAATCACGAAGTTGCTCAACGTTCAAGTCGGGAATCAAAATTGTGTTTCCTCGATCTTGGCCCGGCCATGCGGCGGGTTTATGCGGTGTGAGTGTTGTAATACAGCAACACGCAATCTCAAGCAATGTTCCTTTGGGCTCGGTCTGAGAGGACGTGCCATTATTAATTTTGGCCGTTGTAGGAGCAAAGGAACGTTTGAGTTTGTCGGTCGCAGAAAGTGATTCTCCTGCGTGAAGGCGCGCGACGGCAGACTCGGCTTCTTGCCATGTTGCTTTGGCACCTCCATCCGTCGTTAGAACGGTTGGAAAAAGGTAGATGCCTTTTTCCGCGAGTCCAGGCGATTGGACTTGATTCAAGTCTTTGCGCAAGTCAGCGATATTAATAGCGTGAAATTTAAGAAGACGCACTGGCCCTTGCGGATCGTCGGGTGTCTTCATACGGAACTGGGCCAAGCCACTTTCAATAGCATTGATTAGCGCCATCCGTAATTGGGCTTCATCTCCCCCTGAATCAGGCCAGTTGTTTTTCCACAACGCAACAGCCAAACCGTAACGAGCATAAGGATGGTCGAGTGTTGGTAATGTGAAAGGGATAAGCACAGGCGTAGAAACTGGCGGAATCCAAGGAGTTTCGTTTTGGGGTTGGTCAAACAAATTTAGTGTTTGGCTCATTGAGGTGTCACCTCCAGCGTAGCATCGACCCATCCTTCACTCGCTCCCAGATAAAGCGGCGCCGCCGGACTTGAGAGTGCATCTTGCAACATCTGCAAAAGTGAAGGAGATGTTTCGAGGGCGAATGAGTAAGCCATTTCAGGCTCGACATATTCTCTCGGTGTAGGTGAGGTGTAATATTGCGGGAAGTAAGGCCGCAGTGCGGACAAGTTAATGTCGTCTGCATCCGAGAACTCACGTATTACAGCATCATCTTTGCGCGCGGTTGTTTTTTCGCTGAAAGTTACACGCTTGCCCCTTTCTGCGTTCATCAATGGAATGGCGCTTTGGTCATAGTTGCGAGAGCCACCGGGAAAGGAAGAACCGCGTAGGTGTTGAGACCACAAATCATCATAGCGAAGCATAGGAGGTTCAAAATGTGGTCCTACAAACCGTACATGCCACGAGAGCAACGAACCGAACTTGACACCTGAAAGCGGGGCTTCACTTTTGTGCCTCTTCTTCAGTTCGTCTAGTAATTTTTTGCGCTCGATTTCAGCGATATGCCATCCGAGCGCGTTTTCGAGCATCGCCCACAACATAATGTCGGATGGTACAGATTGTGAGCGGTAGTATTTCCCCGGCATCTTCACAACCATCGAAAGTGGAGCAAGGGCTTCAACCTTTAGGCGGGCACGAGCCGAAAAATCGGGTTTTTCTCTCAAAAATGTGAGGTCGAGAGTCATATAAGGCTCCCGAAGGCGCAGCCTGTTAGGTGGCCGGCGCCGGTGTTCCAGACGAATTGGATGGCTTCTTTGGGGCCTTCGGCTATTACGGGGCAGACGGTTACTCGTTTTTTGGATTCCTGGATTTGGATTAGGCGGGTTTTGGGGGTCCTGAAACTGCGGTCGAAGCGGAGGGTGGCGCCTTCGATGTGGTCGCTTAGTCCGGCGGCGGCTAGTTTTTTGTGGAGGACGCGGGTTAGGACTGTGTCGGCGGCTTCGTCGCTGTAGATTAGGTGGGGGTCGTAGCCGTCGGGGGTGCGGTCGCCTCGGAGAAATATCGGCGAGTCGGCGCGAAAGACGTGGCGGGGGCCGAAGTCGGGGGTGCGCTGGGCGGAGATCTGGGTGACTTCCATGCCGCAACACACCATCGGGTCGGACTGGGCGGCGGAGACGATGCGGCTTAACAGGTCGTCGCCTTCGGGGGTATCGGGGGCTGAAATAAACCAGCGAGCGCCGTCTGGGAATATGAGGCCGTCTTTGCGTCCGTGGCCGCTCTGGAGCCAGCCGATGGAGTAGAGGCTGAGGGCGTCGTGTAGGGCGTTCTTATCGAGCCACCTGTGTACCCTACCTACTAGGAAATGAGGATATGTGAACGGCACCAACTGGAGGTTGGGCGAGAGTTGAAAATGTAAACGCATAGTTTTGGGGTTGAATAAAAACCTTTCAGTTCGTTGTTGAGTCCGTTTCGTACTGCGGTAGCATGGCATTTAGATGCTCGCGCACCATCGCCACCAGTTCGGGCGGCTCCAGAACGCGGGCATGGCGACCATAGCCCAGAACCCAGCGGGCGACTTCTGGAAGGCCAGAAGCTGGAAAGCGCAGGATGAGACCACCATCAGCGCATTCTTCGGGTACCTGGTCAGGGTGCCATATCCTCTCGCGAATATAGCGCGCCTGATATGCATCGAAACGCACCGCGATCTGATGCACGCTGTATCCCGCTTCGGCCCAGAACACCGTGCGCCTATGAGCTTCGGGGTCGAAATCGGAGGGGAGGGTGAAGCGCTCCTTTTTGATTTCTAACTGCTTGATGCGCGCTATGTTGAAACGGCGCGGTTCCCCCCGCTTTTCATCCCAGGCCCAGAGCTGACATTCGCCACTCACCGGGTAGAGGTGATAGGGATGCACCACACGCCAAGACAACTGGCTCGAAGCCGAATCGTAGAGCATATTCACCTGTTGCCTCGCCGATTTGGCGCGAGCCAGAAGAAGAAGGACGTGGGTTTTAAAAGGAGCAGCTGGAGGTAGAGACTGTGTTGTGGCCTGCTGCAGAGCATTGAGATCGACCGAAGCCACCTCTCCCAGCGAACGGACAATCTTGGCGATGGCACTCGCCAGGTGCTGTTCCATCCCGCTATTGCCCAGCGAAAGCGCGATATCAATCGACTGAAAAAGCGCCACCAGTTCCCCTTCGGTCATGAGGGCGGTTGGCAGCACCCAGGTCGGGTCGGTATACACCCATCCGCCGCTTTGACGTTCATAGACCAGAGGCGCACCCCACTCTTCAACGAGGCGTTTGCGGTCAAGGAAAATTTGACGCCGATTCGTGCCCAGCATCTCGGCCAAAGCCTTTGGCGAAGGCTTTTTTCCGGCCCTCACCTGGCGATCAATCTCCATCAAACGCTGCATCTGATCCATTGCCAGGGATTTTACATTCCCTTAGTGCAAAAACACCTGCACGCTAATAAAGTCTTGGTGTAAATTTTGTTACATTAGGGGGAAAGACCTATTCTGGTAGATCCAAAGTTGGGGTGGAGAAAGCTCATTTCACTTTGATTCTCTCCATCAGCTCTATCCCCGCCTCAATTGCCATATGCCCCGTGGCACACTCGCCGCGCACGCTGAATTGGTTGGCCCACTCCTGCCCCACGACCCGCGCGTCCAGAAATTCGCCCTCTCTGGCCCCCGGCCCCACCCGCGCCAAAC
>SDZD01000203.1 GCA_004172935.1 bacterium | reverse complement strand
TCACAGGCGGTTGCTTCTCGCCCCAGCCTAACGTGTCGGTCAAGCCGACACCCACAAGTTTCACTTGTGGGTTCCCTGCGCGCTTCGCGCTCCGGTGCGGCTTACCTGTGGCGTTAGGCCTCATGAATAACGCCGTCACTGAGCTTCGTTCTCTCGCCGCTATGGCGGACGATGCCGAGGACACCGCCGCCGCGGTCGATCTATGGCGGAAGATTGTTTCAATGTTCCTGCATGAACCCGGAGTTGAGCAAGAACCAGGGATTGCCTATCTCTTGGGCTATGCGTACTATCAACTTGTTGACGTAGATTCTGGTGCAGCAGCATCGTCAAAGCGACTTTTACTGTTGGCGCTGGAGCAAGATCTCAATGACGGCTACGCCAGGCTCTATCTCGGCCATCTGGCCTTTGATACTCATCAGTACTCAGCTGCCCTGGAGTGGTTTGGATCAATTCCAGAGAGCCATTTTTCCGAGCATGGTCAGGCCTGGCGGGACTTGAAAGTACAAGAACTAAAAATATGCTGCCTCGCTCAATTAGGAAAAACAGGGTCACTCATTCAAGAGTTTGAAACCTACTTACTTATCGCTACCAAGTGCGATGAGACAGACATCATCACGGCATTTGAGCTCCCTAACATGCTTGCAGCATTAGTACAACGCGGCGGGGGTATTGCATGAGCCCCCATTGCCTGCAAATTTTTTTTCCCTTTCCATCACAGGCTTAAGTACCACCGCGACGCAGTGCCTTCGCGCAGCGGCCTAACTGGTTGGTCAAGCCGACACCAACAAGCTTCGCTTGTTGGTTCCCTCCGCGCTACGCGCTCCAGTGCGGCTTACCGCGGGCGTTAGGCCTCGAAAATGAACAATGCCGAGATCGCCCACAAGTGGGCCACATACATCGCACAGCGAGACGAGTTCCCATCTGGCAAGCTGCTGCGAAAAAGCTTGGCCTTTGGGCGGATCAATCGCCTATGCGACTGCGGATGCAACAGTTTCGACCTAGCGTATCCAGAAACAGGCAGTGCGCCAAAGCTGGCGCCCCCGGCTCTTACGGTGCTGTCTTCGAATTGCACATTCGGACGGAGTGCCAAAAATCTGTGGAGTTCACGGTATTCGTCAATCAAGATGGCACCCTTGCT
>SDZD01000079.1 GCA_004172935.1 bacterium | reverse complement strand
CATCGCCTCATACACCTCACGACTCACACCCACTAAACGCACAAACTCCCACTCACGCAGACGAGACACTCCTTCTTTTCGCATCTTTAGCAGATTACGACTTATGAAAGACGTCTATTCTAGCTTTTTCACATCAGAACATGTGAAGTCATCCGTTGTGACGGGGTGAATCAGACTCCAAATGGATTGTTCTCATCTATCGGTGTCGATAGTCTCTGCAAGAATTTATCGAAGGAGGAAGCAACTAATTGGAAGTGTTCCTCCTCATCGCCCGCAGGAGCATCCCAAAAGTAAACCTCTCCTTTATGTTCTCCTGCAATTGACAAGCAATACAAACCGTTATCTCCCATCACGACTTGTATGAGTTCGAAAGGAAGGTATCCCAACGGATCATTATGTTCAAGCAGATCAAAATTCTTGTCAGATGTGGCAGCAAAAAAAGCTGACGTCAGCCCCATCGGAAACCCTTCGGCAGTGGGAGTACGTAAGGGGAGGCTATTGGGAATAAGTAGTCCTCCATAGCTGCGTAGAAACTCACGATAGTCTTCTGGCAGAGAATGGCCCAACTGGGCCTCTACTTCTTGCAATTCTTCTTCGCCCAGTGATTTGGGAGGATTACCTTCTTCATCTGAGTTCATGAATTGCATAATCCTTTCTCCCGTATCGCCATCGATTTTAAACCAGGCGATTTGTTTTGCCAATTCATCGTAGCGGTTCATTTATTCTCCTCACCAACGAGCCTTATTTGCATATGCCGCTCCTCCCGTATGCTTGATTTGAGCCTTCATGATTGCAGGTATCAACATCATAGTCCTCATATCGAATCCTATTGCGCTGGGGAACAAGCTCACCAACCGGGATTTCATCGTTAATAAGAACCACTCCCTGTGTGGCTCAGCAGTGGCTTGGGGTGAATGGGAACTAAAGATGCGCTGCCACCACTCTTCAAACCTTCTAATGCTTGCGAAGCCGAAGAGGAAATGCTTTTATTATCTATATGAGAGAATTTGTCAAGTATAGGTTCGTACATTTGATCCCCCGTAGCGCTCGCTGTTTCAAGCATAGTACGCAAGGTGATCCAGCTAAGACTCCTCTCCTCATACAAATTAGAATTTTGCTGGTATAACTGAAGAGATTTTTCAAGGGCGGATAGAAGCATTGGTTTCATATCCTCTCCTAAGCCAAGCATATCTCTGGGATAGAATCCTCTTTTGGCAGGAGCAATTGCCCTATCGAGCCACCATTTGGCTTCGTTGGCTCGACTCATATGAGAAGCCTCTAAAACATATTCAATTGCTCCAAGAGGTGTGTAAGACAAGCGGAGCGCACCTGTTGTACTCAGGTCTTCTCCTCGCCGTCCCATGATCCTTAGCACATCAACAAACTCGGTCACAACATCGAGCTGATAGCTATCGCGAACGATTTCTCTTTTCCAGGAATCCTTCTCTACTGCTGCAACTTTTAATTCATCTCCAAATTTTTGAACTTCGGGCCAGGTTAGCTCGATACTTTTGGCGATGGATTCAAGCCTTGACACCCCTTTTAAGTCGCGCGCGCGGATTCGGCCTAAAGCGATTTCGATTCGCCAGGGAATAAGTAGATCTTGTGCAGCAGGTAACTTACCCTGAAATAGCAACTTCTCATTATCCTTGGCTATTTTCAGTAGCTGGCTAAGGGGTTGTTCGGCGAGTGGGTCTTCTAATCTCCCCAGAATGACTATGGCCCGATTGCGTTGGTCTGCACTTTCATTTTCTTCGCCCATTGCCACCTTGATTACGTCCGAGGTCACATTTCTCTTGAACCGTTGCATATAGAGGTCGGTCAATTGGATGTTTTTCTGACCCCATTTTTTCTGCGATAACAGATAGGCTTCCCTTTTTTGTTCGGGACTGTCAGCAGCGCTCACCGAAGAGCAATGAGTAGTAGCTGCCAGCGCAACGGCAAAAATTGTTGAGAGAAAAGAGGAGCGACAGGCATTCATAATCATGGCTGTAGTGGAACTGCGATTTGAGCGATTGAATCAGACCACGTGAAAGCCCCCTCGTTGTGGGGAGTAACAATCATGGCCCTTCGGGTGACTTTCTTGAGGCGAAATCCTCTTGAGAAATGGGGAGCGAGTAACCCCTAAGGTTTTGTCCCGTTCTATTCAAATGCAAACAGCCCCCGATGGTGTATCGGGGGCCGTTTGGTGTTTCTAGGGCTTGATAATGTTGCCACCTGTATTCGCGGGCGGTTTTCCATCGCCCATATTGATATATCTACTCACTCCTACTCTAATGCCCGTTGTCGGGGCATTTGGGTTAGAGAGGTCGGCTGGAAAGAGAACCGAAATGTTCTCTGGCCCTGTGGCTTCGATTTTGATGGGCGAAGAGGCGCCCAGGTGCAAGGGCAAAACCGGAGGAGTACCGGGCGCTCGAATGATGCCCACCTGACGGGCGTTCAGAGAGGCCGCTAACGCCAGAAGAATCTCCTGCGATTCGGGGCTGAATTTCCCGAAAGTCGTTTTCACCGACCCTTGATCGGCGCCGACTGCTTCCTGAGCGATGGCTCCCAGCAGCAACAGGTTGCCGCTCACATCGCTTCCCCATTCCGCTCCGCCCGAATCGCGCGATTGAAGCCAATCGCCGCCTTTTTGCTGCCTGAAATCAGCGAGTTCGACCGCGCTCAGTTGCGCCGGTGGCCCGACGATCAACTGCGCGTCGTGTACGAACAATTTGCAGCCCGCTAACGCCGCGACGTTGCTCAATATATCGCCCACTTTCGCCTGTTTCAAATCCAGACTCACGCTCACTGGATTCGCGCCTCGCACCTCGACTTTGAGCGTGTTGGTCGGCAGTTTCTCTTTGATGCGCTCGACGACATCGGCGAAACTGGCGTTGTCGGTTTTGATGTCGATGAGTCGTTGGCACACGTTGCTCTGCTGCGCCAGCCCCAGCACCTTTTTCACCGCCGGACTCGCTGCCAGAGATGTGGGAGCTGTGGTGGTGGGCGGCACTGGCTGCGCCTGTGCGGGCCTGGTCCCAGAGGCGATAGCGCCTAAAGGCAACGCCAGCAACATCGCGCCAGCAAAGCGGCGATAAATTCGTTTTGAAACTTGAAGTGACATGATAATTGGATACGCTCTCGGTCGGTTTCCAAACATTGATTCGTGGTGTCGTTCTTAAGCCGTGGCGTTTTTCTGCGGGAAATAAATCATCGTGCCGCCGACTCGGACGCCCAGCGGCGTGCGCTCGCCGCCCGCTATGTTTTCAATGCGCACCACAGATGAAGGCTCCAGCCGAGTGAGCGGCTCAGTCGGTTTATAGGCGCGCAGATATTCGTTATTCCAATCGGCCATCATCATCAGCATCTTCTGCGATTCGGGAGTGAATTTGTCGAAGGTGGTGTCCAGCCGCCCCAGCGGTAATTTTGCCGGGTCGGTGCGCGTGATGTCCTGAATAATCGCCGCCTTGAACACATCGGGGGCCTGGTGGCGTATCGCCCACGAGCCGTTCTTACGCACGTCCGCGCACTGGTTCCAATCGCCACCGTCTCTGTTTCTAAACGCCTTGTTTTCCTCTTCGGTCAGCTTGGATGGTGGCGCAATCAGGTAACCATCGGGTTTGACATACAGCTGGCAACCCGCCAGTCCGGCGATATGATAAAGCGCATCGCCCACGTTCATCTGCTTCAGCTCGAAGCCCACTTTCAACGGGCGCGCGTCGCGCACCTCGATGGCCGGGAGTTCTCCCCCGGTGGCCTCTTTGAGATGAGCGATAACCTCATCCAATGTCGCGTCCTTGAATTTCAAGTCGAGGGGGCGCAAGCCCATTTTTATCTGGCTCGATAGATTGATATAGCTATCGATCTGCGCCTGTTGCGTCGCCGATAAGGGCAGGGCAGTTGTCCCGATGGGAAGAGGC
The DNA here is from genome assembly GCA_004172935.1 of bacterium. Taxonomy (GTDB): domain Bacteria; phylum Armatimonadota; class Abditibacteriia; order Abditibacteriales; family Abditibacteriaceae; genus Abditibacterium. The sequence goes on along the minus strand of SDZD01000079.1, from coordinate 27,613 downwards.
GGGAGCACAGCCGGTGCCTGTACCGGAGCCATCGTTCCCTGAGCTACAGCCGCTAACGGCACTACTGCACTAAAACCTGACGGCAGCACCATCAGTAATGCACCAGTAGCCTTATAATGAAGCTTTTTGGAGGTATGGAGTTTTTTCAAAGCTATATCCTTCTGTGTCGTTGGCAGGTGGGGACCAATTGCTCATCTCGATGAGAAAAGCAATACAAACCAATTGTAAGTCAAAAAGAACACGAAATCAATCAGTATCTGAGAAAAAATTAGGAATGAAGCTGTTAAGTATGAAGCTGTTAGCTATTGGCTGTTAGCTATTAGCCGCTCATGGAACTCAAATATCCCTATCTACAACCCCAACTCGTTTAGTAACTCTTATCGCCATACCCTCGTGCCTCTATTCACACTTCTCACACATTTCCAATCCTTCCCCTTTCTCAAACCTCTCTGCGTCTCCGCGCCTCTGCGGTTTAAAACCACCAAATCACAATTCCCACACCCGAACACCAAAGCCAACATTCCCTCTCTAAAAACCCTCTGTGCTTCTTATGCTCCTCTGTGCCCTCTGTGTTTAAAAATTTCCTCCAATCCCATCCCCACTCTTCAGCGATTGGCTTGAGTGGAAGGGAAGCGGACTGAGACTGTTTGTGGGGCGGAGATTTCGATATGTACGGCTGATGAGGCGTTGAGGTGCAGCGGTTGCTGGCGAGGATTGGCGCTTGGTTTTTCGTTGAGCGAGGCTACCATCTCGCGGAGAATGGCCTGTGAATCGGGGCTAAATTTCCCGAAAGTGGTTTTTATAAGTCCGCTTGGGGAACCCGTCCCTGCCACTTCTTTGGCGATGGCTTCGGTGAAGAGCTGGTTGCCGCGCGAGTTAATCGCCCATTTGCCGCCGCCCGCCTCGGTGCATTGCAGCCAGTCGCCGCCTCTGCGCTCCCTGAAGTCCTTGAGTTCAAATTCGGTTAGTTGCGTCTGCGGCGCGATGATTAGCCCATTGGCGCGCACGAACAGTTTGCATCCCGCCAGTGCCGCCACGTGGCTCAACACATCGCCCACTCTGGTCTGCTTCAAATCCAAACTCACACTCACGGGCTGGGCGCTTCGCACCGCCACGATCAGCGAGGCGCTGGGCAGCATCCGCTTGACGCCCGCCACGACTTCCTCAAGGCTGGCGCCGTCGAGCTTCAAGTCGATGAGGTTCTTGCAGACGCGCCCCTGTTTTGACAGCCCCAACACTCGCTTGATGGCGGCTTTTTTATCGCTGCTGAGCGAGTCGGGAGTCGAGCGAAGGCGCGCGGCGCGGCCAGCTTGCGCCTGTACCGGCGCGCGCAACAGCCGAATCGAGTTGGCGCTTAAAGGCAGCATCAGTAGCAATGCGCCAGCGCCGCGCAGGTAAAATCGGTTGGAAATGTGAGGATGCATCTATATATAGGGGCGCAGGCTAATCCTGCGGGAAGAGGATTTTGGTGATCTCCGGGTTGGTGGTGTCTATCTGCACAACGGACGAAGTTTCGAGCTGAATCGGGGGCGCTGTCGGGCTGAAAGTAAGCGAGTGGCTGTTGCTCCAGCGCGCGAACTCCTGCAGCATGTTTTGCGAATCGGGGTTGAAGTTGCCGAAGCTGGTGTCCAATCGGCCCGCAGGTAATTTGGCCGGGTCGGTGCGCGTGATGTCTTGAATGATGGCGTGCTTGAACAGCTGCGTCGCTTTCGAGCGCGCCGACCAGCCAGAGCCGCTGATGTCCGCGCAATGCGCCCAACTGCCACCGCGTTGCTGCTTAAATTCTCGCTGTTCCAGTGCTGTGAGTTTGGAGGGCGGCGCGATGAGTAGGCCGCCGGGACGTATATAAAGTTGGCATCCCGCCAGATTGGCGATATGGTCGAGCGCATCGCCCACGCCGATTTGCTTCAGCTCGAAGCCCACTTTCAGCGGGCGCGCGTCGCGCACCTCGATTGTGGCGGCTGTGTCCGGCCATGTTCGCTTGATATGGGCGACGATTTCGCCCAGCGTCACGTCCTTGAATTTCAAATCGACGAGCCGCATCGCCATCTTCTGCTGATGGAACAGCGCCAGATATACATCGAGTTCGGCCTTCTGGCGCACCGATAAGGGCAGGGGAGTCGCCCCGATGGGAAGAGTAGGGACGGCGACTTTATCCTGAGCCTCGGACCACGATTGCATCTTCTCGGCGGCGCCTAAACAAAACACAATCAGCAGCGCACTCGTGGCCCAATAACAAAAATTTTTCGAAGTCTGGAGTTTCGCCACGTGTGTCCTTCTCGATGATTGGGGTGTCGGCAACCTAAACCCATTGTAGGCGAAGGAAGCCAATAAATCAATGAAGAGAGCTTTTAGCTGTTGGCTCTTAGCTCTTAGCTGCTCATGGAACTTTAATAGCCCGATGACAACCCCCCGCCCCTCTGCGCTTAAAAACCCCAAACCCAGAAAGAGCGCGCTTCAATCGAAGCACGCTCTTTCTAACAACTAACAACTAACAACTAACAACTAACAACTAACAACTAACAACTAACAACTAACAACTAACAACTAACAGCTAATCAGGAGCTTGCGCCCGAAGGAGCGGACGAACTGCTGCGCAGTGCCGATACCGCTGGTGGCGTTGGGGCCGCAACGATAGTGACAGGCGCCGAGGTCATCGGGGCACTCGCGAGGCTGGCTTCGCGAATCTTCGCCAGTACGGTAATGACATCGCCTACGTCACCGTTGTTGGGTTTGGACAAATCGAGTGTGGCTTTGTCTTCGCCAGCGATCTTGATGCCGTTTTTGTACCACTCGTATTGGAAGCGGGTGGTGTCGCCATCGGGGTCGTAACCCGCTGCATGAGCGGTGAGAAGGTCGCTGGTGCCGGGGTTGGTCGGGCTAATCGAAAGGCTGGTCATGACCGGGCCGCTGTTGAGGATCGTCACTTCCGCCGAGGTCACGGGCGCGCTGGCGGCGCTGTAATCGCGGGCTTTGATGAGCACCGAGATTTTGTCGCCCGTGTCGCCGTTGCCGGGTTTGCCCAAATCAAGCGTCGAGCCGTCTTCGCCCTGAATCTTGACACCGTTCTTCATCCACACATACATGTAGACGATGGCGTCGCCATCCGGGTCGGTCGCCGAGGCGATGGCCCTGAGGATGGTGTTGGTCTTGGGAGCGCTCGGTGTCAGGCTCAGGCTGTTGACGACCGGGCCAGCGTTGACAACCGCCACTGCGGGCGAGGTAACGGGAGTGCTGGTGAGAGCGCCCGTTGTAGCACGCACTTCCACCGAAATCAAATCGCCCCGGTCGCCGTTGCCCGTCTTGGCGAGGTCCATAGTGCGTCCCGTCTCGCCGGGTAGGTTGGTGCCGTTCTTCTTCCACTGGTAGCTGTAAGAAATCTTCGCACCGGCTGGGCCAGTCGCGACCACCACCGCCGCCACGTCGCTGTTGGTTTGTGGCTTGCCGGGGTTAACCGTCACGCTCGTCACTTGCAGAGTCGGGGTCACCACGGGGTCAACCACTGTGACCGGAGCCGAGGTGAACGGCGCGCTGCTGAGCGAGCCATCGTTGGCCGTCACCGTGACGGCGATAACGTCGCCATTGTCGCCGTTGCCCGCTACGCTCAAATCGAGCGTGGCCCCTGTCTGACCGGCAATCACGTTGTTATTCTTCGTCCAGACGTACGAGTAGGTGAGTGGGTCGCCGTCCAGGTCTTCGCCTGTCGGGGTCGCCGTCAGCAACGTGCTGGTGTTTGGGTTGGTCGGGGTCAGAGTCACGAGCGCCACCACTGGGGCGGTATCAGCCACTGTCACGCTCGAAGAGGTCAGCGCCGTGCTGTAGGCGCTGCCATCGTAGGCTTTGACTTCCACGGTGATGAGGTCGCCCTTGCTGCCATTGCCCGCTGTCGCGAGGTTGAGTGTGTTGCCTGTGGCGCCAACGATGTCAACGCCGCCTTTTTTCCACTGATAGGTGAAAGTCAGCGTGTCGCTATCGACATCGCCACCCGCCGGGGTGGCGGTCAGGATGGTGTCGGTTTTGGGGTCGGTGGGGCTAATGCTCACCGTTGTCATGGTTGGCGCTGTGTTGCCCACCGTCAGCGGCGCCGAAGTGAAAGGCGCGCTGTCGTCTTTGCCATCGTTGGCAACCACCGTCACCGTGATGGTGTTGCCCTTGTCGCCGTTGCCAATCACGCTCAAATCAAGCGTCGAGCCTGTGGCACCGCCGATGGCGCTCCCATTTTTATTCCACTGGTAGGTGAAAGTCAGCGAGTCGCTGTCGACATCGCTGGCCGCAGGGGTGGCAGTTAGCAGCGAGTTGGTGGTTGGGCTGTTGGGAGCGATGCTCACGCTATTCACAACGGGCGCCACATTGGCCGCATTCGCCAGTACCAGGGCGTGATAGGCAGTGCTGCCTTTCGCTAACCCGGTAACCCGCTTATTCGCCATTACCCCGCTGTTGCCCGCTACCACCGGAGACGACGAGTAGGTGCCATTACCATTGCCCAACTCGTCCTCCGTGTTACGTCCCCAACCGATCAGCGTACCATCAGCGCACAGCGCCAGCGAGTGTTCACTACCAGTGGCGAGCTGGCTGATGGTTTTACCGCTCAACACGCCAGAGCGATCCACCAGCACTGGCACAGCTGAATTACTGTTGTTGCCATTGCCCAATTGCCCGTAGCCGTTGTATCCCCAGCTGGCCAGTGTTCCATCGGCGCACAGCACCAGCGAATAGGCGCCACCTGCCGAAATAGAGCTGATGGTTTTGCCGTTCAAAACGCCGCTCTGGTTAACTGCCTTGGGACGGTTCGAGTTGATGTTGTTGCCATTGCCCAACTCACCAGAGGGATTGGCTCCCCAGCTCAGCAACAGGCCATCCGAGGTCAGCGCCAGCGAATGGGCGCCACCCGCCGCAATCTGGGTGAAGACCTTGCCATCAAAATCCAGACCTTTGTTCAAGGCCGCTGGAAGCACGACATAAGTGTCACTGGTGCCTGTGCCTATTGTGCCGTAGTCGTTGTATCCCCAGCTAAATACGTTGCCATTCGAGTCCAGCGCCATCGAATGATACCAGCCCGCTGATAACTGGGTGATAGTCCTGCCGCTCAGCGCGCCCCCAACCAGCACGGGAACATTTGAAGTGTTGCTACGGGTGCCGTTGCCCAACTCGCCATCATAGTTGTATCCCCAACTATACACCTTGCCATCCGAGTCCAACGCCAGCGTATGATAAGCTCCTGCCACGATCTGGGTGATGGTTTTGCCGCTCAGGGCGCCACCGACCGCCACAGGAACAGTTGAGTTGTTATTGGAGCCATCGCCCAGTTGGCTGATGCTGTTGTCTCCCCAGCTATAAACCTTGCCATCCGAATCCAACGCCACTGAATGATAAAAGCCAGTCGCCAATTGCGTGATGGTTTTGCCGGCCAGAACACCCGTGGTCGTTACTGCTGCGGGTGTTTGGATAAAGGCTTGTGTGCCATTGCCCACCTGTCCGTAGCTGTTGAATGCCCAGCCATAAGGTGCGCTTGTGGCGGGGGCAGCCATGACTGCGCCCGTCGAGATGAACACGCTCAGGCACAGCGTCAACGGCACAAACAGGGAAGGAACGAGACGTTTGGAAACCGCAGAGAATCGCGCAGCAACCGAAACAGAGGCCTCTGAATTGCAAGCAGGAGCTTGAAGAGGGCTTTTATGGTAAGAATAATGCAACATGGGAACGACAGGATGAAAGAGTGTTCGTGAGAGATTTTTCGCCGAGGTGTAGTCACGGGAGCGGCTCACCATACACGAAAAATCACTCGTGTCAGTTGTTCAAAAATAAACTGAAAATACAACCATTTTTAAAGTTAAATTTGTAACAAAACGGCCTTTTGGGCCAAAATTGATAATTTTATAAGCGCTTCGTGCGATGAAATCCCTCATCGCGCGGCCTTTTCGCGTCAATTCCACCTGTTGACTTCGGCAGTCACAGCCAGCTTGAATTGGACGAAAACAGCACACCCACACAGAGCGCCACAGGTAAAAAGAGTGACGCCATCAGGCGTCGGTACATCAAAGGAGTAGGAAGAGTGACGCCATTAAGCGTCGGTACATCAAAGGAGTAGGAAGAGTGACGCCATTAAGCGTCGGGACATCAGGGCAGGAAGAGTGACGCCATTAAGCGTCGGGACATCAGGGCAGGAAGCCGGGACACAATCTCTGCTTTGCTATAGTAGCAGTTTTAAAAGTGTGAAGGGTAGAGTACGAAATAATAATGAGGGTTAGGAGAAACAACGCAGCCATCCCAATTGAAAACGTCAGGGCGTCGGAGAGTAGTAGGTTCGACGAATTTCAGCCGGGGAAGCGGTTGCAACAACCGTTAAAATATTTTAACTAAGACCGTTGAAAAGTGCGTGTTAAATTTGATACATTCAGTAAGTTTTTAATGTTAATTGAAAGTTCTCTAAGCTGCTGCAAATGTTTCTTGACCCCTTTCGGAACCGAGTTCCTGAGCATCCTCCTAAAAACAGAAAAAGCCCACCTCACCCCCATTTCCTCCCATTAATGCCCTTAACCCTCTCTTTCCTCATCTCAACACCCTCTGCGCCTCTGTGCCTCTGTGGTTAAAAATCAAAACCCCTTCAATCCCCGCTCCCCTGCCGAGAAACACGACGCGCCACAGACAAAAAGGGCGCGCCTCACCCGAAGCGCGCCCCTTCTAACAACTAACAACTAATCACTAACCACTAACAACTAACAACTAACCACTAACAACTGACCACTAATCACGAACTCCCATTGGAAGGAGTCGGCGAACTGCTGCGTCGCGCTGTGACAGCGGGAGGCGTAGCCGCTCCGCCCACCGTCACAGGCGTCGAGGTCATCGGAGCGCTGGCTGAGGTGGCGTCTTTGATTTTCGCTACTACCGTGATTTCGTCGCCCGCATCGCCGTTGCCATCTTTGCTAAGGTCGAGAGTTGCGCCTGTCTCGCCCGCGATTTCGACGCCGTTTTTCAGCCACACATACTCGAAGCTGGTGGCATCTCCATCGCCATCTGTGCCTGTCGCGTTGGCAGTCAGCACCGTGTTGGTGGTGGGGTTGCCGGGGCCAATGCTCAGTCCCGTCATCACGGGTTCGCTGTTCACGATAGTTAGCGCTGCCGAAGTCAGCGGCGCACTGGCGGCGCTATAGTCGCGGGCTTTGATGAGTACCGAAATTTGGTCGCCCCGGTCGCCGTTGCCGGTCTTGCCCAAATCCAGTGTCGCGCCTTCCTCGCCGTTAATCTTGACGCCGTTCTTCATCCACACATACACGAAGCGAGTTGCGTCGCCATCGGGGTCAACCGCTGTAGCCGTGGTGGTCAGTACGGTGTTGGTTTTCGGGTTGCTGGGACTCAGGCTCAAACTCGTCACCGTTGGCCCCGCATTCACCACGCTCACAGCGGGCGAAGCGACGGGAGCCGTGGTGCTGGTGCCATCGCTGGCGCGCACTTCCACCGAAATTTGGTCGCCTCGGTCTCCGTTGCCGATTTTGCCCAGGTCCACGGTGCGTCCCGTCTCGCCAGTCAAGTTCACGCCGTTCTTCTTCCACTGATAGAAGTAGCTCAGTTTCGCGCCCGCAGGGCCGCTCGCCACCACCACTGCCGCCACGTCGCTGTCGGTCTGCGGTTTGGACGGGTTGATGGTCACCTTAGAAACCACCAGTCCGGGGGTAACCACGACTTCAGTCACCGTAACCGCTGCCGAGGTGAGCGGTGCGCTGTTGGCCGTGCCATCGTTGGCCGTGATGGTCACTGTAATCACATCGCCCACATCTCCGTTGCCGGTTTTGGAGAGGTCGAGCGTTTTGCCCGTCTCGCCATCAATGACAACGTTATTCTTCGTCCAGATGTACGAGTAGGTCAGCGTGTCGCCGTCAATATCTTCGCCCACAGCAGTAGCAGTCAACACGCCATTCGTCGAAGGGTTGGTCGGCGCCAGAGTGACCCCTGTCGCCACCGGAGCGGTATTAGCCACTGTCACGCCCGCCGAAGTCAGCGAAGCGCTATTCGCCGTGCCATCGTTGGCTTTGACTTCCACCGTGATGACATCGTTCTTGTTGCCATAGCCCACCGTCGCCAGATTTAAGGTGTTGCCCGTTGCCCCACCAATGACGCTCCCGTTCTTCTTCCACTGATAGGTGAAAGTCAGCGTATCGCTATCGACATCGTTGCCCGCCGGGCTGGCAGTCAGTGTTGTGTCGGTTTTGGGGTCGGTGGGGCTAATGCTCACCGTCGCCATCTGCGGCGCTGTGTTGCCGATTGTCAGTGGCGCCGAGGTAAACGGCGCGCTGTTAACCGTGCCATCGTTGGCAACCACCGTCACCGTGATAACATCGCCCTTGTCGCCATGCCCAATCACGCTCAAATCGAGCGTGTCTCCCGTCGCGCCATCGATCTCCTCGCCGTTTTTCTTCCATTGATAGCTGAAGGAAATCGAATCGCCTTCCCCATCAGTCACCGCCGCAGTGGCAGTCAATGTCGAGTTGGTCGTCGCCGCATTGGGCGAAATCGCCACTCCACTAACAACAGGCGCCGTGTTACCAATAGTCACCGAAGCCGGAGTAACAGCCGCGCTATCAACCGTGCCATCGTTGGCCGTGATGGTCACCGTAATCACATCGTCGTTGTCGCCATAGCCGGGAGTCGCCAGATTGAGCGTCCTGTCCGTGGCGCCATCAATAATCACACCGTTCTTCTTCCACACGTAGCTGTAGGTCAGCGTGTCACCATCGGCATCTGTCGCCAATGGAGCTGTCAGAGTCGAATTGGTGTTTGGGTTGGAAGGCGTCAGGGGGGTGCCATTCACAACGGGAGCCGAATTAACCACGTTGAGGTTCGTCGATGTGAGCGGCGCGCTGCTGACTGTGCCATCGTTGGCGGTGATCGTCACCGTGATAACATCGCCCTTATTGCCATTGCCCGCTTTGGAGAGGTCGAGTACAAAGCCCGTTTCCCCATTGATGACGCTGCCATTCTTCTTCCACACATACGAGTAGGTAAGGGTATCCCCATCCGCATCATAGGCACCCCAACTAAAAACGATAACGTCATTCGTCTTATAGTTGGTCGTATCGAAATTGATGGATAGCACACTCGGCGCACTGTTAACCACAGTAGCAGGGGCCGAAGTCACAGCCGCACTGTTAACCGTGCCATCGTTAGCCGTCACAGTGACTGTAATTTGGTTGCCCTTATCTCCATACCCCGCCGTCGCCAAATTAAGTGTGTCGCTCGTCGCACCGCCAATGATATTCCCATTCTTCTTCCACACATACGAGTAGGTGAGAGCATCTCCATCCCCATCCGTTGCCGCCGGTGTGGCGGTCAGAACTGAATTAGTGGTGGGGTTCGTTGGTGAAATGCTCACGCTGCTCACAACAGGCGCCGTATTGCCTACGATAACTGCTGATGATGTAACGGGAGAGCTGTCTACAGTGCCATCATTGGCTGTCACTGTGACAGTAATTGAGTCACCCCTATCGCCGTTGCCCGCAGTCGCGAGATTGAGCGTGCTACCTGTTTGTCCGCCGATGTCATTGCCGTTTTTCTTCCATACATAAGCGTAGGTCACAGGGTCTGCTTCGGCATCCGTTGCGGCAGCGGCGGCAGTCAGTAACGAGTTGGTAGTCGGGTTAGGCGGTGAAATGCTCACGCTGTTCACAGTCGGTGCGGTGTTACTACTGGGAGCAATCACTAATGTATGGTGGCTTTGGCTTCCTGCCATTAAGCGAATAACGGTTTTGCCACTCAATACACCATTTGTGACCACAGCCGTGGGAACAGATGTGTTCGTGTTGTTGCCTGTGCCCAACTCGCCATCATAGTTGTATCCCCAACTGGCAAGAGTTCCATCCGAGCATAACGCCACGGAATGATAATACCCTGCCGCGATTTGGGTGACGAACTTACCGTTCAACAACCCATTAGTCACCACCGAAACGGGGGTTTTAACGACACCGTCTGTGCTATTGTTGCCCAACTGACCAAGGCCACCTAATCCCCAACTAACAATACGTCCATCCGAACATAATGCCAGGCAATGATAATGGCCCACCACGATTTGAGTGACGGTCTTGCCATTTAAAACCCCGTTGCGAACTACCGCCACCGGAAGCGACGAGTCGATGATGCTATCGTTGCCCAACTGGCCGTAGTAGTTCCAGCCCCAGGCCGCGAGTGTTCCATCCGAACACAACACTAAAGCATGGCGATGTCCAGCTGCGATCTGAGTGACGATTTTGCCATTCAATACCCCGGTGGTATTGACCAGAACAGGAACATTCGAGTTCGTATTGGTGCCGTTGCCTAACTCGCCATTGAAGTTATATCCCCAGGTAACAACGCTCCCATCCGAACACAACGCCACACTGAAAACATCGCCACCCGCAATTTGAGTGACGATTTTGCCATTCAATACCCCGGTGGTATTGACCAGAACAGGAACATTCGAGTTCGTATTGGTGCCGTTACCCAACTGGCCGTTGCTATTGGCTCCCCAACTAACCAAAGTCCCATCCGAGCATAATGCCAGAGCATGTTTACCGCCCGCCGCAATTTTTGTGACAGTCTTACCGTTCAGCACCCCACTGGCGTTCACTAACGCGGGAACATATTGGTCATGACCGCTGCCAGTACCTAACTGGCCTTCGTTGCCGTATCCCCAGCTGGCCACACGTCCATCCGAGCATAACGCCAGCGAGAAAAAACCTCCTGTTGCTACTTGGGTAACGCTCTTGCCACTTAAAACACCACTGGTAACCACGGCAGTGGGGACATACGCTCTCTCACTGCCGCCATTACCCAACTGCCCACTTCCTCCATATCCCCAACTGTAAGGGACAGGTATTGCCCACGCCGAGCCAGCAGCGAAGCACATACCCATGCACAGCGCCAGGAGCAAAAATAAAGACGCAGCAATGCGCCGAGCCATAATAGGCATTGAGACAGATGCTGATTGAATCAAACTAACAGCTCGAAAAGAGTTAAAACAGGGAAAATCCGACATAATAGGGAATGGCCGAAACAAGAGTTCGTAAGATTGAGGTTATGACGCTTGATAAACATCACACCTGAAGGTGTATGTGTCGACCGGTAACATTTTAACGCTAAAAATTAGTAAATGTGTGTTAAATTCATAACATCTAAGTCCGTCTTGCCATACTCTCAGCATTCGCAGTCAACGCCGCACTCGTATCTTCTCTCAACAGAAAAACGAACTTGCCCTCTGCTTTACTCGTATCACTGATATGAATGTAATTGGTCGCACATTCCCGCGACTTGAACCCCGAAATTTCCCTCTCTCATTTTTCACCTTCTCCCGCATCCGCAGTCGGTCACACTTCACAAACGACCTCTGAATCTCTGGGCGAGAAGTCGGTACCTATGCGCTGGATCACAGTGACAGCGCTGATATGGGCGAACTGTCCCTCACCGACCAGGAAAACTCGAACTCCGCCTCTCGCTGCGGCGCGAGTTCTGGCCGCAAAAGTGGCCGGATGAGAACCGCGCCAAAATCCGCGCTTGAAAGAGGAAATCGACAAACGCCCCAAACTGACGGACGACTATGACCGAGCAGGAAGCGGAGGTATGGGCGGCCCGCATAACGCGGATATGGGGTGTGACCAATGTGCGAATGTACAGTTACAACGACCAGCCCAACTCGTTTCGATATGAAGGCCGATTCGAGCATGAGGGCTTTCCTGCGTTTCTTTCGCTCGATAACAAGGGCGGCACGTTGTGTTGCCGATTCGGCTGGTCGCATCTGCATTTGGAGGTCGGCCCACAGAGCGGAATCATTGTGAGCGACCAGACCCCGCCGCACAGCAACGCCAATGGCCGCACTCAATCCGACTACTGGCTCCCCACTTTCCGTCGCAACTGCTGGCTTTCAGGCGTCCCTATCGAAGCCACCGCCCATGAAAAAGCTGAGTGGATGCGAGGCTACACCCGCGAGGAAATCGAAGCATGGAATCTGAAGATGTGAGAGCGAAATACGAGTGGGAAGCGCGCCGAGTCGCGGCGGCGTTTGGTATGGAGGATTACCAAAAGTTGCCTCAGTACCAGGGTGTCTATTTTGTTTTTTGCGGAGGCGTTGAGGTCTGGTGGAATATCGACTGGATAAGCTCCGATAGCACAGCCACCATTTCCAACGTGACTATCGGGGCCGATAAAGACCCCGGCTGCCAAATCACGGATTTTGGTTTCGGTTGGGAATTCTTTCAATTCCAAAATTCCCCTCCTCACTATCGGGGCATGATGGCGAAAGCCCTCTACTGTCTGGGCATCGAGAATGAGACTGTGTTGCACAAGCTCAATGCACCTCTCACCCTCCACGAGAAACTCGAACTGCGCCTCTCGCTGCCCCGCGAGTTCTGGCCGCAGAAGTGGTTCGATGAAGACGGGGAGTGGAGCGGCATAAAATAGAACTATGGAAACAATCGTATCAGCCTGGAAACGCATTGCTGCGTGGTATGACGCCAACACGCCTGAAGGAACTCTTGTGTTAGCACCGGGCGCGAGCGAAGAGGAAATCGTGCATCTCGAAAATACCATCGGTTTTCGTTTGCCCGATGATCTGCGGGCTTCATTTGCAGTGCATAACGGGGTGACTAACGAAGCCTTTCTGCTCTATCACGGTGAGTTGCTTTCTCTGAAAGGTGTTCTACAAGAGCACCAGGGGCGGCTTCAGTGGCAAAGGGAAGACGGCTATGGCGTGGGACCTGACTATGAACCAAGGGATATTGAAAGCTCCAGCCCCATCAAACCCGTGTTCTGGAATCCCCTGCGGTTGCCCTTGACGGATAACAGTGGCAACGCAGTCATGTCGGATTTTGACCCGGCTCCCGGAGGTCAGTGGGGCCAAATCATCGCGTTCGACCACGAAGTGGGACCACAACGAGTGCTGGGGCCAAGTTTCGGGCAATGGCTAACCTCACTCGCAGAAGGATTGGAAAACGGTGAATACACCTGGATCGAAGAGGAAGGACAAGTAGGGCCTCTGGAAGATTGAAGGGCTACATACGCTAACTAAATCGCTCGATTCTCAATAGCGCTAATTTAGCGGGGCGGTTCCATTGAGCGTGTGTAACTTTAATCTCTAAAATGGGTGCGCGTATTCAGGCATATCTCACAACGTTTTCCAGGGAAGTGGAGTTGTGATCTATATCGCTTTGATTTCAGAAGCAGTAGGAATTTTCGCTAAAGTCACAGCATAGAGCAGATTCCAAATGAAGTGATAGGTTACGTGTGGATAGAGTAGCGTCGTCATCCTGAGCCTGCGAAGGATCTCTACCCCCAGTTCAGATTTTCTTACACCAAAGGCACTATCACTTCATTTGGCGGTTGCTCTATGATTTCTGACCTGCCCACAATTATCCTGATGGCCCCAATGCCCCTCCAAGAGCATGGAGGTCCAAGTAGGCTCTACGCTTTTCTGGTGGGTATCGGTTTACAACGCTTCTCTTCGGTGCTGGCTTCGCCTTCGGCCATGATGCAAGGCAAAGTTATCCACATTACTGGCGCCTCACCAACGACAAGGCCGCGCATCACGAAGATGCGCGGCCTTGCAATTACTTGAGAGCGAGCGCTCTTTAGTAGCGATACGAGTCGGACTTATATGGCCCGTTCACCGGTACGCCGATGTAGTCGGCCTGAGCCTGTGTCAGCGTCGAGAGCTTGGCCCCGATCTTCTCCAGGTGTAAGCGGGCAACCTCTTCGTCGAGGTGCTTGGGCAGGACGTAAACGCCCACTTCATACTCGTCGCGCTTGGCCCACAGGTCGAGCTGAGCCAGGGTCTGGTTGGCAAAGCTGGCCGACATCACGAAGCTTGGGTGCCCCGTGGCGCAGCCCAGGTTCACCAGGCGGCCCTCAGCCAACATGAAGATGGCGTGTCCGTCGGGGAAGGTGTACTGATCGACCTGCGGCTTGATGTTCAAGCGCGAGACGCCGGGTGCGTCGTTGAGCTTGTCCACCTGAATCTCGTTGTCGAAGTGGCCGATGTTGCACACGATGGCCTGATCCTTCATCTTCGCCATGTGGTCGAAGGTGATGATGTCCACGTTGCCAGTCGTCGTCACGTAGATGTCGCCCCAGCCCAATGTGTCCTCGATGGTCGTGACTTGGTAGCCTTCCATCGCGGCCTGTAGCGCGTTGATGGGGTCAATTTCTGTCACGATGACGCGGGCGCCCATGCCGCGCAGCGACTGCGCCGAACCCTTGCCCACATCGCCATAGCCGCACACAACAGCTACTTTGCCGGCCAGCATCACGTCGGTTGCGCGCTTGATGCCATCGGCGAGCGACTCGCGGCAGCCGTAGAGGTTGTCGAACTTGCTCTTGGTCACTGAGTCGTTCACGTTGATCGCAGGGATGAGTAGGGTACCTTCCTGCTGCATCTTGTACAGGCGATGCACGCCGGTCGTGGTCTCTTCCGAGACGCCGCGCCACTCGCTCACGATGTCCTTGAAGCGCGTCGGCTGCTCTGCGTGGACGGTCTTCAGCAGTTTCTTGATGACAGCTTCTTCGGTGCTACCGGCGGGCTGGTCAACCCAGTCCGAGCCGTTCTCCAACTCGACGCCCTTGTGCAAGAATAGCGTCACGTCGCCGCCGTCATCGACTACCAGCTGTGGCCCCAGTCCGTCGGGGAACGAAATCGCCTGGTTGGTGCACCACCAGTATTCTTCGAGGGACTCGCCCTTCCACGCGAACACGGGAACGCCCGACTGAGCGATGGCCGCAGCTGCGTGATCCTGTGTCGAGAAGATGTTGCACGAGGCCCAACGCACGTTGGCTCCGAGTTCCACCAGGGTTTCGATGAGTACAGCCGTCTGGATGGTCATGTGCAGCGAGCCTGTGATGCGCACATCCTGTAGAGGCTTCTGCGCCGCGAACTTGCGGCGGATGGCCATCAGGCCCGGCATCTCGTGTTCGGCGACAGCGATTTCCTTGCGTCCCCACTCGGCCAGCGAGATGTCCGCTACCTTGTAATCGGTCAGGTTCACGTTGATGTCCGCCACCAAACGCTCGCCCGCTTCCTGCGTTTCCGTTGCCAAATTGCTTGTTTTGCTCATGTTGTTTCTCCTGTAACTCGTTTCATCAAGAGATTATGATAGATTGATAAACAGGTCAAGCAAAAGCTGGAGTTGAATTGTGAAGCAAAATGGAATTACTGAAGACACTGCGAGTTTTAGGTGACGCGAGCCGCGTGCGACTGCTGCGTCTTCTCTCTCGCGAGGAGCTGAGCGTGGCCGAGCTGCAGGAAATACTTGGGATGGGTCAGAGCCGCATCTCGATGCAGCTTTCGCAGCTTAAATCGGTCGGACTGGTTGAGTTGCGGCGCGTCGGCCAGAAGAGCCTGTATCGTGCTGGCGAACTCGATCTCGTTGTCGAGGAGATATTGCGCCACGCGGACGAGATTCCTGAGTCGGGGCACGATGACGAGGGGTTAAAGCTGGTTCTGGAGCGGCGCAAGGACGCTTTGAGGCAGCATTTCGACGAGTTAGCGGGGCGATTCGGGCGCGATCATCTGCCGGGCCGAAGCTGGAAAGCGCTTTCAGAGATGTTGCTGCGCTTGCTGGGGCCGCTCGACATCGCGGATTTAGGGGCGGGCGAGGCGACGATGGCCTTGCTCTTGGCTCAGCGTGCGCGGCGTGTTGTTGCGGTGGATAATTCGGAGAAAATGGTCGAGTATGGGCGAGGACTGGCCGAGCGCAACGGTGTAGGAAACTTGGACTATCGGCTCGGCGATATGGAATCGCTGCCTCTGGAATCAGAAGAGGTGGATTTGGCTTTGATGCACCAGACTCTGCATCACGCTCAACATCCTGAGGCTGCTTTGCGCGAGGCGTTTCGTATTTTGCGGGCGGGCGGGCGTCTGGTGATTTTGGACTTGCTCAAGCATGAATACGAAGCCGCCCGCGAGCTTTATGCGGATGTATGGCTCGGATTCTCGCAGGTTGAGTTGGGGCGTATGCTGAGCGCGGCTGGATTCGAGGCCGCTGAGGTGGCGATTGTAGATCGTGAGGACGCGCCGCCATATTTCCAAACCGTCCTGGCGGTGGCCGTGAAGCCGGTTTGAGTGTGCAACTACTTACCCACTCACCATATGACAAATTTTTCGGGCGTCGCTCCCACTGGTTGAAATGCTTCAGCGCCTTCACAGGTCTTGCGCTTCCAGGTCATAATCACTCAACTCTTGCCGAATTTGACTTGTTGGCCATCGCGAACGAAGGGGACGGCGAGGTTGAATACTTCGCCGTCTTTGGGGCGTAGGATAGGCTCGGCGGAGTATTGCGGCAGGTAGATGCGGCGCATTTTGTCGGTGTGATTGGCACCGGAGCGGTGGAAGACTGTCGAGGCGAAGACGGCGATAGAGCCAGTGGGGGCGATGATGGGAAGGCCGGGGTCGTCGCCGTGGTAGCCGATGAGGTCGTTATTGGCTTCGTCGCGGGTGTGGCGCACCCAATCGCGGGTTCCGGCGCGCTCGTAGGGCAAAATCGAAACGGTGCCGTTTTCTTCATTGACATCATCGAGCGTCACCCAACAGGTAATGTAGGGTTTGTGGTCGAAACCGACATATCCCGAATCCTGATGCCATGAGAAAGACTCGCCGCGCTCGGCGGCTTTAACGACGTACTGTTCGTAGAACAGGTAGGCGTTTTCGCCCAGAGTGGCGCGGCACACATCGGCCATCAACGGCGAAAACACGAACTCGGCGAGTGGGTTGTTCGGCTCGTCGCGTAGCACCGACACGAAGTAGCGCGAGTTCTTCGAGTTGATGCCTAACCTCTCAACGCCTCTGGCTTCCATTTCGGCGTCGATGCGCGCGATGGCCGACGCCACCTCGTCGCGCATAATCTGCACATGTTCGGCGGGCACGACGGCTTCGAGGATGAAATAGCCATCGCGCTCGAATTGCTCTTTGTGCGCGGGGGTAACGGGCGAAGCGTTGGTCTGGTCGTTCATGATGAAGTTTTTGGCGTGGTGTGAAAATAGACAACGGCCCGACACAGGAAGTGTCGGGCCGTTGTGCTTTGTAGTTGCGAATCAAGAAGCCGGAGAGGAAGGCACCGCTGAATTGCCAGCGGCCCCGGAAGCGGCTTTGACATCCCATGTTCCGCTTAGCACGAAGCCCTGAGCATCGCTGCCGGGGGCAACGCCGCCCTTGGTGTCCTGCACGCGGAGCCAAATTTTGTTCTGACCTAACAGGCCAGTTTTAGCCTTAAGCGGAAGGCTCAGGCCCAGGCTTTTGCCATCGCTGTAAATGAGCATTTTGACCTTGGACAAATCGACGCTCACCTGCGAGTTCTCGATGATACCCGTTGTGCCGATGCGTCCGCCGCCAACGAAACCGCTGCCATCATCGGAGCGCAAATACAGACGCCGGTCACGCGGCGAGAACACGAAGGTCGCGCTATTCACCCAGCCGCGCTGCTTGCCCGCCAGGAACCACACGCTTTCGATGTCGCCCGCCCCGTCTTCATCTTTGAAGAAAAAGCCGAAGTTTTGCACCGAAGTAGTGGGGAGCGTGGTGAAGGCGGTACTGGGGGTCAGTTTGCTAAGCGTGGGCGCGTTATTCACTTTGCCCGTGAATTGCGGATTGACGGTGTAGGGGCCGAAACGCACGAAGCCGGAATCACTGGGGAGTGCCGCTGGGTCATACGCGCCCGCCAAATCCTGCACAAGACCAAACAGGGTGTTCTTACCGATCAGTCCGTTACGAATGGTGGCAGGAATGGCGATTGTGAAGGTGGTGTTGCCACGAGTGATAGCCGTGGTCACTTCGCTTCCCACGATGTGGATGGCGCCATTATCAAGAATGTCATCGGGGCCAGCCTGAGCGCCAACGTGAATCGGTGCCAACATGGTGTCGCCCTGAGCCAGATACAGCAACTGGGTTTGAGGTGTGTAAACCAGATAAGCCCCGTTCGTGACATCAAGACTGGTATTGATGAGGATGGACACCTGTGCGATGTCGTTGACCTCGTTGTCGTCCTTGACCTGAATGGAAAAGAGGCGCTTATCGCCAACTTTGTTCCCGGTGTTCAATGGTCGCAGATAAATGATGGACGGAGCGAGATTACCAACGGTGACAGGGTCGGAAGACAACAAATCACTATCCGCCGAGCCATCGTTAGCAACCACACCGACAGAAATCACGTCGCCATCGTCGCCGTTGCCAGAAAGGCTCAAATCGAGCGTCGAGTTGGTTTCGCCCGAAAGCGCACTCCCATTTTTATACCACTGATACGCCAGAGTGACCGTGTCACCATCGGCATCCGAGGTTCTGGCGCTGGCTGTCAGCACATAAGAAGTGAGCGGGTTCTTGTGGTCGATAACAACGCGGGTCACCACAGGCGCCGAGTTCTGAACGATAACTTCGTCCGAAGTGCGTTGCGCGTTAGCGCCGCTGCTATCAGTTGCCGTAACGACACAGGTGATGGCGTCGCCTTTGTCGCCGTTGCCTGCTTTGGAAAGGTCGAGCGAAACGCCAGTCTCACCCGCGAGAATATTGCCGTTTTTCTTCCAGACATACGAATATGTCAGCAAGTCACCGTCAGCATCGCTGGCCGTGGGAGACACGGTGACGATGTCTTTGGTTTTCGGCCCCAGAGGCGCCAGCGTCGCCGAACTAATGACGGGAGTGGTGTTACCGAAGACCAGCACACGGCTATTATCGATGTCAGCGACCAGCAAACGTCCATCGGGGATGAACATCGTGCCGTAGATGCGGCCACAAGTGTTGGCCGCGACGCCACCAGAAGAGGTATCATGCAATTCTCTCGATACGAAGTCGGGTTGCCCCAGCACCACATCGGCAGCCTGTCCGTTCGTGGTAGGAACGCTGTTGTAAATCAGGGTGCGGTTGTTGCGGAACTCGCCAATCGCCACCTGTCCCGAAGATGACACCGACACACCAATGGGCTGATTCAGTGTGCTGGCCGTGGGGGTAGGCGTATCCGAAGGGTTAGGCGCAGCGTAGGAGAACGCGGTCTGGCCGATGATGACATCGGCAGAAGCGTTGTTCGCGGTTGGCATCGTATTGAAAATGCGAACCGAGTTGCTGGTGGAATCGGCAATAAGCAACTTGCCATCAGGCGAAAGCGCCGTATACCACGGGCCTTGCAAACCATTGGCGGCGGTGCTGGATGTAAAGCCAGTCAGAGATGTTTGCCCAATCACATAATCGGCAGCGGCCCCATTGGCAGTGGGAATGGAGTTGTACACCACGACACGCCTGTTGCCGAAGTCGGAGATAAGCACTTTTCCGGCAGGGGTCACCATCACGCCAACGGGATAGGAGAATTTTGTGGCCGAGCATCCCAAACTATTGGAGACAAAATCGCTTTGACCAATAACCACGTCCGCTGCCTGTCCATTCACAGTGGGAATGGTGTTCCAGATCAATACGCGGTGGTTGCTGAAATCAGCGACCAGAAGCTTGGTGCCATCGGGACTAAAAGCCACACTGCTGCTGTTGCGTAGCAAGTCAGCAGTGGGAACCGGATTCTGGGAGTCGCCCGTTCCCTGTGCATAGGAAGTGAAGTCGGGTTTGCCCACAATGACGACAGCTGGAGCGCCGTTCACATTGGGCACGGTGTTGTAGAGAAACACGCGCCCGCCCTGCTGCGATACAGCCAGCACTCCCAGAGAAGACAGAGCCGTCGAGTTGGCGCCGGGAGTGGTGGTCTGGGTGGGATTCGGGTTAACCGTGGTGAAGTCGGCCTGACCAATGACCAATTTGGCCGACTCGCCCGTAGTAAAGGTGGCGGCGCTGGCCCCACGCAGCCCCACAGCGAGGCAGAAAAGGACTAACAACAAGTTAGTTGCGCGCTGAACATCGAAGGCTCGGCGCGCATGAGGAAAAGGGTTTTTCATGGTGTTTCTGGCAACAGGCCAGAGTGCTCTCAAAATCGAGATTAGCCCACAAAGCCAGTCAACGGGTTAGCGTAGAAGGCGTCGGTTTTCCATGCGAGCGGGTTCCACTTGCCATCGGTGGTGCCCAGCACCTTCGACGGCACGATGAAAGTGCCCTCGGCGTTGGCAGCGGCGCCAAAACCTTTATCGAGTATTTTGCCGCTGGCATCGACATTGAACTTCACCGAGCGCGCCAACTGGCCGTTGCGCAACACTTTCAGTTCATAGGCGCCGGGGTGTTCGGTGAGATACCACTGCTCGGCCACGCCGCCCTGCTCGGAGGGGTGCATTCGGATGGCGCCCCAGGCGAACGTCCACTGCTGCCAGATGGGGTCATTGGTATCCATACCCGAAGTCGTCAGCGAGAAAGGGTTGTTGGTGGTGCCACCACGCAACTCTTTGGTGCCGATAATTTTGCCCTCGTGATACAGCACACCTTCCAAACGCTCCTGCTTGACCTGACCCTTCATATACACGCGGATTTGCAACATCGGCGCATCGGCGCTCGAACTGTTCAAATCGGGGCTGAGGTAAGCCATGTTCATGCGCCAATCCTGATCGACGACATACTCGAACTGGTTCTTAAAAGCTGGCAAAGCATTGCCCTTGTGGAACTTCGAGACTTTGTATTTGCCGTAATAAAGCACCTTATTGGTGCCTTCGAGCGCGTTCTTGAGGCGAATCTTGAACGGGAAGGTGCCGACAAGAATTTTGGCGGGCTTACCCGCTTCCTGAGTGGAGTAGTCGTTGCCGAACGCATAGTAGTTGCTTTCGCCAATGCGATTAGCGGGCAACGGCACCGTCAACCACGGTTTGCCATCGGACGAGAGATATTCGATGGAGACTTCGGAGCCGGGGGCCATATCGCCCTTCAGGTAGAAGTTGGTACGTGGCAACCACGACCACGTGTTATAGCTGGGTTCTTTGGCCTTGGGGTTGGGCCAGTAGTTGCCGAAACGCGCGCAGGTAATGCTAATCATGGTGCGAATGACCTTGAGGTCTTCGGCATGAGCATTCGATGAGGTGAGTAAAAGAACCGCGACACCCGAAAGAGGACTGGTGCCAATGAGGAAACGTGAAAATGTTTTCATAATAATGAAAAATCTCCACTATTTTACTCTTAAAATGCGCTAAGAATATGAAAAAAATGCTCTTATTTAAATACAATTTTTTCTCAGAATTGCACGATGATACGATTAACTCGCGTAGGGAGAAAAAGTCGGCGAGGTCGATGTCTCAGAAGAACCCTACCTCTTCGCCCTCGAAAACGCCGAACACTGGCAAACCCTGTTGGCCAACCTCAGTTCAAGCGGCTCAACTTCATAGCGGCCATGTCCTTGTTTCGTGCATTATCGGCATCGGCAGAATAAATTTCTGTCCGCAATAAAGCAACCGCCAAATGAAGTGGTCGGTTAAGTGTGGAGAGAGTAGCGGCGTCATCCTGAGCCTGCGAAGGAACTACACCCCCAGTTCAGATTTTCTCGCGCGACAGGTGCTATCACTTCATTTGGCGGTTGCTCTAAGCCGCAAATACCATCGTCTAAGCATCGAATCGCTTTCGCTGTTATCATGCGTGAGCCGCTTTTTGCTGGCGTACTCAAGATACCAGTGTCCGGTGAATTTCCCCTTGATTCCTCGGACAAACAATTTGTCGCCGTCTTTAGTTTTTTCGTACATTCCGGGAGTCACCCCCACCCAGCCCTGCCCCTGGTCGTTGCCCACGCGCAGATTCCAGCTATCGGGGTTTGCAAGAGGAGACGATGACGATTCGCCACCTATGCTGATTGAGCCTTGTACAAATCGGTGTTCTCTCACCTCGACTTTATCCACGAATGGCGTGCCCAAATACCGATCTAAGTCGATGCGCAACATGCAAAGCGTCATGACAGCGCAGAAGATGTAGACGACAATCATAAACAGAACGCCCGCCCCCAGCGAGTTTCTCATCGCGGCTTGGCGATGCGCAAATTGTTGAGGTCTTCGAGATTATACACACCAAAGTTCTGGCCGCTCGATGCCCAAAAGTAAAGCGTCGTTCATCAGCGTTCCCTCCGATGAACAATATTTGCTCCCTACCGATAATCAACCCAACCACCCCAAACTCATTCCCTACTATGACCGAACCGGAAGCCGACGTATTGGGCGCGCGCCTGGCGCGCATTTGGACTCCCGATGCCCTTTGTTTGCCGGGGCGAGAATGGGGCATCCTTCCCGAAACCGAAGACGACGCTGAGAGCTTCTGGTTTGAAGTCCGCCTCCACAATTTGACAGCCTGTTTGCGAGCGGATTATGTCGAGTGGTGCGGGCTGAGCGCCGCACTTTTGGAGGGCATCAACGCCGAAAGCCGCACGGCCTTACAATTGTGGTGTTTTCGCGGCGAAATCAGCGAACCCGCCAGAAGCCTACACAGCAAATATGCCTCGGCTCGATTCTCCGCCCAGTGGCTGCCCTTCTTCCGTCGCGGTTGCTGGCTCAGCGGCTGTCCCATCGAAGCCACCGCCCACGAGAAAACCGAGTGGATACACGGCCTCTCCCGCGAAGAAATCGAAGCCTGGAATCTCACATTTTGAGCGAGATATGAATCGACTTTTTAGGGTAGTCTGGAAAGTGATTTTGTGGCACAAAACAGGCCAGTTCTTGTACTTTTGATAAGCCGTGTCCGAGAGAGCTTGTCCTCGAATGGAGTGAAGGAACACTGGGGGGGCAAAGCCCCGAATGCCGGAGGTTTTATACCTCCGGTCTGCTGCTCAGACGACCTCTAGCATTTACCGGCTTTCCAATGCCCCCCTGTGCCTTTCAATCTCCTCGCTGGTTTCTGGGGTAGGGTAGTCTCTTTCTTCGCGGATGACGGCGAGCGGGCAGGAGACGACGAAGGCGGTGCGGTCGTCGGCTTCGAGCATGGAAGGGAACTCTTCGTGTCCGGTCGAGAACAGCGGCGAGTCGGGCGTGCCGTCTTCGTAGCCTTCTATCCACGCTTCGCCGCCGTGGGCTTCCATGATGTTGCGCACCGACAGTAGGCCCAGTCCGGTGCCCTCGATGTTGGCGTGGCTATCGAGGCGCCCAAAGGCTTCAAAGAGCTGTCCGGCGTTATCGCGCGAGATGCCGCAGCCCGCCGTTCCCCGGTCGGTGATGGCGACCAGCAGGCATGAGCCTTCAGGCGAACGGTACTCGCGCCAGCGCACAGAGACGTTGCCATCGGAGTATTTGAAGGCGTTGCCGATGAGGTTCATCCACACCGTCACCATCTTCATTTCGTCGGCGCTGACAAGCGCGTTGCCGTCCTGCACCAGCACCTCGCGCTTGCCCAGAATGTAGGGCTTTTGCAGACGGACGCCGCTTTCGACCATGCTGCGCAGCGCGACGGGTTGCGGGTCGACGCGCGAGGGTTTGCCTTCGAGGACGCGGGTTTGCTCGATGAGCGACAGACGCAAAAAGTCGAGCAGACGCGCACCTTCGCCAATGGTGCGGTTCAGGTTCTCGATCATCGGCCTATCGGGCATCTCTTCGTTGAGGAAGTATTCGAGCGTTTGCGAACCCAGCGAAACCGCTGCCAGCGGGTTGCCCAGATCGTGGACGATGCTGCCGATGGCCTGTGACAGCACCTTGAATTTGTCCTCGGTCTGTTCGCGCTTGCGGCGCTCGATGTTGCGCTCCTGCTCCAGTTCGTAGGCGTTCCAGAACGCAACGCGCGTTACACGCTCTTGCAAGAAAGCCGTCAGTAGCAACGACGACAGCGCCAACAGCGCCGGGATGAAGGCGTGGTGGATGTCGAAAAAATCGTCGCCAGCGGGAGGGAAGCCCTGAGCGAACGACCAGAACGCGAGGGCGAACACGCCCACGTACAGCAGCACCGACCACTTGAATTGGAGGCGCAACATCGCCAGTGGCACCAGTAGCACCACGAATTGAAGCACAAAGTAAAACTTCTGCTGCGCGATGGTAGGCATGGCGCCGCTGCTTTCGCTGGCCGCCATCAGCTCTTCGGCCAGCCCCGGCGGCAACTGCAACAGCACGCCCGCCGAAGCCGTGAGAGCCAGTGCCACTAGAAGCGGTTGCCAGACATGGACATACAGCCGCCCCCAGGTGATGATGAACACCACCATCCAGAAACTGATCTGCGGCATGGCGATGCCCATGTCGTAGGGGGCCGCCGTTCGCTTCGTGAGTTGCAACCCCAAAAACAGCAGCGCCACCATAAAAGGCGCGACCAACCGCAGACTCGGCACTACGCGGGTGTAATAGAGATCGTTAAATTCGCGTTCGAGTTCTGGCTCGAAGGGGCGCAGCGAAGACAATCGCAACGGCCCGTCGGCATGGTGAGTCATAGGCATCCAAAGTTCGCCATTGAAAGGAGACGAATCTTTCGACAACTCTCGCCGCCATAAAGTCCTTTGCCGAACAGAAGAAATATCAAGACTCCCTTGAAAAAGTAGCCTGTCCTTAAGATTCCTTGCCTGTCAACTTCTTTCCTACCGCCGATTAACGCCGATTTTGGCGCGTATTCGATTATTAAGCATGGGCGGGATGGGATTTTGATTCACCACAAAGCCACGGAGACGCAGAGAGGTTTGAGAGGGAGATATAGGGTTTGGTTTTGAGCACGGAATCATGCTCTAATGCCAACTCCGTAATTTGAGTCCCGATTGCCCCCTGTAGGGGCGAACCTTGTGTTCGCCCTCAAACAGCTTGTTGGTTTCCGCCGCCTGCTTGATTTCTCCCCTGTAGGGGCGAACCTTGTGTTCGCCCTCAAACAGTTCTCCGCCACTAACTGAAGAAGCAATCAAAGAGCAACAATAAACCCCTATATCGGGCGAATTAGGCCAACGAAAGGGGGCGCGGGGATATGAGCTAGTTCAGGTTATTTGTCGCGCAACGGCTTTATTTGTCGCGCATAACGGCGCTTACTGGCGCATAACGGCGCTTACTGGCGCATAACGGCGCTTAACGGCGCTTACTGGCGCATAACGGCGCTTACTGGCGCATAACGGCGCTTACTGGCGCATAACGGCGCTTACTGGCGCATAACGGCGCTTACTGGCGCATAACGGCGCTAAGTGGCGCATAACAGCGCTAAGTGGCGCATAACAGCGCTAAGCGGAGGGAGCGATAGCTCTTGACGGGGTGGAGAGTGGCGAGAGTTGTGCGACCAGAAGAATCCGGTCGCACAACTCTGCTTGTATTTGTTTAGGGGTTGAGGTTGAAGGTGGGGCTGCTGCCGGAAACGAGGGTTGAGTTGGTGAGGCAACCGGCGCCTACGGTGCCGCCGAGGGTGGAGGGGGTGCAGTAGCTGTAGACGGCGCTGCTGGTTGTGCTGTTAACGCTTTTATACCATTTGACGTGGCCGTCGCAGAAGGCGTAGTTGATGCCGTCCATGTGGCGTAGGCCCGAAGGGTCGGAAAAACTGGCGAGGTGAGCCGAATTGCCCGTGCCTGTGCCGAAGGGGCCGCCATCTTCGTAAGCGCGTCCCGTTCCGCGTTCGGCGGGGCCGCCGCGCGAATCGTAGACCATGACGGATAGCGAGGCTTGCGTCAGGTAAGACAAGGATCTGCCGTTGGAATTGGCGCCATCGTAGCCGAGCCAGACGTTGTAAGCGTAGTCGCTATAGCCGCCGCTTTCGGGGTTGGAATCGGGGCCGACAGTTTCGCTGGGGCACTGGAATATCTGCACGCTCTTCAAGTAGGGTTGCAGCGAACCCGCCCAGCCTACCGAAGTGATACCGTTCGAGCCGTTCCAGGTGGGGAATTTCTCGTCGTAGTCTTGGGTGTATTGCATGACGCCGATGCCGATTTGCTTGAGGTTGCTCATGCACGAAGACTTACGGGCGTTCTCTCTGGCACGGGCAAAAACCGGAAACAGGATGGCAGCCAAAATCGCGATGA
Source organism: bacterium (assembly GCA_004172935.1). Classification (GTDB taxonomy): domain Bacteria; phylum Armatimonadota; class Abditibacteriia; order Abditibacteriales; family Abditibacteriaceae; genus Abditibacterium. The sequence continues at coordinate 1,817 of SDZD01000079.1, read as the reverse complement.
TCGCGATGACTACCAATAATTCTATGAGGGTGAATCCTGACTTGGAAACAAGAGATGGTTTGTAACGACGCACAGTAACGAATATACCCCGCAAACCATCGAGATACTTGCTGTTTCCGCAGCCGTTTTTGTCTTTTCCGCCGAACGTTATCGAAGAAGTCGGCTGGTTGTTACAACCGGTGGCGGTGCAGGAGTAGGGTGATTTCGGGTTACCTTGGCGCTTGTAGAGGCACAGTTTGCCGATGGTGCGGCACCTTCTCGCGGACATGGCGGGCATCATGTGATGTGCGACTCTTTTGGGCATTGTTGCTACTATCGTAAGTGCAAGGTAACTCCGGCGGCGTCATCCTGAGCCTGCGAAGGATCTATACCTGCAACTCAGAAAATCTGTCAACGATGCGAGAAAGCATGACGACACTGTGTCACCTTGGCGTCCCTGGCGTTCGTCGGGAGCCACACGTTTCGCGGGTGGTTTAGAAGACGTTGCTGCGCTTTTTTCGGAATTCCAAGGGGGAGACTCCGAAGGCTTTTTTGAAGGCGTGCGCCAGTCGGCAGGAGTCGCCGAAGCCGCTGAGACGGGCGATGTCGGCGATGGGAAGGGTTTTGTCTTGCAGGAGTTTTTGAGCGTGTTGCAGGCGCAGGTGGCGCAGGTAGGCTCCGGGCGACATACCCACTTCTCTGCTGAAGACTTCGCGGAAATGGCCTTCCGAGAAGTACATCAGTCCCGCGAGTTGTTCGTTGCAAAGCGCACGATGGAAATTGCCTTCACAGAAGGCCAACACCTCGGCGATGCCCGCGCCACGCGCCGGACGCATACAGAAGGTTTTGTCTTCGCGCCATTTCGCGAGTTGCACGAGGAGGGTAAATAGTCGGGCGCGCGCCGCGAGGTGTTGGGTGAGGTTGCCCGATTCCAACTCGGCGCGCATTTCGGCCAGAGTGCCCTCGACGCGGGCGTGCGGTTCGGGCGACAGGTGACCGAAATGATCGGTATTACCACGCGCGACGAAGGCTTCGTGCCCTTGCCCCAGATAGTTTGCTAAATCGGGCATGGCGAGAAGGATTTCCCATTCGCGCTCGCTCCATAGTTCCTGCTGGAAATAGAGAGCATCCACCGTCAGGTTGATAGGGGCGTGAAAGCAATGAGTGATGGAGGGGGCCATCAGAAAGACATCGCCGCGCGCGATGCTGTGAGCGTAGCCGTTGACTACGCGAGTGCCACGCCCAGCCCGCACGATATAAAGCGCTATGAAATCGCGGTGATGGTGCGGGATTGCCAGGATACGGTGGTAAAGTTCTCGCCGCTGGTAAAGGGGGAACTCTCTACGCTCGTCCAGATGCCTTCCGAAACAAGCGTACCAGCCGCAGTCGGTAACGATGTCCAATTCGGGGTAGGGGTCAATGTGGACATAATCTACATTTTCAAAGAGGGCGGACTGCATGTTTTCACCTGGGATTCAATAGAGAAAGACCCTGAAGTACTGTAAAAGTGGCGCAAGACTCCCCTAATTCGGACGCAGGGACATGGCCCGCCGTGTCGCGCGAGACTCCCGCGCCCATGCCCGCCGTATCCGCGAGAGAATCCTCCAATTCGGCGTAGGGACATGGCCCGCCGTGTCCGCGCAAGACTCCCCTAATTCGGTGTAGGGACATGGCCTGCCATGTCCGCGCGAGGTTCCTCCAACTCGGTGGCCCACCATACCCGCGCAAGGTTCCCGCGCCCATGCCCGCGCGAGGCTCCCCTAATTTGGCGTAGGGACATGGCCTGCCATGTCCGCGCGAGGTTCCCCCAACTCGGTGGCCCACCATACCCGCGCGAC
>SDZD01000202.1 GCA_004172935.1 bacterium | reverse complement strand
GTGACGCGTCTAAATACGACTCGGCCTTCTCCTCGTCCTCAATGTCGTGCGCCAGATTCTGGATAAATTCCTTGGTCTTGGTTTTCATATCGCAGCCGATGAAAAGCCTAACGCCCGCGTTAACAGGCGGCTGCCGGCGAAGCTGGTAGACGTCCTGTTGAACAACCAGTTAGGCCGGTGCGCGAAGTCACAATGTTGCACGTGACTTGAGATCTCATGCAACCTCCAGTGCAGGAGTAGCTGTTATACGGTGCTTCCAGAGGAAGACTAGTGCCCCAACGGGAATGGAAAAGGTGATCACCCAGGGGCCGATCCAGCCACTACGCATGTAAGTAGCACTGAGAAAATTAAAATGAAGGATGTTCATAAATATTGCACCATTAGTCCAGTTCATTGAGAAGGCTCCAACGCCGACCAACGTGAAGAGCGACCAAAGCCATTTGCGCTTCAAGCCCTTGGTGCGAAGGCAGCGAACGAAGGCATACACAGAAATAATGCAAGTTATTGTCGGGAGAAGAACGAACAAGTAGTGAGCAGCACTTTTCCCCTTGAGGGTGAAAGCGTTTAGCTTAGAAAGGGGAGCTGCGATTGGCTCGACGTTGAAGGACACGATGCGAAACTGACCGGGCTCACCTGAGAGGCTGGCGGACGCAACAACCCACTTTGGGCCGGGATAGGTGTATTCGATTGCGACGTTCGCACTTCTTGAGCCGCCGCTACCGCTCATGGTGCTCGCCGTTTTTACGAAATTCCAAGCGACAGGTTCTAAATGAGTAGGGGCGCCGACTGGGACTAAAGATCTGAGTTGCTCCAGCGCTTGCTTGATGTCTGACTGCTGAACCCGTGGGTCCATCATTGATTCGATGGCGGTGTGTTCGTTGCTCACAAGTCTATTTACTGTAGCCTTGAGGAATTCTGCTTCGGGCGTTTTGTCAAATTCATCGGGCGATTGCGGTATGCCGCAGCCCTGCAGCAACATTGCGATAAAGAAGATAAGTGAATAGATGCGCATATGAATTTGAGGCCTAACGCCCGAGGTAAGCCGCACCGGAGTGCGAAGCACGGAGGGTACCCACAAGCGAAGCTTGTGGGTGTCGGATTGACCGACCAGTTAGGCCGCCGCGCGAAGGCACTGTATTGCC
>SDZD01000117.1 GCA_004172935.1 bacterium | reverse complement strand
ATTAACGAACAGATCGGGGTGCATCGGGACAATATCGAGCGGATGAAGGAGCAGATCGATTCGCTGAATTTTGGGGTGGCTGATGAAGAGCCGATGGAGGATATGAACAGTCTTGAGGAGGAGATTTTGGAGGAGTGGGGGGCTATTCGCGAGTTGGAGGCGGAGCGGGATGCGATTTGAATTCGCTGTGGTATCTGGGGGGAATGTATGGGGATTGCGTAGGTTTAGGGGGCAAATGTGGGCTGTGTCATGGGGAGATTAAATTGGGAGTAGAGAATTATAGGATTGGCGAAAGAAACTTAATGAAACCTAGGGTTGGGGGGCGAGGTTTTTCGGTAAAAAATTAATTGGTTTTATCGAAGACAATGTATTTGCATTCCAACCGACGCGGCTTTACCCTCATCGAACTTTTGGTAGTTATCGCGATCATCGCGATTTTGGCCGCTATTTTGTTTCCCGTGTTTGCACGTGCCCGTGAAAATGCTCGGCGCGCTTCCTGCCAGTCGAATTTGAAGCAGATTGGGCTGGGCATCATGCAGTACACGCAGGATTACGACGAGCTGTTTCCGCTGGCGATGGCGAACAACGTTTTGGTGGGGACCACGATTACCAACGGGGTGCCGTGGCACTATTTGATTCAGCCTTATGTGAAGAGTACGCAGCTTTTCGCTTGCCCCTCGAACACGTATAACACCGGGTTTGTAGCGAATACGGGTAGCACGATTCCCAAGTCGTATTTGTGCAATGGGTCGGGCGCGGTTGCGGCGGCGGCCAACTGGGGCGGCATTCGTCCGATGAACCGACCTAGTATCGATGGAGGCGGGTTGGCTCAGGCGCAGATCAACAACAGCGCGACGACGATTCTGGTGATGGAGAACGGGTATTTGCGCGATGAGCCGGATATGTGGGCGACGGGCGACCTTGTGGCGGTTAGCCCCGCTGCGAACCAGGTTCGCTTGACCAACCACCTCAGCACCTCGAATTATCTGTTCTGCGATGGGCACGTCAAATCGTTGAAGCCGCTGGCGACGGCGAGTTCGCTCAACATGTGGAACATCAACAACACCACTCTGACCACCGACACGGCCACCGGGCCGGGTGGCACGGCTTTGCTGACGCAGTTGGGCGCGCAGCAGACGTATATGAACTAGAGTGGTTAGTTTTTAGTTCTTAGTGGTTAGTTTTTAGTTCTTAGTGGTTAGTTTTTAGTTCTTAGTGGTTAGTTTTTAGTGGGGCGGGCACGAATCAATCGTGTCCGCCTTTTGGCGTTTGGGGGTGGTTCACTTGATGCGTTAGTGATGAGGGGCTGTTTGAGGGCGAATACAAGATTCGCCCCTACAGGGGTTGCAACTCGAATGTGGATATATGAAGTTGATTTCTTGGTGCGTTAGTGACGGGGAACTGATTGAGGGCGAATACAAGATTCGCCCCTACAGGGGTTGCAACTCGAATGTGGTGGTTTGGGTGGAAGATTCGCTATTGGGGTTTAGGGGTTGGGCGGGGGCGGAGGGCTACCTGGACGCGGGCTATTAGTTCGGGGACGGCGAAGGGTTTGGTGACGTAATCGACGGCCATGCTAAGGCCATGCACTCGGTCGTCTACTTCGCTGCGGGCGGTGACGAAGATGATGGGGATGTGGTGGGTTTTGGGGTCTTGTTGGAGTTTTTGGGCGACCTGAAAACCTGTGAGGCCGGGGAGGTTAACGTCGAGGAGGATGAGGTCGGGTTCTTCCTTCGGGACAATGCTCAGGGCGCCTTCGCCTGTGGCGGCTATGAAGGCGACATAGCCTTCCATGCGCAGGGTGAGGGCCATCAGGGAGGCTATTTCGGGGTTGTCTTCCACTATGAGGATGGATTTCATTGTGAAATTGTAATCAAATTGGGGGTTAATAGGGGAGAGGGAGTTCTCGCAAAGACGCGAAAGAGATAATTAAACACAGAGGGCACAGAGGAGCATGAGAAGCACAGAGAGATTTTGGAGAGGGAATCTGGGTTTTGATGGGAGGGTGTTTCGCGTTGGGGGTTGGTTCTTTTTAACCGCAGAGGCGCAGATTTAACGCCGATGATTGCTGGATGGATGTTGGTACTTGCGCGGTGTAGCGGGGGCGGGATGGGAATGAATTTTTAAACCGCAGAGGCGCGGAGAGGCAGAGAGTTTTTGAGAGAAGAAAGAACAGGAGAGAGGGGGGATGAGTTTTAGGCTGTCTGTTGGGTTCCTTTGTCTACTTTTCGAGATGGAGGGGGGAAATAGCGAAGGCGGCAACAGTTGCTGTTGCCGCCTTTTGCTTGTTGCGGTGAACACAGTGGTTCGTTACTGGGTTGGTATTATTTGCCCGTTTTTGTGGATAGGAAGTTGAGATTGCCTGGGGGCTTGCGCAACAGGGGCGAAGTGGGTGGGGTTGATTTGGGTGCTTGTTGAGGCTTGGAGGGGCTATTGAAAAATTTCCCCAGGTTGGGGATGTCGCGGAGAATGGGCGCCTCCTTGTTGGTTGATTTTTGGGTTTGTGCGTAATTCTCGATACCTTCGGCGAGGGCGATTACCAGTTGATGCTCGGATTTGGGTGTTGAGGGGGTATCTAGATTTCTCATTACCATGACCGAGGGGACGGTTGTTTCGCGAATCACGAAGTAGTTGGCGGGGGCGACTTGGCCTTTGATGGTGGGGTTGAGTCTTTTCGTTAGGCCGTTATCAAGGGTTTGGGCCAGTAGGACGGAATTGCTGTTTTTGTAGTTGAGGGTGTAGGAGAATGGGCGCTGTTTCTGGTGTTGGCCATGCAGGCTAATGAAGCAGTCGGCTTTGACTTGGTTGGCAACATCGACACGCTCACGGAGAGGCAAGAACTCGTCTTTGCTGCGTGTCAGGATGACTCGCATACCTTGCTTTTCGAGTTCTGTACGCAATTGGAGAGCCAGCGACAGGTTGATTTCTTTTTCGTCCTCGCCTTTGTCGGTGCCGCCATGTCCCGCATCGATGACCACGGAAAACTTCGCGGATGTCGTTGCCTTACTGGCTTGTGACGGGGTTTGTGCCAAAGCGCAGTGAGCGACCGCCAGTGAGAGGCTAAGCGTAGTTACCGCGATTTTTGATAGTTGTTTCATCTGAAGTGAGAGATCGCCTCGGTTGTTTAAACACCTTCTTCCTGCCGTGAGGCGACTGTTAGATTATAGCTTTTCGCCATCGTTTGAATTATCTACAACAGAAATGTGGCTGTGGTGGGACGGTGTATGGATTCGTTAACCGCAGAGGCGCGGAGGGGGCTGCGAGAAAAGATTGGAGAGGGCGAGACTAGGGGAAATGGGAGAAGGCCCGCGCTGGGTTTTCGTGTTTGGACTTATTTTGTTTGCTGGAGTCTTAGCCATTGTGTTGGCGATAATTTCTAGATTGGAATCAAAAAGGGACTAAAGAACACTTTGCTCGACTTCCTCATCCAGCCACTTTTGCGGCCAGAACTCGCGGGGTAGGGAGAGGCGCAGTTCGAGCTTTTCGTGGTTAGAGAGTTGTGGGAGTTCGCTTAGAACAGCTTCATCTTCAAATCCGAGACGGTAAAGCCCCTGCGCCATGATCTCACTATACGGCTCATAATACGACCAATACACCCATTCACCTTTGTGATAGTTATAGGTCACAACGCAGGTGTCTTGTGCATCTACCTCTGCTCCCTGTGGATGAATACGAATATTGCAAAATGAGAAATTACATTCCCAAACGATGGTCGCTGTGCCTAGATCAGATTCGTACCACATGCGCGACATCGCGGCCCACGCCTTTTGTATTTCAACTCCAAATGCTGATGCCACACGGCACGCTTCTCCCTCCTGTTGCTTTCTGAACGCATCCATATTCCAGGAGTGAGGCTTCCATGTGTCTAGTTCTTCAAACGTCGTCCCCCATATCCACCCCCCTCGCTCTAGATCGCTGCCGTCGATAGGAACACCGGAGAGCCAGCAACCACGCCGAATGATGGGGAGCCAATCGTATTCAAATAGCTGTTGCTGTAGAGGACTTGGGCAAGAGTCAGGAATACAGATGCGTCCATCCTCTGTATTGCACAAGCCGCCGCTCTTATCGCGAGCGAGTAGATAACATTGTAGAGGCTTGTGATCCTCAATGATGATGTGCAATTGAGCCTCGTCATGTTGCCCCTTGTCGGCGAGGATCGCATCAAAATGCACCATTTCACTACTTATCCTGCTATAAGATAAACCATATGGCAGGCGCCATATTCGTTCCAGTCGCGCCTGCCACGCCTCCGCTTCCTGCTCTGTCATAGTTGCCCCAGTTTGCGGCACAGCTCATGTGTATGGCTTTACTCGTACATTTTCTGAAGTGTGGGTATGGATCCTTGGCTGGCTCAGGATAACGACGTTGAGATGATGTTTGGAGGGCGTGATTGGGGGAAATGGGGGAAGGCCCGCGCTGGGCTCATCCGATACCCTCTCACATTTTTGCGGGGAATCTTTGAGGCATCCTTACAATTCCTCGCATGTCTCCATTTCTCGAGTCCATCCACCAGGAACAGCAAGGCCGTTGGCTCTTGGTGTACTCGCTTGCCGCAAGCGACGTTGGGGGAGCCAAGTCGTACGCTGTCGAGATGACACTCGACGGAGTCGTAAAGGGACGGCGCTCATCAACGCGAGTAGGCCTCGATGCTTCCTCGGCAGTTGCCTTGCTGCGCCCTCATGCCCTCGAGTGGATTGAGGATTTCGAGTCGCGCGACCATAGCGGCAACACAGGCTTTGCAGCGCTGTGAGGCGACATGTGCAGCAACTACCGCCCCGTTACCCGCTCTGACTGGCTCTTCGAGCATTGGGGTGTGCATCGTCCTGAGGGCGAATTCCCCCTTGATTGCTACCCCTCCTACTTGGCACCGTTCATCCGATTGAAGAAGGACGGTGAGCGCGAGGTGCGCGATGGTCAATTCGGCATCGTTCCACACTGGGCGAAGGAAGTGGCACTCGGTAAGCGGGCCTACAACGCACGCAGCGAGACCGTCAAAGAGAAGCCCATGTTCCGCGATGCGTGGAAGTGGGGCCAGCGCTGCCTCATCCCCACGCACTTCTTCTACGAGCCCAACTACGAGACCGGCAAGCATGTCTCCTGGCGCATCGGCCTCAAAGGCTGGACGCCGTTCGCCATTGCGGGCCTCTGGGGGCACTGGAGGGACAAGGAAACCGGCGAGGACATCTTGAGTTTCACCATGCTCACGGTGAACGCCGATGACCATCACCTCATGAAGCGCTTCCACAAGCCGGGTGATGAGAAGCGGATGGTGGTCATCTTGCGCAAAGAGGACGAGGACCTCTGGCTCAAGGGCTCGCTGGACGACGCATGGGGCCTGGTGAAGCCGTACCCCGCAGAGCTGATGGACGCGCTCCCTCGTGGAATGGAACCAGGAGCGCAGCTCTTCTGAAGTTCGAATGATTATTGTCGACAGCGACGAGTACAAAGCCTGGCATGAAGCAGGCCATGCGGCTGTCTGCGTGCATCTTGGTGGGGAGGTCTACTTCATCGAGTTTCTGCAAAACCACCCGCGCGGCAATGCGCGCACCAATTGCTTCGTCCCCGACGAGATGC
>SDZD01000201.1 GCA_004172935.1 bacterium | reverse complement strand
GCGGGAGGGGGTACAGCAACCGCCGCCCCCGCCGCCTCAAGTTGCATGCAGTCGGCAGCTGGCAGCTGGCAGGCGGTGTGCAGGCGCAGGGTTGCAACGCTGCGCGCAAGTGGGGTGGCTGCGTGGCGGTGCGTGCGCGCGCGCATGTCCGTGCCACACACACTTGCACACGCACGCACGCCCGCACGCACGCACATGTGCACACACACCATACTGTGGGCCAGAAGCACCGTCGCACGCTTCCGATCATGCACCCACGGGTGTAGTGTGACTGGGAGCATGTGTGCTGTGACGTTGGGTGCGTGGCGGCGCAGTGGCAGGCCTGCGTACTTGTGCCCGACACGCTGTGCGCACATGTCCACGGATGCACACACATGTGCGCCTACATGCACCACACCCATCGACCACCAGCACCACCGCTCTGCGCCAATCACGCACCCATAGCAGTCATGTCATGCTGCGCTTGTTTGCTGGAGCGCGTGGTGCGTGGTTGTGCAGCAGCATGGTTGCATGTTGGTTGTGTGCGCATGTCCACGCAGACGCACACATGTACGCGTACATGCTCCAGATAGAGTGGCCATCAGCACCACCACGCAGTGCCGATCACGCACCCATAGCTGTCACGCCATGTTGCGCTTGTTTGCTGGAGCGCCTGATGTGTGGTTGTACAGAAGGTTGGTTGCGTGTTGGCTGTGCGCACATGTACGTCCACACAATCACACGCACATGTACACACTCAATGCTGTGGCACGTCATCACCACCACGCAACGCCGATCATGTACCCATAGCTGTAGTGTCATGTTGCGCACGTGCGCTTGGGCGCTGGCTGTTTAGCGGCGCAGTGGCGGGCCTGCATGCTTGTGGCTGACGTGCTGTGCGCGCATGTCCACCCACACTACATGTATGCCTACATTCACCACATCGAGTGATCATTAGCACCACCACGCAACGTCGATCATGTGCCCATAGCTGTACTGTCACGTTGCGCTTGTATGCTGGTGCGCTGGCTGTTTGACGGTACATTGACAGGCCTGCATGCCTGTGGCTGAACATGGTGTGCGCGCATGTCCTCGCACGCACACATGTACGCACACACTTCCCACATAGAGCGACCACCAGCACCAACACACTCTGTCGATCATTTACCCAT
>SDZD01000019.1 GCA_004172935.1 bacterium | reverse complement strand
GTGCCCTACGCATCGTCGAAGTCGGCGGCGGTTGGAGCTTCGCCACCAAACCCGGCTTTGCCGCCGCCATTCGCCGCCTCCGCGACGAGAAACGCCCCAAACTCTCTCGCGCCGCCTTCGAGGTGTTGGCTGTCGTCGCATACCGCCAACCCGCCACGCGCGGCGACATCGAGCAACTGCGTGGCGTTGAATCGGGCGCCACCCTCAACCTGCTTCTCGAACGCAAATTAGTCGCGCCTGCCGGACGCCGCGACTCCCCCGGTCGCCCCTTCGAGTTCAAAACCACGCCCCAGTTCCTCGAAGCTTTCGGCCTCAACTCCCTCGATGATCTCCCTGACCTCGAAGAGTTCGCCGCGATGGGCGAATCGGCACCCGCCACCATGAACCTCTTCGACCGTGACCGCAATCGCGCCGGACTCCAATTCTCGCAACCCACAGAACCGGAAACCGAAGCTGAGCCTACACCACCTCACCCTCTTCCAGATGACGAGGCGGCAACCCCTTCGACATAATTCGGAACATCGTCAAACGCCCGCCCTCGAAATAAAATTCAAGGTTCGCCGTCTTCGATAGCCCATAGAACTCGATATTGCGCGTCGGCACCACCGACTCATCCAGCGTGAACTCCCCCGACTCCTGAATCGCGCTTTGCTCTTCCGCCGACCCACTATACACGAAGGGCATCGGCTCGCCTTGCTTGAAGTAAGTCAGCATCAACTCGTCGTATTCAGGCTTTCCTAGCCGCTCTATGACCTCTTCCGGTGTTTCGATGCCCTTAACCAATGCTTCCAGCCGCTCCCGCTCTTCGGTGGTCACATACGGAACATAAATCGGCTTCGAGTCATCAGGCAACTTGCCCCCGCAAAAAGGGCAAAAATACATGCACCAATGCCCATTGATAACGAACATATTATGGACAAGCGAAACCGCGCTATCCGGTTCACTCATCTCAAAAGTAATCGAACCGCAGTCACAAGGCAAATCAGTTTTCGGCTCCATAATAATCATACCTCCGACGCCTCGTTCCGAAACTCCTCATCGCGCCCCACATTGCGAAGCGTAGCCATGCCGCGCACTAACCCTCGTGCGCAAAGCACAAGAATTAGCCCTAACACTCCCTGAACGCCGATTGACAGAGCATCCCCCAATCCTGCGTGAGAACTGATGTATGTGTCGAGATACCTATCTGCCCCGAAACCGTTTTGATTCAACAGATAGCGGTTTGTCGCATACCTCACGAAATTAGTTGCACAATTAGCCAACAGGTAAACCCCGACCACCGAGAATCCAATCTCCATTAACCCTTCATTGCGACGCACAGGAAGTTCACCCTCGGCGGGAACTGCCGAATGGGCGATTCCATCCGAGAATGCCCATAACCCAATGCCAAACAGCATTTGCAGCGCTCCCCCTAATGCCGCCGCCATCGACAGAGGAGCCGCGTTAAAGGGAGCTGGCGTGCCTTGTGCAACAATCAGTGGAGCAACAACCCCCGAAATAGTCGGCAGAGCATTAATAACGGCATAAAGCCCCAACATTTTCACTATAAGGGAAGCGAGAGGACGAAGTGACATAAGATTGAGAGTTCGAGAGCAAAGGACAACTAAACCGGTTGCCCCGTCAAAAGAAAAACCTGTTTGACAACATTGGGAAGTGCCCGTTTGTCGTAAATATGCGTTTGCCAACTCCCTCCGCTTTCAAAGCTCACCAGAAATAAATCGCCACGCGATTTTGGAGCGTTATCCGAGGACATCTGCTCTAATAATGAACGTAACTTCCCCATTTGCTGCGGACTCAGTTGAAAATCGGAATAGGCCTGTGATGCCCCAGAATAGAACTGTATGGCTCCAGAGTTCGACTCATCATAAACCGCTTCCCGAAAACGATTCCCCTTCCCTTTCGCATCGACGCAGCACCACTGAATGGCTCCTACAGAACCACCGGCAAAAGAAGTCATTCGCATTACTGGGGGGACAACAGCGGCAGAAGAGATCATCCCCGCCGGGTCAGATAATCGGGCATCCTTCCCGACATGAGCGGCAACGACTCGGCGAAAAGTATTATTTTGAGGGTAGCGCGCCAAAATCACCTCTGGCATCGCATCTCGCCTGAGCTTAATGCCCCTCAACGTACCACACAGCAAAAGAGGAAGAAAAAGAAGGAGGAGAAACTTTTTTCGCATCGTGTACCAATTGTCTCACTTGTCATAATCCCTCGCAACAAGGCGCTTCTCACCAATAAAAATCAACTCCTCAAAACCTGCTTGCTAAAATAAAAGGACATGCACACGCTTCGTTTATCCACGAGCAACGGGTGCGAGATGGTCAACATCACATCGCAGGTTCAAGGCTTGGTCGCCCAGAGTGGCGTCAAGCGTGGCCTGTGCCTCGTTCATGCGCCGCACACCACTGCAGGAATCTGTATTCAAGAAGGCTACGACCCCGATGTTGTTCGCGACACCCTCTCAACCCTCGAACGGCTTGTCCCACCCGAAGGCGACTATCGCCACGCCGAAGGCAACTCGGATGCTCACATCAAAGCCCTCATGACAGGCAGCGGCCAAACCCTGCCCATCGAGTACGGCAAATTGCAACTGGGACGCTGGCAAGCCGTCTTCTTTTGCGAGTACGACGGCCCTCGTGATCGCACTGTCTGGGTACAAATCATCCCGACTGCCGAGTAACGACTAAACTCTAGGTTCTCAAATCACCACTCACAGTTAAGGGAGGTGCAGAATTATGTCATTAGAACGCCAAAAAGAAATCAAGCGTCGCCGCAAACGCCGCGAAGAGCGCCAGCGCGAAGCCAAGAAAACGGCCATCGCAGCAGCCAAAAAATAACCCTTAGAAGAGGCGAGCGCCACCCGGCGCCGCCTCTTTTTTTTGCAAAAATCTCCCGCTATTTTCCACTCAAATCCCCCTTGGGAAATATCCTTTAATATTTCCAGATTGGCTTTATAAAGCCAATCTGAAGCCGCTGTGGATACTCAAAAATGGCACCTGACACCCCAACTTTCGTCTGATATAGTATGAAAATTCAACAGAGCGTGATTGTTCCATTGGGCTATGGAAAGTACGTCAAAAGCGACCGTGTAACGGCGGTTGTCCCCATCGAAGACGAGCGCGGCCCCGGTCGCCGCACCTTCGTCTACGTCGAAGATATGAAGGAACCCCTTGTCGCCTCACGTGGCGAAGAATCTCTGGTTCGCGACTTGGCCCGTGAGCCGCGCGATGTCACCCGCGCCCGTCAGCAACAGGAAATCCTACGCGACCTGCTCGATGACCTTGGTACTGTGAACTCGACAGTCCGCGATATTGTCCGCGACCGCTCCAACCTTGACCTCGGCCTTCTCGAACGCCGTCTGCGCGATGCCCTCGAAGAAGCCAACGACTAATTCTCAGCCAAAATTCTCCCCCAATCCCCCTTTCTTCATCTTTTCTTAGACATCTCATACTTAAACTTCTCGAATTAAAGCAATTTGTTCTCGATTTGTGGCTCCCAAACGGCGCTATCGTTAAATGAATGCCGCTTGTTAACAGCAATCCTCGGTTTTTCCCGGCACTCTACGCCGATATTTTGCTGGCAAATTTGCCTCAACTGAGCCGTGGAATACGCTATTTGGCATTTAAATCTCACTGATCTCCAAAAATAAGCCTTAATTCGGACAATATACTAATTCATATTGCCCGCTTTTATTGCCCATGTTACAAACTGGTTTCCATTTCAACCCTGTGTTGTCAATTACGCTAAAATTTTGGCTAAAGCATGATTAATGTCGCTCTGGCTTCGGCAGATCGCAAATACGCGCGCGAGTTACGTCTTCAGCTCGTCGGTTGGGGCTATCGCCCCTGGATGGCCGACCCCGAAGAACCCTTCGTGGAACAAATTCAGGATCGCGGCGCCGACCTCGTTATCTTCGACTTCACCACGTCCACCAGCGATCCGGTGTCGACCGTCCGCACCCTGAAAAACGACCGCGAACTCAAACACATCCCGGTCGTGGCCCTCGTGGACGCCCGCGACACGGTGAACCTCGACTTCTCGATTGGCCTCGAAGACTTCCTGGTACGCACAGACAGCTTTGAAGAACTCAACACCCGCATCCGCTTCGTGTTGTGGCGCCTCTCCAAAGTCGATTCCAAAGACACCATCAAAGCGGGCGCGCTCATCATGAACCTCGCCTCCTACTCGGTGATGATTCGCGGCGAAGCCCTCGACCTCACCTACAAGGAATTCGAGCTCCTGCGCTTCCTGCTCACCCACCGAGGCCGCGTCTTCTCCCGCGACGCCCTCCTGCGCCACGTCTGGGGCGAAGAATACCTCGGCGGCACCCGCACCGTCGATGTCCACATCCGCCGCCTCCGCGCCAAAATCGGCCCCCAGTTCGACGAACTCATCCAAACCGTCCGTAACGTCGGCTATAAGATGATCGAAGAAAACAAAGCCTAACCCCAACCAAACCCAAAAAGAGCCGAACTTCCCCAAGAAGTCCGGCTCTTCTGTTTTTAGCGATACCCCTAAACAGAAGATTCACGCTCACACACTCACAGCGTCGTCATCCTAAACCCACAAAGACTCTATCTCCTCACATCAGAAAAATACACCTCTACCTACTACGGCTTGTCGTCTTCGCGAGAGATTGTCACTGCTATGTCTGGCAGGGACATGTCCTGCCGTGTCCGCGAGAGAATATTGTGCCTCTCAACACACCTCACGAAGTTGGTGTTTGAACAAGATTAAAAAAGCCCACGAACCAAAAGTTCGCGGGCTGCTCGTTTTTATTTAATCGTTTGTGGTGACACACCTTCATTGGTGAGCTTGACGGGCTGGATGAAGCCTTTCTCGTCGAACACCATTTTGTCGATGCAGGTCACGCGGTTGCTGGCGTCGGTTTCTCCCAGCGGGCGACGGTGATACACCATGTACCAATCGTCCGTGCCCGGCACGTTGATGACGCCGTGGTGTCCGGCGCCCGTCGCGATGGTGCGGTCTTGTTGCAGCACTGTCGCGATGCGCTCGAACGGGCCAAACGGCGAGTCGCCGATGGCATAAGCCACGCGATAGTTCGGGCCAGTCCAGCCGCCCTCCGACCACATGAAATAATATTTGCCGTTGCGCATAAACATCACTGGCCCCTCGACATAATCCTTCGGCGTGATCTCTTTATAGATTGTGCCATCGGCATAAGGCTCTAGCCCGGTGAAGTCCGCTTTCAGTTTCACGATGTTGCAGCGCCCCCAGCCGCCATAAATCATGTACCACTGACCGTCTTTGTCGTGGAACACGAACTGGTCAATCGGCTGTGCGCGATTCACGATCTGCCCCACCAGCGGCTTGCCTATCAGGTCTTTGAACGGCCCTTCGGGTTTGTCCGCAACAGCCACACCGATGCCGCCGACTTCGTTGTTGTTCTGAATATCGTTGGCACCGAAGAACAGGTAATATTTGCCATTGTTGCGCACGATAGCCGGCGCCCACACCGCACGCTTGGCCCACTTGATTTCGTTGGTGTCGATAACGTTGAAATGCTTCGTCCAATTCACCAGATCGGGTGAGGAAAACGCTGTGATAACCGTCTGCTGGGCATAGGGCGCCGAAAACGTTGGATAAACCCAGTAGGTCTTGTCAAACACCGTGGCATCTGGGTCCGCATACCAACCAGGAAACACCGGATTCCCCGATGTAACCTGCGCCGCTGGCGCCGCGCCCACCTGAGCGAACACTGCCGACTGCTGCCCCAAAACGGGCGCCATCAAACTCAAAAAAGAAGCGACTAAAAAGCGTGTTTTCATCTAAATACTTCGACACCTAACTCAAGGCGCAAACTCACTAAAGTGTGAATACATTTCCAATATCTCTATTGACCAATTCTCCAACGCACCCATTCCCCCAAAACGCAGCCTCTACCCACCAACCCTGAAACCCCAAACAACTCTCTCCACCAATCTGCCCATTCATTTTTCTCAACATACCCACCCTATCAAAATCGTTAAAATCGGTTATACTGAAAATAATGAAGAGCGCTGCCATTTGCAGCTCATCCCCCCCAAAAAAACACTCCCACCATGCCCACCCTCTCAACTCCCCCTGACCCGATCTCCTATTCTGGACCGCCCTCTCTGCGTCTCCGCGCCTCTGCGGTTACTTCTCTTTCTTCGCGTCTTCGAGAACCCCACCTCAAAAATCCCTCTGTGTCTCCGTGTCTCTGTGGTGAATTTCCCAATAAGCAGGAGAATTGAATAAAGATTGGTTAATCAATCTTTCAACCCTAATTCCACGCTCAAATCCAAAAGCGTTCCCCCTTTAAATCAATCTTTAAATTGATGAAAAATTGAATAACCCCCGAAATTCATTGATTTCGAGGGCTATTCAATTCTCATTAACGAGTCAAAAGTTCCAGCATCTCCTGCATCTTCTCCGCGAGAGGCCGAGTCATTCCCGGCACCGCAGCGATCTCATCCACTGAAGCCGCGCGAATCTTCTGCAACGAGCCAAAATGAGTCAGCAACGCATTGCGCCGCGTCTCCCCAATGCCGGGAATATCATCCAGTAGCGATTTCGTCGCATCCTTCCCACGCCGCTTGCGGTGATGGGTAATCGCAAAACGGTGCGCCTCATCACGGATACGCTGTAACAAGTGCAGAGCAGGTGAGTTACGGGGTAGGGCAATCGGTTCGCTCTGCCCCGGCACGAACAACAGCTCGAATTGCTTAGCTAGTCCTGCCACCTGAATATGCTGCAAATCCTTCTCTTGCAACACGCTATACGCGATTCCCAGTTGCCCTTTGCCGCCGTCAATCAGCAGCAAATCCGGCAGCGGCAAAAACTTTTCGTCCCCCTCTATCGCGCGCTGAAAACGCCGCCGCAATACCTCGCGCATCATCTCGAAGTCGTTCGGCTCCGTCCCGCCCGTAATTTCCAGAGCGTGCTTGATGGTGAAATGGCGATACGATTTCTTGTCGGGTTTCCCCCCTGTCGCCACCACCATCGACCCCACCGAGTTCGAACCCTGAATTGTGGAAATATCGAAGCACTCGATTCTCTCCGGCAATGTCTCCAGCCCTAACTGCTTTTGCAAATCGACCAACAAAGACTCATTCACCTGAGCCGCCGTCGCGTTATACGAAAGGTGAGACTTCAGCGCCTCGCGCGCGTTCGTCTCGGCCAACTCCACCGTCTTCACCTTGTCGCCGCGTTGCGGCTTGCGTACATCAATCTTGCGCCCCGCCTTGTCGCTCAACCACTCCGCGATGGCCTCGGCATCCTCCAAATCAGCGGGCGTCAGCACCTCTTTGGGCACTCCCACTTGCCCTTCATAATGCTGTCGCACGAACACCGAAACCACTTCAGCGTCGCTCACGCCCTCGATGTTCTGAAGGAAAAAGTGTTGGTCGCCAATCAGCTTTCCATTGCGCACAATCAGCACTGCCACCGAAGCGATACCTGCCTCGATTTGCAGCCCGATGGCGTCATATTCATCGTTCGGATTCGACACCACCAGCTGTTTCTCCAAAACCGCCTTCACCGCTTCTATCTGGTCGCGCAGCTTCGCCGCCTTCTCGAACTCCAAATTCTCCGCCGCCGCTTCCATCGACTCCGCCAACTCCTTCAGCACATCGCCGCCGCGTCCCTCCAAAAAGTTCTTCAACTCGCGCGCCTGTGCCCGGTACTCCTCCGGCTCCACGAACGCCACACAGGGCGCCGTACAGCGGTCGATATGATATTCCAGACACGGCTTATCCAAAAGGGTTTTCGTGTCGCGCCAAGGGCATCCGCCCCAGCGTTTATCGCCCACTAGCGCCCCGGTGCGCACCTTGAAAACTCGCTTCGCCAACGCCACCGTCTGCCGCATCTTGCCCGCCCCCGCATAAGGCCCAAAATAGACCGCTTTGTCGTTCTTGGGGTTACGCACTTCCAGCAACGCCGGAAACTCATCATTGAGCGTAATCTTGAGGTAGGGATACCGCTTGTCATCCTTCAGTCGGATGTTCAATGGCGGCTTATGCATCTTGACGAGATTATTCTCCAGAATGAGCGCATCTTTCTCCGACCGCGTCACAATCGTCTCAATGTCCACGCTCAGCTTCGCCAATTTGCGCGTCAGTGGCGAGTGCCCGCCATCCTTGCCAAAGTACGAGCGCACGCGCGACTTCAAACTGCGCGCCTTCCCGATGTAAAGCACCTTACCCTGAGCGTCCTTATGAATATAAACGCCGGGGGCATCGGGCAATCCTGCCAATCGTTCTTCGAGGGAAATCTGCGATTCTTGCGACATGAAACCCTCTGGACGAATAAGCGCCCATGAGTTTCCCGCGCGAATCCCCACATAACGGATTTACGCCTTCTTACGAAATCTTAATTTGTAAGGTCTACGTGACATTTTGCCGTTACGTTAAAATCACGACTTTTCCAGCACAAAAGGAAATTATGCGCACCTACCTTTTCCCGCTCGCCGCTCTAGCCGCTGCAGTTCTTTCAACGTCGTGCAGCCAAACCACGCAGGCCAATCCCAACTCCGACTCGCGGGTTCAAGTCACCTTCTCCGGCGGCCACGACACCGACGAAAGTGATAAAGGCCGCCCTGTCGTCCTCATCGCCGCCGCGCTCGGCGTTCCCACCGAGGTCTTCCGCGATGCCTTCTCCCGCGTCCATCCAGCCGACTCAGGTCGAGGCCCCACCGAAGACGAAGCCCGCGCCAACAAACACGCCTTGCTCCAAACTCTCGGCCCCTACGGCATCACCAACGAACGCCTCGACGAAGTCTCGAATTACTACCGCTACAACCGCAGTCGCGGCGAAATGTGGCGCACAACCGACGCTGAAGCCTACGCCATCATCAAAAACGGCAAAATCACCGGCTTCGACATCACTAGCGGCGGCAGTGGCTACAGCTCGACTCCGCAGGTTTCCGTCCCCGGCTTTACAGCCGCTCCATCCGTCAAACTGGCGTGGAGCAAACAATTTGAGTCCAATGGCTCCGTGTCCCAAATCACCTTGCCAGAGGCTAAAAAGAAATAATCGCTATGAATAATGGTTGTGCAGGATGCTTTTCTCTGGTCGCAATAGCGCTCCTACTGGTGAGCGCGCTCACCTTCTCGGCGAGTGCCGTCCCTAAATGGGGCTTGGCCGCAGTCGCCATCGTTGGCCTCAGTTCGCTAATGTTGTCATCAAACAACAAAAACTCCCGCGACCAATAAGTCGCGGGAGTTCATCTCTATTTTGGGCTTAGGCGATGCTATCAGCATACTCGCGAGCCGTCTGCTTTACCGCTTCCAACGAAGCATCCAAAGTCGATTCGTTCGAGAGCGTCTTCTCGTCATGAATGAAGGTGATGTCGGTAATCCCGATAAAGCCAAAAATCATTTTCAGGTAGGTGTCCTGAAAGTTCATCGCGCCCATTGGGTCTTCTGGCCCATATCCAGTGGCGCCGCGAGCCGTGAAGATGAACATTTTTTTGCCAGTCGCCAGGCCCTCATAGCTGAGCGAGAATGTCCGCCCTGCGCGCACAATCTGGTCGATATAAGCCTTCAGCGTCGAAGTAATCGAGAAGTTATGCATTGGCGCACCCAAAACGATGATGTCCGCCGCCAACAATTCGTCCACCAGTTGGTTCGAAAGCGCAATGGCTTCCTGCAACTCCGTTGTATGAGTAGTAGGATCGGAATAAGCTGCCGCAATCCAGGACTCATTTACCGCAGGAACAGGCTGGCGCCCCAGATCATGATAAATGACAGTGGTATTGGGGTGAAGCGCCTTATATTCTTCAACGAAAGTGTGGGTCAACTGGCGCGAATGCGAACGTTCGCCACGGGGCGAGGAATCGAGGTGTAGGATGGTAGCCATTTTTATTTCCACTTGCAAATTTTGCAGTCAGAAATTTTGAACGTAGAACCTGATTGTTCGTTCCTTCTATATGCATAAAACGGTAGAACTTCTTGATGCCAGTGACGCGCGCAAAAAAATCTCCGAACAGGAGGCCGCTGCGCACGGCAATTTGTCGGCGCCCGCACATCGGGCATGGGGATCGTTGCTGCTTTCGCACGCCCACTGGACGGCGCGTATCGAAAAGCGCCTGAACGAATTGGGCGCGCTTTCGCTCGAATCTTACGACGTGTTGTTGATCCTCTCCTATGCCCCCAATTGTCGTTTGAAGATGGGTGAGCTTTATGATGCTGTGACTTTATCGCGGTCAGGACTTACGCGATTGGTTGACAGATTGGAGCGCGATAATTTAGTGAGGCGTGAGGTCTGTTCCAACGACCGTCGCTCATTTGAGGCGATTTTGACTGATGAAGGTGAGGCAGAGCGGGCGCGATGCTGGCCGATTTACGCCGAAATCCTGGCTGAAGAGTTCGCTTGTTACTTCTCCGATAGCGATGCCAATGAGTTGACCCGTTTGTTGGAACGACCATTGAAAGGTGAACATATCAAGCCTTAGTCACTGGCTGAAAATAACCACCATTAGCGTCATACCGAAAATTAAGCCAAAAAAGGCAGCCCCCCATGCTGATTTTAGCCTGGGCTTCTTTGAAGTGATTATTACCCAGCAGGCGCCAATGCTGTTAATAAGCAAGAGAGTCATCAATAAAGCAATGGCTGCCACTTGGAGCGACGGATTCAATTTGCGTGAGTTCATGAGTGCAGCGCCACATACGATGCCAATAAACATCATCGCCCAGAAGCTAATGACGACTGTTTTCAGAGATACATCGGCATCAGGGTTTTTGGGGAGTGATTTGGCGTTGGGACCAATGAGTTCGCGCAGTTTCTGAGCGTCGACATCGGTTAATAGCAGGGCGGCGATGTCGGGGAGTTGCGAACCCCATTTGAGCTTTTCGTGAAGCGCTGTGCGTTGAGGCAGAAGGGCAAGCAATATATGTTCGGGAGCGATGAAGAACTGGCCGCGTGCCTGTGCGGCTTCTCTGGCACGGTCAAGAGCGCGCTTGGCGCTGCTATCGAAGCTTTTGTTGGCTGTGGCGAGTTGGGAATCGGTGCGAATTTCGGCTTTGGTGCGGATTTTGAGTTCGCCTATCTCGATGCCGACTTCAGTTAGAAGCTGTTGGACTCGCTCGTCTTCCAAAAGCCCCAACAGTAGATGAGCAGTCGAAATGCGGCCACACCAGGTCGCGCGCATGGCGACATAGGCGGCTTCAATAGCTTTCTGGGCATTGCCAGTGAGCATTTCGAGAGGGTTGGTGGGTGAAGTGATACGCGCATTTAGTTCGCGTTGTTTAGCGCGTAGAACAGCCGCGTCCCAACCCAGAGGAGTTAGCGTTGCTTCGAGAGTTGGTTCTACACGCGGATTCAAACAGGCAAAAAACAGATGGATTGGTTCGAGGAGTGGGGCTTGGGTGTGTCGGGTGTCGTCTGCGGCAAATTCTAAAGCACGTTTGGAACTTGGGGTCAGGCGGGGTTGGGGTTCGGTTGATGAGCTGTTTGTCTGGAAAGAGGCTTCGATATAGAGGCGTGCTTCTTCGGTTTTTAATCCGGCGCCTAGAATCAAAGCCCCTAGATAGGAATCGGGCGTTGCAGATTCGAGAATCGCCAGAAAAATATGAGTCGGGGAGACGCAGTTATGATTATGTTCAACTGCGATGTTTTGGGCGCGGAGGATGATTGCGCGTGAGTCGGGAGAGATTTCAGGTGACACAGTTGCCAATATTATTTAGCTGATTCGGCTTTTTGGGCTAAGCGGCCTCGTAGCAAACCTAGTACAGCGGCTTCTTCTGGTTTTAGGTCTTTCAAGTTGCCTTCGAGTTGCTGTTCGACGCTTTGTTTGAGGGAATCGAGCATGGAGCCATCAAGGTACGCCTCGAAAATTGCGGGGTGGATGTACGATTTGCGGCATACCGCTGGCGTATTACCCAAACGGGTGGCGACGGCTTTAACGGCCTCTACGATATTGGCTTTGGCCATCTTTTCGGAATCGAAGGACTGGAGTTCTTGTAGGGCCAGACTTGCGGCTACAGTTCCTGCCCAGGTGCGGAAATCTTTGGCAGTGAACTCTTCGCCCGCGATGTCCTTCAGGTAGGCGTTTACATCGGAACTGTCGATGTGCTGGATGTTTTCTTCTTCGTCTTTGTATTGGAAGAGCGATTGGCCGGGTAAGTCTTGCAACTTGCGGATGACGGTAGAAAGGCGCCTGTCTTTGAGGTCGATGTCGTGCCATTTGCCGCTTTTGCCTTTGAAGTGGAAATGGGCGCGCGTGCCCTCAACTTTGACATGCCTGTTTTTCATGGTTGTCAGACCGATTGATTTATTTTCGCGCGCGTACTCTTCGTTGCCGACGCGGATTGCGGTCTTTTCGAGAAGTTGGACGACTGCGGCGAGAACCTTTTCACGGGGGAAACCATTGCGGGCTAAGTCGTGTTCGGTGGTGGCCCGGATTTTGGGTAGTGCGGCGGCGAAGGCCAAGGTACGCGCGAACTTGGTTTCATCGCGCGCCTGTTGCCATTGCGGGTGATAGCGGTACTGTTTGCGGCCCCGCTCGTCGTAGCCTGTCGCCTGAATATGGCCCTTCGGGTCAGGGCATATCCATACACGTTGATAGGCGGGAGGAATAGCGAGGGCTTTGATACGCTCGACGTGTTTAGCCTCGGTGATTTTCGCGCCCTTATGATCGAAGTAAGAAAACGACTTGCCGTGTTTTTTGCGGGTCCAGCCCGGTTCGTCGTCGCTGACGTAATGCAGTCCGGCGACTTCGGCGGTGGTTTGAGGGTCTTGGACGATTTCCAACTCCTCGATTTTGGGGAGTTTGGCTTTGAGTGGTGCAACTTTTCGGGTGGCCATTACCGCTTTGTTCAGGCAAAGCAAAGGCCGCGCTACGGGCGCGGCCTTTGTGGACTGAGTCGGGATTTAGCCCAAAATGTTTGCTGCTTCGCGTTCGGCATCGCGGGCTTTGCGGCAAGATGCGGCTAGAGAATCGAGAGCGGTGGGGTTATCGGCTAGAGTCGCAGCGCTCAAAGTCTTGGTGGTGCGCGACGCGATTTCGAGAGCCTCGGCGCTCTGGATGAAGAGTTCGGCGGCGCGAGTGAAGCGCGAGTTATTGGTCTTCAAGGCCGCGAGACGGCACCACTGGGCGGCGTTACGGCGCTTGGCTATCCAGCTTTTGACGGGAGCGTTCCAAAAGGGCCACAGTTTCTCGGCGCGCGCGATTTGTTCGCGCGGGGTAGGGGCTGGTGTCGCATCGACGGGAGCAGAAGTGGGCGTTGGGTCGTAAATCGAGTTTTCGGTGTTTTCTTCGGGCGCTGGGATAGGGCTGGGCGTGTTTGTGGGCAGCACTTCGGGGGCTGAGGCAGTGCTGGCTTCACGCGCGGCGGCAGCGAAAGCATTCGCCAAAAAGTCGAGCGCGTTGGCGTTGAGCAAGCGGTTGGGAGTGCCATTGCGCAGCAGTAGTGTGGCGGCGCGGTCGGCGGTTTTGCCGATGGGCACTTCTTCTTTGATGGGCGCCAGCCCCCAAACGAAGGTAGGCGGCCCGTTGACGATTGGAGCGGGAGTATTGCCGGGCATTGGACTGGGGATGGGCGTCGGCGTCAGCTTGGGATTGGGAGTGTTGCCGGGGGCGATGAGCGAAATGAGGGTATAGGTTTTTTTGAAGGTTGATGGCACTTTCCATTTGGTTGCCCACGTTTTGGCTGCCAGAGTATCGAATTGGGCACCCCTATCTTGAAGCATGATCTCGCCGCGCTCCGAGTCGTAGCCAATCGCTAGGCTCCAGTGGCCCTGTCCCTCGTTTTGCCAATAGACGAGCGGGAGTTGAGCGGCATCCAGCGAGTCTTGGAGGTCGCGCAGAGCCTCCTGTTCTTGGCCTCCACCTTTGACAGAGAAGCGGAAGCCCGCCGCTGCCACGACATTGCTCCACGCATCGGTGTTGAGACTAATGATTTCGCCCGCGTTATTGGGGTTGAGTCCAGCATAGAAGGGACTGAGAGAATAGCCCTGGAGCAATGTTGTATCGCCCGATAATCCGCGTGCAGCAAGAGCTAAACGGAGTGCATTCCACATGGCGTTGTCGCTTTCGCCATCGGTGTCGATTTCGTCTGGGAGTGACTGGATATTGAGTAGTACGCGGCGAGTGGGGGGGCCTCCTCTATCTCCAAAAACCAAGAGTCCCAAGCGTTCGCGGGCATCGCCTGCCCACTGCGATTTGGGGAATCGGGCGATGACTTCGTTGTACGCGCGCGTGGCATAGTCGCGCTTACGGAACACGGTTTCGTAGCAAACGCCAAGAAAATATTGGGCTTCGGCGGCTAGAGTGGGATTGTTGTTCCAGCGGCGCATGACTTCCTGCAAGAGGCCTTGAGCGCGTTTGCCGTCGCCGTCGGCAATGGAGAGGCGGGCTAGTTTTATGACTGCTTCGGCGCCGATTTCAGAGTCTTGGCCGTTGTTGCGAATAATTTGGGCGTAGATGCCGCGTGCAAGGGAGCGGTCGCCCAGGTCCTGCGCAGCGATGGAACCGGCGTTTTGCAGAGCCGTAACGGCAAACGGGTCTTTGGGGTAGGAGCGGGCCAGTTTCACGTAGGCATCGACGCTCTGCTTCAGCTTTTCTTTGTCACCTTCCTGACGCCCCTGAGTGGAAAGGAGGTCTCCTACGCGCACGAGGGCGCGGGGAGCGTAGCTCGAATTGGGGTGACGCGCCACGATGAGGTCGTAGACCATGAGGGCGCGGCCCGTCGCTCCTGAGGCTTCGAGACGACCAGCCTGAAGGAAAAAATCGCCAACCGGATCGGGGGTAAGAATCAGTTTTAGGAACAACCCCAACACGACTACGACGGCAGTGCCTGTCAGGGCGCGCGAGTACAAATGACGCATTCTTTTTCAGTTTGGCAAATGGGGGGGATAGCGCCAAAAATTGCCGTGAATTTGTGAGGACTCGCGGGAATTGAATAGTGGCGGAAATCAATTATTTCGGGGGTTATATCAATCTTTTGGGTGTGTTTTTCAATCTTTTTGGTGCGAAAAGATTGAATTAAAGTGGGAACGTAGTTGGAGTTGAGAGTGAAATTGAGGGGAAAGATTGATTAAGCAATCTTTATTCAATTCACCTCACAGGCACGGAGGGGGAGTTCTTGCGAAGGTGCTAAGACGTGGAAGGAAGTGATTTTTGAACCGCAGAGGCGCGGAGACACAGAGGGAGTTAAGAACATGAGAGAGGGAACCTGTTGGTTTCGGTGGAGTTGAGGGGGAGGGAAAAGATACATTCAACCCCAGTTCATTTTCATTGCCCTCATTATAACCGATTTTTTGTGGTTTGTCCAGCGAAAAGGGGCGCAACTAACACAGTTGCGCCCCTTTTCGCTGGGTTTGGAGTTAGGTTCCGGTTAGGCGGCGGATTTCTTCGGGGGAAAGACCTCCTGTGCCGCTGCTGTCGCCCATTGAGGCGGTGCGGACGGTTTTGGTGCGGACACCGAGAGCGACGGTTTTGTTGGTGGCGATGGAGATTGTGCCGGTTTTGTCCAGTTCGTCGAGGGCGCCCTGGAGCATTTGGGTGGCGGCGCCGTTGCCGATGCGCTGTGTCATGCCCGCTGCGATTTGCAGGGTTTGGCGGGCGCGGCCCGGATCGAGCGACACAGTGCGCATGGCTTCGCCGACCATCTTGCCGACGTTCTTTTGTTGAACGTAGGAGATGACTTCGGGATCGACCTGGGCGGTGGCGGCTTCATCGGTGGTAAATTCGACGAAAAGATTCTGTGGTGGGAACTCCTGTACTTTGCCAAGAGCCGGGGCCATGGCGGTGAGGCCGATTTGGGCGACTCGCGCACGCGAGGGCGGACGCTCGACACCTGAAATCGTCATTTCGACGATGAACACTGTGAAATCGCCGCGCTCGATGTTACCGAGCAAGAACGGTTTCTGGGTCGTGTCTACATCGTTGAGCGAAGGGGCAACACGCGAGATGGAGTCGATGGTGACGCCTTTGACGGTGGAAATGCTGGCGCGCAGGTTAGTGACTACTTCGCGGGTCGATTGCGCGACTTCGGCGCCGATGAGGGCGGCGAAGTCGTTGATATCCTTGATGCCGTAGGGTTTGCCGAGCGTGGCGTCGGCGAGTTGCTTGAGCAAGTCGTCGTTATATTCTTCGCCAAAACCAACGCCGATGATGGGCACGTTGAGGCGTGCAAATTCGGGCAGAGTTTGCAAGCATTCTTCCTCGTCGAAGGTGGCGCCATCGGTGAAGACGATGGCGCGTTTGGCGACTTCGGGGCCGACTTTGCCGAGTTCGCTCAAAGCGGCATTGAGGCCTTTGCCCATGTGGGTGCCGCCCGCGTAATCGCGCAACAGCTCGATGGCGGCATGGATTCCGGCGCGGTTGGAGATGGGGGTGAGCGGCATCAACACGCGCGCATCATCGTCGAAATGTACGAGGGTAATTCGGTCACTGGGCAAGAAGCGCTGGTCGTCGACCATAGCGTGCGCGGCAGTGATGGCCTGGTCGAGCAGGGTGGGCAAGTTGAGGTCGTAGCCCTTGAATGTGCCACCATCCACCACGTTTCCGGCAGGGGTGGCGTTCTTGGCGAGCTGACGCGCGGCGTCCTGATCGGCGAAGGCTTGCATAGAAGCCGATGTGTCGATGACGAGGGCCAATGCCAAAGGTGGGCGCGTCGCGGCGACCTCGGCATCGGGAATAAGTTTGAGCATCGCAAACAGCTTTTGCGCTTCGGTGGTTCCCGATTTGAGCGCATTGCGGTGCGGTTTGAGTTGGATATTGAGCATGGAATCAGGCGCTGGGTAATTAGATGGTTGGCTTACTAACTCTAGGACTCTTGATGAACAACTACAGGGGCCGCTTCACCCATTTTGAAGAGGTAGACGGTCGCGTTGTCGGGGCCACCTTCGCGCATGGCGGCGTCCACCAGTTGGTGGGCGGCTTCTTCGAGTGAGGGGGCGGAGGTGAGAATAGTTTTCATTTCCTCTTCGACCACTGGTTCCCAGACGCCGTCGGAGAAGGCGAGCAGGACATCATGGTTTTGAAGTTCGATTGAAGGCGTTTTGCGTTCCACTTCGAGGCCATCGACGAAATAGTCGGGCATCGGGTGACGGTCGCCCAGAGAACGGGTGATTTTCGAGCGGTCGGGGTGGTCGCGCATCTGGTCGCGGGTGATTTCGCCTTGAAGCACCAAGCTCATCACATAGGAGTGATCGCGAGTGAGTTGCGTTAGTTCGCCATCGCGCCACAAGTAGGCGCGACAATCGCCGACATGGGCAAGGGTGAGGCGCTTGTTGACGATGAGGCCACAGACGAGCGTACAGCCGCCGCGCGCCCCGATGTTATTCATGGCTTCGACGGCTTGGCGGTTGGCTTCGCGTGTCCACGTTTTTACTATCTGGGCCTGGTCGGCTTCGGCGACCGTCTCGCCATTGAAGGCAGCTCCCCATGCGGCAGCCTCCTTCAATACAGCACCAACAGCGACTTGCGAGGCAACTTCGCCCGATGCCATACCGCCCATGCCATCGGAGACGACCCACGCCGTCCATTCGATGGCGCCTTCTTCGCCCTGTTTGTGCCCGCGCAGTTCTCCCCAGGCATCTTGGTTGGTGGTGCGGCCCCATTCGAGGCCGATGGTGGTTTCGCCGACCGATTGGTGGCGGGCCAATGGGCGCAGACGGGCACGCAGTCGAACCAAATCGCGGTGGAGAGCGCTCATATCGGAATAGCGCGTCGCGGGGGCGCCGAGCGTTTTTGCCAGAATTTGCGGCGCACCGGGGAGCAATATTTTCGGTGCGAAGGTCGTATCGTCCCAGCCGGTTTCGGAAACGCCGTTGCCCGTGATGATGCGGTGAAGCAAAGCGCCGACCGAGTAGATGTCGGTGCGAGCATCGAGCGGTTCGCCCGCCACGATTTCGGGGGCGCCATAGCCCGCGAAGCTGGCTGTCTGGGCGCTCTTGTGGCCAATGGGAGATAGCGATTCAAAGCCACTCAAACGCACTGGCTTACCCAGAACGATGGCTTCGGGACGCATGGCGCCATGAACAAATCCCGCTCGATGCAGACCTGACAGCGCTGCCGAGGTTTGGGTCAGTGTAGAGATGAGGTCGGCGAGCGAGACATCTTCCTGAAGCTGCGAAGCGAAGGTTTTTTGGGTATCGCCTGTCGTGTCGGCGAGATAGACGCGGTCGCCGCTGAGGCCGAATGCGGCAGGAGGCGGAATTTGAGGTGAATTGATGGTGCGCCGTGCCGTGTTCTCGCGTTCCAGTCGGGCGGCGGCTTCGGTGCTGTGGGCGGCTTCGCGCAGCAACAGCGTGGCTCCCGCCGCGTTTTGGACGCGGTAGCAGTTGACGGTAGCGCGCGGAACCAGCACTTCGGTTACTGTCAAGTCGATAGGAGTGCCATCGTTCGCTAGAAGCGAAACCAGGGCGCCGCTTTCCAGAGTCGATGGAGCCAGCGAGGACAGTGGCTCGATGTACTCTTCGAGGTGGCCCTCATCGTCGAGGAAATCGGAAGGCGCGGTCTGCTCAAAGCTTGACGCCGAAGCCGGGGAGATCGCTGGGCTGATGACTATCGGCGTTTCGTCGATTGGCGCCGATGTCGGCGGCGCGTAGAGGTTCGATTCGCTAGTCGAGGCGTTGGGCGTTATCGTGGGAGTACTGTCCGACGAAGGCGCGAAGGGATCGAAGGTGCCGGATGGATCGTAGCTGTCGGGCAGTGGAAGCGCATCATCGCTTTGTGGTGTGTAGGGAGATGGAGTGGCAACTGGTGGTTGCGGAATTTCCACTTCCTTGGTTGTTCCCCACGCGGGCGTTTCTTGGGTTGCTGCCGATGAAACAGGTGGCTCGGTTGGAGGCACTGGTGGTTGCGAAGGTGGTGCCGTTGGGGGGACAGTTGCTTCTGGTGCTGAGGGCTGAACTGGTGCTGAGGGCTGAACTGGTGCTGAGGGCTGAACTGGTGCTGAGGGCGCACCAGAAGCGGGCGTCGAAGGCGTCGTCAAGTTTTGCAGCGTATTGCTCAGGTCGCGCCCCGCGCTCGAAAGCTCGGTGATGAGCGAGTGGCCGAGCGGTTTGAGCGATTCGCCAAGCGGCTTGGCGCTTTCGGCCAATGAACGTGCGCCCTGATTGATTGATTGGGCGGCGCTGTCCATCAGCCGATTCGCTTCGTCCATGTTGAGTGGAGTGGAAGGCGGCGTGTTGGCGGAAGGCGTTCCCTCGGCAGGGGGCGCGTTCGGATCGGTAGACGCTTCAGAAGGCGCGTCTTTTTTGGACTTGAGACGGTCGAAGAAACCCATGATGAGGGAAAAAGAAAGCGCCTCTTTTCCAAGAGGCGCTCAGGTTGTTAGGCGGCCTGGAACTCGAAGCGGGCGTTGCCGAAGGCAACTTCGTCGCCGTTTTGAATGGGCGTTTCGCCCGTTACACGGGTAAAGCCCGCCGAGTTTTTGACGAAAGTGCCGTTACGTGAACCGAGGTCTTTGACCTGCCACTGACCATCGCGCAAATTGACTTCGGCGTGGTGGCGCGAAATGTAGACCGATTCGGGAAGCTGCGCCAAATCGACATCGACGGGGCCAGATTCGGGGTCGAAACGCCCGATTGTGGCGCTGGCGCCGATGGTGAAGACATCGCCTGTCGGGGTGCCGCCGCGCTTAAGCACGAGCTTGGCGCTGCCCACTGGCGCCACTGGGGCGACGGGAGCTACTGGCACCGGAGGAATGGCGTCAATGACCTGAGTAGGCGCGCTTTCGGGCACTACCGGAGTGTCGGCTGGAGGCGTTGTGTCTTCGGGTTGTGCTTCAACTGAGGGCGTTGTGCCCTTGTTGAGATCGAAATTCCACTCGTTGCCCGCGAACGGGTCGTTGCCCGCTGCTTCGGCTGGAGCCGGGCTGGGCACTGGGGAAGTTGCGTCGGGAGTTGGAGCGGCTTCGGGAGCGAAATCGAACGGCGAGGCCGCAGGAGTTTGAGGTGTGGAGGACGGAGTCGCCGGAGTGGCACCGTGGCCAGGCAATTCCATACCGCAATCAGCGCATACGTCGGCGTCGTCAGGATTCAGGCTTCCGCACGTTGGACATTGTTGCATAGTTGACCCTTTATTTTGGCACAATTGGACTTAGAAAATGAAGTGGTTTTTATGGCGCTTCTTTTCACGCTTTGCCTTCGTTGTTGGCAGTTACCGCTTTATCGGCAACTGCAGCGAACGGGACATTGCCTTCGCCACTCTCCAATTGAATGCCGGAAAGGGTTTCGTCGCCGCTTTCGTCGGTGGGAGGAGGCATGAAACGCACCAGAATTCCCAGAACCAGCGCGGCCAAATTGGGGAATACACGGTACAGAAGTGACGCCCAGCCAATGACAGCGGGGAAGGTGAGGTACGGGTCGCCATAGCGCATGGCGTCGACAATTAGTTTGGAAGCCACTGTCGGATCGACGGCCAGCGGAGAGATGGCGCCGAGTTTGAACATTTTGTACTCGCTCTTCTGGTGGCCCTTGAATTTGGCCTGAACATGAGAGCCTGTACGGATGATGCCGGGGCATACCGTGGTGACAAGCACGCCATCTTTGGCGACTTCATGGCGCAGGGCATCGGAGAGGCCGACTAGGCCGAACTTGGAGGCGGCATAGGGGGCCATGTGAGGGACGGCGACTTGGCCGCCGAAAGAGGCAATGTTAGCGATGCGCCCGATGCGTCCGCGTTTTAAATAGGGCAGGGCGGCGCGAGAGAGATAAAGCGGGCCGTAGATGTGTAGGTCGATGGCGCTTTTGAAATCCTCGTCGCTCATGTGTTCGAGAGGGCCGATTTGAATGATGCCCGCATTGTTCACGAGGCCATCGAGCGAGCCAAAGCGCTCGACAGTCGCTTTGACGGCCTTTTCACAATCGGATTTCAGGGTTACATCGCCCTCAATGGTGAGAACTTGCACGCCCATGCCTTCGAGTTCGCGTTTCGCGTTTTTCAGTTCGTCTTCATCGCGGGCGAGCAACACCAAATTGGCGCCTTCCTTGGCGAACTGGCGCGCTATATTGAGGCCCAGCCCACGTGAACCGCCCGAAATGAGGATGGTGCGGCTACGGAAATCGACTGCTGCATTGGCGCGTAGTAGGCGTAGCAACAGTAGGACGGCGCCCACGAGGAGAGCCAGCTTAGAAAAAGAAAACCCCGATTTCGTCGGAGTTTGGAGTTCGGAATCCATCGGGGCGTGAAAACGGGCGAGTTTGGGGCCAGAAGAGCAGAACTCTAAGAGTAATATCTAACTGGGGAGACTGGCCCTCGGTATCCATAATTGCTCAGCTATTAGTTGGGATATTACTGCGGGTAATGAAATATAAGAAATAGCCCCGGCAAATTCTGGGCAATTGACACAGATAGATATATAGGGGAGCCTAACAAGAGGCCGATGAGAAGCGTTGATTTATTTTGTGGGGCAGGTGGATTGACCTTGGGGTTAGAAAACGCGGGTTGGGATACGATTTTGGGAGTGGATCACAACGCTTCAGCTTGTCTAACTTACAAAGCAAATTTCCCCGACGTTCATTTAATTGAGAGTGATATAAAGAGCGTCGATTTCACTAAATGGAGAGGTGACGTCGATTTAGTTGCCGGAGGCCCCCCTTGTCAACCCTTTTCGGTAGCTGGCAGACAACTCTCATTTACAGACCCTCGTGATTGCGTTCCAGAGTTTATCCGGGCCGTTGCGGAATGTAGTCCCAACGCTTTTCTCATGGAAAATGTTCCTGGCTTAGCGTCGCAAAAGCATCGCGATTATTTAGAGCTGACGATAGAGAAATTGGCTTCCCTGGGTTACAATGTGACTTATTCAGTTCTTGATGCAGCTGATTATGGAGTTCCCCAGCATAGGCGTCGCCTCTTCATTGTTGGCATCAGGGATTTTGAATTTACTTTTCCTACTCCACTTTATGGGCCTTTGGGAACTTCTCCTTACATAACATCAGGAGAAGCTCTGGAAGACTCTCCTGCTGATACACCAAACAGGGCCAAAGTTACATATGCGAAGAAACCTGTACTTCGTCCCCAACCGTGGGACGGGATGCTTGTAAATGGTGGAGGGCGGCCAATAAATTTGGCCGAACCATCGCAAACTATCCCTGCGTCTGCCGGCGGCAATAGGACTCACATAATCGATTCTACAGGAGTGTTTGTCGAGTACCATAGGTATTTGATGAGTGGTGGCACTCCTTATGAAGGAATAGTTCCAGGGGTTCGGCGTCTCACTGTTCGCGAATCTGCGCGCCTTCAGACATTCCCCGATGATTACATATTTCTCGGGCAAACCAGTTCTCAATATTGCCAAATAGGAAACGCTGTTCCATCGCGTCTATCTTATGTCCTAACGGAGTCTTTAAGGCACCAACTTATGAAGGGTCCTCTAGAGGTAGGAGTACCTAAGCCTTCAATACCGCACCAACTTAGCTTGCTCAATCTGTTAAGTGAGCCTGTTACCGCTTGAATATGTGACGTATAGTCCGTGGATTCAAAGTCCGAGTTTTCCAAAAATAGGAGGTGATGTTAGATGGTTCCCCCGATCCACGGGTCGAATTTGGCGTTCGATTGCGTGAGTTGCGCGAAAAAGCTGGACTGTCACAAGAGAAGCTCGCTGATAAGTGTGCCCTTGATCGGACATATATTAGTAGTTGTGAAAGGGGTAGGCGTAATATTAGCTTGCTCAATATTTACCGCATTGCCGCCGCGCTAAAAGTCAATCCTGAAGACCTATTGAGAAAGCAGGTGAAGTCATGACTGCTTCAGAACGGAACGCAGCGGTTTCTGTATGGATGAAAAAGATATTTGATGATTCCTCAAACCCCGATGTGAAAGTGAATTTGAGCGATGATTTAGAAAATTCCATAAAAGATATAGTTTCTTCCAACACTAAAGGGTTTCGTGAAGTCACTCTAGTTGTTCTTATCGCGCGTTTGCTGGATGAGGAATTTCAAGCATCCGTCGGGTTTTATGATTGTAATCCCAGGTCTTTATATGAGGGGCCTATCAAGGCTATCTTGCGCGAGCATCATATTCCTCATGGAAAATCTGGCCCTTTAAATGTGGCAAAGGCCACAAAAGCTCTTAATGAACAATGGGCATCTCAAAGACGACCGCCTAATACGGCTCTTAAAGTTGTCAAGGTCGTAAAAGAGATAGAATCTAGAGATTCTAAAGGAGTGGAAGAGATCGCTCTATTCCTCTATAGGATGTTGCTGGAAGAAGCAAAGAGGGTAGAGGAAATGACTGTAGATTCAGAACCTAGCGCTGCTATTCAATATTTGTCTCGTGCCTGTCGAAAGTTGATTGATGAGGCCACGGATAATGGTAACACGCCGCAAAAAATAGTAGGTTTTTTGCTGGCTTCTTATCACGATACGCTGCAAACAGGAATAGTGACTTCTGGCTATGAAGACAGGGCTTCAGTTACTAATACGACCAGTAAGAAACCTGGTGATATAGTAGAGTCGCAAATTGATGGTACTATTATCCAAATTTACGAAGTAACCGTTAAAAAATTTGATGAAGTACGTATGATCGAGTCTTACGACTCTGTGAAATCGTATGATTCTTCTTCGGGGGCTTCTATTGGCGAAATAGTCGTAATTTGCCGTAAGCAAGACGCTCATCCGAATTGTACGTTTTTCGATGAAGGTACAGTTGACCTTGGTTTTGTAGCTCATCAAGACATCATATATCAATTCGTTGATATATATGGATGGATTATAGCGCAGTTGTTAAGGATGCCTAACTTAAGTAGATTGGCTTTTCATGATATGCTGCATAAATATATCTGTGAGGTAAATACTTCAGAGGTAGTTAAGGCTGCATGGAATGAACTTCGTAAAACAAATCAAGAGGGGAAAGAGCTTCAAGACCTATCTCTGGCCATGGATCACTCTGAAAACTGAACCAGGGAGATAAACGCACTTAAGGCTGCATTTTTTTAGAAGACCAGGGAGGTAATCTCTGGTCTTCTATTTTTTTCGCCTACTGTTGTTGCATGGAGCCGATTTCTTCGGGGCCGTCGCTCCAGTTGAGCGAGGAGTCGGGGACGACCAGCCACGAGGCACCAATGGGTTCGAGTTCTTCGGGGCGCGGTGCTTCGGCGGGCGAGACGTGAACCGCGACTTTAATTTCGCTTCTCATGTCGCCGCTGCGGCGGATGTAGACGCCCTTGGTGGGCGGCACATCGGAATAGTCGCGACCGATGGCGGTACGGATGTGGCGTTCGCCGCATTCGAGGTCGTTGGTCGGGTCGAAGCCGAGCCAGCCCAGATTAGGCAGCAGTACCTCGATCCAAGCGTGGGTGGCATCCACAACCGAGCGGTCGTGCGAATCGGCGCGGTGGAACAGGTAGCCCGACACATAGCGCGCGGGGATGCCGAAGTGACGCATCAGCGCGATCATGATGTGGGTGTAGTCCTGACAAACGCCTTTGCGACTTTCCAATGCCACGTCAATTGTCGAATCGACTTGTGTGGATTGGGGGACATAGGAGAAGGAATTGAATATGGTGTGATTGAGATTCCTTACCCATGTCAGTGGGTCGGCTTCGCGCTTGAGTCCCAGCTCTTTGATAAAGTCCTGCAGCAAAGGGGTGCTGCGCGAGAACTTCGATTCTATGAGGAAGTCCCAGTGGTCTTCGTAGCGCGTCATCTCGTCCAACAAGCTCCAGTCGTTGGATTCGAGCGCTTCCGGCAATGGGTGGGCTGGGGCGATTTCGACCAATGAGTCGGAGATGACGGCGAGGGATTTATGTTCGCTGGGTATGTCGAAGTGGTGAACGATGTTGTTCATCCAGTCGCGGCGCATGAAGAGGCGCGTGACGGGTTCGATGTCCAGTTCGAACTGGCGAAGTGTCTGGTTGCCTTCGGAGCGGGGCTGCACCATCACTTCCATGATGTTTTGGCGCACCGGTTCGGAGAAGCGGAAACGGGTGGAATGGCGGATGGAATAAAACATGGTGGGTGCTACACGCTCATGGTGGCGCCGACACTGTAGCGCACATAGGTCGAGAAGAGAGCCGAGTGAATTTGGCCGCAGCAGTTGCGGACTTCGGTTAAGAACTTCTCGAAGTCGCTGTTGAGGATGTCGTCTACGCTGGCGTAATCGACCTGCGCGCGCAATTTGCCGGCTGCGCGTGCCAATGCCGAATCGCGGGTGCGTCCCGTGGCTTTGGCGATGGAGTTCAGGTCGCGCTGGATGTTATCGATGCAGAAACGCACTGAGCGCGGCATTTCTTCGTCGAAGAGCAAAAATTCCACGATGCGGCGCGCGCGTAGGTCGGCGGTATATTCGCGGCAGTAGGCTTCGAAGCAGGAGCAAGAGCGCAGCAAACCGACCCATTCGAGGTAGTTGCCTGCTGTGGCGCTATCGCCCTCGTCTACATCGCCTTCAGGTGACAGGCTTTGAGCGTGGGCGCGTAGCAACAGCAACATCGAGGCTGCTCGTTCGAGGTTCTTGCCGACGCGGATGAAGAGGAACTGTTCGCCGTGCGGGAAGGTATCGAGCGTTACTCCGGTGAAGAGGTGGACGCCTTCTTTGACTTCGGCGAAAAATTCCGAGGGCTGCGCGCGCCACTCATCTATGACGTTTGGCGAGCGCACGTGCAGATAAAGGCGGTTGAGTTGCTCATACATTTCGGTCGAAATCTGCTCGCGAATCTGGTTGGCGTTTTCGCGCGATGTCGAGATGCAGGAGACAATCGAGTTGGCGTTTTCCAGATCGAAAGTGAGGCGGCGCGCAAGCTCGTAGGAGTTTTCGCGTTCTTCTTTCGGTTTCATACCCAGACTGCGGAGCAGAAGTTGTTGATGAGAGGCGCCCGTTTGAGGCCCCTGATCGAGCATGGAATTGAGGTAGACATCCACCAGGCGCGCCGAATGTTCGGCGCGTTCAATTTGGCGGCTCATCCAGTACAGAGAATCGGCGACGCGAGATAGCATGTTTAGAGGCCAGAAACCAAAGGCCGAAGGCTAGAATCTTAGAGGTTGGGAAACAGAGTGAAGATTTTGAAAGGTGCGACTCAAATCGGGGTGTTCCCTGAGTGAGTCGCGCCTTTTTATCGGGCTTTAATCGTAAAGTACCCAGGTGTCTTTCGAGCCGCCACCCTGGGATGAGTTCACGACTAATGAACCCTTCTTGAAGGCGACGCGAGTGAGGCCACCGGGCACGATATTGACTCGGTCACCGAAGAGTACGAATGGGCGCAGGTCGATGCAGCGTGGCTCGACCTGATTGTCGATAAAGCAGGGGCCGCGTGACAACGAAATCGTGGGCTGGGCGATGTAGTTGCGTGGGTCGGCTTTGAGCATGACCGCGAACTCGTCGCGTTGGGCCTGTGTCGAGTGTGGGCCGATGAGCATTCCGTAGCCTCCCGCTTCGCCCACGGCCTTGACGACCAATTTGTCGAGGTTTTTCAGGACATGGTCGAGTTGGGGCGGGTCGGCGCACAGGAAGGTTTCGACGTTGGGCAAAATCGCGTCTTCGCCGAGGTAGTAGCGAATGATTTGCGGCAGATAGGCGTAGACGGCTTTGTCGTCGGCAACGCCTGTTCCCAATGCGTTGGCGAGGCCCACGTTTCCGGCACGATAGGCATTGAGCAGGCCGGGAACTCCCAGGCTGGTATCGGGGCGGAAAGAAAGCGGGTCGATGAAGTCGTCGTCGACGCGGCGATAGATTACGTCCACGCGCTCAAGGCCAGCGGTGGTTCGCATGTAGACGACGTTATCGTGAACCAGAAGGTCGCGGCCTTCGACCAACTGAACACCCATTTGGCGGGCCAGAAAGGTGTGTTCGAAGTAGGCCGAGTTGTAGACGCCAGGAGTCAGCACCACGATAGTTGGGTCGGGGCGGTGTGCGGGAGCCAACGAGCGCAGTGTGGAGAGCAGCACTTGCGCGTAGTGGTCGATGGGGCGCACAGCGTAATCCTGAAACAAGCTGGGGAGAACCTGTTTCATGACGCTGCGGCTGGTGAGCATGTAGGACACGCCGGAGGGCACGCGCAGGTTGTCCTCAAGCACTGTCCATGTGCCGTCGGGTGTGCGGATGAGGTCGGTGCCGCAAATGGAAACCCACACGTCGCGCGGGGGTTTCAAGCCGCGCAGTTCGCGGCGATAATGTTTGCAGGTGTAAATTAGCTCGCGCGGAATGGCGCGGTCGCTGAGAATGCGCGCTTCGCCGTAAATGTCTTTGAGGAAGGCGTTGAGCGCGCGCACGCGCTGTTCAAGCCCGCGAGAAATGGTGTCCCATTCTTTCGAGGTGATGATGCGTGGCAACAGGTCGTAGGGGAAGATGCGCTCTGTGCCGCCTTCTTTGCCATAGACCGTGAAGGTGATGCCCTGATTCAGAAACGAGGCGTTGGCCGCAGTTTGAAAGGCGGTGAGTTCCGAGGCCGGAAGCTCTTGCAAACGTTCGAACAGGGTTTGGTAAGCCGTACGAGGAGCGACTGCTTCGGCATCGAGCATCTCGTCGTAGAAGGCCGGGTCGAGATCGTAGCCCTTAAACGGCTCTGGCAACGACTGTGTTTGTGACTGCGATTGCGCCTGGGAACCGTTGCCGCTTTGCGACTGGGACTGCGATTGGCTTTGTCCCGATGTCAGGGGCGGCAGCGGTTGAAGCGGCGTCAGAGGTTCAATTGGCTTGAGATCGGACATCGGTTGAGTGAGTGGCGAGTATAGGCTCGGACGGTTTCGGTTTTGTTTCACATACCGTGCCAAAGCTCAAAACGGTAATTCGCCGTCTTCACTTATCCAACGTGAATGAATGCGCTCAGCTTGCCATTGAAGTTCGCGTACCGTTTCCTCGTCGGAAAGCTCGGAACGGCGCAATTGGGAACGTACCCAGCTCAAAACTTGAGCGCGGCTTTGCTGCGAAACGAAGCGGTTGGGGACGTATTCGACGAAGCGCATCCATAGCAAATGGGCGACGAAAATATCGAAATCGTCCGAGGCGAGCATGTCGTCGGTTTTGGCGAGGGCTTCGGGGTTTTCAATCAGGCGCGATAACAGGCTGCGTTTCCATGCGAATTTCTGGGCACGTTCTTGAACCTGACGTGGTGGTGCGGGAAGCGCGCCGAGGCTGGACAGCCAGTAAACGAGCAAACAGGTGCGGGGGCGGAGGTCGTCGAGCCACGCGCCATAGGTAGTGGCTTCTCCCGATAAAAACGAAGGATTAAATGACGGTTCCAAGATGAAGTAAGAAAAACGAAGGAATGAGCGCTGGGAGGCGCTGTTATCAATCATTGTAAATCTCCTGCATCACAACGAAGTTTTGGGTGGATTGAGTTTTTATAGCCAAATCTTTTCAATTTGGAGTCGGCGATTATTTTTGGCAAAAACCGTTTATTGATGGTCGATGTTCGTGCCCTTTGGCCCAGAAAAGTCTAAATTTTAAACAAAACCCCCTCGACGGAATCCGCCGAGGGGGTTGAAGAGGCTCAGTTGGGGGTGCCGTCGGGGTTATCCGATTGGATGCTCCATTCGCTGGCCTGTGTGCTGCCCCACTTGCGGAATTTTACGTGCCCATCGCCGAAGAGGGCATTGAATCCTGTGAAGTGGCGGGCGGCTGTTTTGGATGCTGTGGCGCCCGTGTTGCCCGTTGAGCCGTTAAAACGGTCGGTTCTGGCCTCGGAAGTGATAGCGCGCAGTGAGTTGCCGTTAGTCGTTGACCAGCTATCGAATACGCGGATGGTACCTGCGCTGTCTTCGACAGAGGGTTCAAAAACACCAATCGAAGCTGTGGAGAACGTGTTGAGAAATCCTGACTTGGGGCCATTCGGGCCGGGAACGGCTGTGGTGCCCAGGAAGCCGGGTGTGACCCAACCGTTCGAGCCGCTGGAATCGCTGACGCCACTACGGATGATGTTCATGCCGTAAGAGAGGGTGTTCACCAGTTGGCAAGCGCTCCCATCGGCCATGACAGCGGGGTTAGAGCCGTCTATTGATTGGTCCATATAGTTTTTGGGAGGATTCATTACGTCTCTTGAGGTCAAGACGCCTACTTCGCCTGCACTGGGGCAAACGAAAAGCTGTTGGCTTTTTACGTAGGGGAAAATAGTGGAAGGCCACGACCGTTCGCAACCTGCTGTAAGAACGACCGAACCGGGAGTCCAGCCATCGTAGTCCTGAGCATATTGCATAAGGCCGAGACCGATTTGTTTGAGGTTCGACTGGCAGGAAGCGCGGCGGGCATTCTCACGGGCACGGGCAAACACTGGGAACAAGATAGAAGCCAGAATGGCGATGATGGCAATCACTACCAAAAGTTCTATTAATGTGAATGCGTTGGCCTTATTACGAAGGCGATGAATTGAAATATGCATGGAAAATTTCCGGTGTGATACCGGGACAAATTTTTACCTGCTCTTCACTATAGGAGATATGACTTGCTTGTAAATTAAATCAAGAATAACTTCAGGTTAAGGCTAAAAATAACCGAAATTGGTATTTTATTTTAATGCTTCCTTAGCCTACTGGTGGAGAATGGCGCGAACACTTCGGGGCACAAAACCTCATGAAGCTTTCACCTTCGCGTTTTCGCCCGCTTCTTTCTGCCGTGGTCCGCCTTGTGGCGCCGGGTCTATTAGTCGCGTTCACAGTTGCAACCGTGCAAGTTGCTCATGCCTGGAATGCTGTCGGACATATGACGATTGGCGCTATTGCTGAGGCACGGTTAAACGACCATGCCAAACAGGAAATCGCAAAATTGCTCCCTCTGGTCACCGACCCGCGCAGTCCCGATTTGATGACAGCGGGCGTGTGGATGGATGATATTCGCGCCGATGGGGTGCGTCTTTACGACCGTTGGCACTACGACAACCTCGGACATTCGCCGGATGGCACGCCGATTGGCCCTCGCCATTCAGATAACGTGGCGTGGGCAGTCGAACAAAACCTCCGCGCTCTCCAAAGCGAGAAGTCTTCGACAGAGGAAAAGGCGCGCGCTTTGAGATTCGTGCTGCATACGGTGGAGGACGCTCATAACCCGCTTCACTGTGGGAGCCGCTTCACGAAGGACAATCTCAAGGGAGATTCGGGAGGCAACCAATTCCGTTTAGAGAACGTCGATTCGGCCCGCAATCTACATGCGTTGTGGGATGGAGCTTTGGGAACTTTCAAACGCGATGATGAAGACCGCCTAAAGAGCGAAGAGCGCTTGCGTGCGCTCGCGACGACTCTCACCACCAAGTATCCAGAAGCCAGCTTCCCACAAGCTGCTGTGCTCGACCCCGAAAAATGGATTGAAGAGGGCACTGTTTATTTGAAGAGCGACGTTTACCCTCAAACCGCCACGCCCGATGCTGCTTACATGGAACATTGCCGTCCCATCGCGGAAAAGCAGGCGACATTGGCCGGATACCGTTTGGCCCGTTTGCTCAATTCGATCTGGACTTAATTCGTTACTTTAAGCACTGCCCCCGCATTCTTCCTGAATGCGGGGCTTTTATTTGCGCCTTGTGTGGTGCCACATTTTGGGATATTGCCTCTCTAAAGGATGTTTTCAAAGGCATACCATTGACTGATTCTCGATTTTCGAGCCGACAGAAGGCTCTTTTGGTAGCGGTAACATTCGCGTCTTGTGGCGCAGCGGCACAGGCTCAGTCCGCGTCTACGAACTGGATGGGTTATGCCAATCCATTGCAGGGCACAAATTCGAGTGGGGGATTTTCGAGGGGGAACACGTTGCCTCTCGTCGCGCGACCTTTTGGCATGACCGATTGGACGCTCACCACTGGCGAAGGTGGTTGGGGTTGGTTTTTCGACCCTAATGCCCGTGCGATTCAGGGTGTGCGTGCCACCCACCAGCCTAGCCCGTGGATGGGCGACTATGGCTATTTTTCGGTGATGGCGCAGACCGGCAAGTTGTATATGAAGCCGGGGGCGCGTGCCTCGACCTATCGCCCCGATGAAAGTGTGATTGCGCCGAACTACCTGAAGGTGCCACTGCGTCGTTACAGCACGACACTCGAAATGACACCCACTGAGCGCTGCTCGGTGTTCCGAG
This sequence comes from bacterium, assembly GCA_004172935.1. Taxonomy (GTDB): domain Bacteria; phylum Armatimonadota; class Abditibacteriia; order Abditibacteriales; family Abditibacteriaceae; genus Abditibacterium. The sequence continues at coordinate 68,866 of SDZD01000019.1, read as the reverse complement.
TGACTTTCCCGAAAAATGAATTGGGTCGCTTTATCGTGCAGATGGAGGGCGACTCCCGCGTTCAATTCGACCAGCAAAAAGGCATTATCTCTGGCTTCACGCGCACGAAGCCCGATGGCAGTCCCGAAAACTTCGCCTGTTACTTCACGGCGCGTTTCGACCGACCCTGGAAACGGGTACTACTGGCGAACGAAGACAAAGTTAATGAGTCGGCTACACAGGTGGAGGGTAACCGCAGTGGTGCGGCTATCGAGTTCGAGTCGAATGAACCTGTAGTGATGCAAATCGGAACGTCGTTCATCAGTACCGAACAGGCGTTGCAAAACCTGCAAAGCGAAGTCGGCACGCGCAGCTTCGACGCGATTCGAACTCAGGGGCAGCAAGTTTGGAACGAGAATCTGGGGCGTATCGAGGTCGATGGCGGCACTACCGAACAGCGACGCACCTTTTATAGCTCGCTGTATCGCGCGCACTTGTTTCCTCGCATGTTCCATGAAACCGATGCGCAGGGCAAAGTGGTGCATTACAGCCCCTATGACGGCAAAGTGCACGATGGAGTGAGCTACACCGACAACGGCTTCTGGGACACCTATCGTAGCGTTTATCCGTTGTTCGCTCTTATCCAACCTGAGCGTTACGGTGAGATGATCACTGGCTTCTTGCAAGGCTACCGCGAGGGTGGCTGGATGGCTCAGTGGCCCAGCCCCGGCTATCGCGTTAGTATGCCGGGCACTCATGGCGATGCCGTTATCGCTGATGCGGTGGTTAAAAAAATCGGCGGCTTCGATGTCAAAGAGGCGTATGCCGCTATGACGAAGCACGCTAACCAGCCGTCGCCGCAGCGCGGCGCAGGGCGCAATAACATCGCCGATTATCTGAAATATGGGTACATGCCGGGTTCGGTGAGCGAAACGCTCGACTTCGCCTACGATGACTTTTGTGTTTCACAAGTCGCCGAGTCATTGGGGCTGAAGGATGATGTCACGAAATATCGCCAGCGCGCGATGAACTATCGCAATATCTACGACCCAAAGGTTGGCTTTATGCGCGCCAAAAACGCGCAAGGCGAGTGGCGCGCGCCATTCAACCAATACGAGTGGGGCGGTCCCTATGTCGAAGGCGGTCCGTGGCAATCGACGTGGGCAGTACAGCAAGACCCCGCCGGACTCATCGCTTTGATGGGTGGCAAAGAGCGCTTCATCGCCAAACTCGACCAGATGATGGTAGAGCCTCCGCGCTATGACGTGGGGGGCTATGGCAATGAGATTCACGAAATGACCGAGATGGCCGTGACTCATTTCGGGCAGTACGGTCATGGCAACCAACCCGTGCATCACGTTCTCTATTTGTTCGCCGCCGCAGGGCAACCGCAGAAAACCCAGTACTGGGTGCGCCGCGTGATGAACGAACTTTATAGCCCCGATGGTTTCGCGGGCGACGAAGATAACGGCGAAATGGGTTCGTGGTATGTGTTGAACGCGCTGGGCATGTATTCGCTCTGTCCAGGCCGCACCGAGTATGTTCTCGGTTCGCCGCTGTTCAAATCGGTGCGCTTGCGAGTGCCGGGACGCCCAAATTTGACGATACAGGCCCCGACCAACTCGGATAAGAACGTCTACGTGCAGAAGGTCTCGCTGAATGGCAAAACGCACGAGCCGATTTGGATTGATTATGCCGATCTTGCCAAAGGTGGAACGCTGCGCTTTGACATGGGGGCCAAAGCCCGCGAACGCGATTACAGCCGCACACCAGAGCTGTTGCCGCATTCGATGAGCAAGTAGAGTGAATGCAAAAAGAGCCGCTCACCAATTGGTGAGCGGCTCTTTTTATTTGGTGTTGTGAATTAGTTGCGGCGCAGATACTGGGCGCGGGCTGCGTAGTAGGTGTTGTCGTTGTAGCTGACGCCGTTGGAGAGGCGCAGGCCAAAGCGGGAGTTTTGGGGTAACACAGCTTCGCGAGCCTGGTTCTTGTTGTTCTTGTCCGAGTAGATGTAACCACCGAGAGCACCTAATACCGAAGGCAAGATGCCGTCCTTCTTGAACAAGCGACCAATGGCGAAACCTGCAACTGCACCGACTCCAATGATCTTGGCGCGGTCGCTGCTGGAGCTGCCTTTTGCTGCTACCAAGCGGCCTCCCTGAGTTTGGACGCCCTTGTCATCGAGCGAAATCAGTTCGGCGCGGAGCGGAACACGTTGGCCCGAAGGCAGTTGTGCGGTGCGGAAATCGAAGTCCAAGACGCCGGGATCGTTGCCCTGTTTGGCACGGGCTTCAACGACAGTGCCGAGGATGCGAGTTCCGGCGGGGAACTCGGAGTCACCTATACGCTGCGAGTCGATGGTAGCGGAAACCTGATCGCCAACGTGCGCTGTGGCACTCGAAATCTGTTGGTCGATGCGAATCGGAACTACTGCGCCTTCGGGAACAGAGATGCGTTGGCCAATGCCGCCACCATTGTTCCAATTATCGCCGTTGTTGGGACGATTGTCGTTCCAATTGCCGTTGTTGGGGCCACCATTGTTCCAGTTGTCGTTGTTGGTGTTCCCATTCCACGTGCCGTTGTTTGGGCCAGCGTTGTTCCAATTGTCGTCGGGATTGGCGTTGTTCCAGTTGCCGTTATTGGGGCCACCATTGTTCCAATTGCCGTTGTTGGGATTGTCGTTGAAATCGTTGAGATCATCGCCAACTGGGGCTGGAGCGGGCAAGCGGTCGGAAACCTCGTAGCCGTCGTAGTTATCGCGGGCCGAACCGCTGACGCGCGAATCGTAGCCGTAGTAATTCGGGTCGAACGCGCCGTTGTTGTTGGCCAGATAGGTCTGACGCAGGTTGGAATAGTCGCTGGTATCGCGGAAACGGAGCGAGTCGCGCAGACGGACGCCGAGTGTGGTGTTCTGCGATAGACGGGCTTCCTGCACTTTCTGGTTGCGTGAGCGGGAGAACAGGTAGCCTCCGGCAGCGCCCAGAATGGTCGAAACCGTCGAGTTGGTGCTGAGAACGCGGCCTAGAACGAAGCCAGCGCCAGCGCCGATGCCAACGATTTTCAAGGTGTCGTTCTTACGGGCGCCTTTGGCAACCAGACGGCCACCGTTCTGGGATACGTCCTGTTGGTCGAGCGATGTCAGATCGCCACGCAAGGGGACGCGGTTTCCATCGGGCAAAATCGCGGTCTGGAAGGTGAGATCGAGAACACCGGGATTCTTTCCCTCAGCTTGGCGGGCTTCGGTGACGATACCTTCGAGCTTGGTTCCAGCGGGGAACTCTGAGTCGCCCAACTGTTTCGAAACGACTGTGGCGGTGAAACGCTGGCCTACGCGCGAGTCTTTGGACGAAAGCGCAGTATCGATTTGGACGGGAACGACCGAATCAGCTGGAATCGAGATGGCGCGGAAGTTACCGCCGCCATTTCCCCGGAAGTCGTTTGTTGGGGCAACGTAGCCATTTTGAGTAGGGGGAATATAGGCAGGCTCGTCGGCAGGCGGATTGTAGGTGTCGTTGCGATAGTCGGCGACCTGCGTGCCTCCGGTGCTGAACGGGTTAGCCTTCTGGATGGATACGAGTTGCAGTTGGCTGTTGTAGTCCACCTGAGCGCCTGTTGCTTCGGCTACGAAGCGTAGCGGAACGAAGGCGCGTCCGCCAACAAGGATGGCGGGCTGATCCAAGTTCACGTTGCGTCCGTTCACGAACGCGACGGGGTTATTGATACCCAGTTGGATTTGTGTGGTGCCCGACTGCGCGGCAATGCTCTGCGCGGTGGGGTTCCAATTGACCTGAGCGCCCAGCGATTCGAAGACATCGCGCAGTGGCAACAGGGTGCGTCCATTTAGTTGTAAAGGTGTCGCGGACAGCGCGAGTGGCTGGCCGTTGAGTTGTACGGAAACTGTGCGGGCTGGGGGGAAAGCTGTGAGAGCTTCGTTAGCGAACGATGGAACCGTAACGCTGGCCAGAAGCGCTCCGGCAATTAAACGTGATGTGACTTGTGTTTTCATAAGTGTCCTGGCTTGTGCGCCTTCCTTGTGCTGGCGGCAAGTCGATGATTAACCACGCAGACGCCGTGCCGTAAACGCGAGTTCATTGCCCAAGCTGAAAATTTGCACACAAATGCGCCCCATTCCTTGACATTTGAATGCACTTCTGACATTCAAAACAAGATTATTACAGTGTGTGATTGAGTCGAAGTGGTTTTCAACAGCGCTATGGTTATTCCCTGAAATCCCGCATTTTTCAAATGATTTCGTTGGTTGGCTCGAAATTGGGAGTCGCGTATTCGCGCGTTGTACGGCGCGATGTGCGAGTGGCATCGTCGTTGTAACTGCGCGCCGCCTTCAGGAACAGGCGCCCTAAGTCGGGCAGAGCTTTGTGCATGGCGTCCAGAACTTCTTCCTGAGTGAGAGGTTGTTCCAAAATGCCCGCTGCGAGGTTGGTGACGATGGAAACACCCGCATAGGAAATCTCGGCTTCGCGGGCGAGTGTGGCTTCGGTGCTGCCTGTCATTCCGACGACATCGGCCCCCAGAATGCGCAGGGCGCGAATTTCTGCCCCGGTTTCGAAGCGAGGCCCATCCATTCCGGCGTATACGCCGCCATCATGTAGCGCGATGTTTTCCGATGATGACGCGGCAAGCAGCATTGCTCTCAAATCGGAGCAGTAGGGGAGGGTGGCGTCGATGTGAACCGCGCGATTATCGAAAAAGCTGCGTGCGCGGTTGGTGGTGAAGTCCATGAAGTTATCAAGACACACCAGAGTTCCCGGCAGCCATTCGGGGCGTAGTGAACCGACGGCAGTGGAGGCGAAAATGCCACTTACCCCGAGGCTTTTTAGCGCGGCGATGTTGGCGCGGTAGTTGACGCGGTGCGGCGGGACATCTTTGACGGTTGGGTTATCGGGGCGCGCGTGGCGGTGCAGGAAGGCGATTTCTTGCGCATCGAGAAAGGCGCGTGTGACCGAGGCCGGGCCAAAGCGCGTGTTGATGACGGAATCGGTGGGAGAGGAAAACGGCGAATCGGCGCCGCGCAAGTCGAAGCCGGTGCCGCCGATGAAGGCAAGGAGTGACACGCTTCTAGTGTCGCGTGAGCCAACCTGAGCGCATAAGTGAACCTGAGAGGGCTGGCATTAAGAAAATGCTGAGAAACAATAGGAGATTTCGCCTATATACATTTAGATTCGTCTCAGACATACTCTGCTCGCTTACATTTTAGTAACAACCGGGGCGTACAATGACCAATCCATTTACCATTCGACTTCCAAGAAAAGCGTTTACGCTTATAGAACTTCTCGTTGTTATCGCTATCATCGCGATTTTGGCGGCTATTCTGTTCCCCGTTTTCGCCAGAGCGCGCGAGAACGCCCGCCGTACTTCCTGCTTGAGCAACGTGAGGCAATTGGGGTTGGGCATTATGCAATACACCCAGGATTACGATGAGCGCTACACGCCCTGCACGACCTGTACCATCGTGGGAGCGCCTCTAGGAGCTTGCAACACAGGATTAGCCATTTTGTGGCCTCAATTGCTGCAACCCTACGTAAAAAGCACGCAGGTTTTCCAGTGCCCCAGCGACACCAACTCGACGGCTATTCCTGCGTGGGCGATGCCTAACCCGCCCGCTCCTTACATCAAGCCCATCCATAATTCTTACTTGTCTTCGTACAATCTCATGTACAACAGTGCGTCATTGGCATCGGTGCAGTCGCCCGCGACTACGGTTATTCTGGCCGATGGTGGCCTCACGGCCAGCGCGACTCCGCCTTACGTGACTACTACCCAGAAGCCAACCTCATGGATTCTGGTTGACCCCACGGATGGTAACGCTCAAAGCGCCAACGAAGACTGGGCTGCCCCTAACAGCCGACATCTTGAAACTGGTGTTTTGGCCTTTGCCGATGGGCACGCTAAGTCGATGAGAACGTCGAAATGGTATTATGCCAACACCCCTTGGCTCGACATTGCAATTGGGGGCAACTAACCGAGCCTCTGAGGTTTTTCAATGGCATACCTGGGGGCGAGACGACTATATTCGCTGTGATTTCATAGTTCTTTCTCTTGTCACCTTTATCGGTTGGTGCCATTAAAATCGCTGTATTGGGGAACTAACTATTGATTTCGTGCGTCGCTTAGGCGGTCAAGAACTGAAAAGGGGTGCTTTTTACTCCCATTCGCCGGGGCGCCTAATTATGTCGTCGCGGCGGTACTTTGCTTTTCATACAGCAGGAAGATTATGAACCCGACAAGTCACCGCGCGATGATTGATTTGATGTCTTTTGGAACGGAAGAACTCTCCTCTACCGATGCCAACCACTTGATGCAGATCGTGTCCGAATGCCCCGAATGTGAGGGCGAATGGGTGCTTCTTAAACGCACGATTACAACGCTTTCTACTGCGGGCGAGTTGCCCGTCGCCGAGTCGAAAAGCAACGAGATGTGGCTCGTTTGTCTGGGACATGCGAAAACGCATCATCACCCGCACAATGGCCGCGTTCACCACAAGCATGGCGCGTAAATATTCAGTTCATGGCAAAGTGCGGGAAACCGCGACCTCCCATTGAAAGTCCAAAAGGCAAGCCATTCATTCGGCTTGCCTTTTTATGTTTGTCTACCGTCCCTTTGTTTTGCCCCTGATGGCGCTTTGCTTGATGGCGCCGCCGTTGGTGACGGCTTCTCGCGCCGAAAAACTTGACCCCAACAATCCTCCCAAGGGCGTACTGCCCTCCGAAGCCAAGATGGGCGACGAGGGAGTGAAACAGTTTGAAAGCGATAAGACGACCAAAATGCTTGATTTGAAGGTGCCCGCCAACAAAGCATTGCAGGAAAAAGTCGAGTTGATGGTCAAAAAGTTGGGCGCGGCGACAACCCGCCCCGATATTCCCTACACGGTAAAGATCGTCGATAACACCGACATCAACGCATTTACGCTCCCCGGCGGTCACGTTTACGTCTTCAAGGGCTTAACCGATTTTGTTTCGTCCGATGACGAATTGGCAGGCGTATTAGCGCACGAGTTGGGGCACAACGCGCGCTTACACGCGCTTCGTGGGCAGGCCAAATCCAAAAAGCTGAGTTTGATTAGCCTTGCTGCTATGGCCGCGATGTTGGCGGGCGGACAGAACGGCGCCAACGTCGCGCAGTTCTCGCAGTTCGCTCTGCTCGGCGCCATGAACGGCTATGGTGTGAACCTCGAAAAAGAAGCCGATTCCAGCGCCGTCGATACGATGCAAAAAGCGGGTTATAACCCGTCTGCTCTGGTGACCTTCATGCAGCGTTTGCAAGCTCAGGAAATGCGCCGCCCCGATATTCAACTTGGAATTTTCGCGACTCACCCGCCTTCGGATGAGCGGGCCGAAGCGGTTCAGGGGCAAATGAAGCGTGAAAACATTCCTTACACACCTCGTGATGTCGAGGGCGGCGCTGTGTTCTCTGTCGCTGATAAAGCCGACCGCTTCGCCGTGGTGATGAATACCCTGACTTTGCTGGAATTCGTCAAAACCGACGATGGCAAAGCGCGCGCGCAGGGCGCGGCTACACGCTTGAACGACCTGTGGAAAACCGATCTCAAAGCCTATGAAATCGCCACAACGGGTAATGGTACGCTGACAGGCCGAGGTCAAACCATAGCGACACCTTCCGCTGAAGACGTCAAATTAAACGGAGTCCAAACCCCCGCTCAAGTCGGCGAGAAATGGGCGGGCAATTTCAGCCGCCTCTTCTGGCGAGTCCAACTCAACGGCAAGGCTTAAATCAAAAGGCGGCGATGTACATCGCCGCCTTTTGATTTTTATTTACGCCAACTCAAGAGATTTTCCAGCACCTCATCTGGGACGCTTGTGCCTCCGTTGACCTGGGCTAAAGGGACGTTGGGTTTAGTGGAGCCGTGGAAGTCGCTGCCACCTGTGCCGAGCAGGTTGAATTGGAGGCTCATGTCGAGAGTCCAGGCGGCTTCTTCGGGGGTGTAGGCGCCGTAGTAGATTTCGAGGCCGTCCACGCCCCATTCGATCCATTTGGGTATGAGTGCCGCGCCTTCATCGAAATCGAGGATGCCCGCTCGCTCCGAGGGTTGGCGGGTGGGGTGTGCCCACACGGCGATGCCGCCCGCGTCGTGGATGAGGGCGACGGCTTCGCGTGGTGTCAGGCCTGCTTTCGAGGAGTAGGCTGGGCTTTTGGCGTCGAGGTATTTGTCGAAGGCGTCCTGAACCGAAGTGGCTTTGCCGAGTTCGATGATGGCTTTGGCGATGTGCGGGCGTCCGATTTGGGCGCCGCCACCCGCGATTTCGCGAACTCGTTGCGGTGAAACGGGCACGCCTAATTTTTCTAAGTTCGTATAGATGCGGGTGTTGCGTTCGTCACGTTCGCGCTGCAATTCTTTGACGGCTTCGCCCAGTTGAGTGCCTTCGAGGTTGGTATGGTTGGGAAAGAAACCGAGCAAGTGGAATTTGCCATTTTCGTCCGAAACCGAAAGCTCGATGGCTGGCACCACACGCACGCCCAACTCGCGCCCGGCTTCGATACCTTCTTCCCAGCCGAAGATGGTGTCGTGGTCGGAAATGGCGATGGCGTTAAGCCCCAGTTCTTTGGCGTGCGCGACCAGTTCGCGCGGGGAAAAGGTGCCGTCAGAGGCCGTTGTATGAGCGTGTAAGTCAATGGGCATGGATATTGTTTTAGTTGGAAGCTGGAGCCGAAATAAGTCCGTGTTCTTCGAGGTAGGCCAGCACTTTTTGTGCGCTAACTTCGACGGCTTCTTTGCCGCTGTCGATGGTGACTTCGGGGTTTTCGGGGGCTTCATATGGGTCGGAAACTCCGGTGAACTGCGGGATTTCGCCCGCCATAGCGCGTTTGTAGAGACCCTTCACGTCGCGCGCTGCCACGACTTCGAGCGGGGCGTTCATGTAGACCTCAACGAAAGTTGCACCCGACTCTTCGGTCATCTGGCGACATTGGGCGCGAATATCGGAGTAGGGCGAAATCGCGGCACTGACCGAGATAACGCCGTTGCGCGCCAGTAGCGCACAGACGAAGCCGATGCGAAGGACGTTGGTATCGCGGTCTTCTTTGGAAAAGCCCAGTCCTTTGCTGAGGTGAGTGCGGACGATGTCGCCGTCCAAAACTTCGACGTGATAATTGCGGCGACGAAACTCGCTTTCTAATGCTTCCGATAACGTGGATTTGCCCGCGCCCGACAGGCCGGTAAACCACAACGTGAACCCTTTATGTGCGCTCATGAGGCAATTGGTTTAACGATTTTAGCCCTCCTCGTAGCCTGTGACGCGCGCTTTCAAGTCGGATGTTGACAGTTGAGAGGTGCCAGTGGCCTCGAAAATCGCAAATCCGGTGCGTTTCCCCTGGTGAGGCAGGTGCGGCAAAACAAAGTTTGCCGTCTGTTTTTGTGCGGCCCATTCGACTTCGATTTCCACGCCTTCGGCGGCGTGCCCACCCTTGTTTTGCACCTCGACTTCGACCTGCCATATTTTGCCCACTTTGGTTGGTTGCCCCAGATGAAATTCGATGTGCGCAGGCGAGTCGGTGTAATTCCAACTGGCATAACCCAAGAATCCCAGCAGAGCCAGAACCAAGACACAACTGACACCAAACACCGACCATTCGAGGGCATTCTTTCCCAGCTTATTCATGCTTGTCTCCCGAATCAGAATTGGAATCGTTGGAATTAAGCTGCAGTAAAAAGCGTCCGCCAGAGGCACCAAGCGACCCCGCCAAACCTGCGACGACGGTTTGATTAATGTTGGTGAGCAGCGACTCGCCATCGAAGCGTCCGAAGAAGGCGAGGGTAATTGCTGTCGCTATCAAAGCAATCGCATAGGAAGAAAACACGCCGCGCGCAATTTCGATACGGTCTTGCGTTTGAGTAGCGCCGCGAAATTCGGCGAAGTACAGCAGATAGCCACCTAGCACTAGAGACAATAGAGCGATGAACAGCAATTTGAGCGGCGCCGCCGCAAGCGCGACCATCAGAATCTCTTCGGTGGGGGCGATGTTGGAAACGAAGAGGATGGCGCCGCAAAACGCGATCGCTATTTGGGCGATAATGCTATCGTCATCTTTTTCGCTGTTGTCTTCCTCGGCCTTGTCATCGCTTGAGGCGCCCAGTTGAGCGGTGCCAATTGATACGCCCAGGGCGACGGTCATGCCTTCCATGACCACTTTGCCTACTAATTCAAGCGATGAGAGGGGAAGTGTCAATTGGCCAAGTAGCCATAGTACGCCCGCTGCGAGTAGCAAGCCAATGCCCATTTCTTCGACTGAGTCGATGGCGCACTCTGTCCAGGAAGCACTGGGGCGCAATCCCGCGAAGCGGTTGTAAAGCACCAGTAGGATTCCGACGTTCAGGACGTAAAACAATAATCGTAAGGGATGGATGGCGAACGCCGCCCACCACACCTCGGACGTGAAAAGCAGAGGAAGCGAAAAGAGCAGACCCCCTGCTACACCGCGCCCATATTCCTGTGCGGATTGAGAGAGGGTACGCGGCGACGGCTGGGAAGCCGACGAGGAAGAACTCATGTTTCCCGGTTCAAACGGCAATTTGAACACCGTTTAAGGTGGTCGCTTTATAATTCTTGTTCGAATTCTCGCAGTTTTCTCTGAAATTGATACAACTGTTGCTAAATTGGGTGCAATCGCCCCGTTGTTGTAAAGAATTTGGCCCCTAAACCGCTGTTTAGGTTGCGATTTTTGCCCTTCCTGCTAAAAAATGTGGGGGCTGTGGTAAAATCGCCGTGTTTTGCGCCGTTGGGCGCTGTACTAAGGAGTCGCGCGTGTTTGCTGCCCAAACCAACCGTTCTATCGTTACCACTTTTGCCGCCGCCTTGTTGCTGCTGAGCGCCACGCTACCCACTTTGGCCCAATCGGACCTGCCACCAGCCCCGTCTGCTGCAGCCGACATGGCCCAAGGTGATCTATCCGCGTCTTCTTTGACGGGAGAAGCCATTGCTATTGCCGAGGCGAATCCTGCCGCTCGTGTTGCCGTGACGCGCACTGCTGCCGCGCTACTTCCACGTCTGCCCGGTGAGGCACGCGATGATTTGAGCCGCCGTTGGTTGGCGATTGCCATGTCGTCCTCGGTGCCACGCAATGTGCGAACCGATGCTCTAGCCGCATTCTTTGATGTCGCCGCTCGTACTGATGCCGTTTTCGCCGAGCGCTTTGCGCTGGGCACACCCGATGCTGCCGCCCGCGCTGGTGGACTCATTCAGGTGTCGCGTGCTGTTGGGGGCAAGAACTGGCTCAAGGCCGATGAGTTACTCGTCAGCGCTATGCGCGCCGCTCGCTCCGAGCCGGAACTGACGCCACGTGCTCGTGCCCTCGTGTTCGCCGCTTACCGCGCCAGTGAACTCAACCCGGCTCGACAGGAAGAGGCCGTTCGCGAAGCCTCGTCGCAGGTGAACCTCATCGGCACTTCCGCCGTGAAAGACAACCTGCTCACCGAGTTGTCGGGGGCTGCCGCTCGCTACGATTTGCAATTGGCGCGTACCCTCGCCTCGCGCATTTCTGATGCTGGCCTGAAAAATTTGGCCACTGCGCGTATCGGCCTCGCCGAAATTTCGCAGACCTCATTGCGTTCCACCACCACGCAGCGCGTACAGGCGTTAGCGACTGCCGCTGCACCGTATGACGCTCGCGCTTTGCCAGTGCTATTGCAATTGCCCGCACAGCCCGACGTTTTGAAGGCGATTTCGCAGACCTTACCTGCAATCTACCCATCGGCACGTCCTGCTATCGAGACTTCGCAACTCGAAGTTTTGTGGGACTATGCTGGCAAAGCACCCGCTGGTGTTTATCGCGACCAACTGCAATCGCGTTTGGCTCGCCTGATGGTGACCAAAGATTTGTGGCGTGGACGCGACTGGGGCAAACAACTGTCGTGGAAAGGCGGACGCATCCAAGTTGGCGCTTTCTTGAAGGACGTGCTTGAAGCACGTCGCTCGAAGGTTGGCGCCGCCCAATTGCAGGACACCGCGCAACGCGATGTTCGCACCGCCTACAACCAATCCAAGGGGCTTGCTGCTCCGGCTCGCGCCGAAGCCTTGCTGCTGTTGGCCGGTCAGGTTCTCGGCTAAACGCAGTCGCGTCTTCGATATAGTTCCTTCACTGGTGGCAAGCGCTTCTTCTGTTGAAGGGCTGGAACGAGACGCGATAAAAGTGCGTCCTGATTTTTATAAAATCGTTCTCAGGGCGGGCCAACGGCTCGCCCTGTTTCGCGCCCCGCAAATGGCGCCCTACAGTCGCAAAGCTATGAAGACCAACATTCATCCCGAATACACCTCGCGCTTCAATCGCAAGCGTGTGAGTGGGGCTAACGCCCCATTGGGATGGCGTTAGCAATTTTCTACAGGAGCGAAGAACAAGGACATGACAGGAAGTGGGAGTTGAGCGAGATTCGTTTCGTTTAATCCTGTTTTTTGCATCATCCTGTTCTTCGCTCCTTTTTCTTTCTTCTCGGCTCTTTTATTTTTTTATTGATATGGCGCAATTTCAACTGGGCGGACAGGCTTTAATCGAGGGCGTAATGATGCGTGGTCCCTCCCACGTCGGGGCTGCCGTTCGTCGTGCCGATGGCACCATTCAAACCCGTGTCGAACCATTCGACTCGATTTTGAAGAAGCGACCCTACCTCAACATCTTCTTGCTGCGAGGTATTTTCGCGCTCGTCGAGATGATGCGCCTTGGAACCGATTACCTGCAATGGTCAAGCGGCTTGGCTCTTGAAGATGAAGAAGCCCGCCAGCGACAGATAAAGGGCGAGGCGGCTCCCGATGAGGCTGCCACCGCAACCACAACCGATGGCACACCTGCCAAAAAGAAAACCTCGCCTTTGATGGGAGTGCTTTTCGTGCTGACTGCGCTGCTATCGTTCGGTTTTGGCGCCATCTGCTTTGTTGTTGTGCCCAACTTCATCGCGCACTTTGTTTTCGAACCCCATATCGGCAACGAATCGCGATTATCCATCATCGCGCTCACGCTCATCGAAGGCGCTGTCAAGTTGATGGTCTTCGTAGCCTATGTCTGGGCTATCGGACGCCGCAAGCAAATTCGCCGCTTGTTCGCCTATCATGGCGCCGAGCATAAAGTCGTTTACGCCGTCGAAAATAATCGTCCGCTTACCCCCGCAGGGGCGCGCTCCTTCGACACGCCGCATCCGCGCTGCGGAACGGGCTTCGCGCTGCTGACGGTGTTCGTTGGCATCTTTTGCTACTCGTTTTTGCCGTGGCCCGATAACCACCTGTTACGTGTTGGGCTTCGCTTGTTGATGCTTCCGCTTGTTGCGGGCGTATCGTATGAGGTGCTGAAAGCGACGGTGAACCCGCGTCTGGGGGCGCTCGCTAACCTCGTCATCACACCGGGAATGTGGCTGCAACGCCTGACTACGGCTCAGCCCAACGACGAACAACTCGAAGTGGCCTGTGAGGCGATGCGCGTGTTGCTCGAAAAAGAAACGCCTCCTCAGCCGATTGAACCCGAAGGCGCGACCGCGATGGTCAACGAAGAAGAAGCCATCGTTTAGTTAGGTGGCTGGGTGTTTTGGTCACTAAATGGTGAAGAGCCATCCGACTGTACGCCCTTCTTTGCTGTGTTCGCGCCACTGCGCTGTGAATCATCCAACCACCTGACAACCCAGACAACTCAATTACCTAACCAAACAGTCTTATGCTGCAAAAAGCTCGTGATCTCGCTGAAAAATACCAAGAACTTACCGCTCAACTTTCCGACCCCGATTCGATGAGCGATGGCACATCCATCGCCAAATTATCGCGCGAACGCGCCCGCATCGAACCCGTCGCCCTTTTAGTTGGGCAAATGGACGCCGTGCAACGCTCCCTTGAGGAAGCGCGCGAAAGCGTCAACGACCCCGATCTGGGCGAACTGGCGCGCGAGGAAATCGCCGAACTCGAACCCCATCTCGAAGACCTAAATCTGCAACTCGAAGAGGCGCTCTTGCCTCGCGATGAGGATGCCGACCGCAACGTCATCATGGAAATTCGTGGTGGTGCAGGCGGCGAAGAAGCGGCTTTGTGGGCGGGCGACTTATATCGCATGTACAGCCGCTTCGTGGAGCGGCGCGGCTGGAAGTTGGAGCGCATTTCCACCTCCGAAGCCGAATTGGGCGGAATCAAAGAAGTCGTGTTCTCAGTCACTGGCAAAGGCGCGTGGGAAGCGATGCAAACCGAATCGGGCGTGCATCGTGTCCAGCGCGTTCCTGCCACCGAGCAGAAGGGCCGCGTCCACACTAGCGCCGCGACCGTCGCCGTACTTCCCGAAGCCGAAGAAGTCGATGTTGAAATTAACAAAGCCGACATCAGAATGGACACCATGCGTGCTAACGGTGCGGGCGGGCAGAGCGTCCAGAAGAACGAAACTGCTGTGCGTCTGACTCACCTTCCCAGTGGCCTGGTGGTCGTCTGCCAGGATGAACGCTCGCTGCGCCAAAACCACGAAAAAGCGATGCTGGTGTTGCGTTCGCGTTTGTACGAAATCGAGCGCCAACGCCTAGCCGATGAGCGCGCCGGAGCGCGTAAAGCTCTGGTGAAAAGCGGCGACCGCTCCGACAAAATCCGCACCTACAACTATCCCGAAAACCGTTTGACTGACCACCGCATCAACTGGAAATCGGGTTCGCTCGACCGCTTGTTGCTCGGCGAAATCGACGAGCTTATCACGGCTCTCGTCCAAGATCGCCGCACCCAGATGCTCGACGCAATGAAAGAGAACTAAGGTGTGGCATGACTCCCCCCGTCACTAAGCTGCATGTGTTGTTCGCCAGTGAGAACGATTCGGCTCTCGTGCTGCGGCGCGGCCCCGTCAATCAGGTCGCGGTGCTTAGTTGGAATCGGGCGCGCGATACCTTTACGCTGGGGCAATGGCTGAAGGGCCGCATTGATGAAAATTGCTGCGACCTTTCGCCTGATGGCAAGCACTTTTTGTATCAGGCCAAGAAATACGAACCAGAAGCCGGGTATGCCGTTTTCTATACCGTGATGTCGCGTGCGCCCTATTTGAAGGCGATTCACTTCTGGTCGTACAAAAAACGGGTTTTCGGCGGCGCCTTTTTCGATAACAATCGTTTTTGGATGTCCTCTTTTCCGCCTGAGATTCGTACTTTTCCTCAATTCGCGCGTGAAAAAGAGCTGCCAGAATTAGAAGCGGTTGTTGCTCAATACGACATCGTGGCCTATCGCCTTCGACGTGACGGCTGGGTACTACAGCCCGACGATTATCAGCGCCGTAATCTGTGGCATAAGACCTTTGGCGACTACACCCTTGGCCTCTCAATCTACAGGCAGCGAGATAAGCTTCCTAACTCCTATGAATTGAGGCGAGGGGATGTTGAAGTGATTTCCGGCGATAAATGGACATGGGCCGACTTCGACTCGCAACGCAAACGATTGTGCTTCGCTCGCGATGGGCAACTGTGGGCGCTCGTCCTCAAAACAGGAGCGAAGGAGACTCTTATCCACGACTTCAACGGGATGGAATTCGAGGCGCGTGTCGCACCCTATTAAATTCAACTCTATGAAATTTCTCGCTCTCGATTTCGGCCAGAAGCGCATTGGTATGGCGCTGTGCGATGCCGATGAACGCTTCGCCTTCGCCCACAAAACCCTCGAACGTAAGCCCAACGACAATCGCGGCGACATGGCGGCGATTATCTCGGTTATTCGCCTCAACGATGTTGAGGGCGTTGTGTGCGGCGTACCGGGCGGTTCGGAGAAGTCAGATCAAACCGCCCAAGTCGCCGCCCGCTTCTTCGAGAAGTTGCGCGCCGAAGCCACGACACAAGGGTTCGATTTGGAGTGGCACGAGTGGGATGAGCGCTTTTCGACCTCGGCTTACTTGACTCAACTGCGGGAAAGCGGCGCCTCGTTCAAGCGCGCGAAGGAAAACAACCAGATCGACTCCGGTGCCGCCGCAATGATGCTCGAAGGCTTTCTCGCCAGTCGGCGCGGACATAGCGTAGACCGAGAATCGGAAGACGAGTAAGGCGTAATGCTCCTCGAACTTAAAAATAAGAAATTCCTCTCCCCAATTGCCACTGTCTGGCAAGGATTTTGGGCGAAGTTCGGGCAATGCCCAACAGATTGAGCGAGGAGAAGTCTCCTTATCTCCTACAACATGCCCACAATCCGGTCGATTGGTTGCCGTGGGGCGATGATGCCTTTCAAAAAGCACTCGACGAGAACAAGCCGATTTTCCTTTCGGTGGGGTATTCGACGTGTCACTGGTGTCATGTCATGGAGCGCGAGTCGTTCGAGGATGAAGATGTTGCGGCTTTTCTGAACGCTCATTTTGTACCCATCAAAGTGGATCGGGAAGAACGCCCTGATGTTGACCGATTGTATATGACCTTCGTGCAGATGGCTTCGGGGCAGGGCGGTTGGCCGATGTCGGTGTTCCTAACCCCCGAAGGCCAGCCATTTTATGGCGGCACCTATTATCCTCCCGTCGATGCTCATGGGCGCCCCAGTTTTTCGACCATCCTCAATTCGTTGGCGAATGCCTGGGAGCAGGATGAGGTTAATGTGCGCCAGAGTGCCACTTCTTCGCTTCAGGCTGTGCAGAATTACGCGGCCATTGAACCGGGCGTTGGCGAAATCGAAAGTTGGCAGCCACTTTACGAAGCCTGTTACTCCCAACTCGCGCGGCAGTTCGATTCTGAGTGGGGCGGTTTTGGTGGTCCTCCGAAATTCCCGCGTCCGGTCCAGCACGACTTTTTGCACGCCTACGCTCAGGCCGATGCCCTCGAAATGAGTTTTCACACGCTGCGCATGATGAATGAGCGCGGTATGTGCGACCAACTCGGCGGCGGCTTCCATCGTTACAGCGTGGATAGTTTTTGGATTGTATCGCACTTCGAGAAGATGCTGTACGATCAGGCGCAACTCGTTATCTCGAATGTTGAAGCCTTCCAACTGAGCGGCGACGAGAGTTTCAAAGAGGCCGCTATGAAAACGCTCGGCTATGTGTGGCGCGACATGACCCACATCGACGGCGGCTTTTTCGCTGCCGAAGACGCCGACTCACAGCCCAAACATAATGCTCCCTTCAAAGAAGAGGGCGCTTTTTATGTTTGGACCGAGCGCGAACTTGATTTGCTGTTGGCCGAGGACTCGCGCGTGTTCAAGGACTTTTACGGTGTCCAAAAGGCTGGCAACGCCCCGCGCGAAGGCGACCCTCACGGCGAATTTCGCAATAAAAATATTCTCTTCCACGCCGAAGATTTGTTCACCGTCGCAAAGATGAATGGTATCTCGGTGCGTGAGGTCGCGGAGAAATTAGACGAGGCGCGCGAGAGGTTGTTCGAGGCGCGCAAAGGGCGCCCCCGCCCTCACCGCGACGACAAAATCATCGCCGCGTGGAATGGCCTGATGATTTCGGCCTTCGCACGGGCTGGTATCGCTTTTAATCAGCCGAAATGGAAGCGCGCCGCCACCAATGGCGCTCGTTTTGTGCTGGGCGAACTTTGGGACGGCAAAGACCTTTATCGCCACTTCAAAGATGGTCGCGCCGATGTGTTGGGTTATGCCGATGACTACGCGGCGATGGCGCGGGCCTGTCTCGATTTGTACGATGTCAACTTCGATGTCGCGTGGATAGAGCGTGCTGAGATGCTGGCCGACCGCATGGCGGAACTCTTCTACGACGAGCGTAGTGGTGCCTTCTGGAACTCGATGGAAGACCCACAGGTTCCGGTACGCTTCAAGGAAGATTACGATGGCGCCGAACCGTCCGCTTCCAGCCTCGCCATCGAAGTGGGAGCGCGCCTCTTTCACCTGACAGGGCGCGAAGATTGGCGCGAACGCGCCGAGCGCAGCGCGCGTGCCTTCGCCGAGCGTATCGAAGCCATTCCTTCGGCTATGCCGCTGCTGCTGCGTAGCCAGATGGTGCTGCAAAACCCGCCGCAACACGTCGTCATCGCGGGCAACAAAGAGGAATCGAACCCGTTGCTGGAAGTTGTTCAAAGCGCCTATGCTCCTTCGCGTTTTGTGGTGCTGCTCAACGACAGTAACCGCGCATGGTGGGCAAAACGCCAGGAGTTTTTGGCCGACATGAAACCGATCAATGGCGAGCCAACGGCCTATGTTTGCCAGAACTTCGCCTGCCAGTCGCCGACTACGAAACTTGAGGAAGTGAAGCGGCTGTTAGGTTGACCTAAACTTTTGCGGTATGGATGAGCTGTTGAGAATTGAGGCGTGGATTGATTCATTGGACTTTTCGCGCTGGGAAGATGGCGATTACGAGGATATAGATGATGAGCAAATGCAGTGGGTGTCGGCTCGAAAATCTCCTTTATTTGATTCTCAACGGCAGCGCGTTTTGGCGATGGTGAAGGCGCAAGAAGATTACCTGCCATTGACCGAATCCGAGAGCCAAGTCATCGCGCTAATCCGCGACAAAGGCGTTCGCCGAGCTAATTTTTTAAGTTTTGTGGATGGATTATCAGAGCTTGCCGCCGACGATTTTGTGCTTTTAGCTCGTGCGGCTCGTGTTGGAGTGGTTGATTTCTGGCTCGATAAATTGCGGGCTGAGTATGAGGCCGGGCGTTTTCCACGCGGTAAGCTTTGATTTGTGCCCCACATCCATGAAAAAATTGACTTCACCGTGTCCCTCTTCATCGTTCACGAACAGAGGGTTTTGCTTGTTCACCATCGAGCTTTAGAAAAGTGGTTGCCCATTGGTGGGCATATCGAACTGGACGAAGACCCCGAACAGGCCGCGCTGCGCGAAGCGCGCGAGGAATCGGGGTTGGAGATAGCGCTTCTTGGCTCTCGTCCACCCGTCAGTGAAGAAGGAACACGCGCGTTGATTGCCCCGCGATTTTTGGATATTCACCGCATTTCCGCGACCCACGAACACGTCGGCATGATTTATCTGGCGCGCGTCGTCAGCGGCGATTTGGCGCTTTCCGAGCGCGAACATCACGCCATCAAATGGTGCTCGCGCGCCGAACTCGACCAGTTGCAACCGCCCATCTCCAACGCCATTCGTTGGTACTGCGAGCGGGCGCTGGAAGAAGTCGGTGATGAGGACGATGACCGCGAATCGAGCGACTTCTGGGAGAGTGGGATATTAGGCGAATAATCGGATTTCAGCCTTCGCCGCTTCGGAAGCGTGCCCGATAAAGCGAAGCCGAAACGCCATAGGCGGCGCGGAAGCGGCGAGCGAACAGGTTGGGATCGTTCCAGCCGACTCGTTCGCCGATTTCTGCGATTGGTAGATTGGTTTGTAGCAGCAATTGTGCGGCACGTTCGCAGCGCAAGCGGTGCAACCACATCAGCGGCGAAAGCCCCGTCGCCTCTTTGAAGCGGCGCGCCACATAACCGGGAGCCAGATGCAGATGATCGGCCAGGCTTTTCAGCGTCCATTCCTCTTGCATCTCGTTTTCCAGCAGTTCAAGCGCTCTTGTGACGGCGGGGTGTTGGGTATTTTCCAGTGGCGCGCGGTGCGGCGTGGGAAATTCGTTCGCCAGTTCGCCCAGAAAAAGCAGTAGGCGTGCAATGCGAATCAGCGAGGAAGGCGAAGAGTGCAATGCGCTCCATGAGGCCACTAACGAATCGGTAGTCGTTGAGTTAAAGGCGATTATGCCGCGTCGTTGCAGGGCCAGTGGCCCCTGAAAGAAGATATGATTGGCAGCCGCATCATGGCGTAGCGCCACCAGTTCGCGTTCCAACAGCGCAGGCGAAAAGCAGCAGTTGAAAACCTCAAGGTTCTGACAGTCGCGGTAGGCGTGCCATGAACCGGGCGCTAATATCCAACCGTCGCCGCTCTTGGCCTGTTGCTCGCCATTGGCGCTAATGTGGAGTCCACTTCCCGATACAATAAAGGCGATCTCGAAAAAGTCGTGGTCGTGGTCGATGGTGGCTCCATCCACTATGTGGCGCGAGGTATCGACGCCCTGTTGTAGTTGCGTGAAGACATGAGTCGCCTTATAGCGACTGGGGGAATCTGACATCAAAAAGTGCGAATCGTGCTATTAAAAACAGCCTTCGAGTCTAACGCCAGAGTTGTTGTTATTTAGAAAATCAATATCGCTCGCATTGGAGTTCTTATGATGACGACTACGACTGCTCAGACCACTGCCGAAACTTTGACGGACGAACAAATCGCGGCTTACCGCACTCAGGGGTTCGTTCACATTCCCGGCATCCTTTCGCCCGAAGAAGCCGCGCATTTTCACGAAGTCGCGCAGGATTTCGCGAAGGGAGGCCCCGCGCTGAGCAATCAGGCCATCTTCCAGCAACTCGTCAACGTATGGCGACAGGATGAGGGCATGAAGGCTCTTACCCTGCATCCTAACATCGGTACCGTCGCCGAGAAGTTGGCGGGCGTGCCGCTGCGCATCTGGCACGATCAAATCCTCATCAAGAAGCCGCACAATGGAGCACCTACCGAATGGCACCAGGACCAGCCTTACTGGCCCCATCTCGAATCGGTGCAGCCCATTTCCTGTTGGATTGCTCTGTGCGATGTTCCCGTCGAACGCGGTTGCATGACCTTCATTCCCGGTTCGCAAGTTCGCACCGACTTGCGCGCGCAGAACCTGAGCGACCCCGACTCTCTATTTTCTATCTGCCCCGAATTGAAATGGGAAGCGCGTGTTACTGTGCCGCTCAAAGCGGGCGATTGCACCTTCCACCACGGACGCTGCGCTCACATGGCTACCCCCAACTTCACCGACGACCCGCGCATCGCCCACGTCGTCATCTTTATGGACGCTGCAACGAAGTTCAGCGGCGCTCCACATGTCGTCACCCAAAACGCGGGCTTTGCCGTCGGTGAGCCTCTCAGTGGAGAGCTATTTCCGCAAGTGGCCGAATACGCTGCAGAATAGGGGACAGTTCAGGAATCGGGAGTCGGTTTAGGCGTGAGGTCGAACTGACCCCGCGCCTGTTGCACCTTGGAGTGATGATTTTCGGCCCAGTCGATTAGCGCCGCGATGGGCGGTAAAAGCGTCCAGCCGAGTTCGGTCAGGGCGTAATCGACCTGAGGCGGATTGGTTGGGTAGACGGTGCGAATTACCATCCCGTCGCGTTCCAGACTGCGTAGTGTGAGGGTGAGCATCCGTTGTGAAATGCCGTCTATGCTGCGCTTGAGCGCGTTGAAGCGCATTGGTCCGTCGCGCAATTGGGCCAGTACATAGAGGCTCCATCGGTCGCCGACACGGTCGAAGGTTTCACGGATGGCGATGCACTCGTTCGGCGACATATCGGTGATTTTCTTGTGGCTAAGTGACATTAATGTGCCTCCTTGGAAGCGTTCTTGATAGTTCTCATAATGAGCTAAGGCACAAAAAGTAACTGCCTCAAGGAAAGCCTACCATGTCACACACTTCCAATTCACGTATTCTCGTGACTGGCGCCACTGGCGCCAACGGAACAGAACTCATCAAGCTCTTCGCCGCGCAGGGCATCGCGGTAAAGGCAATGGTTCGCGACCCGAAGCGCGCCACCGCGCTTGAGTTGCCCGGCGTCGAACTCATTCAGGCCGACTTCGATGCGCCCGAAACTTTGCCTGTCGCTCTCGAAGGAGTAGAGAAGGCGTTCTTGCTTTCCAACTCGTCGGAGAACGCCGAAGAACAACAGCTCGCTTTCGTGGAGGCTGCGAAGCAAAGCGGCGTCGCTCACATCGTTAAGCTGTCGCAACTGGGAGCCGAATCTAATTCTCCCAATCGCTTTTTGCGTTACCATGCGGCAGTCGAGGAAGCGTTGCGCGCGTCGGGCATCGCCTACACATTTTTGCGACCTAACCTGTTCATGCAGGGGCTGTTGAACTTCATTCCCACCATCAGCGCGCAAAATGCTTTTTACGCTCCAGCAGGTGAGGGGCATATTAGCGTTGTTGACATTCGCGACATTGCCGATGTCGCTTTCGCCTCACTCACCCAGCCGGGCCACGAGGGCAAAATTTATGATTTGACTGGCCCCGAAGCCCTCACCCATGCCGAAATGGCCGCGCAGCTTTCGCAAGCCGTTGGGCGCGATATTGCTTTCTTCGATGTGCCGCCGCAGGCGATGCGCCAATCATTGTTGGAATTCGGTTTCCCAGAGTGGCAAGCCGATGGTTTGCTCGAAGAATACGCCGAGTGGAGTCAGGACAAAGCCGCGCAAATCGCTCCCGACATCCGCGAAGTGACAGGGCGGGATGCACGCACCTTCGCCAGCTTTGCCCGCGATTACGTCGGCCAGTTCAAGTGAATTACTTTTCGCCAAGGGCACGCACAGCGGGGAGCGCGTTGCCCTTGGCATCGAACACCGAATCCCAGTTCAAGGTGTCGGTTTCCCAGGCCAACACTCCTCGCCCCAAACCGTTGGGTATGGCGCGCACCGCACCTATAAGGGCTTGGTAGAACTTGGCTTGCCCTTCGGGGCTGAACTCAAATTCGGGCGCCCCAGATAGTTCGGCTTGAACTTTCCCGGCATGTGGCCAGTTGCTTTCGACCACCATGATGGGTTTGCCTCTGGTCGCGAGGTAACTCATCGAATTGGTGAGATGGGACATGTGCCACGGCTCGTATCCCGCTTTGCGATCCCACGGAGCGCTCGGATAGTAACTCAGCCCGATCAGGTCGTAATCGAGAGACAGCTTCGGCTTCGCATCCTGTACCGTCGTGTCGAGGAGCGAGAAATACCACTTGATGAACCCGGTGTCTTGTCCATCTGGGATGTGCAGCATGATTTGTGGCGGTGCCAGTGGCGAGGCTTCGCGCACGCCCTTGACTCCCGCCTCGAACAGCCGCAAGCCGCGTTCGATGCCGCCTTTATCGGGTTCCCAGAAACCGCCGCCCAGTTGGTTTCCGGCGCCATTGAGGCCGCTGCCATACAGAAAGCCGTTCTTGATTTCGTTGCCGACTTGCACGATGTCGGGCATCGCGTCGTTTTCGCGCAAATGCATGATGACGACGCGGCTGTAGTCGCGCACACGCTCCACCAATTGCGGGAATGTCAAATTCTCCCATTCGGCGGGTTTCTTCTGGTGTCCCGGATCGGCCCACACATCGGAGTAGTGAATATCGAGCAGAAACTGAAGCCCAGTTGCTTTGATACGTTGGCCGAGCAAAGCCACATTTTCCAGATTCGAGACTTGATACTCCGGCTTGTCTTCGGGACTTACCCACAGGCGCACGCGCACGATTCTCCAGCCGTTGCGTTTGGCGATTTTCAATAAATCATCGGCTTTACCTTCATCGAAATAACGCACGTCCTTTTTTTCGTAGTGCGGCAAAAACGACAGGTCTGCGCCCGTTATGAACTGATCTGTGGGGGCAGCGTTGGTTTGGCTGTGCGCTGGTACAGCCAGCAACAACGCTAAAGCCGCAAGTCCACAACTCAGCGGGCACAGGGAGAAGAGGGGTAACATGGGCAAGGATATAGAGTGAGCCTTTGCTGATTAAGTTTTCTTTGTTGGGTTGCGGCGACTATGATTCTTTGAGGTTATTTGGTGTTTTGGTGTGTGTTCAGTAGTTTTTATGCATGTTGTAAACGTCGTTGCTGGTCCCAAAAAGTAGTGGTGAAAGTGGGTAGGGGGAAAGCGAGTGAGGGTTTTCCCAATGGTCGCGCACCATTGGGAATGGCGCGAGGTGGCGCGTAACGTGCAAAGTGTTCCGGCCCGTGCCGCTGCCCATTCCCGATCTCGATTACCTACATCAAACACTCGATACCCTGCTTGCCATCCCCTCACCTGTAGGTCGCACTCAGGAGGCCACCGAGTGGTGCCGCAAAACTCTCTGTGATTGGGCGCCCACCGAAATCCACGTTTCGCGAAAGGGGGTTCTATCAGCTACTTTCGCTGGAAAAAAAGCCGATGAGCCGCGCGGTATCACCGCGCATCTCGATACTCTGGGAGGTTTGGTGAAGACCATTAACCCCAATGGCCGATTTCATCTGTTCCAACTCGGCAACTACTCGTGGAACTCCATCGAAAACGAGGCGGTGCGCGTGTTCGCTCAAAATGGTCGTTGCTACTGTGGCTCAGTGATTGTTGCCAACGCCTCGCATCATCTGCATCAGGGCGAAAATGGCAACGCCGAAGTGCCGCGCAATGAAAACACCATTGAAGTGCGCCTTGATGCCTGTGCCAATTCGGCGGAAGAAGTCGCCGAGTTGGGCATCGAAATCGGCGATTTCGTGGCATTCGAGCCGCGCACCATCTGGAGCGAAGGTTATGTCCGTTCGCGCTTTTTGGATGATAAAGCCCTCGTCGCCTGTTTGCTGGCGGCGCTAAAAGCCATCTACGATAGCAACACACCCTTTACCCAGCGCACGACGGTTTTCCTCACCAACTACGAGGAGCAAGAGCATGGCGGCGCATCGGGCTGGCCCGCCGATTTATCCGAATTATTGGCCCTTGATGTCGCTCCCGTTGGCGAAGGCCAGCAATCTAAAGAGTCGAGATGCACGCTCTGCGTCGCCGACGCCGACGGCCCTTACGATGTTGAACTGGGCCAAAAACTACGCCGTTTGGCGCGCGAAAACGATGTCGAGTTGTTGCCCGATGTCTTTCCCAAATATGCCTCTGACGCGGGAGCTGCGCGTAAGGCCGGACTCGATGCCCGCTTCGCTCTCATTGGCCCCGGCGTCGATGCCACGCATGGCATCGAGCGCACTCACATCGAAGCCCTCGAAGCCACCACGAAAATGATTATCGCCTATTTGACTTGCTGAACCTCTTCGTAAAATAGCGCTTACTCATGGCATCTGTCCCTGAAATGGATGTGTTTTCACGCCTCTTCGTTGATGAGCGTGGGAAGTGAGTTGTTGGCTTCTTAAAGAAAACTAGGAGAACTGATTGGGTGGAAATACGCCTCTTCGGACGTGAACTGGGATTTATTTTCCGTCTACAAAGTGGCCTAATCGGTGCCCTCCTCTCAACAGACAAAGCGCACTTTTCGGGGTGAGATTGGCTTGAAAGGTCATGGATTCCTCCCATTTTTCGTTGCGCTTCGTCCCGTTTGAGATGCCCATTATTTTTAGTGCTTCATGCCGCGCAGTCGCGCCCAGAAACTGGGGCGGGCTTGTGGCTTCGCATTGGCGAGGTCTTCTTCCACAGCCTCGCTTTCGAGCGGGCACAGGATATGGAACTGCCGCAACATGGGCGGTCTTGCGAGGGTGCGCGATGAAAACAGCAGTCGTTTGCCCTTCTCTGAGGTGATGTTATCGACGGTGCAGTCGCCATTGTTTTGTCCGCCGGGTAAATGAGTGACGAATGCCTTCACCCAATGCATCTTCGGTGCGCGCGTCAATTCCGCGAACAATGGCATCAGGGTTTCTTTGGTGTCCATCGTTTGCGGATCGCCCTCGAAATCGCCCATCGCTAACGCTGGGCTGGAAACGATGCACCATGAGCGCATCTGGCCGCTACGGTCGGGGAACTCGCGGTTCTCGCTGGAGGCCATGTGGGCTGGGCAGGCATCGGAGTTATGCCACGCCATCGCTGTCAGCAACACCGAGAGCATCCAGTTGGTGACGGCGTTGGTAAGCGCCGCATCGAAATCAGATGCGAAGCCCGCGACACATTCGGAGATAACCGGATCGCTGCGTTGGCTTCCCAATGCCAGATGGATTGCCAGCGACACGATGCTGCCTTCGCCCGAAACCACGACCTCGTGGCACAGCACCTGAAGTGGGGTTCCGACACACAAAATGGCGCCTTCGCGGGCCTCGACCTCGATGCCCAACGTTTGCATTCCTTGAAGCAACGCTTCGTTGGCCCGTGTGAGCAGTTCGTGTTGAGATGGGGAGACGGACATGCCCTTAGTGTGTAGAACACATCTCGGAATTACCAGTCATTTTTGTGCCGATTAAGAGGTCGGAAATTGGTCGCCCACGTCGGCTCCGCTCTCTCGCAGATAGGTTTGAATTGCGCCATAATCGGTTGCCGATTTCGCGATCTGTTGCGGAGTTTTGCCCTTCTTTGCCGCCCATGCCGCCGCTACGCCGCACGCTTGTCCCACTGCCGCAGTCACTGGAATCACGCGCGCCGACCCTGCGGCCTCATAGGTCGCGCCTAAACAGCGCGAGGCCACGAAAACGCCGTCTATGTCGCGTGGCACTGTGGCGCGCAGTGGGATCGTATAAAAGTAGCGCTTCGGCCCAAATGGGTTGCGCTGGTTCTTCTCGTAGGGATGTAAGTCGAGCGGGTAGGAGGCTAATGCCACGCGGTCGGGGAATTTCTGTTGGCCGCGAACATCATTAACCGTCAATTCATACAGTGCGCGCAGATGGCGCGTTTCGCGAATATATAGTTCGGGGGCAATTTGTCCGAGTGTGATGTTTTCCAGCCCCGGCATCGAAGTTCGCAAATAGGGGATGAAACTCTTCAATTCGGTGTTCATCTCATTGCGGGCGCGGGCTTTATCTGCATCGTTTAACCCGTTGACATTGATGGCGTTCAGGGTGTTGAGGATGATGCTGCCATCACTTTGCTTGCCGAAATTTACGCTCAATGCCAGCACATTCGGATTGAGTGGCACATAGTTTTGAACCACATCGCCGCGCTCCCAAATGTAGTTGCCATCCACGCCTCCCAGACGGTGCAACACCGGTTTTTGCGGTGTCGTCTGTTTCACAGTGGGCGCGACTTCTTTGGAAGTGGTCGGTGCCACATCCGAGGCGTACTCTTGCCCGATGCGTTTGGCCGCTGCCATCGGTTTGACACCGCGCACATAGGCTTCCATCTTCGACCAGTTCGCCCCCTGAATCGAGAACAACAGGCTCACCGACTGTTGTTTATTATCGCGTCCTCCGGCCTGGCGCCCGACGAACGAGGTCGCTCCGGCCCGCGCCGCGAAATCGGCATCGTTGCTGGCGTCGATGATTGCTTTTGCCGTTACTCCCACCTGTGAGGCGGGTAGGGCAGCGTTGGTTTTTCCGGGCATGGCCGCGATGACGGCGCCCGTGACGCGCTGGCCATTTTTCCACGCGCTTTGCACATGGGCGCGCTTCCACAGCGTAATGTTCGGCTCTGCCGCGACTTTGGCTTCCAGCAACGCGCGCGCTTTTTTGATGTCGAACGCGACCCCCAGCGGCTTATAAATCTCGCCGAAAATACCCACCGCCACCGGAGAAGTTCCGTTCGGGCGCATCGGTACATCGAACATGTTCAGCATCGCGTATACGATGTCGCCGCCCAGTTCGGCCCTGTCCTCTACTAGAATAACTTTGGCGCCCTGCCGAGCTGCCGCGATAGCCGCCACCACGCCCGAAGGCGTGCCGCCAATAACCAACACATCGGTTGAAACCTTCGTCCCCTGCCATGAAGCCGAAGTAGCAGTCGTTGCCGCTTTAGTGGACGTAGATGCCGAATTGGTGGGGGCCGAAGCGACGCCCGATTGTGAGCAGGAACTTAATAGCAGCGGATGAGTGGCGACAAGGCAAACGAACCACGCGGGCTTACGAAAAAGCAAAGTCATGTGAGCAGGAAATGAATCGGATTTTAGTCAAAAATTACGTCGATGAGGGAGCATTCGAAGAATTAATCCCCCAATTGGCGTACATCGAGCTTATTTGAACCGAATTTGTAAGGCTCAATTTTTTAGCCAGAGTCGCAAATTACAAAATTTGCGGTTTTTGACTTTGTGAAAAATTGCACAAAGTCGCCAAAGCGTGCAAAATATCCCCTCAACTCGAAAGGAAAAACAATGACAGCTCTTATTATTGTTGATGTCCAGAACGATTTCTGCCCCGGTGGCGCTCTCGCTGTTACGGGCGGCGATTTGGTCGTCCCCGTCATTAACTCCATTTTGCCCCGCTTCGACGTGGTAGTCGCTACGCAGGACTGGCACCCACTCGACCACGCCTCATTCGCGGCCAACCACCCCGGCACCCAAATTGGGCAAGTCATCGAACTCAATGGGCTTGCGCAGGTGATGTGGCCAGTCCACTGTGTCCAAAACACGGTGGGCGCCGAAATTCGCGCCGACCTCGATACCTCCGGTCTTGATGGCCTGTTCAAGAAGGGAACCGACCCTCTTGTCGATTCCTATTCCGGCTTTTTTGACAACGGGCGCCTTCATGCCACCGGGTTGGGCGACTATCTGCGTCAGCGCGGCGTCAGCAGCGTTTTCGTTTGTGGTTTGGCCACCGACTATTGCGTGAAGTGGACGGCTCTCGACGCGCTATCCCTTGGCTTTGCTACGACGGTTATCTCGGATGCCTGTCGCGGCGTTGAAATGCAAAGCGGCGATTGTGCGCGCGCTTTGGGCGAAGTGCAAGCGGCGGGCGGTCAAATCGCCGTCAGCGGACAACTCTAATCAACGGTAAGGGAGACTTTTTCATGCAGAACCTTTTCTTCGACGGCTCCAGCGTGTTGTTGACCGACCTCTATCAACTCACTATGGCCTATGGCTACTGGAAGTCGGGGCGCCACAACGAATGGACCAATTTCCAGATGTATTTCCGCAAGCTGCCTTTCAATGGTGGCTTTGCCGTTGCCTGTGGGATCGAACCCGCCATTGAGTGGATCGAGCGCTTCGCCTTCGATACCTCCGATTTGGCCTATCTGGAAACCCTGCTTGGTGCCGACGACAAGCCGCTTTTTGAAAGTGCCTTTCTCGATTACCTGGGCGACCTCAGTTTGCAAGTCGATGTCGACGCCATGCGCGAAGGCTCCGTCTGCTTTTCTCAGCAACCACTGGTTCGCGTGCAAGGCCCCGTGTTGCACTGCCAGTTGCTCGAAACGGCGCTGCTCAACATCATCAACTTCCAGACCCTCATCGCCACCAAGGCAGCGCGTATTTGTTTGGCAACGCGCGGCGAACCAGTTCTCGAATTTGGAGCGCGCCGCGCGCAGGGCATCGACGGCGCGCTTTCGGCCAGTCGCGCCGCCTTTGTCGGCGGTTGCTCGGCCACCAGCCACGTTTTAGCGGGCAAGTGCTTCGATATTCCGGTGCGCGGCACGCACGCCCACTCGTGGGTCATGCTCTTCGACACCGAACCCGAAGCCTTCGACACCTATGCCGAAGCGTTGCCGAACAACGTCGTGTTTCTGGTCGATACTTACGACACCCTCGAAGGTGTCCGCAATGCCGTCGAAGCGGGCCACAAACTGCGTAAGCGCGGTCACGATTTGCTCGGCATCCGTCTTGACTCCGGCGACTTGGCCTATCTGAGCATTGAGGCTCGCAAGATTTTGGACGCTGGCGGTTTTCCCGACGCCAAAATCTTCGCTTCCAACGACCTCGACGAAAATCTAATCGCCAGCCTGAAGGAGCAGGGCGCGAAAATCGGCGTCTGGGGCGTGGGCACGCGACTTGTGACTGGGAACGATCAGCCCGCTTTGGGTGGCGTTTACAAACTGACCGCCGTGCGCGACGAGCAGGGCTTTTGGGAGCCGCGCGTGAAATTGAGTGAGCAAAGCATCAAGATTTCGACTCCCGGTGTTTTAGGAGCGCGACGCTTCGTTGATGCAAGTGGTCAATTTGTCGCCGATGCAATTTATGAAGACGGTTTTGAGCCGGAAGGCGATTTTCGTATCGTTGACCCCATCGACCCGATTCGGCGTCGCCACATTGAGGCGGGGCTTGAAGCGCGCGAGTTGTTGGAACCCGCTTTTCGGGCGGGTAAGCGCGTGCGTGCCAGCGAGAGTTTGCACGCCGCACAGCAACGGGCTACAAATGAACTCGCTTCGCTCAATGGCTCGATCAAGCGTTTTGTGAACCCTCACTCTTATCCGGTAGGATTGGAAGAGGGCTTGCATATGCGCAAGAACGAACTTATCGAGCGCTTGCGCGAAAAGTAATCGGTTTCGTCGTGGCAGCACATGGTGGGCGCGGCGGGCCAAACTGAACACAGCTCTGGCGTATGGCGCCTTTTTGTCATGTCACTTTTTTCTCGAATTGACCGTATTCGCGGCGGACGCGGTGAAACTGAACGCGAGGACGAGGGCGTCTTCGCGATTCCCGATCTCGGTAAATCGAGTTCGCCCGCTACTATCCCCCCACCTCCGCCCACCGAGGAAGCGGCTCCGCTTGCGCCACCGCCAGTTCCCGAAGCCTCCATCCCTGCGCCTTCGGTTCCACCCGTTGCGCCTCCTGTGTTCGCGCCAGTCGCCGCTTCAGAGGCTCCCGCTCCCGAAGCACCACCCAAACGGCTTTCGCCTCTGGAGCGATTGGCACGTCGTACCGCCGAATTGGAAGAAGATGAAAATGGCAGCTTGCCTGATCCGGTCATTCCTGACCGCCCTGCCATGAGCCAACTCGCAGAGCGCTTTAAAGCCGCTCCGTTGGAAGATGTCGCTGCTGCTCCCATCGCGCGTATGGCCGAGGCAGAAGAGGCGCCCGTCTCTATCGAGAGCGAAAACGATGTGCCTTTGCCGTCCGCCCCATTCCGTCGCCCATCTCTTTTCAACAGCGAGTCCGACGCCGAGGTTGTAACTCCGCGCGAACCCGCCAGTGAAGGCGCCTGGGCTGGTTTGACTGTCCCACCTTCAGAGTCCGACGAGGAAGAAGTGGAAGCCGCGCCCGCACCTCGCGCAGAAGAGCGCCCCTCATTCGAGGCCGTGTCCCTTCCTCCCACCGAGCAGCAAAGCGAACCCGTTTCATTGGCCCCGGTTCCCACCCCCGAACCTGTCGAAGAACCTGTTGCGCCTGTAACTCCCCCTCCTGTTCCTTCATCGGGTGGCACTGCCTTCGACCGTCTTATGGCCGCTCGTGCCAATGCCGAGCCGCGCGAGGCCACACGTGCGGCGACGCCATCACTGGCCGACCGACTCAAAGCGATGCGCGCCAATGCCATCGCCGCCACGCAACCAAAACCCGCCGCTCCTGAACCCGAAGTCGTGCAACCGGAAGTCGTTGCCAGTGCGCCCGTGCCCGAAGTTCAGGCGCCCTTCGACCCCGAAGCCCGATTGGAAGATGTGCTTCCCCCGGTTCCCGAACCCGAAGTCGTCGAAGCCGCTATTGAGCCAGAACCTCAGGCATACGCACAGGAACAACAGCCAGAAGCCGCTGAGGTTGAGGCCGAAGCCATCGCCTTGCCGCCATCAAGTCTGGAAGACCCGGAAGTGGCGCCTGTAACCATCGAAACCTACGAAGAAGAGGCTCCCGTTGCTGCTCAGGCCGAACCCGAAGCACAACAAGCGCCTCAGCCATTTGTGCCTGTGGAACCTCCTGTTGCTCCTGTGGCGGCATACGAAGAGGCATCGCCCGTTGCTCCGCCGTTGCCGTGGGAAGTCGAGGCCGCGCCCGAACCCGAAGCGCCCGCGCCAACTCCTGCTCCCACTCCGGCCCCATCAGGTCTGGGAGCGCGTCTAGGGACGCCTCCTGCGCCCAATGCTCAAGGGGCTGCTGCGCCGACTTCGTTGTGGGCACAGCGCCTGGCTGGGCGCGATGCGCTACGCGATACGCCTGTTGCTCCTTCTCGCCAATACAGCGAACCCGCTCCTACGCCCGCTCCGGTCAGTACGCCGGGGGGCGCTCTGGAACGGGCTGCTGGTGAACTGGCTCGCACTGGTGGCGAGGGGGTTTCCAGCGAAGCCGAGGCTCGCAACCGTGCCCTCTATCGCCAGAAGCACTTTGTCTTCGACGCGGTTCTGGGAGCACTCGACAATCGCGCTCTGCAAAATCCGACGCGCGATAACGTCAAAGCGCCCATCGAGCGCGCTGTCGATTCGGCGATTCGCGAGTTCAATTTGCCGCTTTCGCCCGTTGACCGTGTGTGGATGGTTGAAGAGTTCGTCCGCGAAATCACCGACCTCGGCCCTCTGGTCAACCTTCTGGAAGAGGTCACGGTCAACAAAATTCTGGTCGTCGGTTCAACTGATGTCGCCGTCGAGCGCTTGGGCCGCATCGAGCGCACTGGCGTTTCATTCCGCGACGATGACCACTTGTTGGCAATCGTGCGCCGCATTGCCGAACTGACTGGTGGACGCATCGACGCCAAAGTTCCTTTGCTCGACCGTCCTCTGCCTGACGGCGCCCGCATCCGTGCCAAGATTCCGCCCTTGGCGCCGCAGCCTACTCTGACGGTCGAGAAATCGACGGGGAACCCGTTCACCGCCCTCAAGCGCCAACAGGCTGAGCGTGGGCGCGATAACGCTTTGCCCTATTCGCAATTGCGCGAACGCATCCAACAGCGTTTGCTGCGCGAATTTGAAGGCAACGCTGCCGCTCTTTCCAACCCCGAACGTTTGCGCGGGCAGGTCGAAGAAATGATCGGCCTGGTCATCGCAGAAGAAAAGGTCGCCGTGTCGCGTGCCGAGCGCGCCTCGCTCGTGATGGACTTGCTCAACGAAATCGTTGGTCTTGGTCCCATCGAGCCACTACTCAATGACCCGGAAGTCGACGAAGTCATGGTCAACGGCCCGTTCCAGATTTACGTCGAACGCAAAGGTAAGTTGGAAATTGCTCCGCAGCGCTTCCGCGATAACAACCACGTGATGCAGGTCATCGAGCGCATCGTGGCCCCGCTTGGTCGTCGCGTCGATGAAAAATCGCCGATGGTTGACGGACGCTTGCGCGACGGAAGCCGCTTCAACGCCATCATCCCGCCGCTCGCTTTGGGCGGGCCGACGATGACGATTCGTAAATTCGCCCGCGACCCGCTGACAATGACCGACCTCATCAACTTCGGTTCGGTTTCTCGTGAAGCTGCTCAGTTCTTGCAGGCCGCTGTCGAAGGAAGGCTCAACATCGTCGTTTCGGGCGGTACGGGTTCGGGCAAAACCACAACGCTCAACATTTTGTCGAGCTTTATCCCTGCCAGCGACCGCATCGTCACCATCGAAGATGCTGCCGAACTTCAGTTGCGTCAGGAACACGTCATCCGTTTGGAAACTCGCCCCCCAAACATCGAAGGTTCAGGCGAAATCACCATCCGCGATTTGGTGCGCAACTGTTTGCGTATGCGTCCCGACCGTATCGTGGTCGGCGAATGTCGCGGCGGCGAAGCTCTCGACATGCTTCAGGCTATGAACACCGGCCACGATGGTAGCCTTACAACGGCTCACTCGAACGGCCCGCGCGATACCCTCAAGCGTTTGGAAACGATGGTTATGATGGCTGGCTTCGACCTACCTGTGCGCGCCATTCGCGAACAGGTAACGATGGCGGTTCATCTCGTCGTTCATCAGGAACGTATGCGCGACGGCAAACGCCGCGTCACCGCTATCACCGAACTAGTCGGCATGGAAGGCGATGTCATTACCATGCAGGACATCTTCCGCTTCGAGCAAGACCGCATCGACGACGAAGGCCGTATCATCGGCACCCTCGCCGCCACTGGTCTGCGCCCGCAGAACTTCGATAACATCGTCGATCACGGCGTCAACCTCAGTATGGATTTGTTCCAGCCCCGTTCTATGAGCGGACGTGACGCCGACCTACGCTCTCGCCTCAGCGAACACCGCATCGGCACCCGTTAAGAACCAAGAGCAACAAAAAGGAGCGCAGGATTAATCCTGCGCTCCTTTTTGCTATTACCGTGGCCCTTATTTCACCACGATGTCATCTTCCTTCGCGTGACTGGGCATTGAGGGGAATGCGAATTTGAATTTGTTCCAGCCGTTATCCATTACGACGTAATTGCCCCATGTGGCGGCTCCGGTTTCCCATCCCAGATGCTTATAACCGCGCAATTCGCCCGAAGGCAGGATTCCATAGATGTCGCCATCACCGCCGCAGAATAACTTGGTAAAGCTATCCCAGCCTGTGCCTACTTCTTTCGGGCCTTGCCATGTGCTATTCCAACGGTTAGTCATTACTCTGGTGGTTCCGGCGCTTTTGCCCACTGGAGGTACTACCTGAGGGGCAAGATAGGTGTGACGATACCAGTAAAGTTTTCCATCCTGTCCGACTGCATAGAAAACTCCGTTGCCCCCTCCGAAGATCGTCTTGTACTTGTTCCAATCCTTTATCACAATCATAGGTCTGGGGTCCCAACCTGCGTAAAATCCCTCTCCCGTCTTGTAATTGTTGTGTCTATTCCAGCGCAGGGTGCCGTCGGGTAACAGGCCATACAGCACACCATCGCCCATAGAGATAACTTTGGTGAAGCTATTCCAACCCGTCCCAACTCTTACCGGGCCTTTCCATGCCGTGCCACCATTGAGATAATCGTCGTGGCGATACCACAACAGGTCGCCATTTTTCTTGAGAGCATAAAGGGTTGAGGCACCACCCGGAAGCAGGTCTACCGCGTCATCCCAGCCTTCGCCCACGAGTTTTGGGTCGGTTAGGTTATGCGACACCTGCATTTTTATGGCACTGGGCACCTTCATGGGGGCAAGGCCATAGTTATCTCGTTGCCACCACAAACTGCCATCAGGCTTAACGGTATACAGAATGTTAAAGCTGCTGATAGTTGGATTGAATGTGCCGATGAACTGTTCGCGCAGCGTGCCTCGGTCACGCAAGCGCGTGAGCTTTTGCACCAGTAGAGCCATGACATCCAGCCCATAGTTCTGTTCGAGTTCGTCTTCTTTGGGCGTGCTACGGTTCAACAATCCGGCTGGCACGTTGACAAGTTCGTTCGCCGACTTAGTGGTGTAGTTGATGTTGCCAACGAGCTTAATTTCGCGCGCCATATCGTCGCGGCAATACTCGGCGATGGTAGCCACTCTATCTGGTCCCGCTGTGCGTGAGGTGGGAATGTAAATACCAACCACGTGAGACTGAATCTCTTCCGGTAGGGTTTGCGGGGACATGTTGAGTTCGTTCCAGTTGGGACGCACGCTCAAATAGTCGATGTGGCGTTGCAAGTCGGCGCCGAATGTGCGTTTGACGTAGGCGGTGTCACCACCACCGGCGTACTCAATGGCTGCCATCCAGGTTGCAAGAGCTGTGGCATACACCTCTAACGTAGGCATCGGCTTGAAATCGGGTTCTAACATCGTGCCCTTTTTGATTTTCTTGCCTTCCCAAGTATGGTCTTTCAGCACTAAGTCGCTCCAAATCCATAACTTACGGTCTTCGAGAAGCGCATTGCACACCTGCTTGGCATCGAGAACGAGTTTCTCTTTGGCGTACTTATCTGTCGGCTTGTTTTGTAAGCCCAAAAG
Organism: bacterium; assembly: GCA_004172935.1. Lineage (GTDB taxonomy): Bacteria > Armatimonadota > Abditibacteriia > Abditibacteriales > Abditibacteriaceae > Abditibacterium. The sequence continues at coordinate 33,880 of SDZD01000019.1, read as the reverse complement.
TACCTGAGCCAGAGCATCGCGATGGCGGCGCAGCTCGCGCGTGTTTTGCAAGTTGGCGTTGCGAAAAACTTCGTTGCGTGTTTCCTGAAGGTTTTTCTCCAGCGTGTCCATACGCGACTCGATGGCCGTGAGGCGCTGGTTGAGCGCCTTAATCGCCTCGCCGACCACATCGGGCTTGCTGAAAAAGCCGAGTGTGCTCATCATACCTTTGGCTGCTGCCAGTGCAGCTCCCGCTGGTGGGTAAGCCATCGTCATCACGGTGATGTAAGCGTCTACCACCTTCTCGGTATTGTCTTTGTCGGCGAATGGGTCGGCAGCCTTCGCTGGACCCATAGTACCGGAGATGAGAATGACGGAGCTGAGTAAGAAGCAAAATTTTTGGCGACGCTCTTGTTTCATGGTGAGTATTTCCTCTTGGCTGGATTGATAACGGGTGAGCAGAGGGATCACTGCATGCATCCAAAAATATAAGGGGGAGAGCCGGATCTGTATTCGACTCTCTATTGGATAATTATTACATAAGAACGTCATAAACAATCCAGTTTCGAGCGCGTTAAGAGTGACGGAAATGAAATTGCAACTTCGTGGCGTGATGGGAAATCTCTTTCGGTGGGTACTGCTGGGGTTTGCTTTGTTTGCTTGCGCTGGTCCTGGTGGGGCACAGACAAACCTGACCAAAGCTCCTCTCAAGTGGAATTCGATTCGGCGCGGACATCAGGGGACTTTGTTCCCTCGAACCATTGAGGCACTTCAATATCTGCTGCGCGCTCGCGGCGTCTACAGTGGTAAGCCGAACGGTGTCTTCGATGCCAAGATGGTCGGCGCCATCAAAGCCTTCCAGAAGAAGAATGGCCTGATCGTCGATGGCATCCTCGGTTCACAAACCTTGCCCAAACTGGTGCCGATTCTTCGTAAGGGGGCCAAAGGTGATGCCGTGCGCGCCGCTCAAATTTTGGTGCTGCATGTCACCGATCATATCGGTGGGCAACCGAATGAGGGGTTACTTGTCGATGGTGTCTTCGGCGCGAAAACGCAAGAGGCCGTCAAGACGGCTCAGGAGTGCTTGAATTTTCCCGAAGAGCGTTTGACTGCTAACGGAATTATGGATCGCAGGACGTGGTGTATTTTGCTGGATGGAGATGTCATCATTCCGTGAATTAGAGGGCGACTTTTGACGCGGGAACATAGATACTGTTATTTGCGTCCAATCTGTGACCGTTCGAGGATTCTTTTATGGCTTCAGCACCTATCTCCACCTCCCAAACCGCGCTTTCACCCGCGTCCGGTGCTCCTCTGGCGCTACAAAATCGCCTGAATTCGCTGACTCGCCGCCGTAACTCAGTTGTTATGGGGCGCAATGTCTTACGCGCCCTCATTCCCGGCGTGTGGGTGAGCGCCATTGGCATCACTCTCTACAAAACCCACATCATCGCCGACGCGCCCATCTGGTTGCCATTGGTGGCGCTGGGAGCCTGTGCCCTGTGGGGACTTCGCAACGGTCTGAGCGCGCGTGGCGGCACCTTCCGCGCTGCACTTGACGCGGATGCCACCCTCGGACTCAAAGATAGCCTCGGCTCGGCTCTCTCGTTCGTTACTCCCGACGCCGTTGGTTCCAACCGTGCCGCTCCTGCCCCTAAAACTCTGGTGGGCAAAGCTAAACGCGCAGTTTTGGGTAAGGGCGAAACCTTCCATATCTCGCCTCAAGCGCTCGAAACCTCTTTGGTTCCAGCTCTCGTAGAAGATGCTTCGCGCCGCGCGCAATCCCTCGACCCGCGCAGCGTCTATTCGTGGAAATTTGACCATACCGCGAAAGTCTTCGCCGTTGGCGTTGTACTGCTTATCGGCTCGTTGTTTGTGCCCGATAATCCGCTGTTCGCCTCCAAGAAAGAACTCACCGAGCGCACCGCCATCATGAAATCGGGCGAGCGTTTGGCGATGCTCAGTAAAGAGGTGCGCAAGCGCGAAAATCCCAACGACGCGCAGGTTTCGCAGCTGAACAAGCGCCTCGAAAAACTCGGCTTGAAAATGGCGCGCGGTCGCATGACCAAGCGCGCGGCACTCACTCAAATCGGCGAACTCAAGCAGCAGTTGCAAAAAGCCCAACAGCAACAGCCACCTCGCAACCAACAACCACCCCAACAAAACGGCTTGCCCCAGATTCGCGAGGCCATCAAACAGGCGCCCATGCAATCGCAGGCAGGGCAAAAAGTGCAGCAAGACTTGATGAACAACAAGTTCAACGAAGCTGCGCGTCGCCTTGAGGAACTTGCCGATAAATTGGATAAAGGCCAACTGTCTAAAGCGGAGAAAGAGCAAGCTGCCAAAGACTTGGAAGAAGTCGCCAAGCAGCTCCGTGAGCGTGGCGGCGAGGCCAACCAACAAGCTGCCAAGCAGCTCGAAGAGGCCGCCAAACAACTGCGCCAGCCCGAACAACAGCAGGGGCAGCAAAGCCAACAAGGCCAGAACCAACAGCAAGGCAATCAAGAACAATCGGGCGATAAAAAGCAAGGGGGCCAGCAACAACAGGGCGGCCAACAAAAGCAGGGCCAGGAGCAACAGCAGGGGCAACAAGGCCAAAAAGGACAGCAGGGAGGCCAACAACAGGGCCAGCAAGGTCAGCAGCCGCAAAACCAACAAGGTCAACAGGGACAGCAGGGCCAAAAAGGTCAGGAACAACAGCAAGGCCAGCAGGGGCAACAGGGCCAGAAAGGACAACAAGGCCAGCAACAGCAAAGCGGGCAGCAGGGCCAACAGCAACAAGGCCAGAAGGGACAGGGCGAAAGCCAGTCGCAAAACGGCCAGCAGCAAAACAAGCAGCAGGGCCAGCAAGGTTCGCAAGGCGGCCAACAGGGCCAGTCGCCCGATGGTAAGCAAGGCGAGCAGGGCGGTCAGTCCGGTAACGGCGGCGAACAAAACGGGCAGGGCGAACAGGGACAAGGTCAGTCCAACAATGCCTCTGGTGCGCTCCGCGACATGGCGAACTCGCTCCGTCAGGGAACTGGCAGTGGTGGCGGAAGCTCGAACCTGCGCGACATGATGAACAACCTCCGCCAAGCCGAAAATGGCGCCAACGGTGGTAGCGCATCGGGTAAAGGTTCGGTCAACCCCAAAATGGGGCAAGGCGAATGCCCCGGCGGTGACTGCCGAGGTCTTGCTACTCCCGGCAAAGATTTGATGTCAAGCGATCCTCGTGGTCTGGTTGGCGGCGGCGCCGGATTAGGCCCCCGTTCACACGCGCAGGGCGTCAAGTCTGGTGGTGGTGTTTCCAAGCAAAAGAGTACGCGCACTGGCGACATGCGCCGCTATGAGGATGTGTGGAGCGACCGTATGCCCAAACCACACTCGAAGATTGACCGTGTTAAAGGCAAGTGGGGCGGCAGCGGCGAAGTCGAGCAGTTGCCTACGCGCGGCGACGGCAAAGGCGGACAGGCCCACACACCTTATTACGATGTTTACGAATCGTATAAACGCGACGCCGAAGATGCCGTCGGACGCGAAAGCGTCCCACCCGCCTATAAAGCGCCTGTGAAGGATTACTTCGAGAGCATCAAACCATAAAACAAAACAGCCGCTACTATTGAAGTCGCGGCTGTTTTTTGATTGGTAATTCAAGGGGAACGGATTTATAAGCTATTCAATCCGGCGATCATGTCGGGAATGCATCTCTTCACATTGTTGTGGTAAAAAGGGCTTCTCATGAAAATTTCAGCGAGAACGCGGTTGGGTTCCGCATTGAGCAAAGTTGCCTTCGTTGCGGTGGCTATCGCCTCGACTTGCTTGCCAGCATTAGCGAAGCCGTTCACCATTCCGGTATTGCCCGACACGCAAATCGCTGTACGTGCCCGCCCCGAAATGCTCAACAGTCAGCTCGACTGGATTGTACAAAACAAAAAAGCCCTCAAAATCCCGCTGGTGCTCCATGTCGGCGACATCGTCGATTGGGATAACATCAAGCAGTGGGAAACCGCCGATAAATCGTTCGAGGTTTTGGATAAAGCTCGTATTCCCTATGCGTTGGCCGTTGGCAATCACGATACCGCCGCTGTCGGCGAGTTCAGTGGCAGTGCCGCCCCCGGCAACGTCAACCTCAATTTGCGCAACACGGCCAAGTTCAACCAGTTTTTCCCCACCAAAAGATTCAAGGCCCAGAAGGGCCGCTACGAAGAGGGCAAAAGCGATAACGCTTTTTACACCTTCAAAGCGCAGGGGCTGAATTGGATGGTCGTTACTCTGGAGTTCTGTGCCCGTCAGGGGCCAGTCGATTGGGCGAATCAAGTCATCGCCGCCCACCCGCACCACAACGTCATTATTCTCACCCATTTTCACCTCACCTCAAAGGGCGAAATCAACCAGAATAACGCAGGCTATGGAAACCTCACCACCCAGTCCATCTACGACCAAATGATAAAGAAGCACGCCAATATTCTGTTGGTTTTAAGTGGGCACGTCGACTCTTCGGCTTGGCGAACCGATAAAGGCGAGCAGGGAAACACCATCTATCAGATATTGCAGGACTACCAATCGAGCGACTCTGGCGGCGGCTATATTCGACTCCTCGAAATCGACCCCGAAAAGGGCACTCTATCGGCCCAAATGTACTCGCCGTTCTACAGCAAAACCAGAGAAGACGACTCGAAATTCTCGTTTTCTGATATGAAATTCATCCGTTAGTCTTCACAGCACTTTGTAATCGCCATGTGGGACAAAAAATTAAGCCCCTCGCGCAAATCTATCGAAGAACTTTAAGGCGTTGACTGCAAAGGGACGCTAACCTATTTACGTCTTGCAGACAAACGTTTGGCTTTGCTCGTCAACTTTAATGTCCCCCTCTTTCGAGATGGAATCAAGCGCGTTGCCATTCGCTTCTAGTGCCTGTGCGTCTTTGCGAGACAACCTCTCATGACCAGCGAAAAATCATTCGATGCGGCGGGCGCCGTTTCTCATTTTCAAGAACGACTTGGTGCTGTTAAAACGCAAATGGCACGCTCCCTCGTCGGACAGGAAGCCATCGTTGAAGGTGTGTTGATGTGCCTGATGGCGGGCGGCCACGTGCTGCTCGAAGGTGTGCCCGGTCTGGGAAAAACCCTGCTGGTGCGCGCGCTTGCCGGTAGCCTTGGCCTCGACTTCTCCCGCATCCAGTTCACCCCCGACCTCATGCCCGCCGACGTGACGGGCACCTCCATCATCGCCGAAAACGAAGACGGCAAGCGCGAATTTCAATTCCAGCGCGGCCCGGTCTTTACCAATATCCTCCTCGCCGACGAAATTAACCGCGCCACACCCAAAACCCAGTCGGCGCTCCTCGAAGCTATGCAGGAGCGCTCCGTCACCGTCGCGGGCACCACCTACAAATTGGATGAGCCTTACATGGTGTTGGCGACACAGAACCCCGTCGAGCAGGAAGGCACCTATCCGCTTCCCGAAGCTCAGCTCGACCGCTTCCTCTTCAAGATGAAGGTGTTCTTCCCGACTCTCGACGAGATGATGGAAATTCTTAACCGCACCACGACTGGCTTCAACGACAATCCTGAACCTGTTTTGTCGTCCGCCGAAATTTTGCTGCTCCGCAAATTAGTGCGCGAAGTGCCCGTTGCCCCGCACATTCAGGAACACGCGCTTCATTTGGTATTGGGGAGTCACCCCGATTCCGAATACGCCACCGCCAATATAAAAAAGTTCGTCCGCTACGGTGCATCGCCGCGCGGCGCGCAGGCGCTCATCCTGGCTGCTAAAGTTCGTGCGCTTTTCGAGGGCCGCTTCCACGTTGCCAGCGAAGACATTGATTTCATCGCGCGACCAGCGCTTCGCCATCGCATCATCCTTGGTTTCGAAGGACAGGCCGAAGGCATCGACACCGATGACTTGGTTGATGAGTTGGTCGACAAACATGAACTTGTGGCATCATGACACAGTTACGATTAATCCTGACATAATACGCGATTGAGAAACATCTCCAATAGGCAACCGTAGGCCCTACCAAGCGTCAAATTCGGTACTTTATTGGGGTTGTTTTAACGCCCTTGGATCCCATTAGTGATGTCCCAAACCTCCGCAGTCCCTTCTTCGCTCCGCGTTCTTGTCGTGGACGATCACCCCGACTTGCTATCCATGCTGGATTTGATGATGCAGCGTCGTCAGTACGCCGTGCAGACTGCCCAGAGCGGCGCTGAGGCACTGGCGCTGGCGCCCGAATTCGCCCCCCATGTCGTTGTCTCGGACATCGGTATGCCCGAAATGGATGGCTACGAGATGATGCGTTCGCTGCGTGAAACCAGTGGTTTGGCTCCCTTCAAATCTATCGCTCTCACTGGTTATGACGACCAAAGCGAGGGCGTTATCGCACACGACGCCGGCTTCGACGCGCAAATGACCAAGCCCATCGAGTTCGAGCAGCTCTTCGAGATGATCGAGCGTTTGGCCGCCCACTGAACATCAGCTCTCATAGCTGAGAAAACGCCCCCGCGAGCTTAGGTTCGCGGGGGCGTTTTTTTTGTTCACTTCCCATCTTCGTGCTTGCGGAACAGTCGGTTGTTTTTAACGCGCGTTCTGCGTGTCGCCGTTTGCTCTTCGCGAATTTGTGCGCGCTCTTGGCGCATCTCTTCGGCGTTGTTGCTCAACTCGTCGCCCATTGCCAGTAATTGTTGGTTGACCGGGGAGTCCATCAATTCCATGCCGCGCGAGCCACTCAGTTTGTCGGGCACATGATCCAAAATAATCGAGCGCGATGGCCCAGTCCTCCTATGCGGCTCAATATCCACCACGTCCAGAAATGCCGAACGCTTCAAGCCGTTCGGGTAGGTAGGCGGGAGTTCCACTTTACGTCCGCGTTTTGGTTTGAGGTTTTCCTGCACCTGTGAGACGGCGTGTGAATTGAACGGGTGTCTGCCCGTTTCATTTTTGGGAACAGCGTGCCCATTGATGTCGATGCGCTCCACCGAATCTTCCAATGCCGCCTTGAGTGCCGCTTCCTTTTGTGTGCGTTCTTCTTCCGACTCGATGCGTTGGAAATCTTTGTCCAGTTTCAAATCTTCTAGAACCGGGTTTTTCACCAGCTTAATATATTCGCGTGGCCCATAAACGCCTGTCTTTGCCAGCACTCTTGCAGCTTCATCATAGCCTGGGATTTGCGTGCGGCCTGGCATCGAGAAGTGGTCGAACACATATTTGATGTCATAGATGGTGCCCTCTTCATCCCACTTCATCCATTCTTTCACCATGTTGCGGAAAAAGTTATAGTGAACGCGCTCATCCACCGAGATAACGCGAAGCGCCGTGATGAGGGCGATGTCTTTCTCTTTTGCTGCAATAGTTTCAAGATTGCGATAGTTCCAGAATGTTGCCAGCTCTTGAATCATTGTGTAGCACACCATCTGGCGCGGATGTTCGTAGGGTAATTCCCACTCGAAATTGGAAAGCGCGTTCTGAACTGTCTCGCGTTCCTCTTCTGTGCGATGCCCCGAAGCCAGCAACCAGCCTTCCAATGTCATCGAGTGCTTCGATTCCTCATAGCCCCAGTTGACGTGAAACCATGATCGCCCGCGCGAGCGACGAATCATCTGCAATAACTTCGAGGTGAAGTCGGGGAGATACATCTCGACGGCGCAAAAGGTCTCCACACATTGAGCCAGTGTCTGGCTCGAATTGGGGTTTGCCAGCGAGTAGGGAATGTCGGTAAAAGGATTCCAGCGCCGTTTTTGCTCGGCGAGTGCAAGGTACTTCATTAACTCACGATAAAAGAAATCTTCCATGCGAGCCATTATGCTTCGGGTTGCCATAGCGGGTGTGAATGTACCCGTAGTTTTAGCCTGAGTCCCCGCCTATATCTTCGTCATTAACCTTGTCTCATTCATGTGATAAAAGCCCGCTTAGGCAGTAACAAAATAGGCCAAATGGAGGATGACATTCTCCATTTGGCCGGTTTCGTTTGTGGGGAGCGACTTCGCTTTATATGCTGTCCGGGGCATCAAACAGCGGTCCGGTACTACCAATATATTCTGGTATTCCCGTTAATACCCCACGGAAATCGTGCAGTGGTTCGCCGACACGCACTCCCTGTGGCGAGAACTGAAGTTCTCGAATCGAGCGTTCGTGGCGCCCGGCCCGCTTCTTTACCACCGAGATCGCTTGGCGCACTTCACCGAACGCCTCGAAGTGACGAAGTAGCAGAACTGTGTCGGCCAGATAAGACACATCTACCGGACTGCTCATCGAGTGCCCCACCATGCCGTTCTGACACACGATCAGCATCGAAAGCACGCCGCTCGTGTTCAAATACGACAGCAGTTCGTGCATGTGCAGCAACAGGTGGCGTTCCTGCGCCATCGAATACAGGTAGCCATTCAACGAGTCGAAGATGACCATTTTGGCCCCACCCCGTTCCACGCACTCGCGCACGCGCCACACGAACTCTCCTGGCGAAAGCTCCGCTGGGTCCACGGTGTGCAAATGAAGCGCTCCGCTTTCGATGTAAGCAGTAATATCGAAGCCAAACATCGCGATGCGGGCTTTAATCAACTCCGCATTCTCTTCAAAGGCAAACAGCGCGACATGTTCCCCTTTCACCAACAAGGTTTCAAGGTAGCGCTGCGTCAGCAGCGATTTGCCTGTTCCACTGGCGCCAATAACGAGTGTGGATGTGCCGCGTGCCACGCCTCCTCCCAGCAACTCGTCCAGTTCGGCCATTCCCGATGGCACCAGTTCTGACTGGAAAGGTTGCGAATGTTCCGTCGCAACGAGGCGCGGAAAAACCTGTAATCCGCCACGGCGAATGGTGAAGTCGTGGAAGCCGCCGCGAAACTGCGAACCGCGCAGCTTGATTACGCTCAGGCGCCGTCGTTCGCCGCCATATTCGGGTTGTAAATGGTGCAACTGTAGTACGCCATGCGCCAGCGATTGTAAGTCCAACTCGCCAATGGCCGAATGGTCGTCTAACAGTAAAACGGTGGCACCGCGCGCTGACAGGTGGTTTTTCAGCGCCAGAATTTGGCGCCGAAACTTCAGCCCGCCACCTGATACCAACCGCCACTCCGACAGCGAATCGAACACCACACGCGACGGCTGAATGCGGTCGATTTCTGCCAGAATACGTGTTGTGATCTCGGAAAGCTCGATTTCCGATGAGAGAAACAGCGTGTTCTGTTCGTCGGGCATTAGGGCTTGAACGCGAGTATCGTCGCTCATTTCGACGATATGGAGAGAGCTTAAGTCCCAGCCGTGCGATTCGGCGACCTGTAAGATTTCGTCACGCGATTCGGAAAGCGAAATATAGAGACATTTTTCGCCTTCCTGCGCACCACGTAGCAAAAACTGAAGCGACAGGGTCGTTTTGCCAGTCCCCGGTTCGCCTTGAATAAGATATAAACGTCTGCGGGGTAACCCCGCGCTAAGGATGTCGTCCAACCCCTCAATACCCGTGGCGGCACGATCGACGGGTGGAGTGGATGGGGACAGGTTGCTTTGTGCCGCAAAGTCCATAGCGCTCCAGTCTATCGTCTTTAAAGGCTAAAATATTTTTTAGGGAAAACCCTGACAAGTCTCCACTTACATCAAGCGCGTGGATGCGATTTTTGGAAAGACCTTCGCAAGTGCGCGGTTTCGACGTGCGTGTAAATCTGCGTCGTCGCGATGTCGGCGTGACCTAACATCTCTTGAATGGCGCGCAAATCAGCGCCATTTTGCAGCAAGTGCGTCGCGAATGAATGCCGCAATGTGTGCGGCGAAACCCAACCGGGAAGCCCCGCCTCGCTGGCATAGCGCCGCACCAGTGTATAAAGCGTCAGACGCACAAAAGCCGAACCGCCTTCCTCAACGAACAATACATCGCTGCGCCGCCGTGTTGGAGTCACAATTTTGCGTGGGCGCCCGCGTTTGGGCTTGTCGGATTGAATGGGTGTCACACCCAGCAACTGAGGCCGCGCTAACCCCAAATACTCTTCAAGTGCGCGCGTCGCCGCCTTCGATAGCGGCACCATACGCCATTTGTCGCCCTTGCCTTTGCACCTCACGATGCGGTCTTCCAGCATCAAATCACCTACCCGCAACTGACACATCTCCGAAGCGCGCATTCCCGTCGCATACAGCAGTTCTAGAATCGCCCGGTCGCGTAGAGTCAGCGGCTCGGCCCCACGTGGCGCGCTCAACAGTTCACGCACATCCTCAATCGAAAGCACACGCGGCAATCCGCGTGGTGTTCGCACCGATTCTAGCCGCGCCCCCGGATCGGGATATGACCGCTCTCTCGCCAAAAACTTATGAAACGAACGGATGGAGGCCAATTTACGCGCCACCGAAGTCGGACTATACAGCCGCCCCCGAACCCGCGTGTTTTCAATGGGATTGCTGCGTAAATCGCCAGCGTAGCTTTGAATATCCCCCGACTCAATCTTGCGCGCCGACAAAACACCGCGCCCAATCATTGCCCGCGCATACTGCTCCAAATCGCGCCGATAAGCCGCCGCCGTGTGCGACGAAAACCCGCGCTCCACCTGCATCTGCGCCACAAACTCGGCAATATCCTTCTCAAATGCCGCCCGCGCCCGCTTAATCGGCAACTCCGACGGAGCTTGCGCAAAAGCCGCTTCGATAATATCGCGAGTAGGCATGGATTTTCAGTGTAAAGAGGCGCAAATGTGGCTCAAATCGCCGGAAGATGTTTGGCCGCTTCCTCGCGAGTTATTAGTCCTTGCTCGATCTTCTCTTCGGCATCTTGCCATAGCGCGTCCTCTTCCTGGGTATCTAACTCAGGATAATTGGCTTCTTGCAGCGCCACAAACTGCTTGCGTGCCTCTCGGCTGCTGACACAGTGAAACAAACCAATGCGGCCATTTTGATTGGCGCGATTAACCAGCCTTTGCGACCAGCCCCCCAGAAAATGCTGTTCAATTTCTTCGGGCGAAATGCCGGTATGCAAGAATCGAGACATCGCCGTATAAACCGGAAAGCTGTACTGCAACCCCAACACCAAATGCCCTTCGGCGGCTAACTGAAAAGCCGCGCGCACCTTGAGGGGGCTATCCAGAGTGCCTAGCGCAAAGACATCGAAGTGCCCTGTCAAAAGCTCGATTTGTTCGGGCCACTCTTCGCCTGTGATGTCCAGATAAGTGACCTTTTCTAAGCGGGTATCCGACGATTCGCCCAGCGATACCACCCGTTTGCCGTTTTGAGCCAGTCGTTCTAACAGCGTGTTGAGTGTCGTCGCGTGTCCGCCCGCATCGGCCCCGCAGCCAATTACAATGCCTTGAGGTGCCGCGATCAGTGCGCCTAACTTCTCTGCATCGCGCTCGCTCAGTCCCAAATCATCGAAGCCTAATCGGCTCTCGATAATCGAAACCACGATTGCCTCTTCATTTTCCTCGCGAAACCAGTAGACGCGAATCCAAACGCTGCGCCCTGCCCCCGAAAACGGAAATGTGCCCAGCCACTCATCCTCGGTGACCGTAACCTCCTCCTGAATGCAAAGCCCTTTCAGTTCATCGAACAAATCGTCGCTATCGGCCAGAAACCCACTGAGTTTCTGCACAATCCGTCCCGACACGCGGTAACGCAACTTGATTCTGTCGCCTTCGCTTTGCAGGTAGACATCTTCCGCACCCATTTCAATGGCTTCGCGAAGTAGTTCTTCGGCACGCGAGGGCGAGGGGGAAGAAGCAGTAGTAGACATCGTTTAATCCTTGTATTTTCCGAAAATGTTCGCCTTGCGCTGGTAAATCGAAACCCGATTCGGGTCGAAAATATCACCGATTCCCGCTCTGGAAAACTTGTTGATAAGCTCGGTGGCGCCCTTGTTAGTTTTCAGTGCCAACTCGTCGGGGTAAATCGCAATCGGCGTCCAGAAGTTGATGACCTCGCCCGATTCCATGCGAAAACGGGCGAACTCCTTCGCCAACTCGACGGGCGGAATTAATAGCCATGCCGCGAATTCGGTTGTCTCATCGAAGGGTTGCGCCGGAACGCCATTGGGAATGCTGTGCGCCAACCCCAACCACGAATTTTGCCGAATGGGAAATATCGCCAATCGTTCCAGCCACACCAGCGGCCAGTTCGAGGGCGTCACTTCCAGCGGCCAGTCGGTGGGCAACAACAACACTAACTCCGCAAAGCGCCAATCGGGGTCGGGCACGCCTTCCATTTCGTGCCCGCTCAGTCCCAGTGTGAAGACGGCATTATAGGTACCCTCTCTGCTGGGCACGATGGCGAATTCGATTTCATCCGAGGCGCGCACTACTTTGGGCGCCGTGCCGAAATAGCGCTCCAGCCGAGCTAGAATCTGGTCTTTGAACGGTGTCACTTACGAAACCTCGACCTTGGCCCAAGCCCGTTTGCCCGCTTTGATGGTGAGTCCCGTTTGTAGCGTGAAAGTGGCGTTCTCGTCCTCGACTTTCTGCCCATCCACCGAAACCGCGCCTTGTCCGACGCGCCGACGCGCTTCCTTGCCCGATACCTCGAAACAGGCTTTCAACAGGTCGAGTACGCCCATCTCGCCAGCCGGAAGTTGCACAACGGGCATATCGGCTGGCACTTCGTCTTTCTGGAACTGCTTCTCGAATCCTTGCTGTGCGCTTTGGGCTGCTTCTTCGCCGTGGTAAATCGCCACGATTTCGCGCGCCAACCGCTTCTTCGCATCCATCGGATGTCCGGCCAGAATGGTTTCGACCTCTTCAAGCGATACCATCGTGCAAAGCGTGAAGTAGGTTTTCATCGCCTCATCCGGCAAGCTCATCAATTTGCCGAACTGATTGGTGGGCGTATCCGAAATCGCCACATAGTTGCCCAACGACTTCGACATCTTCTGCACGCCATCCAATCCCACCAGAATCGGCATCAACAACACGACTTGCGATTCCAGTCCGTTAACGCGCTGTAACTCGCGTCCCACAAGGTTGTTGAAGCGTTGGTCGGTCCCGCCAAGCTCCACATCGGCGCGGATATGCACCGAGTCCTGCCCCTGACACAGTGGGTACATGAACTCGTGTAAGCCAATTGGTTTGCTTTCTTCATAGCGACGCGCGAAATCCTCGCGCTCCAACATCTGCGCCACGGTGCTTTTTGAGGCGAGACGAATCACGTCGGCGAAAGTCATCGAACCCAGCCAGTCGCCGTTGAAGTGAACGATGGTCTTCGACTCGTCCAAAATTTTGAACAGTTGTTCCTGGTATGTAAGCGCGTTCTCGCGCACTTCTTCGTGCGTAAGGGGCGGGCGGGTTTTTGATTTGCCGCTTGGATCGCCGATTTGAGCCGTAAAGTCGCCGATGATGAGATGGGCTTCATGACCCAAATCTTGAAACTGGCGTAGCTTGCGCAAAACTACCGCAAAGCCGAGGTGAATGTCGGGGGCCGTCGGGTCGATGCCCAACTTAATTCGCAACGGTTGTCCCGTTTTCGACGATTTCGTGAGCTTGGCGCGCAGTTCCTCACGCGAAATAATGGTGTCGGCGCCGCGTTCAAGCAGGGAGAGCGCCTCATCCAAAGATACAGAATCAGAATTCACACCTAAAAGTGTGAGAGGTTCGCTTTGTCTGGGGAGCGAGGGGAATTGCTTCGGCTTACAAAAACAAAAAGACCAGAGATTCTTCTCTGGTCTTTCTTACATTATGTGGTTGCGTTCAAGTTCGCTGCTGTGCTGTTGAAGGTATTTTTAATCTTTCTTCCCAACAGGGTTAAAACCCCGATAACGACGATAGCGATGAGTGAGATCAGCAAACCATATTCGACCAGTGTCTGGCCTTCTTCTTCTTGTAAAAATTGTTTGAGCATTGTATGTCCCCCTAAAAAAGAGTAGCGGCTGAGGTGTTTGTGAATGTTGCGCCGCACGCCCCGTTGTGGAGCACGGAAATTGCCACTACTTAGAAAAAATCCAAGGTTCATTTAGAGCTGTAATGTGGTACGTGGCACTAATTCGCATTTTGATGACAGCGCCCTCCAAAAAAACACATAAATGCGAAGCGAGTAGGGCGTTCGTTCGTCCGTTCACGGCTCCCATTTTTGGGAGCGTCTTTCAATATAATGCCAGTGGACACATTGCCAGTCGCGGAAAAAGAACTTTCAACCCAGACAACCCCTGCCTCTAATGGGCGGTCGGTTGGCCTCATCTCTTTGGGTTGCTCGAAAAACTTGGTGGACTCCGAAGTCATGCTCGGCCTGTTGCAAGGCGCGGGCTACTCCATCACCGGCGATGTGGACGCAGCTGACGCCATCATCGTCAATACCTGTGGATTCTTGGGCGCTGCCGTCGAAGAAAGCCTGCAAACCTTGTCCGATGTCGCCGCCCGTAAGAAAACCGGGCGCGTCAAAGCTGTCGTCGCCACTGGCTGTTTGCCGCAGCGCGACGCCCAACTCATCAAGATGCGCGTCCCCGAAGTCGATGCCATTCTGGGTTCAAGCGACTTTCCCGCCATCGTTGGCGCAATGGATCGCGCTTTCGCTCCCAAAACCGGTGGCTTCGTGCCCCCGATGGGCATGGGCGGCGGCGACGGCCTCATTCAACTGAGCGTCACCCCGACCAAAGCGCACACCTTCGTTTACGATCACACCACCCCGCGCGTGCGCGCCACGCCCCCCTGGTCGGCTTATATCAAGATCGCTGAAGGCTGCGACCACACTTGCTCCTTCTGTATCATCCCGCAGTTGCGTGGCCCCTTCCGTTCGCGCCCCATTGAGTCCATCGTCGCCGAAGCGCGCCGCCTGGCCGCTCAAGGTGCCAAAGAAGTCGTTCTCGTCGCTCAGGATTCCACCCGTTACGGCTTCGATCTTTACGGCCAAATGTCGCTCGGACGCCTTCTCAATGAATTGAGCGCCGTTGAAGAATTGACATGGGTTCGCGTTCTGTACGCCTACCCTTCGCAGGTCAACGACGAATTCATCGACGCCCTTTGCACCGCTCCTCGCGTGGCCCGCTATCTCGATATTCCGCTTCAACACGCTGCTCAGGGTGTTCTAAAGCGTATGCGTCGTGGCGGAAACTCCGAGTCCTACGCGCGCTTGCTCGATAAATTCCGCGAGAAAGCTCCTGAAATTGGCATCCGCACCAGCTTCATTGTCGGCTTCCCCGGTGAAACCGAAGAGCATTTCGCTGAGCTGAAGAGCTTCATCAAATCGCAGAAGTTCGACCGCATCGGCGTTTTCAAGTATTCCGACGAAGGTTCCTCGCTTTCCTATGGCCTCGACCAGAAGGTTGATGAAGAAACCATCGAGCGTCGCTACCACGAGTTGCAGGAGTTGCAACAGAAAGTCTCGCTGCAAAAGAACCGTACCTACATCGGTAAAACCATTGACGTTCTGCTCGAAACCGAAGAACCCGGTGGCATGGTGGGGCGTGCCATGCGCGACGCCCCCGACGTAGACGGCAACGTCTGGGTCAAAATGAACCCCCGCGAGCGTAAGGGCACTCCTCCCGGCACCTTCGTTAAAGTGAGAATCACCGGCTGCAACGCCTACGACCTCAGCGGCAAGTTAGCCTAACCCCAAACGCCCCACCGAGTAACTTCGGCGGGGCGTTCTCATTTTTTATGGCCTCACGAAAATCTGTCCTACCCCGCTTTATTGTGGTCGTGCCCGTCAAACTATTAATTGTTCGATGATTCTCCGCCGCCTCTCGCTCACCCACTGGCGCGCCCACGCACAGCTCGACCTCAACCTCAGTGATGGCCTCAATGTCGTTGCCGGACGCAACGAATCGGGCAAGTCGTCTCTCGTCGAGGCGCTCGACTGGGTATTATTCCGCGACATCACCGGGGGAGCGGGCCGTATTAAAGCCGACGAAATCCGTTGCATCATCCCCGCGACCGATCCCACCGCACGCCCCCGCGTCGAAGCCGAAATCGAGTTCTCCAACTGTACCGCTGTTATCTCCAAAGTCGTCTGCGAAGACGCTAACAAGCGCGAGTGCCGTCTTTGTTTGCGTCAAACCGGACAGGCCGATGAGTGGTTCGAGCGTACCGAAGCTCAGAACAAACTGCGTGAACTGCTCGCCGCCGATGGTATCGGACCGGGCCGTGGCACCAGCCCCGAAGGCGCCCTTCTGGTCGCCCATCAGGGCGAAGGCGTTGAGTTCGTACTCGATGGTGGCGCTGCTATCCGATCCACTCTGGGAGTCGGTGACGAAGGCGATTTGGCACTTACCAACCGCCTCGAAAAAGCTCGTCAAACCTTGGAGCGCGAGCGTAAACGCGACTTGATGCTCGAATTGGCCCCACGCGCCCTTGATGGCGCCAAGGCCGGAACCGAAGCCGCCCGCTCCCGCGACGAATGGAAAGCCGCCCTCTCCGAGCGCGCTAAATTCGAGGCCATGAGCGGCGAAATCGAAGTCATCCGCTCCGAATTGGAAGACCTGCGCGCTGAAAGCGGACGCATGAAAGCCCTCTGCGATGAGGCCAGCGCCCGCCAAGATTCGCTCGGCGACCGCATGAACGCTCAGTACGAGGCTGACCGCGCCCTCTCCGAAGCCGAACTCGAACGCCGCGAAGCTATCGCGACCCGTAACGAACTCGCGGGCCGCGTCAAAGAAATCGAGCGCCTATTTGCCCAGCAAAGCGCCGCGCAAACCGAACTCGATTCGCTCTCCGATTCGCTCCAAATCCTGCAAATTCGTCTCGAAGCCGCGCGTGTCAACAGCGAAAATCTCTCGCAAGAACGCAGCGTCGCCGAATCGGGCTGGGAAGAAACCCGCGAAATGTTGGGGCGCTGGCGTTCGGTATGGGAAGTCCATGAGGCCAACCGCCATCTGCGTGATGAAACCAACACCGTCGATTTACTTATCGCCCTTACCGACGATGTCGCTGCTATGCAGGGCGCTTTCGATAACACACCGCCCGCTCCTGACGAAACCGAACTGCGTGCTCTCCGCCGCGACTTCGAGGCGCTGGAAGCTCTCGAACGCGAAGCCGGACGCGGTTTGCAAGTGGCACTCGAAGCCCACGCGAACATATCCGTTCGCTTCCGAGCTGACAAAGAAACCCCGCAAACCCTCGCGATGCAAGACGGCGAACGCCAGGTTTTGGGCGCCCGCAGCAGTGGCGCCTTCGATATTCAAAACGTCGGCCTCTTCCGCATCAAGACGGGGGCACGCGGCGTCGATGACCTGCAAAAGCAAATCGAAGATAGCAGCGCCGACTTAGCCGCCCGCCTACTCAAGTGGAATGTGGCGCTCGCCGACATGCCCGCCAAACTCGAAGACCTCGAAGCCGCGCGTGCAGAGCGAGACCGGGCGAGGCGCGAACTCACCGAATCCCGCAAGCGCCTTGAAGACGAAGAAAACAAATCGGGCGATTTAGAGTCGGCGCGCGTTCGGTTCAATGATGCACAAACCGAACTCGAAGCGCGCCGCCATGAGGCAATCCGTTTTCAGGACTCCCTCAAATTCAATGGCCTACGCCGTACCGATGTACGCAATAAAGTCGCTGAAATGGTCGAACTCGAAAGCGAAGCCCAATCGACTGCCACCCGCGCCCGCAATGCGTGGGATAGGGCCGCTCACGAGGTTCGCGTCCTCGAATCGGAGTGGAATGCCGCCTCAAATCGCCCCGACCAATTGAGTGCAACTCTCGAAGATTTAAGCGTCCGTTTGGAGCGATTACGCGACGATGGCGTGGATGACGAAGCCCGCCAAATCCAACTCCGTCAGGCGCAGGAGCGCGCCATCAAAGCCGAGATGCGCGCGGGCGAAGCCAACGCTCAGCGCGGTAGCTTTGGCAACAGTGTCGATAAATTTAAAGTCGAAGCCGCCCGCCGCGAAGCCGTGCGCTTGGCCGAAGAGCGCGCCATCATCGAGCGCCGTCTGGCCGAACGCCGCCGCGACCTCTTCCACCTCTGCGAACAAGACCCCGAAACTCGCCGCGACGAACTGGACGCCACTATCGAACGCCTCGAACCTTTGGTCGCTGAATACGAGGCCAAACTTCGTGGTCTCGCCATTCTGTGCGCCGCTATGGAAGCGCTGCGCGCCAAACTAGGCCGCGATTTAGGGGGGCCTCTCAATCAAAAACTTAGCCCGTGGCTATCGAAACTGCGTGGCAAAGATACCCACCTCATCTTCTCCGACGACGGCGCCAAACTGCTGCGAGTGCGAACCAAAGAAGGCGATTCTACCATCGAATTGCCTTTCTCCGAACACTCCGAAGGCATGAAAGAGCAAGTCGCCTTCGCCCTGCGTCTGCTGTTAGCCCAAAAAGTCGTCAGCCGTTTGCCGTCCAAAAAAGGCTGCGTCGTCTTGGACGACCCGTTCACCCAATCCGATTCGTCGCGTCGCGTCGGCCTTGGCGAAGTGCTAGGCGAAGCCCTCGAATCGCTTCAAATCGTCTTCGTCACCTGCCACCCCACGCCCATTTTGCAGGGCCACAAGGTCAACCTCATCAAACTCGGCGAATGGGACGAAGTAGAAATAAGCGCACCTCTCACTCCTTCAATTGCAACGACTATTGAAACGCCCAAACCCGAAAAGAAACCAAAACGCGAAACTCAGCTTGTCAAAGAGCCTGAGCCGGAATTGGAAGAGGCCAACACTCTGGCACTCTTTTAACACATGTTGAATTGGTTCTTCCTGCTACCGTATTTGTTGGGCGTTCTGTTCGTCATTTTGGTGATGGTCGTTCAAAGCCGATTCCGGCGAACGACCTCGAAGAGAATCCCCTTCAAGGGAGATCACATTTTGGGCTATTATGTGGGATTGATGAGTTCGCTCAGCGGCATCACCCTCGCCTTTATCCTCAGTGCGGCATGGAATAACCACGAACAAACTCGCGAAGTCACCAATCAGGAAGCGCAAGTTCTTGGTTCAATTGCTTTTTTCGGGCGTGGCTTACCCGATCCTCTGGGTTCAAAAGTAGTCCAGCAAGTCCAACAGTACGCCCAGACCGCCATTGACGATGAATGGCCCAGCCTTGCGCGAGGGGTGTATTCGTTGAAGTTAAATCAGGAAAGCGCTCGCCTTGGACTCACCATCCTTCGCTACCAACCGAGCAACGCAAACAACGCCGCACTGCGGCAGCAACTTCTAACCGCGTTCGCCCAGTTGCGTGTTCTGCGCGGCGAACGGCGCCTGAAAGCCCGCTATCAAATCCCTGCCGAGATTTGGATTTTCATGCTCTTTGCTGCTTTCTGCATCCTCATTTCCTGTGTCATGCTGGAAATCGAGCACCAAAGGTTTCATCTGCTACAGACGGGACTCATCGCGACCTTTCTGACATTAGCGGTGGTTATCACCTGGGATTTACAAACTCCCTTCGAGGGGTTTAGTAATGTGACTGACACTCCTTTTAGCCGCTTGATGGATGATTCGTTTGTCAACGAATCGGCATGGCAGAATTTAAGTTCATAACCTGCACCGCCGACTCTGCCTGAAGAGATTGCAGCTGTCTTGTACTACACCCAACGAAAAAGCGGACATGATAGCATGTCCGCTTTCTTTTTAACTCACAGGTTCCAGCGCCCCATACCGCGCGGCGGCAGCGAGGGCTTCATCCCAAATGGCTTCGAGTTCGTCGAGCTTGTTGATACGGCAGAGTTGGTCACGAAGACGCGCGCTTTCGGGCATTCCCTTCGAGTACCACGCCGAGTGCTTGCGCATTTCCTGCATCGCGGTGTGTTCGCCTTTGAGGCCCGTCAATTCGCGGGCGTGCCAACGTGCCGTCGCGATCTTCTCATCAATGCTTGGTTCAACGGCATCGGCGCCCGTTTCCAAATAAGACACCACATTCGCGAACAGGAATGGATTGCCCATCGCCGCGCGTCCAATCATCACGGCATCGCATCCCGTTTGCTCGAACATCGCTTTCGCGCTGGGACCATCAACCACGTCGCCGCACCCGATTACCGGAATCGAAACCGCTTCTTTGACGCGCTTGATTACCGACCAGTCCGAGTGCCCCGAAAAGGCTTGCTTTGCGGTGCGTGGGTGAACTGTCACCGCGACAGCGCCCACATCCTGCGCGCGCTTGGCGACTTCGGGGGCTGTGATGCACGAGTCATCCCAGCCCGCGCGCATTTTCACCGTGACGGGTACTTTGAACTCAGCGGCGCCTTCAACCGTGGCCGCGATAATGTCCTGTGCCAGTTGAGGAGTGCGCAGCAACAAGCAACCCGCCCCACAACGCGCGATTTTCGCGACGCTGCAACCCATGTTGATGTCGATTGCGTCAGGCTTGGTCTGCGCGATAAGCGCGGCAGCGCGCCGCATCATATCGGGGTCTGCGCCAAAAAGCTGCACCGCCACTGGGCGCTCTTCCTCAGAAAAGTACGCCAGTTGGCGCGTCTTTATCTGCGACTTTTCGCCGCCCAAAATCATCGCGCTCGAAGAAACCAGTTCCGACCAGCTCATGCCCGCCCCGTAGCGGCGGCACAGGCGGCGGTAAGGTTCAGAAGTGATGCCCGCCATCGGCGCCAAAACGACAGGCGGATCGGCCACGATGGTCGGGCCGTAAGGAGTGGGGATTCTAAGCGGAGTCAACATAAGATGAAGTTTAAATCAGAGCGCTATTGCGACTGAGTTTTGAGCCTATAGATTTTGTAATCGCCGACTTGTTTTTCTAATTCGTAGTGGTTCGTGAACCAGGGAAATATCGGTGTCTCTCGCCACAACTGTTCCACATCGCGATCAGGTGTTCCTAAGTCGCTCATAGAAAAGTGAGATTGAATGACGACGAAACGCGGTTGACGCTTCCGAAGAGAATCCCATGCCTCGGTTTTCCATTGTTTCGGGGTGAACGGCGCGGCAAGTGGGGCGGTATAAACGTATCGGTTGACAGGGCGAGGGCCAGCTAAATAGAGTGCCGGCTCAAAACCCCATACCCACAGAAGATCGTTCGGGCGAGAGTTAGTTCGCAAATAATCGAAGATGACGCGCTGAGCGGGCCATGTTTCGTTGACGAAATTTCGATTCTTCAGTGTGCGATCCTGAGCCACGATATTAGGGCTGAAAACGAAGTCGAGCCACAAATCGCGTGTGCTTCCCAAACATAATGCTACTGCTAGTGCAGGGGCAACAAATTTTACTGGCCACGCTTTTACTACATTACCAAGGGCGACCAAGCCCGTGGCGCTGAGTAAGGCAAATGTTGGTAGAAGAACTGTCCATTGATAAACGACGTTACGGTTTTGCACCCACATCGCGATTAATCCCAGAGCCAGTGACGCCAGTAGCGCCCGCTTCCATGACGTTGGCCACACCGTGCGGTCAATAACTCCCGCTGTGCAAAATAATGAGAACCCACCCGCAGCCATTGCCCAAATTGATATGTTCTGGATGAACCATAGTAGGCGAGGTAGAAAAGGAGCATCGCTTGCCGACACATAAAATGCCAGGAAATTATGAACGATGTCTTCGTAGAATGGCCACACACCCGAAAAACGCATCCCTCCAGCGCCTAGAACAATCGCCCCGATAAATCCACCGCCAAGCCATAGCCCGTGCTTGGCTGAGCGTTGCGTCAGAAAGAGGAAGGGCAGTAGGGGCAGCAGGGAGGTGACTTTGAGAAAGGGAATCATCCCCAACAGCAAACCGCCCGCAATTGCGTGCCACTTCGATGTGCGATTAACCCAGCACCACAGCGCCGCCCAGCCAAACAGGTTCGCCCAACTTTCACATTGACCTAACGAAGTTGTGGCCGGATAAAGCGTGATCGCCGCAAAGATGGGCGCGATTACCAGAGCTACCCGTTTCCCGGCGAGGGGAGCAACTAACTGACTGCAGAAAAATACGGTGCCCGCCGTAGCCAAACTCGCCAATATATAGAATCCGACGATTTGCCATGCCGAAGGCAACAAGGCTGGGAGCGCAGCCAACAAATAAATCAGCGGTGGCTTTATATCCCACAGGTCACGATAGAGCAGACCGCCAGAATCTAAAATTCGCCCGCCCAACAAAAACACGCTCGCATCTTTGCCGAGTGGAAACCATAGACAGGGAAGAAGAAGAAAAAAGCAAAGAGCGGCTGACCAGAGGGCGAGCGAGAAGTCGTTCCTACGTTCAGATAAAGGAGCTATCGTCATACGGGCAAATGCGAAGGAAGAAGTGCAACATCATCGTGGTATCACTATTCTGGCCTTCCCTTCCTTCCTTACTCACGTGACCGCTCCCATAACATCCGTAGGCCCTGTAACGTCAAATCGGCTTCCACCTGGTCTATTTGCGGCACCAGTGGCGCGATAAGTTCGGCCAACCCGCCTGTTGCTATAACTAGCGGTGCACTTCCCTCGCGTCCTTCAATTTCTTGCGCCACGCGCGACACCAATTCCTTGGTAAGCCCCGCATAACCAAACACTAGTCCGGCTTGAATGCTGTGCGGTGTGTTGGTCGCTAAAGCACTTGGTGGTGCCAGCAACTCGACGCGCGGCAACTTGGCAGCCGCCCGAAACAGAGCATCCGATGAAATGCCGATACCGGGAGCAATGGCTCCTCCTAAATAAGTCCCATCGCCGCTAACCGCATCAATGGTGGTCGCCGTGCCGAAATCCGCAACTACCACGGCCCGCCCGCCCGCGATTTCACGCGCCGCGACCCCGTTCACCAAACGGTCGGCGCCAACTGCTTTCGGGTCGTCATAGCCGTTTTTTAGCCCGAAATCGAAATCGCGCCCCACTTCAATGGGCGAAACCCCCAAATACTCGCGCCCAAAAAAGCGAGCCGGAGATGACAGCGAAGGCACCACCGAACACAAGCATAAACCCGAAATCGTATCGAAGCTAACCCCACGCGCGCCCATTGCCGAATAGAGCAGGGAACCGAGTTCGTCCCCGGTCGAATCGCGGCGTGTAGCAAAGCGCCACGTTTGCCGAATGGTCGTTCCCTCGAACAACCCCGCCGTAATGTTGGTGTTACCAATGTCGAGCGTAAGAAGCATAAATAAATCAGAAACCAGAAGCCGAAAGGTATACGACTAATAGAACATCGTGAGACTCATTTCCGGCTTCTGATGTCTGCGTTTAAATTACTCGCGGCTCTCCGGCACATCTTCAGCGGCACGTTCAAAGCCGCTACGAGTGTGGGCGCCATCACAGAAGGGCTTGTTGGCGCTTTCGCCACAGCGGCAAATCGAGAAGGCATTCAAATTGGCCGGTTCAACGGGCGTACCGTCGCTCCACACAATCTGGATTTCGCCCGACTCGATAAGTTCGCAGGCTCCTTGAATGCGTAGTGGACCGTTGCGAGCGACAGTAAGTTTTACTTTGGATTCGGGATTGGGTTGAGTGGACTCGTTCATGGTAATTGTTCGAAAACAGGTTCGAGTTTGACTTTCGAGACATGAGCGCGCAGTAAATCGGCGCGCACAAGCGCTCGCTCATCGCGAGAAAGCTCCCGCGAATGCAACACACCCAGATAATCGGGGCGCAGCCACACGCTCAATTCATTGAACCGCTGCCGCGATAGCCCTTTCAACCATCCCAGTTCGTGACCCAACCGAAGCAGCGAAAGCGTTTGTGTCGCCTCTTCACCTGTGATGCGGCGCGCGTAACGCAAGATGCCATAGGCACGACCCACCAAATCGCGGGTTTGAATTGGCATCTCCTCCACTAAACGTGTGCGCCCCTCGCGTTCGCGAATCGCGATCTCCCGCGCCGCGTTCTCGATTTCCAGCGCGATGTCGCTCTCGTTCTGCCCCAACGTCGATTGATTGGACAGTTGTTCGATATGCCCCGCCACTTCCGAGCCTTCTCCCGTCGTGCCCCGCAACACAAAACCGCGTTCATTGGCCCACTCGCGGGCGTCTTCCAGCTCGCCCAGCAGCGAGAGCGCGGGCAAATGCAGCATCGCCGAAGCGCGCAAACCCGTCCCCGCGTTAGTAGGGCACGATGTCAAAAATCCGAAATCGGGGTCGAATGCGAACGCGCTTTTGCCATCGAAATACTCCTCCAGCGCGTCGTCCACTTCATCGCACATTTCCAGCGCCGCATCGAGTTGAAGTCCCGGCAAAACGCCACTCAGCCGCACGTGGTCTTCCTCGTTAATCAGAATCGAAAAAGCCCCATCAGCCGTCGTCACCAGTGCCCGCCCGCGCTCATCGCGAATATGTTCACGCGACGACAGGTGGCGGTCAACCAGCGACCGCCGCTCCACTCCCGAATAATCCTCCAGTTGCAACACCAATAGCGAGTCGGGCGCAGCCGGGGCGGCTTCTTGAAGCGCAAGCAACACGCGCTCGCGCACTTGAGCTAATTCCTGCTGCGAGGCGCGATGAGGAAAGGCATAGCGCGCCAGATTGCGCGCCAGTCGAACACGCGACGATAGCACCACGTCGCCTTCGCGTCCGCCGCGCTTCATCCAGCGCGCGGTGCGGTCAAGTCGGGACAACAAAAGAGTGGACATTCAAATGAGGGTCAAGACTATCAGGGGGTAGTCTTTAGAACAGGCTCGACGATACGACTTTGATCTTGTCGCGTAGTGTCGCGGCTTCTTCGTAGCGTTCGCCTCGCACGGCTTCGGCCAGACGGTTTCGCAGCATTGTCAACTGATTATCGCGGCGCTGTCGCAGTTGTTCCAAACGCAAGCGGCGTTTGAAAGCGGCGCGTGGCGTCTTTCCCACATGCTGTGCGTCGCGCTGCACCTGTTCGATCAATTTCAACAGCGAAACGCGAAACGTATCGTAGCAATGCGAGCAACCCGCGCGCTCATCGAGCGCTATCTGCTCCCACGTCGCGCCACAACCTGAGCAAACCGCATCCATTTCGCTACTTTCCACTTCCAGCGTTCGGAACAAATTATCGGGCGGCAATTCGGCGCCGAAATCATCCAATTCATCGTCGGCGAAGGGGTCGCTTTCGTTGCTCATGCCGTCTGGTAAATCATCATCGGCAAAGGGGTCATCGTCGTCCATCCAGTCGTTTTCCAAATCGTCGTCGCCCATAAGTTCGTTGCTCGAAAAGCAGGCTTCCATCAACGCCTCAAACGGCGCGCCTACGATGTGTTCATCCAATGAGACTTCGTCGTCTTCTCCCGGCAACCCCATCACGAGGCCAAGACTGCGCATTGAATCGAGCACGGAAGCATCCGATTGCGCGCACAAAACGCACAGCGATTCAGTTTGTTTTTCGCCGTCCAGAAAAGTTCGTGTGACTGAAACGTGCGCCGGACGATTTCCGCAACGCTCGCACAATGGATGAAGCACCTAAAAAAGAAATCGAGAGAGGGGTATAGGTTCCAAAGCAAGTGACCAGAGAATCGTTAGCGGTTAATTTTTAGTGGCTAGTTCGCGTGATTATCGCCGAACTTCTCTACTTCAACGAAGCGACAATGTTCCAAATCGCGACGACCCGAACTAACCACTAAAAACTAATCACTAGCGCCTCTTAAAAGACTGGTGTGCCTTCGGTGTTACGCAGCTCGGAATAAGCTGCCATCAACTGGCCTGTGATCGGGCCGGGTTTGCCGTCGCCGATTTCGCGCATGTCAATGCGGGTCACAGGCACAACTTCTGCTGCTGAACCAGTCAAAAAGGCTTCTTTGGCGTTGTAAAGGTCGAACAAAGTCAACTCTTTCTCCGCCACAGCAATGCCCAGTTTTTCGGCCAACTCAAGAACAGCATCTCGCGTGATGCCTTCCAGAATGCCCGATGATACCGGAGGAGTGCGCAACTCAAGGCGTCCGCGCAAATCCTGATGCACGATGAAGATGTTATCCGCCGAACACTCCGAAACCATGCCCTGATCGTTGAGCATGATGCATTCGGGCACACCTGCGCGGATGCACTCGATCTTCGCCAGAATGTTGTTCAAGTAGTTCAGCGACTTGATGGCTGGATTGAGAACGTCGGGACGGCTACGGCGTGTCGAAACCGTGATAACATCCATGCCTTCCACGTACAACTCAGGCGGATACAACTTGATGTTATCGGCGATGATAACGGTCGTCGGTGTGGGACATTTGCGGGGGTCAAGTCCCAAATCGCCAAAGCCACGGCTGAAGATAGCGCGGATGTAACCGTTCTCCAGTTTGTTGGCGGCGACCGTCTGTTCCGTCGCGGCCTTCATTTCGGCCATCGACATTGGCGGCGTCAACCAGATGGCTTTGCAGCTACGGTACAAACGCTCAAGGTGGGCATCGTGACGAAAAATGCGGCGGTTATAAACGCGCAATCCTTCGAACACACCGTCGCCATAGAGAAATCCGTGGTCATACACGGACACTTTCGCTTCACGGGCGGGCACCAACTCGCCGTTCAAATAAATCTGCAATTCGGGATTCACAACAAAACGAGTTTAAACTCCTCAGCATGACAGGGCCGAATTGGGAACAAAAACTTCTTACAGAAGAAGAGTATCTGGCATTTGAAGAAGCCAGTGCCGAAAGGCACGAGTTCTGGTTTGGGCGTGTTGTCCCTGTTCATGGTGTGACGGGAGAGGGCGCTCGTGCAATGGCTGGTGCGAGTGAAAAACATGTTAGCATCGCCTCCGAATCCATCACCGCGCTCAATAATCGCTTGCGTGGCTCTGGCTGCCGTGCTGGAGGCAGCGATATCCGAGTCCAAATGGAGGACTCCAACTACGCCTACCCTGATGTGGTTGTCTGGTGCCGCGATGCCCAGTGGAGCGGAGCAAAAAGAACCACGCTCCATACACCGCTCGTTTTAATCGAGGTATTATCGGCGGCGACTGCTCACACCGATTTTTCCACGAAGTTGCAAGCCTATAAACGTCTCGATTCGCTGGCCGATTACCTCATCATCTCACAGGCCCGTGTTTATGTGGAACATTTCTCACGTTCTGACCAAAAAGATGTGTGGATTAACCGGAGTTACAACCGACGTGAGCAAATTATTGAACTAAAAGCGTTGGGAATACAACTACCTGTTGCTGACATCTACTTTGATATCGATGTACCCGAACAGTTGACTTTGTGGGACGAAGATGATGGTTAGGTACTGATATATCCCATCCTCTTCCATTGGCGCAACTTTCTTAGTCTACAGAAAAACAGCCATTATTTCATGGTGATATGCTTGGGAACAAGCGTCGATGGAAATACTCTTAGCCCCCCAAAACTTGCCCTTTAGCCTGTCGTTGGCGTTCGTCGTCGTCATGGGGGCACTGCAATTGTTGCTTGGGTTAGGGGATGCCATCGGCCACGTCGCTTTTGATGCCGACCTCGATTTGGATGGCCACATTTCGCCCTTCGAGGCGGCGCTTGACTGGTTATGGGTGGGCAAAATACCCTTCTCCATTTTGCTCATCCTGTTTTGTTTGTGTTTTGGCCTGAGCGGTATCGGCTTACAGGCGTTCGAGCATCACCGCAGCGGTAGCTTCTTTCCGCCCTTGCTGGCGGCAGCGCTTGCGTTCTTCATCACCATCCCTCTGCTGCGTCTCACTGGATGGGCACTTCGCCCCATCATGCCCCGCGATGAAACCGAAGCGGTTTCTCCCAATTCACTCGTTGGCCGCGATGGTCAAATAACTCTCGGAGTGGCCCGACGTGGCCACCCTGCCGAAGCCCGCGTTCGCGATGGCCACGGCAAAACCCACTACATCATGGTCGAGCCAGAAACCCCCGGAGTCGAACTGCGGGCTGGCGATACGGTGCTGCTCGTTTCGCGCCGCGACCACATCTTTCTCGCTCTCGAATACACACAGAGCAATCTACAGGATTAAAAAAGGAGTTTTTTAGTTAATGGACAATATTTTCGTAGTGCTTTCAGGCATCGTGCTATTCGCTCTCCTGGCGATTGGCATCATCATCTCCCGGCTCTACCGACGCGCCACCAGCGAATTATCCTTCGTTCGCACTGGTCTCAGCGGTAAAAAGATCATTCTCAACGGCGGCGCCATCGTCTTCCCCATCTTCCACGACATCGTGTGGGTGAACATGAACACCTTGCGCCTTGAAGTCATGCGCTCCAAAGAAGAAGCGCTCATCACCAAAGATCGTATGCGTGTTGACGTGCGCGCCGAATTCTATGTGCGCGTCAAGCCCGACGAAGAATCCATCGCCAACGCCGCCCAGACCCTCGGCCAGAAAACCCTCAAACCGCTCGAACTCAAGGAGCTGGTCGAAGGTAAATTCGTCGATGCCCTGCGTGCTGTGGCTGCTGAAATGAGCATGGAAGAGCTTCACGAACAGCGCACCGATTTCGTGCAAAAAGTGCAAGTTGCGGTAACCGGCGACCTGTTGAAAAACGGTCTCGAACTCGAAACCGTCTCGCTCACGGCCCTCGACCAAACCTCGCGCGACTTCTTCAACCCCAACAACGCTTTCGACGCACAGGGGCTTACCAAACTCACCGAAGAAATCGAGATGCGCCGCAAACAGCGCAACATCATCGAGCAGGACACCCAGGTCGAAATCGCCCGTAAGAACCTCGACGCGCAGCAGCAAACCTACCAGATTCAGCGCGACTCCGAATACGCCCGTCTGGAACAAGAGCGCGTCGTTTCCATCCGCACCAGCGAACAGGCCACCGAAATCGCCCTGCAACGCGCCACTAAAGAGCGCGAGCAGCAGGAAGGCCAAATCGCCGCCAAGTTGTTGGTCGATCAGGCCAAGATCGAATCCGAGCGCGCCATCAACGAGCGAAATATCGAGGTGCAGCGCATCATCCGCGAACGCGAAATTGGCCGCGCCAAATCGGTCGAATTAGCCGAGCAGGAAAAGGCTATCGCCATCGCCGAAAAATCGAAGGCGCAGTCCGAAGCCCAGGCTCTCGCCGATGCCGCCCGCGCTCTAGCTGCCCGCGCCGAAGAGCAAGTTTCAACTGCCCGCGCTACCGAAATCGCCGAACGCCAGAAGCAAATCGACCTCATCGAAGCTCAGAAGCAAGCGCAACGCGATGCTATCGGCATCACAGTCGCCGCCGAAGCCGAGAAGAAGGCCGCGCAAGACCGAGCCGCTGCTATCACCATCGCCGCACAGGGCGAGGCCGAAGCCGAAAAATCGCGCGCCGAAGCAGCCGCCACCCGCTACGCCGTCGATGCCGAAGGTAAGCGCGCCATCAACGACGCCGATAACCAACTGTCGCCGCAAATCATCGAGCTTCAAATCAAGCAAGCTCTCTTGAAGGCTCTGCCCGACATCATCCGTGAATCGGTCAAACCGATGGAGCAAATCGACGCTATCAAAATCCTGCAAGTCAACGGACTAGGCGCCCCCGGCGGCTCCAACGGAATGCCCCACACCAACGGTCACAGCGGCGGTTCCAACGGCAACCTCGCCGAAGAAGTAGTCAACAGCGCCCTCCGCTACCGCGCCCAGGCCCCGCTCCTCGACGCCCTCATGAAAGAACTCGATCTCGAAGGCGGCGACCTCAACGCCCTCGTCAAAGGCGCTACCTCAAGCATGACCCGAACCGACGGCGCCAAAAAATAACCCGAATCCCCACACCAAACAGCCACTCCCATTTTGTGGGAGCGGCTGTTTTCATTAGGAGCCAGATAGTAGGGCTTATGGCAATAAGCCCACCCCTCCTACGTAGCAACCCTTGATGCTTGCGATATTGTGAGCCTTCCAGAGTAGGGCGTGCGTAAGGTTGGATTTAGAGCCACATGTCCACATCAAATCCGTTATCAGATGCTGTAGGATTGCGGTTTTATAACGTTTTGTTCTACTGCGTGCGGCTTGGGCACAGGCAATACAATAAGAATATGGAATGGAATGAATTTGACAACGGAGCCAGCATCGGCCAGCGCGGAAGTGAGGGGGGCATCATAGTTCATGATGTCGAACATTCATTGGGCGCACGTAGCACCTTGGAGCAGGGGGGCGGCATAGCTCCTTTTTCTATAACTTGCGGAATATACGGCTGGATGTTTCACACCCGCTTCTTTAGCTCACAGCAAGAAGCCGAAGCTGAATATGAACATATGAAAGATGGGTTGGCCGATATTCTAAACATTATTCCACTCGAAACCTGACACGGCGGCGGTTCTGGTATCGACGGCAATCACGCCGATATTCTAAACATTATTCCACTCGAAACCGACCCAGAAGGTGAGAAGAAAATGGGGCGAGTATCAGATGCAATCTCAAATTTCGTCGAGCGATACCCGTAGCAAAGGGATTAAAGCGATGTATGACCGACTACTTTAGGTGGAATTGGCCGTGTCAGCCTCACCAATAGCGCCCTCGCTTCTTGCTCTGTCATCGTCGCCTAAGTTTGGGGCACAGCATGGTCGAGTGAAAACGCGATGTCGGGCGTCCACTTACCCCTCCAAAACTCCCATTTGTAAATTTTTCTGGCAACGACCTCAGAAAAGGGTGCGTGGCTTCTGTCTCGCGAGTCGAGAATATATGAACATAGCGTGGATGACACGGGCGTTACGGTCGCCTAACTACCGTATCTTCTTTTGTGGGCAAATCGTTTCGCTGGTTGGTAACTGGATGTCGAGCGTTGCTTTGTCGTGGTTGGTTTATCGATTAACCAATTCGACGCTCTTGCTGGGAACAGTTGCTTTCGCGGGGCAAATCCCCGCTTTTTTATTGGGTCCCTTCGCGGGTGTGTGGGTTGACCGCCTCAATCGCCTGCGTGTCCTGAAGTGGACTCAAACCGCAGCGATGGCCCAATCCTTCGCTCTCGCCTTTCTCACCCTCACCCACCAAATCACCGTTCCCCACATCTTGTTACTAAGTGCCTTTCAGGGCCTCATCAATTCGTTCGATATGCCCGCCCGCCAATCGTTCGTAGTGCAGATGGTCGAAGACCGCGCCGATTTGCCCAACGCCATCGCGCTCAACTCCTCGATGGTGAACGCCGCTCGCTTGCTCGGCCCTGCCGTCGCTGGTGCCATCATCGCGGTTGCGGGCGAGGGCATCTGCTTCTTCCTCGATGGCTTCTCCTACCTCGCGGTTCTGGCCTCGCTCTACTTCATGCGAGTCCGCGAACAACCAGCCCCGAAAAACTTAGCTTCGCCGTTGGCTTCTCTGGTTGAAGGTTGGCAATACGTTTCGCGTTTCACTCCGGTACGCACCATCTTGTTGCTGATGGCCATCGTCAGCTTCTCGTCATTGCCCTACACGGTGCTCATGCCCGCCGTTGCCACCGACGTTCTGCATGGCGACTCCCACGCCCTCGGCTATTTGATGGCGGGTTCGGGAATCGGCGCCCTCTGTGGTGCGCTCTTCCTCGCCTCGCGTCGTTCCGTCCTTGGTTTGGGACGCATCATCCCGCGCGCCACCGCCACGCTCGGCCTCGGACTCATCCTCTTTTCGCTGTCGCGTAACCTGTGGCTCTCCATCGCGCTCATGCCTCTCGCAGGCTTCGGCTTCATGGTGCAAATGGCTGCTTGCAACACCCTGCTACAAACCATCGTCCCCGACGATAAGCGCGGGCGTGCCATGAGCTTCTTCTTCATGGCCTTTCAAGGCACCCTGCCGTTTGGCTCCCTCATCTCTGGTGCCTTGTCCCCACGCATCGGCCCGATGGAAACCATCCTGCTTTCTGGTGTTTGCGCCCTGTGCTCTGCCGTGTGGTTCTACTTCATGCTCCCCGGTTTCCGCGACGAGGTGCGCCCCATCTATCGCACCTTGGGCATCCTCCCCGCCGAAGTCGTGGGCGTAGCCAACGCCGCTGCGGCTACTGCCGAATCAGGCCGCTGAACCTAAATCACACATCCAGAAAACTGTAAGCCGTACGAAGTTTTTGCTTCGCGCGGCTTTCTTCTATAAAACCATGCCCCGCAATAATCCGCTCGAAGTCCCATCCTAAAATGATGCGGATATTCTCGCGCACCTTGTCCTTCTTTCCCAATCGAATCAGGTGCCTTACAAAGCGGGTTGTGCCAAAACGACGAGTCACCCCATTCAAACGAAAAGCAATCCGGGCCAGTGGTTTTTGTGGTTTTGGCAGATGAAACCCTAGATCGGTCACAATCAAACTCCGACTCGCCCGATGCAGAAACACCCACTCCCGAAAACCATATAGCCCATCGACTAGCAAGCCCTCAAAATCCTCTTTCCACCTCTCAGGCAGGCTCTCCAAATGTTGATAGCGAAGCCCATCCACTCGCTTGTCAATCTCCGGCAAAGTCCACAAAGTCGCATCTGGAAATCGAGATGTGAACTCCCTAATTTCCATAAAATGCGCCGCATTTGGAGCCACAATATCCCGCACCTCACCAAGACTGCGTATTGCCATCGCCTCTTCATCCGAGATGGCAAACGGAGCATAAGCGAACAACTCCCCGTTCTTGCGCCGCACAATAGTCATGCGTGCCCCAAAATCAATGCCCACTTTTTCAAATGCCGATTCAATAACCCACACATCAGCAACCACTTCGCGAAGCATAGAACAAGCGCGGCGCAAATGAACTGCCCACTTCACACCTTTAAGAAGCGGTACGCCGAGCGGAATTGCTCTTTGGCGTTTTTCTCTACAACAAAGCCGTGCCCTGGTACGATGCGCTCAAAATCCCAACCTAAAATCGTTTGCACACATTCCCGGTTACGGTTTTTGTTGCCGAGCTTGAGGCCCGTTCTCCAAGCCCGACTCACTCCAAAACGGCGCCCGACATCGTTCAAGCGAGCCGCGATACGATTGAGTGGCGTTTCGGGGCGCGGCAGGTGAAAAGCCAGATCGGTGATGAGAAGCGACTTGCTCGCACGATGGCAAAATGCCCACTCCCGAAACAGGGGAGTGCCATCAAACAAGATGCTGTCGAAATCTTCTTTCCAACTCTCTGGTGCTTCTTCGAGGATTTTGTGCGGCACATCGGCTACCTTCTTCGCGATGTCAGATATAACCCACAATGTCGCGTCGGGAAACCGCTTGGCGAAGTCGCTCACTTCGGTATAGTGACCGGGGTTAGGCGCTACAATATCACGCACCTCGCCCTTGTCGCGAATCGCCGCCTCATCTTCGTCCGTTACCGCAAACGGTGCGTACACAAACAAATCTCCATTCAGGCGGCGCACAACCGTCATACGCACCCCCATCTTCATCCCCAATAATTCAAACGGCGTTTCAATCGCCCACAGATCAGTTGTCACTTCACGAAGCATGAGTTGCACAGGGCGCAAATGAACGGCCCATCATTCAAACTAAGAGGCATGGACGCAGCCCCCCAAATCAAACTCTTAAGCGAAGCCGAATATTTTGAAATGGACGCGCGCTCCTCAATAAAACGCGAGTTCTGGCATGGGCAAATCGTGACAAGGCCAAACTGCACACCAAGCCACGTCATTTTGGCCGGACAAGTTACTACCGCTCTTACCAACCAGCTACGTGAAACACCATGCGAAGTTGGCACCAGTGACTTGAAAGTCAAATCAGGCACCGATAA
Organism: bacterium; assembly: GCA_004172935.1. GTDB lineage: Bacteria > Armatimonadota > Abditibacteriia > Abditibacteriales > Abditibacteriaceae > Abditibacterium. Next base: position 694 of record SDZD01000019.1, on the reverse strand, counting down.
CTATGTATTCCCCGATGTTGTGGTGTGGTGCGAAGATGCTCAATGGGACTCACGCCATCCCAACATTCTGCTCAACCCCCACATTCTGGTCGAGATTCTGTCACCTTCGACACAAAGCATTGACCAGGGCGCCAAACTCGCGGCCTATCAAACCATTCCCTCGCTTCTCGATTACCTCATCGTATGGCCCGATATGGTTCAAATCGAACACTACGCCCGCCAAACCGAAACCGATTGGCGCTTCCGGCGCTATCTCAATCGCAGCCAAACCATCGAGTTCGTAGCTCAGGGGCTGAAAATTCCCGTCGCCGAAATCTATCGTCGCCTTGATGTGCCCGAAGGTGTTTTCACTCTAGAACTCCCCTTCGAAAGTGACGACGATGATGAGTAATGACCCTCGCCAGGAGGTCGTGTTCAATCACCACTCAGGAATAGACACCCTAAAAGAAGAAGTCGCCCCCGAAGGCAGCGAAGGCCCAAAACACTGGCTCTGAAACGCCCCATCGCGATGCCCCAACGAACAAGCCGACCACAACGAAGTCGGTGAGCCAGATGCTCCATAATTCAACTGATATTAGACGTCTTTCATAAGTCGTAATCTGCTAAAGATGCGAAAAGAAGGAGTGTCTCGTCTGCGTGAGTGGGAGTTTGTGCGTTTAGTGGGTGTGAGTCGTGAGGTGTATGAGGCGATGGT
>SDZD01000200.1 GCA_004172935.1 bacterium | reverse complement strand
CCAGGAACACTCGTTGTCGTGAAGACTCAAGTGAAACCCGGCGTCCTTCAAACCGTAAAAGTTTACGGCGTCACTGAGAAGGGCATCTTCTTTGGCGGTAGTGAAGTTCACGACTGCTCAGTAGAGAAGTAACTAGCGGCAGAGCGGCGTCTGGGCGAACGGCGGTTACCGCGCCCTTCGGACACCGCCGCGGATTGCCTTCGGCTCTCCGCTTGCGAACTAGTTCGCGGCAACCGCCGTCCGCCCATCCGCCACTCTGGTAGTACTTCCTATCTCGGGCTCTCTGCTTGCGAACTAGTTCGCGGCAACCACAGCCTGCCCCGCCACCGCTCGTACCAAGCTGCGCTGGCGCTCGCCTCAGACCATGTTGGCGCGCGCATCTGACTGGGTTGCCCCAAGCACTCAGCTGCGCTGGCCTTCATTTCTCGGTGCGCTTTTTCAGTTCGCACTGCTCTTACTTAGTGTTTCGGATTGAGGCGTTGCTTCAGAGTGCAGCGGTTTTTGCCGAGAGGTAGGGGTGCGAAATGGTTGGCGGAATCTCCCATTTGATATCTTTCACCTGATAGCCTACTTAGCTATCGCGGTCTTTGCTTCTGGTTGCGGGCAGATGACGGTGACAGGTGCGGAGGCGGGGAAGAATTCGGGTTCGGCGGTGGCTTGTGCTGATGAGGGTTTGAATTCGCCAGCTTGCACAACTTCAGCTGGCCGTTTTGTTACGGCGAATCTCGGTACGAACATTTCTCTGACTTCATCAACAAGTGTTTCAATCCCACAGGGTTTTCATTCCGGGGTTACCACTTGCTCGGTTGCGGACGCAAACCTCACGGCTTCGAATATCAAACTTGGTGTCACCCTTCTTGGAATCGTCGGGTCTTATTCGCCGCCGAGATCTCAGATGTTTCGCGATCGTGTCACGGCGCAAGCCTCGCAAGCGAGTGAATCGGAAGCGAGTGGGATCCCATACCCATTGGCCGATCCCGGTTACAGAGCTATTCCTAAGATCGCAAAAGACGACGACGGCATGAGTGCAAGCGTCGTGAAAGTCGATCGCAGCGCTTGGGGTAGCACCACGTGTGGACTCACGGAACTCTTGGCGGTACGCCTCGCAAATTGCGCGACAGTCTTCGGAGCAAACGCCGAGTGGAATGGTGAGACC
>SDZD01000078.1 GCA_004172935.1 bacterium | reverse complement strand
CAACAGTGGTTCCGGTGGCGTCGTCTACAGCATGAGCGCTTCCGTCGCCCAAATCGTCCCCACGGCATTGCCAACGCCCCTTCCCGGCGCCACCCCCGGTGCCCCAGGCGCCCGCTTCAACATGCCGCCCCGTCTTTCCGCGCAAGATGAAGGCGCCAAAGGCCGCATTCTGCCACAGATGACGATGTCCACCGAGGACTACAACCGCATCTATCGTATGGTCGCCAGCGGCCAAAAGGTGAAAATGCGCGCCGAGATCGTCACCGTCACGAAGCCCAAAGCCCCGACATACAACACCGTCGGCGAGATCATGGGCACCGACCTCAAAGACCAGATCGTCATGATGGGCGCCCACATGGACTCATGGCAAGTCGGCACAGGCGCCACCGATAACGCTGCTGGCTGCGCCGTCGCGATGGAAGCGGCCCGCATTCTCCGCGCGCTCAATCTGCAGCCACGCCGCACCATCCGCGTCGCGTTGTGGACTGGCGAAGAAGAGGGCTTGCTCGGCTCTGCCGCCTATGTCCGCCAGCACTTCGGCAACATCGAGGGCGAAGGCGACCAGAGAAAGTTCGTTCCCGGCCCAGAGTACGACCGCTTCTCCGCCTACTACAACCTCGATAATGGCGGCGGACGCTCACGTGGCATCTACGCTCAGAGCAATACCCTTGCTGCTCCCTACTTCACTTCGTGGCTGTCGCCCTTCGCCGACATCAGCGGCTCGACCGTTTCGCTCTCCAACACGGGTAGCACCGACCACATCTCATTCGACCGCATCGGCCTTCCCGGTTTCCAGTTCATTCAGGACAACCTCGACTACTTCACTCTCACCCACCACTCCAGCCAGGACGTGGTCGACCGAGTCCCCGAAGAGGATTTGAAGCAGTCCGCCATCATCATGGCGACAGCCGCCTACCAAACCGCCATGATGAACGAGCGCTTCCCCCGCAAACCTCTCATCCTCAACCCAGTCCGCCCCGGCGGTGGCCCCGGCGGTCCCGGCGGAGGTCCTGCTCGCGGCGTAGTTTTCTAAACACTACATTCAATCCAACGGGCACTTCTAGTGGAGTGCCCGTTGCCAGTGGTTGAGTAAAGGGATGAGGGATATTCTGGCAATCCTCTCTCTTTCTACTACTCGATATAAAAAACACTGGTATTAATGTGAACTAATTGTAAAAATAACCGTACGTCTGTAGCATTCCTTTAAAAAGGCAAATCTTTCCTATAATCGCTTTCGCGAGGTCGACATTTCCATGCAATTCCCAATCACCAAATACAAACATAATAAAAATGCATTTACGCTCATAGAGCTTCTCGTGGTTATCGCCATTATCGCGATTCTAGCGGCGATTTTGTTCCCAGTGTTCGCCCGCGCCCGCGAAAACGCCCGTCGTTCGTCCTGCCAGAGCAACCTCAAACAAATCAACCTCGGCCTCATTCAATACACCCAGGATTACGATGAGCGCCTCTTGCTCCGTCAGGGCGCCCCCTGGCAACCGTGGATGCTGCAATCCTACATTAAAAGCGGACAGGTCTGGAAATGCCCCAGCTCATCCGCAGCGGGCGACGAGTTCGATGGCACACCGGCCGATGTTGCGGTTTCCTACGGCTACAATTTTCTGTCACTTGAAGCCGCATCTCTAGCTGCCGTCAACAAACCCGCCGAAACCATTGCCTGGACAGATTCGATTGTAGGCACATCAGGAGGTTGGTCAGTAGTCCATCCTCGTCCCGGTTGGGCAGGGCACAACGCCGCTTTCCCCGATGCCCGCCACCTCGAAACCTGTAACGTCGCCTTCCTTGATGGTCATGTCAAATCCATGAAAATGAACGCTATCGAGAAAACCGACACCACCGAAGACGGCGCCCCAATCACAGGCAACGACACCTACATCCTCTGGAACCGCCTTTAAAACCCAATGCCCGCCACTAGGTTTTTAGTGGCGGGCTTTTTGGCGCCAAAAATATCTATTCCTTCTCTAAAACAAGCTCCCCTGTTCGTCTTTAGGCTCCATATCCCTCGCTCCCATAAAGAAGTGCTTTTCTACTTTCCCATCCTCATCGAACCCCACACCTTCGTTTTCGAGGCGTTTGCGCTGGTCGAGCGAGTGGTTCGGCCCGCGCTTGGAAATCGGCAATTTGCCGTCTTTGCCGATGATGCGCCACCACGGGACATTATCCATCACGTTGCCCATCACACGCCCGCAAATGTAGCCCGAAATCGGTGGGTCGCACAGCGCTCCTATTTGCCCATAGGAGGCGACTTGGCCTTCAGGAATTTCGCGGCATAGCCGCATCACCTGTTGGCGTAAACGTTCGGCCTCGTTTTGGCTGTCGGGTGGCAATTGTTCGTCGTTCATACTGAGGGTTTAGTTTTATGTCCGAGCCACTTTCTTCGCTGCCGTTATCTTCGTCACTCGTAGTTTCGGGGCAAACGACTGGCACCATCGCCGATGCCTCCTTGCCGGGAGCCGCTTTCGATTCGCACGAGTTCGACCTCGAACTCTCGCAAACCTCGCTCAAAGAAGCCGACGAACTGTTGCGTTCGACTTTGCAAGAAGCGATGGAACTCGTCGGTGGCAACCGCGCCTTTCTGGCGCTGGTCGATACCTCGTCGGGCGAATTGGTGCTGCGCTTCACGGCGGGAGAAGGCTGGACCGACGAAATCCGCCGCTTGCGCGTCAACGTCCACTCCGTGTCGGGCGTCAACAGCACCTCGCGGCGCGGCATCACGCGCCATGTCGTCATCAACGGGCGCGCCTATTGGACGGGCAACGTCGCTGCCGACCCCCACTACATCGGTTTCTTTGATGATGTGAAATCCGAAATCGCTATGCCAATCATGGCTTCGGGCGGCGGCACCATCGGCGTTATCAACATCGAATCGCCTCTCACCGACTTGTGGGGCGAAGAACATGCGCGTTTGCTTCAACCGCTCATGCGCCGTGCCGCCATCATCATCACGATGGCTGAGCACCAATTGCGCGAAGAAGCCCTCATCTCGGTGGGCCGCGACCTCAACGTGACAGGCGACCTCGATTCGCTCATGCACGATGTCGTCCAGCAGGCCACAACCATCTTGCGCGCCGACGATTGCTCGCTGTTCCTGATGGACGACGCGGGCGAATCTCTCGAACTCGCCGCGTCCTATGGCCCGCTCGACGAAGAAGCCGGACGCCACACCGTCCGCTATCGCATCGGCGAAGGCTTGACTGGTTGGGTCGCACAAAATGGCCGCGCTATCCGCGTTGGCGACCCACGCACCGACCCGCGCTGGAAAGGCTTGTTCTCTGAGGCTCCTCCCTCCGAAGTCGCGGCGCTACTCGCCGTTCCCGTTCTCACCCAGCGCTCTAAACCGGGCGTGCTGCGCGTGGTGCGCAAACGCAAAGGCTCGCTCTACTTCTTGCCTCAAGAGTTCACTCAGGCCGACGAAGATGTGTTGAGTACCCTCGCTTCTCAAATGGCCGTCGCCATCGACCGCACTCGCCTCACCAACCGACTCCTCGGCGCCGAGCGAATGGCCGCATGGGGCGAAATGAGCGCCCGCGCCGCCCACATGATTGGCAACACCGTGTTTGGTGTTAAAGGCCATCTCAACGAACTCAACTACATCCTCAAAACCAAGGCCGACTCCACCGATCAAGACTGGCGCGACACCCGCGAACTCTCCGAAGCCGTCACGCGCGGCATCTACCGCCTCGAAGGCATTTTAGGCGAGTTTCGCGACTTCGTCCTTGCTACCCAGTTGCACACCACAACGGGCGACATCAACTCCATTCTGCGCGCCGTCACCACCGAAACCTTCCCTAAAAATACCCAGATCGACCTCGTGTTGAACCTGTTGCCCGATCTGCCTTCCATCTCGTGCGATGAGGTCAAGCTCAAGCGCGCCTTCGGCGAACTCATCGAAAACTCGATTGATTTCCAGCCCTCAGGTGGCCAAATTTCCATTCGCAGTTCGCTCGCCGATTCTAAAACCGTATCCGCCCTGACGCGCCAGATTTTCTCCACGCCCGTCATCCGCATCGACTTCCAGGATCGCGGCCCCGGCCTCACCGAACACGACCGCAACCGCGTCTTCGCCCCCTTCTACACCAAGAAGGCCAAGGGCATGGGCCTCGGCCTCAGCATCGTCAAAGGCATCATCGAAGCCCACGGCGGCTCCATCCACGAAATAGGCCGCGAAGACAACGAAGCCGGCGCCCACTTCGTGGTCTTAATCCCCGCCCAAAACGCCGACGAACGCAAACGCAACGACATCAACGCTCCCCACCAAGTCTTCGGCGGCTAACCCACCAAACGCCTCCCCCCTTCGTTCATTCCTCCCCCAAAAACTTGACCAACCCAACCACGAATGATTCCTCTATCTCAAAGATTTGGTCTCCCCACGAACGCCAGAGATGCGCCGGGTCCCTCTTGGGCATGAGGCAAAAAACTCCAATTCCCCATCAATTCTCACCAACAGCTCCCCCCCGTCCGAATTCCATGAGCAGTCCCATTCCATTTATGGGGAGGTTAGCAGGGACTAAAAACCCAAAATTCTCCATCACTTCCACCAAAAGCCCACACCCGTAACAGTTCGATGAGCGGTCCCTCTCCATGAAATGGGAGGTCGGGTGCCCTTTGGGCGTGGGGCCGAAAACGCCAAATTCCCATGCCCTCGGTGAGCGGTCTCTCTCCATTCTGAAAATCCCCGCGTAGCCCTTTTGAAACCCTCTTGCAACACCCAAATCCCACCTCAAAAAATACAAAAAATTGCCGCTTGAACGTTGCAATAAAGCAGGTATAATAGATAGCCATAACGTTATGGAGTTCTTAACGTTTTGTTTATATAGCGGAAGTGTATTATGAATTTTCACGCACGCGCTCCCAAATATTCTCTTGCTCATGTTAAAAAGGCCTTCACTCTTATAGAGCTTCTGGTTGTCATTGCCATCATCGCCATTTTGGCCTCCATCTTGTTTCCGGTTTTTGCCCGCGCCCGCGAAAACGCCCGTCGTTCTTCCTGCCAATCCAATCTCAAACAAATCGGCTTAGGGTTCGCCCAATACACCCAGGATTACGACGAGAAGCTGCCACCATACACCATTGGTTTAGGCTACGGAAACTGGAATTACTTCAGCGCCTCCGCCGAAACCGCCCGCACAACGCGCGTATTTCAGCCAGAAAGGGGCGCCATTTACCCTTATGTGAAAAGCTCCCAAATCTACATCTGCCCCTCCGATACCCTCGGACAGGTCAGCGGCAACTCCTACGGCATCAGCAGTTGTATGCTTGGCCCCAGCATTTCCTCGTTCCAAAGCTCCGCGCTCTACGTGCTACTTTCCGAGGAATCGCGCGATACTCCCAGCATGGCTAACGACTACCTCGGCTCAGACGACGCCTACATCAACGCCACCTCGAACTACATCGCCAACCGCCACTTCGATGGCTCTAACGTACTCTTCCTCGACGGTCATGTCAAATACATGCGAGCCAACGTCAACGTGTTAGCCCAAAGCGTATTCCCTTCCGACATCAAATTCGGCGGCACCAGCGGCTGCAACGGATAACGACGTCGCATCTCTCCCCCTCTCTTTACTTGTCTATTAACTATCGCTTCCCATAAGGCGGAATATAAAAATTTCCCAAACCCACCAAAAATCCCATTTTGTAACTTACGTTGTTACATCGGCTTCACTTATCCTATAAAACACGGGTTCCCACAGACCACGCGAATCCCCACCCACAACAATGCCTAGCTCTATCTCTTTACCCAGCCCGCTCCCACCAGGTGGGCAAGTCCTCACCACCATCCAGCAAATCATCGGCGGTTAAAAATCATCAACCCGCATTTGCCCCCAAATTCTACCAATGCCAACATTCACACTCCTCTCTGTGCCTCCGTGTCTCTGCGGTGAATTTTTTCAATAAGCCCCAAAGATTGAATAAAGATTGATTAATCAATCTTCAACCCCACTTTCACGCTCAAATCCAAATGCGTTCCCCCCTTAAATTAATTTTTTGAGGCCAAAAAATTGATTTAAACGCCATGAAAAATTGAAAAACCCCCGAAAAAGATTGATTTCGGAGGCTATTCAATTCTCATTTAAAAGCGTTTACAGCACGCTGGCCACTGTGGCGATGGCGTCGCGGCGAGTGATGTCCACATGCAGCGGCGTCACCGAAATCCAGCCGTCTTTGATGACCAGAACATCGGCATCGTCCGATTCGGCGCGGTCAACCACTTCGCCCCCACGCCAGTAATACTCGCCCTGTACAGGCGCGGTGTGCCGCGTGATGTCGCCCTTATAGCGGCGTGAACCCTGCGAAGTGGCGCGCGCTCCTTTCAGCGACTCGACGGGCAAGTTCGGCACGTTGACGTTCAAGAAGGTATCGCGCGGCAAATCGAGCGCGACTGCTTTGGGAACGAAGTCGGCTAGAAAGCGCGCGGCGCCTTCCCACAACGGGTTCTCGTGCGTCACCAGCGAAATCGCCACTGCACGAAATCCATTCAATACGCCCTCCATCGCTCCGCCGACCGTGCCCGAATAATGCACGTCGTCACCCAGATTGGGGCCAAGGTTAATTCCCGAAACCACTAAATCGGGCGGAGTTTTCATCAGTTGTAGCAATGCCAGAGGCACACAGTCAGCGGGGGTGCCGTTGCTGGCATGAGCGATGCCTACAGGCGTTTCGATTTGCTTCACGCGAAGCGGCTTATGCATGGTTATCTGGTGCGAACAGGCCGAGCGGGGGCGGTCGGGAACACAAACAAAAACATCGTGACCTGCATCCAGCAGGGCTTGCCACGCAGCGTACAGTCCATCGCCGTAAACGCCATCATCGTTAGTAAGTAGGATTTGCATTGCTTGTTAGTGTGTCGGGTTTTTGCCTCTACCGAGCCTGAGCCTAAATTTTGTTGAGGGGGATCAATGCACCGAATCCTTATCTCTCTTCATGAAATATGGGACAGGGCAACAAGGTTTTCAATCTTTGGGGAATACGATGCTCTCTACGGGCATTTCATTGACATTGGAAAGCCGAAATCCTTCTAAGAAATCGCTCAATAGTTCATCTGTCATTAACGTTCTGTTAACGACATGTCAACACTGACACGATAAATTGTGTAGGGCGACGTAGAAGCATTTAAGTTGCCAAATAGCCTCTCGGCTTGAGATGAGGGAACCCCAAACCGCTGACCATCGCACACACCGCGCCTCGCGCGCGAAAGTTTACTTACGAAGATTTCATGATTATTAGACCCAAAAAAATCGGGAGTGGAATGAGCCTTGGCGCTCTCGCCATAATCCTGGCCGGAGGAACGCTTGTTGGTGCAGCGCCTGGCAATACAGGTATTGTCATTAACGAGGTGTATGGTGGTGGCAACAACAGTGGTGCTGCCTATCGAAATGATTTCGTTGAACTCTACAACAATGGTAGTAGTTCTGTTGACTTAGCTGGCTACACGCTCCAATATGCCTCTGTTGCAGGTCAGTTCCAGACATCCAATAACCAAGTTACCACCTTGAGTGGAACCATTGGCCCTCATAGTTACTTTTTGGTTCAACTGGCTGGTGGAACAACAAATGGTGCTGAATTACCAACCGCTGACTTTGTAGGTGCGAGCAACCTTTCTGGTACTGGCGGCAAGATCGCGTTAGCAAACAACGCAACGTTAATAACCTATACGGCCCCCAACACTTTCAGTAGCAACGTTGTTGATTTTGTTGGTTGGGGAACTGCAAGTGGCACTCCAGCTAACGCTTACGAAGGAACTGGTGCTGCGCCTGTTACTGCGAATGGCACTTCCATCTCGCGTAAAGTTTTGGGCGAAGATTCAGATGACAACGCCGCTGACTTTGCTGCTGCTGCCGCGCCATCGCCGATGAACTCGACCGTGACGATAACCCCCACCCCAACGACGGGTTCTGGCCCTACGGCGACTCCAACCAATACTACGGTCGCACCAACCAACACTCCCACCCCCACAGCAACGCCGACTAACACACCAACCCCAACGGCCACTCCAACCAATACGCCGGAGCCTACGGCTACTCCAACCAATACTCCGACACCAACGGCAACGGCGACCCCAACCAATACGCCGGAACCAACGGCTACGCCAACCAATACGCCGACACCAACGGCAACAGCGACTCCAACCAATACGCCGGAGCCTACCGCCACTCCTACAAACACTCCGACCCCAACGGCGACGGCGACTCCGACTAACACACCGACCGCCACACCAACGGCGACACCAACCAACACGCCAGAGCCAACGGCAACGGCGACACCAACCAACACGCCAGAACCCACCGCGACTCCGACTAACACTCCAGAGCCAACCGCGACGGCGACTCCAACCAATACACCTGCACCGACAGCCACACCAACGGCAACTCCGCTTCCTCCGGCTGCGCCTCAAGTGGTTTCCATTGCCCCTCCTGCGGCAACCGACGCTGTAGGCGATACGCGCACCTTCACCCTCACCGTGAGCGATGCTAACGGCGTGAGCGACATCAAGGATGTTTGGTTCCTCGCCAACACGGCGCTTGGTTGGAATAACGGCGCGACCCTGATTTACGACAACGTCGGCAACAAACTGTACTTGCGTAACGGCGACCGTTTCGAGGGGCCAATCACCCCCGGAAGCGGCACGCTTTCCAGCAATGCTGTCTCCATCGACGGCTCCACTGTGGTTGTAACACCTCAGGGCGACGGCAAAACCCTCACCATCAGCTTTGCGCTCCAAACCAAAATCGGTATTCGCGGAGCCAACAGAATTTGGGGCCGTGTTCAAGACCTTGCTGGCACGACAGACCCTGCTGCCATGCCCGGTGAATCGGGCTTTGTCTCTTTGGGCACCTGGACTGTCAGTGGCCCGGCTGGAACACAGCAATCTCCCTCTATCTCTGTTAATCCCGGCGCCAAAGGCACATCTACTCCAGCACCTGTGGGCACTGAGTTCAATGTGACAGTCGATTTGACCGACCCGAACGGTTTGGCCGACATTGAATCGGGTTACGTCCTCATTAACCAACCTGGATCGCTGACCTTTGGCAACGGCTTCGTCATCGTTTACGATGCGCGTACCAACCGTTTGTACTTGCGTTCCGATGATGGTAACTCGTCGCTGGGCGGCAATATGGTCGGTCAGGGAACGGGCACTCTGGAAAACTCGGCTGGCAGCATCCGCTTGGCTGGTTGCACCGCAACCCCGATCACTAACGGCGTGCGTCTGGTCATCCCTGTGACGCCAAAGAGCCAGTTCGCCGGAACTAAGCAGGTCTGGACTCGCATCCAAGACCTGGGCGGTAATGTCGCTGCCAACAGCGATTCCAACTTTGGCTTCCGTGCTGAAGGCACCTTGGTTATTGCCAGCCCTTTGGGTACTCCTTCCACGGCTGCCATCGCAATTGACGGCACCCCGGCAGGCAAAGGCACTTCCAAGACTCTCGTCGCTGGCCAACAGTCCACTTTCACCTTGACTTTGAGCGATGCCGATGGCATCAGCCAAATCCAGAACGGCTGGATTTTGATCAACACTCCCAACCGTTTGGGCTGGACCAACGCCATCGCCCTCATCTATGAGCCAGGCACCAAAACGGTGTACTTGCGCTCTAGCGACGGCATGAGCTTCACCAGTGGTGTTGTCGGGACAAGCACGACATTGGCTAACGATGCGGTGAGCGTAGACCTCAGCGCTTCCTCTGTGGCTTCCACCACGACCGATATAGCGCTGTCGTTGGCTGTTACGCCTAAAGCCGCTTATGCGGGCACACGCCAAATCTGGTCGCGCGTTCAAGACACCGCTGGCAACGTGCAAGCGAACCACGACGCTGCTCAAGGTTTCAATACCGAAGGCCAGATCGTAATCACAACCTCGACTCCGGCAGCCGTTCGCCGGACTCCTCGTAGCTCCGGTGGTTACTCCTAAGTAGCCCCCAACAAAAAGGCCGCCTCCAATTTGGAGGCGGCCTTTTTGTATTTTCAGAGGGCGTTTAGCCCTTCGCGTTGCTTTTCCATTCCAGAATGCCACCACTGAAATTGGTCTGCAACTGCACTTCGGCACGAAGCGCTGTTGTGGTAACAGGTGTGAAAGTGACGGTGTTGTAGGTGTCGGCGGCGGTGCCAAATGTAGTGGCGCCCTCAACGGGTTTCCAGGTGTCGCCGTCTTTATACAGCAAGCGCCACGAAGCCGGAACGCGGCATTCGCCTTTGCCGGTATCGTCGAACCAGTACAACGAGGCGCTGGAAACCTGCATCGGCTTTTTCAGGTCGATGCTAACCCACTCGCTAGTGCCTTTGTGATTCCACCACGTAAAGCGGGGGATCGTCAGGTCAAACGAACTCTTCGGTTCGATGCCATCGACCATCGCCTCTAAATCATCATTGGTGTGTGAGGCGGTGGCGTCAAAGACCGGGATTTTGGGCACATCGAGCGTCCAGTCGAGCGCGGTTTGCGCTGTGGACACGGTGGGGAACGAAGCGATGCGCAAGCGGGCGGCGCCCATCGGGACCAGAGTGATGGTTTCGAGCGGCTGTGTCGAACGCGCGGGCGAGGCTTGCAGCGGGCGCACGATGCCTTGTGTGTCGGCGACCCATCCGGGCACGCGGCGCGCTTTGGTTTCGAGGCGAATTGGCGCCGATTCGAGTGTGAAAGGCTGATTGGAAACCGCGCCTTTGGCCCGCACCACTTTGAAGTCGGAGGCTTTGACGCCCTGTGGCAAGCCATAATTCCAGGCACCTGTTGGTTGCACCAACATCGAAGGCCATTCGTTGCTGCCTCCATCGCGCACCCATTTCTCGCCGCTGTTATAGGCGAAGGTCAGGGGGCCGTAGTTCACCGAGACGGAATCTTTGTTCGCCGCCCATTTGGTGACGCCGATTTGCATCGGGAGGCGCAGTGAAACGGTGTCGCCGTTCTTCCAGTCGCGGTCGAGAACGACGTAAGACAGCGGCGTTGCAGCAACTTTTACAGCTTGGCCGTTGACGCGAATCTGGGCGTTTTGCGTCCAGCGCGGGATGCGCAGGTAGAACGGGAACTTGACCGTTTTGGGCGCCGCCAGTTTGAAGTTAATGGTGTCGACAAACGGGTACTCGGTACTTTGAGTCCATTGAACTTGTGTGCCATCGCCGACTTTAACCTTGACCTCGGAGGCGGCATACAGCGAGGCGGCGACACCTTTATCGCTGGTCGCCAGCCACGCTTCTTCGGCGTAGTAGGGCCACCCCATGCCGTAGTTGTGCGGGCAGCAACGATAGTTGTGGATGCCCGGCTCGAAGGCCAGCATCGGGAAGCGGTTATCGAATTGGCCCTTGACGCCGCTACGGTTGGCTTGAACGAGGTTGGGGCTGGTGATGTAATGGATGCCCTTGTGGTCGGGGGTAAGCGCGGCGGGCAGCGAGTTGAAAGCCAGCTCTTCGGCGCGGTCGGCCCACAGCGGGTTGCCAGAGATGCGCGTCATCATCTCATGGGTGTGCATGTACTCGACGATGCCGCAAGTTTCGAAGCCCTGGCGAGGGTCGCCGAAGCCGGGGCGGGTGTTCTCGTCGCCGCCAAAGCCGCCGCCGGGAACCTGCCCGAACTGCGACATGATTTTCTGATAGTCGTTCTCTACGGCGTTCAGGTGCTTCGGATTGCCCGACTGCATCCAATATTCGCCTGGTTCGCGGATGCCCTGTGCCAAGTTGACGTTGTGGCCATTGGGCAGGTTATCGGTGTAGTTGGCGGAGTTATCGTGAATTTTCTCGGCGAGGTCGAGCAGGGCGGCATCGCCAGTGTGGTTGTACAGCCAGTAAACGAGATTGAGGTTGTCGGCCCAGCGCAGCGCGCCCCAACCGCTCTGGAAGTATTTGGCGGGCTGCGCGTTTTGCCATTTGAAAAAGCGCGTCATGAAGTCGAACGCCGCTTTGTTGCCGCTGTATTCGTAGTTGGAATGCACCACGTCGAGCATCAACATGTGCGCCCACGGGTCATTATCGCCATTAGCTTTGGGACGCAGCCGCTCAGGGCCGAAATAGCCGTCGGGCTTCTGGTTGGCGATGATGGCATCGACCCACTTTTGCGTGGCGGCCAGCATTTTGGGGTCGCCCAGCACATAGCTCAGGTCGCCGTAGCCGCGCAGCCAGTAGCCTAGCTCCTCCCAGCCGGTATTGGAGTTAGGATCGACCCAGCCGTTGCCCTCGAACTGGAGGAAGTCGGAGATTTCGGGAAGCCGCCCACTGAGACCTGTAGCATCGAGTTCGAGCTGAGTGCGCAACCAACCTCGCGGCGTGACGGCACCGGGCGGCAATTTCTGGAAGGGGAGGCCCTGTAACGGTGCCCGATTGGGCGTGTAGTAGCCGCTGTTGGTGAGGCGTGGCGGCGATTGTACGACGCGCGCCTCTTGAGCGAGGGCAGGCACACAAAGCAAAAACGGCGCTGCTAAAAAAGCGAGCCGAGGGAACGGTTTTCTCATGGAACAACAGTTGGAAAAGCGCCCCCAGATTTTGAGGTGAGGCGCCAATTCACCAAGATTGATTAGGGGGCAAAAACAGCCGTTAATCAATCACGAAATATTGAAAAACGAGCACTGGTGCATAAGTTTAAGGTTCTAAAATTGCCCAAGAATTGATTATTCAAACCTTTTTCAATTTTGGCCCTGTTTGAGGGGATGAAATTGCCTAGCCCTTCATTGAAAGGGTGCGAAGACAAATTTCATTGGTGTCAGTATAACCGATTATTAGGAAAATAGCTATATAAGAGAAGTGGTGTGGGGACAGGTCTGAATCGGTAGTAGTCTTTATAGGGTTATGGCTTCTTCGGAACGGCGGCTCTTTTGGGAAAAGTTACTGTGTTCTTCGCGGTTGGGGTTGAGTGCGCATAATAGTCCGATTTTTCCGGGGCGTACTGAGTTCGACCGGGATTATGATCGGATTGTGTTCAGTGAGCCGTTTCGTAATCTTCAGGATAAGACGCAGGTGTTTCCGCTTTCGCCTTCCGACTATACCCGCACGCGGCTTACGCATTCGCTCGAAGTTTCCTGTGTGGGGCGTTCGTTGGGGCAGCTTGGCGGGGAGTATCTAGTGGAGAAGGGGCTGTTGCCGGATGATGTTTCGCCTTTCAATATTGGGATGATTGTGGCGGCGGCGTGTTTGGCTCACGACTTGGGCAACCCGCCGTTTGGCCACTCAGGAGAGGATGCCATACAGCAGTGGGCGGCGCGGCAGCTCAACAATAAGTCGCTGTTGCAAGATTTTACGGAGGAGGAGCGCAGAGACTTTTTGCGTTTCGAGGGAAATGCGCAGAGCTTCCGCATCCTCGCCAAGACTCAGGGACGAGAGCATCGAGGGGGCATTCGGCTGACCCACGCGACTTTGGGGACCTTGTTCAAGTACCCTCGGCCTTCGTGTGTGGCAGACGATGTCATGCAGCAGTTTTCGAGCGATGTCGCCTTCAAGAAATTCAACTATTTTCAGGCCGAAGCGGAACTGGCGGTTGAGGTTTGTCGGGTTACTGGGGTGCCGGAGCGGGCCGCCGGGGTGTATGCGCGGCACCCGCTGACTTTCTTGATGGAGGCAGCTGAC
The DNA here is from genome assembly GCA_004172935.1 of bacterium. GTDB lineage: Bacteria > Armatimonadota > Abditibacteriia > Abditibacteriales > Abditibacteriaceae > Abditibacterium. Next base: position 9,234 of record SDZD01000078.1, on the reverse strand, counting down.
GACATTTGCTACGCGATTGTCGATCTCGAAGATGCCCATCGGCTCAAGCTGATTAGCTTCGAGACTTTACGCGATTTGCTTCATCCGCTGTGCTATGCCGATTACAGCTTCCCCGACGAGAAATTCGAGCATGATACCGCTGTCGTCATGCTGCGCTCTTACGCCATTTCGAGTTTGGTTCAAGCCTGTATCGAGGTTTGGAAAGAGCAGTTGGAGTCGATTGAGAACGGGACTTTCGGCGACAGTTTGATTAAGGCATCGGGCTTGTTCGAATCGTATCGCGCACTCAAGCAATTTGCACGGGAGAAGGTATACGACGATGAGCGGGTGCTATTGATTGAGTACGCGGGTTATGAGACTCTGGGCGGTTTGCTCGACTTCTTTTACTCGGCGATTGTGGCGCGGGGCGAGGCGCTACGCGACCGCAAACTGCGCCGTATCATGCCGATTTCGAACCTGCGATTCGGAGGACAAACCCAAGATTCGCCCGAAGCCTATCTGGAATCGTTGAGCGCCTACGAGCGATTGCTGTGTGTGACGGACTATATATCCGGCCTGACCGATAGCGCTGCCGTCGATTTGTATCAGAAGCTATCGGGTATCAAGTTGCCTCGGTAGGCAGCCTTATAGAGCCTAAATCTTGTAGTTGGGGGGGAGGTGTAGGGGATTCTCGTTAGAGGTTTAAGGCTTGGCGTACTTCTGGCCCCGACATGCCGGTGTCGTAGACCGGCGTCCCCATATCGAATCGGCGCGCTTGGTCGAGAGCGCCCACAATCACTGGATCGAAGCCCGCATCAATGACGAGTTGCGACGCAATGCGCAGAGCCTCTTCGTCGTCCGATGCAAGTGGGATTCCGACTCGTGGCTCCGCTCGGTGAGCTTCTTTGGCGAGTATTGGATCCCACACTGTGTTGAAGGCCCGGACGACGCGCACGCCTGAAAGCCATTGCCGCAGATAAATGCCAGTTCCTTGGCCGGACTGGATGACCGCCTCTGCCATTGCGCCATCTCGTGCGATGTTGGGATTTCCCGTTTCAAGCACTATCTTTTGGCCGAGCGCTTCTCGCTTGGTTCGCCCGAATTCAGGCAAGTAACCGAAGGGTGTAGAGAGCAGGATAACTTCTCCGAATGCGATGGCCTGATCGGGCGTACCGAGACTGGCGGTTTCGCCAGCTGCTTGCACTAATCCAGTTAGTGATTCTGGGTGGCGCGAGGAAAATAAGACCTCGTGGCCCGCCTTTGCCCATAAAGTTCCGATAAGCCCTCCAATTCGGCCCGCTCCAATAATTCCAATCTTCATATGAAACCCCTGGCTTAAACCTGAGCCACTCCTCCATCGGCGGCTATGTCTGTTCCCGTCACATAGGAGCTATGGTCGGAGGCGAGGAACACTGCTGCGTTGGCGATCTCTTCGGCTTGCGCTATTCGTGCGAGGGGAATAATCGACAGGTAGTTGTTGATTACCGCGTCGCGGTCGCCCAGCCCCCCTGCCTGGTCGCTGAGCATGGGCGTGTCTGTCACGCCAGGACTCAACACATTGGCTCGGATTCCACGATCCTTGAATTCGGCTGCCCACGTGCGAACGTAAGAACGCAATGCGGCTTTAGTCGCGGCATAGGCTGTATGCCCGGCAATTCCCATGCTGTGCATCGCCGAACCGACAAGCACGATTGAGCCGCCCTCCGACATGAGAGGCAACAAGCTTTGCACCAGAAAAACAGGTGCTTTCGCATTGAGGTCGAAGACTTTGTCGAAATGCTCCGATGTCAGGGTGTCGATGTAGCCCTGTTCTGTGATACCAGCGCTAGAGATAACGGTATGTACAACGCCTCGCTCGGCTCGCACTGCGGAGGCGATGCGGTCGAGGTCTTCTGCTTTCGTCACGTCGCCCTGAATCGCGGTGACGTTCTGGCCGATGATTTCAACCGCCTTGTCCAATTCTGCTTGACGACGGCCTGTAATGAAGACATACGCCCCTTCTTCGACGAATCGCTTCGCTGTCGCTAGACCGATTCCACTGTTCCCACCTGTGACCACTGCCACTTTGCCATTTAATAAGCCCATGATTGGTTCCTTCCGATGCTATCCACATCTGGAATGTTCGTTACAGATGTGGATAAATGGAGCCGGTTCCGGGAATTTACACTCTAAAAATGGGGTAGAGCGCACATGAAAACAAAAACTGCCAGTGGAAGAATGGGGCGTCCAGTGGGCTTCGATAAGGAAGCCGCACTTGAGGCAGCGATGCTATTGTTCTGGGAACGGGGGTTTGAAGGCACCTCGATGGCAGACCTCATCCATGCGATGGGAATCAACGCCTCCAGCATTTACGCGGCTTTTGGAGATAAGCAGAGCCTGTTTGGGTTGGCCGCCAAACGCTATTTGGAGACGCGCGCGCAGTACGCAGCGGATGCGCTGCAAGAGCCAACATTGGAACGGGTGATTCGCGCCCTTTTCGACAATACCGTTGCATTCCTCACTTCGGCTGAGCACCCCGCCACTTGCATGACTCTGGTTGGGGCTATGGGGTGTGGCGTCGATGGTAGACAGGCGAGAGACCTTATGACAGGAGTTCGCGTGCAGAATGAAGCGGATATACGACAGCGCCTCATTGTCGCGCAAGAGGCTGGCGAGTTCCCCGAAGACCAGAACCTCGAAGACTATACGCGCTATCTTTCTATGCTTCTCGCTGGCCTATCCATCCAGTCGGCAAATGGTTCAACAGAGGCTGAACTGAAGCGAACGGCTCAGATGGCTTTACAATATCTCGGTTACAGCGATACCTCAGCCTAGTTATTGTTTTTGAGAGTGAAATGCTCCCCTTCTATGAAATGGGCAACTGTGGAAAGGGAAATCAAATGACCCTGGGCCTTGCAGAGGGTAAAACTTGCCATCTTTCGACATAACATCCGTCATCGGTTATCATTGGTGATGGAATTGTATAGCCCGCAACGAGCCTGTTCAAGCACTGTTCGCCGAGGGCCCTCGAAGCGCCTAGAAGGTGTTGGCATCCGTTTATAGCGGCGATAGGGCAACGCTATAAACGGATGCCATAGAGGCCATCTAGCTGAAATTACTTCCCTTGAGTTTAGCCGTCGTCAATGAGATGATTTTTTGACGCTAGGGCGTTGCAGAGGAGGAAAACTACGCTCAACAGGCCAGTCAAAGAAGCTAATCGTCATTGAAGTTGCTGAACGTTGATTTCTTTCCCGGTTTTCTTACTTCATCGTCTGCGTGGCTCACAGCCCCGCGTTCCTGTGCTTCGATGGCAGAAAAACCCTCCTTTTCTTGCCCCTACGACTCTCTGCAATATGCTGAGGTCATTTGATTTCCCTTTCCGCGAGTGCCCCCTATCTATATGGAGCGCCCTTCGATGCGCGGCATCCAGCGCATATTCGGTGTCTCGCGCCCGACTTTGAGTGACTGGCTCAAAAAAAGATACGCAGTTGAACAATAATCAACATCCGCAACGCGCCCTGTCAGCGACACTGCTTCCATCCCAAGCTGACGATGTGCTGGAATTGGATGAATTGCGGAGCTATGTGAACTCGAAAAAGCAAAGAATCTGGATTTGGGTGGTGTTATGCCGACGTACTCGCCAAGTGGTGGCCTGGATGTGGGGTGATAGAAACGCTGATACCTGCCACATGTTATGGGCCAAGCTACCCCTAGAGTACAAACATGCCTTCTGCTACAGCGATTTGTTGGAAGCGTATCAAAAAGTGTTGGATCAAAAGCAGCACCTACCCTGTACCAAAAAGGAAGGCCAGACCAACCACATTGAAAGATTCAATCTGACATTGCGCCAACGTGTGAGTGGTTTCGTGCGAAAAACGCTCGCCTTTTCCAAGAACCTTTTTATGCACATCGTCGTGCTTAGAATCTTCCTCCACGATTACAATCATACCCTAATTGACCACTACCCAAAATACAGGCACTGTAGCCCTCGAATCTATTCGTGAGCAATATTATATTAATGGAAAGATCAGTGCAGTCATGAACAAGGCTCGTTCACCTTTAGTGCTCGTTCACTTTTCTCACATGCACCAGTTTCGATCCTATGGATAGGCCACAACGTTCCAGCCTTGGTGCAACAGAACGGATTACGGGGATGCTTCATAGGAACTAGCTAAGACAGAAACATTATTTAATTATCAGGACAAAATCTGAAATATAGCCACTATACTCGGCTCCGTTTTCCCAAACACCATGACAAAAATCCCATTCTTTGCCTGTACTTTCTTCCTTGTGGGCGGCGCTTTGCTGTCAGGTTGTAGCGGCGGTAGTTCTTCGTCGGGCGGTGGAACCCAGCTGGGTTCCACCGTCACGGTTGCTGCCGGCACTGGCCGAACTTTCGTACAAAACAACTTCGATGGTTCCCCGTCGGTCGTCGGCCTCACTTTCAGCGAGTCTGCACTCACTTCACTGGAGTCCGAGGCTACCGCAGCCGCCAAGCGCACTGTGAGACATGCAGGGCACCCCGACACATCGGAGGAGGAGCATGGCAATGTGTTCAGCTTCGATCTGCCCTCTAACAACAAAACGGTCCTCAACCACGTCACTCTCGACTGGAACCCCGCTGGTCACCCCCCTGCCAACGTCTATGGCATTCCTCACTTCGATGTTCACTTCTACATGATCACTCCCGCAGAGAAGGCACTTGTGTCCCCGGTTGACGCCGATGTGCCCGCTCCTGCTGCTGCGGAAATCGCACCCGACTACGTTTCGGGCGTCGAAGGTGTGCCCCAGATGGGCGTGCATTACATCGACACGCAAAGCGAAGAGTGGCAACCCACGCCTCACATCTTCGCCAAGACCATGATCTACGGATACTACAAGGGCAACATGACCTTCATCGAACCAATGGTTTCGGCAGATTATCTGAAAACTAAACCCACCTTCTCAACTGCTATGAAAGTCCCCGCTAAAGTCAAAAAAGCAGGCTACTATCCTACCCGCTACTCGATAGAGTACGATGCCTCGTCGAAGAACTATAACGTGACGTTGAGCAACTTCGTGAAGCGCAACGCTGGCTAATCGCTTCGCATTGAGAATACCAAAGGGAGCGCCGAGATCATCTCGGCGCTCCCTTTGGTATTGTGCCTCCCCGAGGACGTTCTGAATTTAAAGAAGTCGGAAGGAAAGTAAATTGCATCTCCTGGGTTTAATTCATGGTCAAGATTGCCGAAAAAGTGCGTTTTCGGCACACAAAGATCACATCATCTCTCAATAAGGGGATAGTCTGAGCTGCATCTATTTTCCCCTTGTGAACTGCGAGAGGAAAGTTGACCGCTCATTATTTTTCACATAAAATCCGTTATCGTTTGTCACGCCATCATATGTAAATCCGCAATGTAATGTCCCAAGCAGAATACTAGACCAATGCGAAAAAAAGACATTTTCTCCCTCGTGGGTTTTCTTGCTTGCGGAGCGGTCTTTACTGTGCTGCGATTACCAGGGGCACTAGATAAAATTCTTGTTTCAAACGGACACAAAGATGCCGTATGCGTCTTTCGGAGTAAGGTTTTTGGTAGGGCGGCGTCCACGCAGTTAATTGTCCCAGAAAACGGGGAGATGATTGTTGCTGGTTACCCAGAAGACATTAACATGGGTCGTTACTATCCATCTGCATACTGATCTCAGGACAAGAGGCTTGTTGTGACTACCTCCGATAATTCTCTTTATCTGGCCTACGATTTTGATAATAAGCAAACCGTTCAAGGTTTTAAAGAAATTACGGCTCTGCTAAAAAAACATGGTGGCTCTGGAGAAACGATTTTTGAGAGTAAGGACGACTTCGAGGCAAAATGTCATCATCCGTGGCTATGGGAACTTCATTATTTGAACTACAGATGATTGCTTCATTTTGCCACCCTCTACATAATGGTTATTATCCTAATTATTCCAAACTTTGGCTTTATAAAGCCAAACTCATGCGAAATCGCCTCGAAAACCTTCAATTCTCAATAATAGGCTATTTTTATGAGGTTTAAGTGCTTAAACCTCATAAATGCTACTGTAAGGCGAGGTCATTTAAATTCCCTTTCCAGAGTTGAGCTTATTTGCCGCTTCTATCGCGGCCCTCTTCGTTACAACAGCGGCGGAATTATCTCATGACACTCTGTTGCGGCCTGTTGATTTGGAGCGGTAGAGGGCTTCGTCGGCGAGTTGGATAAGTGGGCAGGTGAAGTTGTCGGCAGGAGAGGTGGTTGAGGTGCCTATGCTGATGGTGAGGGGGCGATTTGGCCAGTTGTAGGCTTCGACCTGAGCGCGCAGGTTTTCGGCGTGGCAGAGGGCGCCTTCGTGGTCGGTGTTGGGCAGGATGACGGCGAATTCTTCGCCGCCGGGGCGGGCTACGCAATCGCTGGAACGGGTGTGGGCTTTCAGCAATTCGGCTATTTGTTGCAAAGCGACATCGCCTTCCGGGTGGCCATGAACGTCGTTGTAGGATTTGAAGCGGTCAACGTCTATTGAGAGAAGGGATAGCGGTGTTTGGTAGCGTTTGGCGCGATCCAATTCCTCTTTCAAGCGCGATTGATAGGCGCGGTGGTTGGCGAGTCCGGTCAGGCTATCGGTGAGAGCCAATTCGACCAAACGCGCGTTTACCTTGGCTAACTCCTGATTCGCTGTCGCCAAATTCTGGTTCGACTCGGCCAAATCTTGGTTTGCTATCGCTAAATTCTGATTAACGTGCGCTAGTTCGCGGGCCTGTTCCTGAATGCGTTGCTCGTAGGCTTTGGAGGCGGAAACATCGCGTTGAACCGCCACGTAGAAGTGCAGCACGCCTTTGTCATCGTACAAGCCATTGACGCTCCACTCCATGAAGTAGGGGCTGCCATCCTTACGATAGTTGATGGTTTCACCGACGAATGGATTGCCCTGAAGCAGTTCACTACGCATCCGCACGATTTCGGCGCGGTCGGTGAGTGGTCCCTGCAAAATACGCGGAGTTTGGCCTATAGCCTCTTCGGTGCTGTAACCGCATTGTAGGGTGAACGCACGGTTAACGTAGACGATGTGCGGGCCGGGCAAATCGAGTTGCGTTGTGGTGATAATAACCGGATCGTTGGCGTGTTCCAGGGCGAACTCGAACAGGCGCGCGCGAGTGTATGTGTCGGCGCCCGTCCACGAGAGAAAGTCGTCGTCGTTTATGTTGATAGAGAGGGGGGAAATGGGTTTCATGTGTCGGCGCCTCCCCAACCCCACAGGGTTTTGAGGGCGCGTGACAGCCAAGATTTGGGAGGGGTTGGCTGGACTATAGGTGCCTCTTCAGTTGCGAGAGTAGGGGAGGTTGGCTGAATGGGGGCAGACTCGACTTGGTGGGCAACTTCTTGAGGTTCGATTTGTGTTGTGGGCTGTGATGGCGCCATTTCGTGTTTGTGCAGACGCAAAAATACCTCGACGATGGCGGGGTCGAAATGCGAACCGCTGCCTTCGCGAATATGATTCAAAACACGGTCGATAGGCCAGCCTTTACGATAGGGACGGTCAGAGCAGAGCGCGTCCCACACGTCGACTACCGCGAAGATGCGCGCTGTGAGTGGGATTTGTTCGCCCGATAACCCACGCGGATAGCCGCTACCATCCCATTTTTCGTGGTGAGAGTAGGGAATATCGAGGGCCGGACGCAAATGTTGAATAGGGGACAACAATTCGAGGGCATAAGTGGGATGCTTTTTCATGATGACCCATTCTTCGTCCGTCAGGGGGCCGGGTTTGAGCAAAATCGCGTCCGGTATGCCCATTTTACCTATGTCATGTAACAATGCGCCGCGACGAACTTGAACTAGTTCTGCATCGCTGACACCCATTTCGCGGGCTAAACGCAGGGTTTCGCGTGTTACGCGCTCGGAGTGCCCTTCTGTCTCTTTATCGCGTAAGTCGAGGGCGCCCGACCAGCCCGACAACGTCGAATCATAAGCCAGAATCAGCTCGTCGTTGGTGCGCTGTAAATCGCGGAACAGCGTGGCGTTGTTGATAGCGATAGCTGCCTGACCCGCCAATGTTTCCAAAAACTCCAGCTGTTCCTCGTCGAGACGGTATGGCTCACGGTGCCATACCTCCAACACGCCCTGCACTTTTTCGTTGACGATGAGGGGCACGCCATAATAGGAAGCGAAGCCCTCGTTGGATGGAATACCCGTGCGCCGCCGTGGGGGAGGTGCGTAAGGACTGCGAGGCAGAACTTCGGGTTGGGAGAGGCTATATGTTGTGGGTAGTGTTTCGGGCAGTTTCAGGTCGGGGGCGGTGAAATCGGCTGCGATAAAATCAGGTTGACTCAGGTCGGGAACATGAATGATGCTGCGTTCGAGAGCGGCGCGTCCGGCCAAGCCTTCGCCGAGTTGCCAGTCGGTGCGGCGAGGTGTGTTGGTGCGAAAGCCGCGTCCCACCGCGTAGCGCAATGTGCGGGTATGTGGGTCGAGTAGCAATGCCGAAGCCGCATCGGAACCCAACCGTGAGAGGATTTGGTCCAGCACGACGCCCAAGGCCAGGTTAACATCACTCGAACCGAGAATGGCTTTGTCTATCTGGCGAAGCGCGTGGAGATTGGCGAGTCGGCGCTCGGAATCGGTGAGCAAACGCGCGTTGGCGATGGCCTGTGCCGCGATGTCGGCCAACCCTTGAAGCAAAGCCAATTCGTTGGAAGTGAAGGTGCGCGTTTCGCCGAAGGAGTAGACCTTGAGCAAGCCCAGCACTTCGCCTTCGCGAATGAGCGATGCGATGCCGATGGTGCGCAGGTTCACCTCCTTATAGAGATTGTGATTAGGCAGGTCGGGCGTCGCCTGTACGTCGGTGAACAGAAACAATGTGCCCATTTCGGCGACGTGCCCATCGTACACCAATCGCGGAGTCGGGGTGTAGCGCTTGGCATAGTTCACCGGCATATCGCGCACCGCGCTTGGCACAAAGGCGTCGCGTTGTTTGTTGAACAGCATGACCGCCGAAGGCGCCCCCAGAGTGCGGGCCGCTTCCTCGCAAATCGCGTCGCAAACATCCTGCAAATCGAGTTGCGCGTTCAAATGCGCCGCCGTGCGCAACAACGATTGAGCGCGCCCCTGCTCCTCGCGTACACGCTGTTCAGGCGAAATATCTGCCTCGCTCTCTATCTGTGCCGCCAAAGCTGTTACCACCGATTCGGGCTGCGAGAACTCCTCATCCGCATCCTCTGGCTCATTGTGAACGACAATGGCGTCTGCCTGCTCGACTTCGTCCGGCTGCTCGACTTCGTCCGGC